>NZ_BBRX01000151.1 GCF_000829675.1 Acinetobacter rudis
CTGTCCGAATCGCTGTCGCTGTGTCAGAGTCGCTGTCTGAATCAGAGTCATCGATTATAGGTGCTGTAACAGTCCCTTCAGGAGATACATTTCCAGCAGCATCTTCAAGAACTACAACTAGTTTTTCACCATCAACAAAAGGCTTATCTAGATCAACAGTAAAACTACCATCTTCCTTAACGATGCCTGTACCAACAATGTTGCCATCTTTGTCTTTAACCACAACTTTAGCATTAGGCTCGCCCTGACCACTTACAGTTTCACCATCTTTTGTAATTGCTAAATTAGTTGGTGCTTCAGGTGCAATAGTATCTTTTAGACCAATTACTTCTGTTGGTTTAGAAAGGTTACCAGCAAGATCTTTAAGTGTTACGCCTGCTTTTTTGCCATCAGTCAATGCCGGTGAAACTGTAACTTTAAAGTTACCATTTTCATCAACTTTACCAGTTCCAATTACTTGACCAAGAGCATTTTTAATTTCAACGATAGTACCAGGTTCACCCTTACCTGTTACTTCAGTACCATCGGCATTAATTTCTGCATC
>NZ_BBRX01000150.1 GCF_000829675.1 Acinetobacter rudis
ATAAAGATGGTTCATGGACCGTACCGAACCCAGGTTTGGAAGATGGTGATAAAGTTGTAGCGGTTGCTAAAGATAAAGCCGGCAACGTTTCACCGCCAACGACAGCGATTGTTGATGCAATTGCACCACCAGCGCCAATTGTTGATCCAATCAATGGTAAAGATCCAATCACAGGTACAGCAGAACCTGAAAGTAAAGTGACCGTGACTTTCCCTGATGGTAAGACAAAAACTGTGACCACAGATAAAGATGGTTCTTGGACTGTACCGAACCCAGGTTTAGAAGATGGTGACAAAGTTGTAGCGGTTGCTGAAGATAAAGCGGGTAACGTTTCACCGCCAACAACAGCGATTGTTGATGCAGTTGCACCACCAGCACCGATTGTTGATCCAATCAATGGAAAAGATCCAATCACAGGTACGGCAGAACCTGAGAGTAAAGTGACAGTCACTTTCCCTGATGGTAAGACAAAAACTGTGACCACAGATAAAGATGGTTCATGGACTGTACCGAACCCAGGTTTGGAAGATGGCGACAAAGTTGTAGCTGTTA
>NZ_BBRX01000149.1 GCF_000829675.1 Acinetobacter rudis
GCGGTGTTGTTACAATTTTATTGGGCTGCGGTGGTGGTGGTTGGCTCATTCAATACTTTGGTACGCGTAAAATTTTTATCTTTGGTTTGGCTATGACGATCTTTTCAGCAGGCTTATGGATTATGTTATCAGCTATAGAACAGATCACTTTTAGCAGTGCATTATTGGCTACTGTCTTGGGATGTTTTGGTTCAGGGGCTGCATCAGTGGCACTGATGACTCAGGCGATGCGTTTTGCTCAACAAGGCCTGCAAACAGGAACAGATATGACTGCGATACAAAGTGCGAGAGACTTAGGTGAAATGACTATGTCATCCTCACTCATTGCAATTGCAGCTGTATTTGGTTATAGCCTGAGCTTTGCATTTGGTGTTGCCGCTGCCTTCGCTGTGATTATTTTATTGGTATTTGCCAAGTCTAGAAGTGCTCAGCCTGAGTAAGTGCATAACATGAAGTGTGATACATGCAAAGTGAATGCCTTAGTTTGCATGTATTCACCTTGATTGAAAACTCTATCCAATCATCAATCTAAAATAAAAATCAGTCTTTAAGCTGGTTTTAAATCAGAATTAAAGCAATGAACAAATATCAATTAAAAAATCTTGAACCAAATGGGAAATGAATTGATAATAATTATCATTTATTAGG
>NZ_BBRX01000148.1 GCF_000829675.1 Acinetobacter rudis
TTAATGGTGACATGCACGGCTCTCAGTGCATGTACTCTTTTACCGCAACAAAAAAACTCCAGCCAAAACCATACATCGAACAACAGTAACCCACCTGCCCGATCTCCCCCTCTAGCACAGAAAAATGATCCTGCTCGCTCCCTGTTAAACTCAGCTCAACAACTTGCCCAAGGCTTACAACGAGCTTTTAATATATCAAATCGCACAGCAGACCGACTCGCCCCCATAATCATCCAGCAAGCACGCCAATATAAAGTTTCACCCTTTCTATTGGCCGCACTCATTATGCAAGAGTCTAGTTATCGAAGTAATGTAAAATCATCTGCAGGTGCAATTGGTCTTACCCAGGTCATTCCCAAGTATTGGCAATCTCAATGTAAAGGCAGTTTATGGCAGGAATCCCACAATATCCAATGTGGCAGCTATATTTTATCTATTTATAACAAGCAAGCAGGTCATTGGTTTAAAGCTTTAGCTTATTATAATGTTGGCCCTAGTGCCTATAACAGCAGTCAAAAGATGCAGCAACTTGGTAAAAAATATGCAAAATCAGTTACCCAGCATCATCAAGCTTTATTGATTTCATTAAATTTACTCAAAGATCCCCACCTTTAATTCATTTTCACTATGAAGAGGTTATCTGTAGAATTTAT
>NZ_BBRX01000147.1 GCF_000829675.1 Acinetobacter rudis
GTTATACATTGGCAGATAGTATTAACTTTTCTAAAACAACCAATCAATTGTTGAAGCTTGGGGTTAAAAATAGCGTTGTAAAGGATACCTTGGCAGGATTAAGAAGCGGGCGTATTGACTTAAAACTTGTAGATAAACTGAGTTCTAGTTTATCTAAAGGGAGTGTTTCAAGTTCAGTCGTGACCAATTTATTAAGTAATACACTGAATAATAAGTTAAGCACCGAATTAACCTCGGGACTTGTGGACCAATTGGTTACTCATAAGTTACCTGTAGAATTAGTCTCAAATCTTTTAAATAGCCTAAATTCAGTTGTTTTATCGACAACGAATGCTGTAGATAACCTCACTGATCAGTTAACGAATACAGTCGATGGCTTGGTGGGTACAACAACCAATTTACTAGAAAATATTTTAAAAAGTTTAGGCGCTCAAATTTCGCTTAAAGTTGTAAATGACCTTGTTGGGGGAGTTACCAATACAGTAGACAATTTAGTCGATAACTTAACAGATGTTGTGGACAAAGTTTCACATGGTCTATTAGGCAATAACATTGTTATTTTATTAAATGGCCTTGTTAATGGCGCATTACCAATCGCTTTAGTAGCTGATATTGTTGGTGGTTTAACTAAAGGTTTACTATCTATTGATCTAGTATCCAACTTACTCGGTGGTGTGACGGGTGGACTATTACCGCTTGACCTCGTAACTAATTTAGTTGG
>NZ_BBRX01000146.1 GCF_000829675.1 Acinetobacter rudis
ACTGCTCATTCCTAGCTTAAAATACTCATAATAGGAATTAGAATAGAAAAAGAGCTAAAAAAATAGTAAGCTAACATATTGTTTAAAACACATGATTTAAAACATATTTTATGAAACGTTACATACGGCTTAAAGAAAGATCTGCAATTACTCGCATACATACACCTCCAGAAGATTATTTAAAAATTCGTCCAACTCTTGTTAGTGAAAATTATTTTGAACATACAAACAGGGATAATTTTCTATCAGCAGAGGTTGCTATTGAATCAAAAAATAAAGCCTTCATCTTGGGTGGATCTTTTGTTGAGAATATTTATTGCGAATCAAATAGCCGTTTTTGTTCTGTATTAGGCAAGACTTTTGGGTTAAATGGATATGATCTTAGCTTTATTAACTCTGGAGTATCTGGTTCTACTAGTTTAAATATACTTAATACAGTTATTAATAAAATTATTCCATTCAAACCCACTCATATAATTTGTTTTATTCCCACCAATGATGGGTTATGTCTTGAATTAAAAGGAGGTCTATGGAACCAAAGCAAACATTACTCCAATTTACAGGGCATAGATCATAAGAGTGAGCGCGATAAAACAGATGTGCCTGAGAAGATTAATCAAATTTGCAATGTTTACTCAACTTTAAAAACACTATGTACTTCGTTCAATATTGACTTAACAGTTTGTAGTAGTCCTATTATTGATGGGTGTATTGATAATTTTTATCTATACAATAAAACATCTCATGAAAAATTCTC
>NZ_BBRX01000145.1 GCF_000829675.1 Acinetobacter rudis
TTTTGCTGGTGTTGAGTTTGCCTCTTTCACGAACTGCTCATAAGTAAACTTAAAGCCCTCAGGTGTTGTCGCAACGTCGATACCATTTAAAAGACCAGGATGATTCACACGCATCCGCGCAATAATCTTCCGCCATGCCTGTTGAGCCTTATCCTTATTCATGACATCAAGTTCATCAATTAAGGAATGACCAACCTTAAAACCAACAATTGTTTGTGGCTTCTCCATCGATCGACAAATAATTGTGCTTCTATACTGACGACCATAGTAAAGATCAACTTCTTTGTTTGATTCGTAAATCTTGGTCTTTAAGCCCCAGTCAAATGCCACCTCATCAATTGTTGGAAAGAAAATATCTCGAATCTGTGGATAGGTTGGAGCAAAATAACCCAAAGGTACTTTAGGAAACTCCCATGACTTATCGCAGAGGCTTGAACACCCGACCCAAGTCTTACCACTACCAAAACCAGCAACAAAGGCACGAAACTTATTCGGAAGTTGTAGAAACCTCGCCTGAGGCACATTCAGTGTCGGGTTGATATTCGGCATCATCTTTACTCGCGTCTACAACTTGAATAGTTACTTTGACTGGTGTTGGATCATCAGCGCCGTCCCCATCACCTGTTTTAATCCGCTCAATTTCAAGCTGCTTTAATTGAATATCGAGAAGCTGAAGCTCATACCCTTGCATCTCATCTTTAACCTGCCTGATTAGCTTGGTTCTCAGAATCCGATTCACCTTAGGGTCGTTATATATCTTCTGT
>NZ_BBRX01000144.1 GCF_000829675.1 Acinetobacter rudis
TAGTAAATTATTTTTCATTGTTTTTAGAGGAGTGACACATCAATGGATTAGCACGTTAAAAGTGCTAAAGATTTTTGTGGCAAGCCATAAGCTCAAAAGATAAAAAATATGCTACAGCCTGATGTTATATTAGACAAAGTTCTAATAATGCTAAAAGAAAAATAAAAAACTGTAATCCAGAATATACTTTAAAAAACCAATAAAAATATGAAGTTGATCTCTATCGTAAACTTCGAAGAAGTCATTTAGCTGAAGAAAAACGGATAAAAGGCTCTATTTAGGAACTGAACGAAGTGAACTTTGCAGCTTACAGTGATTAAATGAAGGTAAATTTTAGTCTCGATGGGTTTTACATCTCTTGAACCTCGATTCAAGAGATGTCTGCACTAAAGGTTAGTGCGCTATTGAGATCTTTTCTAAAAAGTATTTTGTTCGTTCATGTCGATCTTCACTGTGTTCAAAAAAATCTCGTGTAGAACAGTCTTCGAGTATTTTACCTTGATCCATGAAGATGATGCGATTAGAGACTTTACGGGCAAAACCCATCTCATGGGTAACACACATCATGGTCATTCCTTCTCTGGCAAGTTGCGTCATCACATCAAGGACCTCACCCACCATTTCAGGGTCAAGAGCAGAAGTGGGCTCATCAAAAAGCATACATACAGGGTCCATGCATAGTCCACGTGCTATTGCCACACGCTGTTGTTGACCACCAGAGAGCTGTCCTGGAAATTTATCTTTGTGTGCAATCAGGCCGACACGATCAAGATATTGTAAAGCTT
>NZ_BBRX01000143.1 GCF_000829675.1 Acinetobacter rudis
CTTTATTCATCGTGTCCCTGATGGTTGTACCTTAACTTCAGAATCACTGCTGAAAAATGTACTGCCGTTTAACACCATGTCTATGGCGATGGGTCTGCATGCACGTGTTGGTAATGAAGATACGATTATCGATCATCAGGGGAAGCGCTTCTCTTCGGTAGAACAAATTAAACAAACTGTACGTATTGCACATGAGTTAGGGCGTGAAGTGGCGAATGGTCAAGAAGCTCGTGAAATTTATCGTATTGGTGTGCAATACAACAGTATTGAAGAAACTTTGCTGGCCAATGGAATGGCGCCAAATCGTCAAGTTGGGCAAAAAGGTGTACCACAGCGTAAATAGTAGATCTATTTAAAAGGAAGTTAAATTAAACGTTTAGATCTGGCGTGACCGCATTTTAAAACTCGGTTACGTCGATGCTCAGCGTCCAAATAAAAAACACAAGGAGGTCGTATGCATATTAATAATTATGAAGATCATACGGGTGGTGTTGTAGATACTTCGATGGGTATTCCTCGTCTTTATGCTTGGATTGTTTTTGCTTTAACCTTTGGTTTATTGATTTCGGACTATATGTCGCGCCAAGTGTTAAATGCTGTATTTCCACTGCTTAAGCAAGAATGGTTACTCAGTGATAGTCAGTTAGGTTTACTCAGTGGCATCGTTGCCCTCATGGTTGGTTTATTGACTTTGCCTTTGTCCTTACTCGCGGACCGTTTTGGGCGTGTTGAAAGTCTGGCTTTGATGGCAGGTTTGTGGAGTTTAGCAACGCTGGGCTGTGCCTTGGCTGACAACTATCAACATATGTTGATTGCTCGGTTTATGGTTGGAGTAGGTGAGGCTGCCTATGGCAGTGTGGGGATCGCTGTTGTGGTGGCGATTTTTCCCAGAGAAATGCGTGCGACACTGGCCAGTGCCTTTATGGCAGGGGGCGTATTCGGTTCATTTTTGGGTATGGCGCTAGGCGG
>NZ_BBRX01000142.1 GCF_000829675.1 Acinetobacter rudis
CAAAGATCGAAACTTGGTTTTTGACTCAGTTTTAGAATTTTGCAATAGTATTGGCATTCATACACTGGATTTAAGAGTCGCTTTTTCAAATAAATATGAATTATTTTTCGATCCTGTTCATACTAATGCTATGGGTTCAATCGAGGTTGCTAAATATCTCTATGAACATCTTGAACCAAGATTTAATAAATATAAATTAGAGAGCCCTAGACTCACACAAAAACACTTATTGACAAGTTTGGCTCTAACTAAGTCAGCAGTCTGGTTAGATGAAATTCTCCTCCAAGCCCAAACCAACCAAAAAATAACTATAAGTTTTGAGATTGATTGCCCCTCTGATATAAGTAGAGATAACTGTGCATTATTTATTGTTGATTATGAACAACAAGACTTAGAATACGATCAAACCAAACTTTCCTATTCAAGTGCTGTTGGATGGTACAAATATATTTTAACTAAAACAAACTGTAAATATAGAATTTCGTATACATTCAATGTACCAACTGGAATACCAAAAATTAAAATTGGATTCCAGTCTTGGTATACAAATGCTGAAATAAAACTTACAGATATACAGGTTTATATTCAAGAACTTGATTAGTAATTGCATTATAAAGATGAATTCAGAAATGAACCTATCTTCATCGCCCAATGTTTATTACCTTCTAGCGCTTTTGGATGAATACCATCACGCAAATAATATGTATAGTTGTAGCGATTTACACCACTATTTCTATACATATCAAATGCTGGTATATGATAATTTTCAGCTACCTCTAAAATAGCTTTTTGATATTCATTCAAATATCCATTAATTGTGGAGACATCGTCAGAATTGTCACTTGGAGTAGAGGTTGTAGTGCGTAAACGGAACGACATACCAATAAGTATGATCTGTAAATGCGGATATTTGGATTGAATCTGTTCAATCGTGTAACACATAGCCCCCTTAAAAGTAGCACCAGATGCATCAGAAGTTAGCTCAGTTCCTATGGGGTTTCCTGTCCAATCATTTGTACCAAATGCAATTACCAGAATATCTACTTTGTTCCAGTCTAGCTTTGCCATAGCATTGGCCTGTGGGGTATTGTCATCATTCTTATTATCCCGAGTCCATTCTGCACCTGCTATAAGGCTAGAATAATCGTTCGTATTTATGCACTTAGCAATATTATATAAACACTGCTTATCATATCCATCTGGGCTTGAGGTATAACGACCTGCCCTACAACCACCAAAACCAAACTTATGAATAGTTGCACCATGCATATTGCCAATACGCTCTGGATAATCACCTTGCTCTACAATTGAGTCACCAAGAAAAGCTATTGTTTTCCCTGAGAGTGAAGACATACCAGCACTAGAAGTAGGACCACTCCATTCACTCCAAACCCTAACACCACCTACT
>NZ_BBRX01000141.1 GCF_000829675.1 Acinetobacter rudis
GGTAGGTGGTGTTAGGGTTTGGAGTGAATGGAGTGGTCCTACTTCTAGTGCTGGTATGTCTTCACTCTCAGGGAAAACAATAGCTTTTCTTGGCGACTCAATTGTAGAGCAAGGTGATTATCCAGAGCGTATTGGCAATATGAATGGTGCTACTATTCATAAGTTTGGTTTTGGTGGTTGTAGAGCAGGTCGTTATACCTCAAGCCCAGATGGATATGATAAGCAGTGTTTATATAATATTGCTAAGTGCATAAATACGAACGATTATTCTAGCCTTATAGCAGGTGCAGAATGGACTCGGGATAATAAGAATGATGACAATACACCGCAGGCTAACGCGATGGCAAATCTAGATTGGAGCAAAGTCGATATTCTGGTTATTGCATTTGGTACAAATGATTGGACAGGAAATCCTGTCGGCACAGAGTTAGTTGCAGACCCAAATGGAATGACATTCAAAGGTGCTATGTGTTACTCAGTTGAGGAGATTCAATTAAAATATCCGCATATTCAGATAGTTTTGATTGGTATGTCATATCGATTAAGAACTACAACTAGTGGAGCATCGGATAATTCTGACGATATTGCAACTTCAAATGGATATTTAAAGGAGTATCAGCAAGCAATTTTGGATGTAGCAGAAAGATATCATGTACCAGCATTTGATATGTACAGCAATAGCGGTGTAAATCGCTATAACTATACATACTATTTACGTGATGGTATTCATCCAAAAGCGATAGAAGGTAATAAACACTGGGCGATGAAGATAAGTTCATTTCTGAATTCATCTTTATAAGGCAATTACTAACCAAGTTCTTGAATATAAACCTGTACATCTGTAAGTTTTATTTCAGCATTTGTATACCAAGACTGGAATCCAATTTTAATCTTTGGTATTCCAGCTGGTACATTGAATGTATATGAAATTCTATATTTACAGTTAGTTTTAGTTAAAATATATTTGTACCATCCAACAGCACTTGAGTAGGAAAGTTTGGTTTGATCATATTCTAAGTCTTGTTGATCATAATCAACAATAAATAATGCACAGTTATCTCTACTTACATCAGAAGGGCAATCTATTTCAAAACTTATAGTTATTTTTTGGTTGCTTTGGGCTGGAAGGAGAATTTCATCTAACCAGACTGCTGACTTAGTTAGAGCCAAACTTTCCAATAAGTGTTTTTGTGTGAGTCTAGGGCTCTCTAATTTATATTTAATAAATCTTGGTTCAAGATGTTCATAGAGATATTTAGCAACCTCGATTGAGCCCATAGCATTAGTATGAACGGGATCGAAAAATAATTCATATTTATTTGAAAAAGCGACTCTTAAATCCAATGTATGAATGCCAATACTATTGCAAAATTCTAAAACTGAGTCAAAAACCAAGTTGCGATCTTTA
>NZ_BBRX01000140.1 GCF_000829675.1 Acinetobacter rudis
GCCATAAAGATAATCATCTTCTTCTGAACCTTTAATAATATTAATCTGCGCACTATTCTCAGGTTTAAAAGTTCCAGATATTTGGGCAATATGAATAATCTGTTCAGTTGTATTCCCTGTAAAGTCTGTTGCCGTAACTTTGTATTGAGAGGAGTCGGTCCAAGCTAAAGGTGCTTTAATATCTACCTCAACCCATTGGCCAGCAATCCATTGAGTCAATTGATAGCTTTCTTCTGGCGGATTAAGAACAATGTGATCAGTCTGCACATCATAACTAAAGAGATTTTGTAAATCTGGCCCAGTTATATCCACAGTGACTTGTTTTTCTGCAGTATAGCTTTCATTACCCACTGCATCAGTTACTTTCGCTCTGAAGCTATACTGACCCTCTTCAAAATAAGACCACATCTCTTTTTCAAAAAGTGACCAAGTCTGACCTTGATCTGTAGAGTATTGGTACTCTACAAAAGAGCCTTGTTCATTACCTTGAATATCTATACTAAACTCTTGGTCGTTAGTGATAAAGTCTGTATCGGAAATACCACTATCATTAAAATCAGTAAAAATAATTTCACCAGCAATCGGCGGTGTAATATCAGTAGTGACCTTAAGAGCATAATCGATACTGTTACTGCCATCTAAACTACTTATCTTAATATTTAATTGATCATTTAAACCTTTAGCTGCTGTACCCTGTTCAGTCCATTTCGATTGGTATCGATAAGATCCATCTGCATTTAAAGTCAATGTTCCATGTTCAGTCTGATGAATAATAGGTTCAGCATTCGCTATACCTGACTGATAAATAATTTTTTGCTTACCAACCTGTAGCATATAGTTTTCAGGTGTCTTAATTTGGCCAGAGTCATCAGCAAATACGTTACCCGAAACTTGCTGATACCCATCAAATATTTTTTCTTCAACCTGAATATTTTGAGTAATATCCAACTCAATTAATGTACTTGGAGAATTAACCTGTACAGTTAAAGTATAGTGTCCTGCTTTGAGACCACTACCAATAACTTTAGAGTCATAACCAGAACCTATACTTGAAATACCTCCCGAACTAGAGCTATCCATTCCAGGGCCTGAAAGTTTGAAATAATAACTGCCATGTATACTATAAGAACTATTTGATAAATTAAGAACAACTGATCCATTATCACCCGTAACTTCAAATTGAATAGTTTTAGATAAACTTGAGTAATTTTGTTCGTTCTGAATAGAAACTTGCTGAGTATTCCACTCTATTTGATATGCTTCTTCGAGTTCAAAATGAGCATTACTATTGGCCAAATCTGCTATCGGTGCATACAGTTTTTGGGTTATGGCATTGCCTGCTTGATCCGCCGCTGTGATCTCGATCTTCTCACCGTTCAGATAAGCTTTATCTAAGCTTAAGCTATATTTGCCATCCGCTCCTGCAACAGCAGAACCCACAACTTTACCATTCACCATCGCCTTAACAGTCGCACCTGCCTCAGTCTGACCTGTAACG
>NZ_BBRX01000139.1 GCF_000829675.1 Acinetobacter rudis
GTTAAGTCTGAACAGCGTAAAACTGGACGATCAATCTCAGGCTATAGTTTTTCATTTAAGCCAAAGATATCTGTTAAAAATATTTCTAAAACAAGCAATGAACAGTTAGAACTGATTGGCCAATTGACAGATAAACAGATTCTTTTGTTCTCAGGTAAGTTAGCGTATGAACCCACATTCGCATCAAAATATAGTAAAGCTGGTGAAAGCTATGATGACTTTATAATTAGAATCTCTAGAGACTTAACAGATCCTAGAAAAATTAAAGAATACTCTCCATATCTAAAAGAATTAGGATTTAAATAGGTTTGTAAATTGACATTGTCAAATTAACAGTAAAGTATTAACTCAATTTAACCCCAGTTTACAATATGAAAAAATTATCAGTTTCGGAATTAGCTAAGCTGTATGGATATTCAAGACAAGCTATATATGCCCATATAAATAAAGGAAATTTATCAAAAGGTTCTGATGGGTTAATTGACTTTTCAGAAGCTTTAAGAGTATTTGGAGAACCTCAAAATAAAACATCCAATGTCAATCAGAGTCAATCAACTAACAGTCAAAACTTGACTGAAGTTGACTTATTAAAACGACAAGTTGACATACTTGAAAAACAATTGAATCAAGCTTTACTTAGAGAGAATCAATCATTAGAACGTGAATCTTTCTATCAAGAACAAATTGAAGCTATGCAACGCTTATTAGAGGCCCCAAAGCCTCATATCCCTACGTCTATCGACCCTGAACCTACTCAGGCGGAGCAGATTACAGAGGACGAAGAAGAAGTTATCGCCATGCCGCAGAAAGAACCTGATACGAGTGAAAATAAGCGCATTCCAGTACCGGAGCACTTAGAACCGGAGCAGCCGAAAAGAGGTTTTTTCAGTCGATTTTTCTTACCTTGATCCATTTGAAGATTATTCGCTTCAACTAATTAAAGCCGTGGAACTTTGTTTAATAAATAGGCGTGGAACGGTGAAAAAAGACAAAAAAGCCCTGATCGGTAGGTCAAGGTTTTTCAATACAGCTTAAGTGCTTGATTTAACATACATAATAAAACCTATTTCGCATAAGGTGTATTATGTTAATTGTAGAGGAACTTTATAATTAGAAAATACTAAAAACTATATTTTGATGTAATACCCACTAGCATTGTCATTAAAAATTTCATTACATAATTCAATTGGATTACACTCTTTATTTATTATTTTTTGATGTAGATGCTGCCATCCTCCATCAGTAATAATAAAAATTTCATCTCCTGACTGTAAATCAAAATCAATTATTTCACATTCATGGTCTTTTATAGTTTTACTAAGGACATTTTGATATGGATGAGTAATACATAACTCTCCAATTACATTAGGATTCATAATCTTTCTTGAACACATTTTCCAAGCATGAGTATGATCTACGGTCTTTAAATTACCATTTAAGTAGACACGGCAATCTCCGCAAAAACCAACATGACATTTATCTTTTTCTAACCATAAAAAACTAACAGAAGCATTAAAACCTTTATCTAATTGTTTTAAAAAGCTCATAAACTGAGAATAGCCTGTAGAAGATGTAACTATACGAAATAGCTCCTCAACAAACTGTTCAATATGCTGTCTAGTTAGAACAGCTTCATCTTGTTTGAAACCATCTATTACTAAAAAAATGGAAAAATTTTCATAGTGAACTTTTTTAATTACATCTAAATTAGTAAATCGCTGTCCTTGAAAATTAAATGCTTCTACTTGCAATCAAAATGCTCCCAAGGCAATGATTCAAAATATTCTTGGACAAGTGAATAAGCTTCCTCAAAGCTAACCTCTGTCACATCCTCATGCTCTAACTCGTCAAAACCTTCCTCAGATCGAGAACGT
>NZ_BBRX01000138.1 GCF_000829675.1 Acinetobacter rudis
GCTGCTGTCATCCGTGTACCACTGACCACTGCATTATTGATCTGAAAAGGTGCTGTCATCGCTGGAATTTTTAAGCCGGTATTTTTAGCATTACCATACCCTGCCGTAAGCCCTGCATTTTTATCACAGCCACTAGTACAACCCAAAAAGGCAGTATCAGCAACTGTATTTACCACCTCTCCAGGTTTTAAGCCAAAGACTCCTGCAGAAGTCTTTGCGTTTCCATAACCGTTGATTTTGAGATAACCAGATAAACTATTGATACCATTGGCTTCTGTGTTATTTGTACCTGCTGTCAACAAGCCAACCACTTTCTCAGCGCTTAAACGTAGTCCAACCACTTCTCGTAACGATGCCTGATCTGGAGACTTAATCGCGAACTCAATAAAAGGATTACTTAACTGAGCAGAAGATGCTGCTCGTTCGTCACTGGTCATGGGAAGCATATTACCATTGGCATCTGTTTTTAAACCGCTTAAGGCTAGATTATCGATATCGATATCACAGCCGTTAATACCATTTAACCCACCACAGCCCAGCTGTAATTTACGAACATTGGCATTTATTTCTACATTGGCCTCTAAACCCAGTTTATAAAAACCAATTGAACTGTCTCCGCCTGCACGGCGCGTTTCTAAATTATATTGATCATGAGGGGAAATATAAGAAAGGCTCAGTAAGGCTTGCCCCTGTGTTGCAGATAACTGTGTATCATCCAGTTCAACTAAAGATGAAGAGGCAACTGCCCAACTACAGTACAGCCCACACAAACCAGTCAATGCTCTTTTTAAAGTTGTTAATTTTGTTTTCACAGTACCTTATACTCCCTATAAAGTCGTCAATACTTGAGTAGAAACTCCATCTGTTTGGCCTACTGCAATATGTATATTTGATAAAAATCTACATAACAAATTTATTTGCCAAGTCACTCCATACTAGAACAGTAAAACTAATAAACAAGCACATGTAAACCAAGAAATGTGGTCTAAATAGTCAAAAAACCAGCATTTCATCGGATGTACTTGTATTACATAATTAAATTATTCGATAATTTTTTAAGCAAAATCTTGTCAAAGCTATGAACCCTTATTAAAAAAAAGCACAAGCCATCACACAACAAAATCGTTTACCTTTTATCTGAAAAATAACTTATTCAAATGTTTTATTTATATAGTGCATATTTAAAATAAAATAAGGATAACATGATGAAAAAAATTGGATTATGTTTGAGTCTATGTACCTTGAGTTTTGGAACATGGGCTGCTTGTAGCTATGATTTTGATGCAAATGCAAGCCAATTGAGTGTACTATATGGAGAGCCTTATCAATCAAAGGATCAGCAAAGTTTTACTTCAGCAATCCTTTCAAAAAAAACCTCGCAAAACTTTTCAGCAGCCAATTCAACTAACCTCACCCACTATGCTAACGGTAACTTAACTGGGAATATGCTTATACCCACAACAGGAATCATCGCTGTAGAGTTTAAACTCACGAAATTCCCCACCAGTAAACCCATAGCTACAGGACAAGTAGAAACAGGTATTACCATTGTTAGTCAAGACTCAGTCAATAAATCTGTATTCGTAACAATGATGCAATTACATACAGGACTTAGTAATATTAGTCCTTATCCTGAAATGTCACGATTTAGTAGTATTACTACTGGCGGTTTATATACCGTTAACAACGGTGAAATCACGTCAACAAATCCAATAACCACCACACCATATATACATCCTAATCTTCCATTAACAAATGATTATCGAATAGGGGTATATTTCAACCAGAACTCAAAACAATTTGGTTTAATCGTAAATGGGGTGAATCAGGGATATGTATATAATTATCAAAGTACATTAAAAAATATTGGTTTTATCCTACATTCAACAGTATTAGATATATCTCCCAACGACCCAATTCTTAATCAGCAAGTTGGTATTGAGCTCATCACAGATCGTTCAAAATATAAATTTGCCTATCCAACTGGAACCAAAGATCTATGTGGTAATACCCTCTAGTCAAATCGACCCAAGTTGACATCC
>NZ_BBRX01000137.1 GCF_000829675.1 Acinetobacter rudis
TCCCAGTTGGTTTGTACCACCTGCTGCGAAAATACATCTTTATCTATAGACAAATAAATAGGTAAATCATGATCCAACTGCCCAATAAAGTCCTGCATCAGCTGATTCGGGTCTTCATATCCATGCCAAGCGGCTTTAGCCCCGACCCAGCGTGTCCATGCTGCAGATTGTTTCACACTCCAATAATGCAACTTTCCACGAATCAAGGGTAAACAATGGTTTTCCCAAGCATGGGCAACACTAATATCTGCCGAACTAATCCCAATAACATCGATCCGTGCGACTTGAGGCAAGCGGCTGGCCCAATAAACCCAAGATCCACAATGAATTCCCAAAGGGTAACGCATATTATCTGGATGATTATCACATACGATCAAATGTATCGGTTGCTTTGGATCTAAACGAGATAACAAAGCTTGAGTCACATGATGGTAATCGCCACTGCCTAATAATACACAGCCCAGCTCTGAGGCCGTAGGCAGTTGTTGTTCAAGTAAATTTGAAAACTGTCTAAAGGTTTTCCAGTTACAAGAAAAGCGGATGTCTTCCTGCCAGTCTTGTAGCTCAAGTTGAGCACTATGCTGTGGCTGACCTGCTGAATCATCAAAATTTAATACCCATGCCTGACGTTTTGCGGCCTGTAGCATATTCCCTACTCCACTTTTTGTTGATGCCAATGCGCATCTGATTCAAACTTATGTTTAAACTTTGCCAAGATAAAACGTAAAACAGGTTGTCTAATCCAAACCAAATGACGAGTAAAAGTAAACTGTGCACCGAGCTGAGATTTAACTTCAGGATCAGTCCAACCCGCAATATAAAAGTTTAAGCGCTGTTGTTTGGCATAATCTAAGTTAACAAACCAACTGACAAAATACAGATTAAACTGCAAAGCCAAGTCATAGTTGAAGCCAATATACTTATCAACCAAATTATTTTGATGGATATAACAGATATTAAAGCCCACTAACTGTTGCTGATAACGATAAAAAAAGATCCGACCCTGTGCCTGTTGGTCTTGTAAGATCTCATCAAAAAACTCTGCTGTCAGTAAATCAAAGTGAATCTCACTTTGTTGATAAACTTCGAGATATAAAGCATATAAGCTTGCTCGAAATGCTGCATCATGAAAACGAATATCCCCCGTTTCCACCACCTCAACATCAAGCTGATCCAAACTGCGAAGTTTCCGTTTCAGGTTTTTTCTTCGGCTTTTCGATAAGCGTGAGAGATAGTCTGCCTGATCTTGAAAATCTATTGGCACATACGCCAAAGCTTGCCCCTCCACTGAGAGGAAACCTTGCTGGCTTGCATACTCAATCAATTGTTGACTGTAATGATTGTCTTCTGCACTTAACAACGGTGAATCTATTGGTAAGTCTTTAATAATGGTGAGGTCTTGTGTCTGCATTGCCACACTTAAACCCTCAACCACCTGCTCAACACGCTTCCCATGCGCGATAATCGAGTACTCAGTTACTGTCGTTCCCAAAAAACCTGTAGGCCGTTGCAGGAACTTAGACCAATAGCGATATCCAGGACTCTTGAGCAAACGCTGACGTAAAGGAGCCTCAAGTGTGGTCAACAAATCAAAATGTGTTGAAAAAAAATGCTCGCCAGCATATTCAGAATGTAATTGAAACGTGGCTGGTGGATGCTTTAAAAAAGCATCCACCAGACTTTGCGGTTCTAATTGATTACGAAACGTATTCATTATCAACCATTAAAGCTCACGTTTAGCACGCAATAATAATTGCTCAAGCAATACCAAGGCCTGATCAATTTCAGCACGGCTAATTTCAAGTGATGGTGCAAAAGTAATTACGTTCTTATAGTAACCACCAACATCCAAGACTAGACCACACTTCTGACCTTGATATTCCAAAGTACCTGATAAACCGATATCAACCATCTTGTCTAACAGTTCTTTGTTTGGTGTAAAGCCATCTGTTTGACAGATTTCTGCACGTAAAGCCAGACCAAGACCATCAACATCACCAATTTCTGGATGACGACTTTGTAGATCTTTTAAGCCTTCTAAGAAGTAAGCACCAC
>NZ_BBRX01000136.1 GCF_000829675.1 Acinetobacter rudis
AAAACAATCGAACTAAACAATGAGTTTACACCCTATACCGGTCTCATCTGGACATTCAATCCGACATGGAATGGCTATGTCAGTTATTCACAAATCTTTCAGCCTCAAAAACAAAAAGATGCCGATGGTAATTTAATTGATCCGATTCGTGGCAATAATTTTGAAGCGGGTGTTAAAGCGGATTTATTAGATGGTCGTTTAAACCTTAATGCTGCAGTTTATCAAATTATCCAAGAAGATCGCGCACAGGAAGATCCTGCACATCCCTGCGCATCACAACTCGATAATCATTGTTATATTGCAGATGGTAAGGTTCGTAGCCGTGGTTTTGAGTTTGAAGCGAAAGGGCAAATCCGTTCAGATCTGTCGATGACCGCCAGTTATAGCAATAATCACAGCAAATACTTACGTGATGCCAAGTCAGAAGGCCAGTCATTTAGTAGTTTTGTCCCTAAACATATGTTTAATCTTTGGCTGAACTACACGCCAGCAGTTGTAAATGAAAAATTGGATCTAGGCTTAGGCTTACGTGCACAAAGTGACTTTAGCGTTACATCGGGAGGGGTCACTCTACATCAAAGTGGTTATAGCGTTATGGACACTAAAGTGGGTTATCACATCAGTCCAAATCTTGAAGCTTCTCTTTTCGTCAAAAATTTATTTGATCGTCGTTATTACCAAAGTCTTTCAGGCGTGAACTGGAATAACCGTTATGGAGAACCACGTTCGGCCATGTTGATGCTTCATGCCAAATTCTAATGAATCTATCGTGTTTTAAAGCCCTCTATGAGAAGGCTTTAAAAACATGAGCTTATAAAACACTTGATATTGATAAATTTAATCTTGCAAATGATGACGTATTGCAAAGTAACAAAGAATGCATAGAGGCTAAAATCGATGACAAATCAAGCATTTCAACCCTTTAAAATGCAAGCACATTTAATTGGCTTACACGTAGAGAACTTTAAGACCACGATCGAGTCCATCCATAATAAAGCGCGTAGTCAAGCTGACTGGATTATCGGTCTTAAAGATTTTGAGAGTACACAAGCCTTACACGGACACTACTGGGAAAAGCACCCGAAAGGCGATGAAACATTGTTGTTGCTGTCAGGAAAAATTTTATTAAGTTATTGCGATGGTCAATTTCAAAATATCCAAAGTGTGATGTTGCAGGCGGGTGAGGTTATTGTTGTTCCTCAAAATACATGGCATCGACTTGAGGTACATGAAGCAGGTCAATTGATGTTTTTCACCCCAGCTCAGGGCAGCAAAATAGAAAAAGTTGAGGGCGAGGCTGATGTTTAATTTGGCAAAAATGCGTCTTTGGTTGATGCTCGCTTTACTGTATATCTCACAAGGCTTGCCTTTGGGCATAGCGATGGATGCGTTGCCGAGTATTTTAAAAAACCAAGGCGCATCCTTAGAAAATTTAATTTTTCTTCCTTTAGTCGGCTTACCTTGGATTTTAAAGTTTCTGTGGGCTTCGGTTGTCGATAATTACTCAAATACTCGTTTTGGTCGACGTCGTAGCTGGTTAGTACCGATGCAGTCACTGATCTTTCTGACATTGACTTTGCTGTGGTGGCTTGGCATTGAACAAGATAAGACTTTGCTGATCATTCTACTGATGCTCATCGCTTCCGTTGCCAGTGCTACACAAGATATCGCGACAGATGGACTCGCTGCAGAACTTTTTTCAGGCAAAGATTTGGTGCGTGCCAACATCATTCAAGTGGGTGGCACGATGGTCGGCTTCTTCTTGGGTGGGGCAGGAGTGATGATTTTGGTGGGCCAGTTTGGCATCAGTGTGGGCGCTTTACTGCCTATGGCCATCGTACTTTGTAGTTTAGCACTTCTACTGACGTGGAAGGAACCTGCTGTGACTTTAGTCAATACCGCCGTATCATCGACTGGGTCTAATCAAAGTCAGACGACTGCGAGTTTAAAAAACTTTATCAAACGTGCAGGTTCAGTGCGCTTATTGGCCATGGCTTTCTTATCCTCATTGGCGATGGTTTCAGGTTTTGGACTTGGAAAACTGCTGTTAATTGACCAAGCATGGAGTTTGCAAAGTGTTGGGCAGCTGGGCATGTATGGCGGTG
>NZ_BBRX01000135.1 GCF_000829675.1 Acinetobacter rudis
GCTCTCATCTGCATTATTGGACTGTGTGGCTTATCGATAAGTGCTTATCTCTATTGGCCATTTTGGAGTTTAGTACTTTTTGCTATATTGGCTGGCTTTATTCCAAGCATGTCTGCAATGGTTCGTGCTCGTTGGTCAGCGCTTTATCGTGATCAACCCCAATTACGCACTGCATATTCCTTTGAAAGTGTCTTAGATGAGCTAACTTTTATTATTGGCCCACCATTATCGGTAGGCATTGGTGTGCTTTATACACCTGCAAGTTTAATGACCGCAGCGTTGTTGTTGGGTATAGGGGTAACATGCTTTATTCTTGAAAAAAAGACACAGCCAGAGCTGACTAAGACAGCCAACTTTACTGGTGAATCTGCGAAACATCACTCGGTTATCGCACTCCCGAATGTGCAATTATTGGCGGCATGTATGATTGCCCTTGGGTTTATGGTCGGTATTATCGATGTAGCCAGTGTTGCATTTGCTGAACAACAAAACTCACCTTTATCGGCCAGTTTAGTCCTTTCCGCTTATGCATTAAGTTCTTGCTTAGCTGGACTTGCTTTTGGCGCGATTGCTTTTAAACGCTCACTACAAACTCTACTGTTGTGGAGTAGTTTGGGAACAGCAATCATGAGTTTAGGATTTTTATGGGTAAGTCATGTTTATATGCTTAGTGTTGTGGTTGCTCTATTGGGGATATTTTTTGCACCAACAATGATTACGCTCATGAGCATCTTAGAACAACAAGTTGCTGCGCAGAAACTCACAGAAGCATTGACTTGGTTACTCGCCGCATTAAATATTGGTGTGGCAGTTGGCGCCGCATCTACTGGACAATTAATCGAATATTATCACTCTGCTTGGGCAGGTTTGAGTATTGCGATCCCCTCTGCTTTGTTGGTTTTAATCATCTCGATCTTTGTTTACCGCCGCACTCAACAATCACCAGCAAGCCAATAAATAACCTCTAAAGTATTCACTCCATATCGAGTCTCAATAAAAAAGGTTTTGGCTGCTTTCATCATTAAAAGCAGCCAAAACCTTCATTTACTTTAATCAAAGACCTGATACCCGTTGATTATCGCTTAAGTAGAAATATTTTTATCCCAATATGCATGTCGAACTTGAGGTAAATTATTAAAGTGCTCAATGATATTTTTAATATCAATCGTATCAATCGAGCTAGCAATTAATGTTACTTCAATTTCAACATCCAAATCACCAAAAGGTTCAACTTCAATATCTTTAGGAGGATAATTATATTTAATCAAGGTGATATTAATCTGCTCCATCACTTGCTTACTATATTGACGATCACAAATAATATAAATCACGTTTAATAGTTCAGCTTCTTCATCCAATGGACGACGATCGATCACTTGAACAATAGGACGCAACAAGGTATTGGCTGCCAAAATAAATATCGTGGCTAAAATCGCCTCTAAGATAAGATCAGCACCCGCTGCAGCACCGACAGCTGCAGAACACCATAAGGTGGCTGCGGTGTTTAAGCCATGAATATTGCCTTCTTGACGCATAATGACACCTGCACCCAAGAAACCAATCCCTGAAACAACATAAGCAATGACACGAACTGCCCCATCAGCACCATTTAAGGATACTGCAATATCCACAAAAATCGCCGCACCTAATGCCACCAACACATTGGTGCGTAGACCTGCTGTTCGTTGTCGATACTGCCGTTCAAAACCAATTAACCCACCCAATATAAATGCAGTAAAAAAGCTGATCGACGTGTCGATAAAATTATCAAATTGTATGTGGTGTAGAAACTTCATTACTTATTGCCAGCCATAACGTTTGATATAATAAGATTTCATAAGCTGAATCAATATCATGTACCCAATTAAAATCAAAGGTAAATAGAGAAAGTAGCTCAGAGGCAAAGCTTGTAGCTTAAAGTATTCAGCCAAAGGCCCCATGGGTAAGAAAATACCTACTGCCATGATGATACCGGTCATCACCATTAAAGGTAGTGCTGCTCGACTTTGAATAAATGGAATTTTCGCTGTACGAATCATGTGAACAATTAAAGTTTGAGTTAATAGACCCACAACAAACCAACCCGATTGGAATAAGCTCTGTTGTTCTGGTGTATTCGCTGCAAACACATACCACATCAGTGCAAAAGTCAAAATATCAAAGATCGAACTAATCGGTCCAAAGAAAATCATAAAACGTCCAATTTCCTGAGGTTGCCAACGCTGTGGTTGTTGTAAAGCTTCTTCATCAACATCATCAAAAGGTATAGCAATTTGTGATACATCATAAAGTAAGTTTTGCACTAACAAATGAATTGGTAACATCGGCAGAAAAGGTAAAAATGCACT
>NZ_BBRX01000134.1 GCF_000829675.1 Acinetobacter rudis
GGGGCTTTTTCACATTTTTCTCACAAGCGAGCATTATTTAAACAAATGTACGCTTTTTTATGATTTTTTAAGCAGAAAATACGCTTTAAACAATTTTCAAATAAATACTGGTAGAATATAAAGCACTCGGTTCTAGTCAATTTCGACATTTCCACCCTATTAATACATCAATCTATTCAGAGTATTATATGCATCGATATCATTTATTATGGCTAAGTATAGTCAGCATAAGCTGGGCATCAACAGTCAATGCACAAGCTGAACAAACGTTATCTAATCCAAATAATACCCATCTTGATGGTCAAATTGCGGTGGATACAACCAAAGTAAATGAAAGTATTACGACTGCCAAAGCTGATATCAATACACAGGGCAATCAACCTTCTGTATTGCAGGAACTTAAACATCTAAAGTTTCAAGATCTCAAGGTGAATGCAAACGCAGCTCAAGCAGATGAGCTCAAAGATCCTTTACAGTCGTTAAACCGTGAAATATTTAAATTCAATGATATGTTGGATCGCAACATTGTTCGCCCTGTTGCTGTGCAGTACGCAACTAAGGTCCCTGAAGAAGTCCGTAGCTCTTATCGACTATTTCGAAAAAACATGGCTGAACCTTGGAATGGTACGAACCAATTAGTTCAAGGTCGCCCAATGCGTGCGATCAAGTCTTTTGGTCGCTTTACTATTAATACATTAACTTCATTAGGACTTGCTGACCCTGCTCGACGTATGGGGCTAAACACAGAGGAAGAAAGTCTAGGTACGACTTTAGGTTACTATAATGTACCTACAGGTCCTTATTTAATGTTACCTATTCTTGGGCCAAGCACACTTAGAAACTCATTGGATTATGTTGTTGAAGGTTATTCTCGTCCTATTAACTGGGCCTTTATTAATAACAAACAATATGGCTTAGAACTGGCCTACATCACCATGAATGGTATAGATTCACGTTCCCAATTCTTAGACCTTGAAAGCACCTTACAGGGTGATCGATATGCAGCAATACGCGATATCTATTTACAACGTAAGAGTTTTGAAATTTCAGAAAAGAAAGGTGATGATAATGATGTCAGCTTTATTGGCGATGATGATGCCGATTTAGATGATAACCAATGATCATAAAAGCACTTAACTTAATGTTGATAAACTTTTTTACAAGTATCCATTAAGTTAAGTCTGGTCAGCTCACAATTGCTACGAGTATAGTTATTCACTCAACCTTATCTTTTACTTATTCCTCACAGGATGTTTTATTCACTCTATGTATTTCATTCAGCCAACGCGAAAAATTGTAAATTTAGAACAGATGCTAGAAACTCTGCCTAATTTGCAGATGATCAACATAGCGGATATTCACCTATATGATCCTACAATTATCGCAATCGCAGATGTTCAAGATTTTCTTGTACATCAATGGTCTCTACCTACGATTGTGATTGCACATGAAAATGAAGGTACAGCACTTTCTCAAGCCTGGGAATTAGGAGCACTTGCTGGTTGGATCTGGAATAAACTGCCTGCACATCCAGAACATTCTCTTCTAAAAATTGATGCACAATATAAACGAAATCAAGATAGCCGCGACCTTCCCTCTGCAGCTGACTTACAAAAACGTTTACTGCCCAACCCAATTCAGGTTCTGAACTACCAAATCGAAACATTTTTTCAACCATCTGCTTATCTATCTGGTGATTGGTACGATTATTGGAAAATAAGTGATAAAGAAATTTTATTTTATTTAGCTGATGTTTCTGGCCATGGCGTTACAAGCTCATTATTAACTTCATGGATGGCAGCATTTCATGGTCGTTCTAAAACACCGCGTGAATTAATTAAAAAGTTGAACGGCATGCTGGTTCAAGAAAACATTGAGAAGCACATCACAATGATTGCAGGAACACTCAATTTTGAAAGTCATGAGTTAAGATGGTCAAGCGCGGGACATTATCCTCCAGCGATTATTTTTGAACCAGATCAAGCACCTAAAATTTTGAATACCAGCAGCTTTCCTCTGGGTCTAACAGAGGACTTAGAAGTTGAAGAGTTTGTCTGTCAACTCACTCGACACGCACGCTTCATTATTTGTTCCGACGGTGCCCTAGAACCCTTTAGTGGCGGACTTAACGAGCAATTTTCTCAGCTGGTATATCACTTGCAAAATCAATCTTTTCAGGCACCAGATCATGTCGCAGATGATATTGCTATTTTAAGTTTAAGAAGAATGAATTAATCGTATAATCAAAACATTACAATACAAAACCATGAGCTATGGCCTCTGAGTACTTGAGTATAAACATCGGCTATGGGATAATTTTGTCATCCTTTCTTTAAATGGCATTTTTATGTCAACAGGTCATATTGAATATGCAAGTTTGGATGGAACACATATCTTCAAAATTATTGGCGAAGTACGTGCCCAATCTTGTATTAGTCTAGACAAACTTTTGGCAAGGATTGAACAACAAAATAACGTCGTTGGCGCAATTGTTGATTTAACCCAAACCACCTTTATAGACAGTACGGTACTCGGTATTTTAGCAAAGTTAGGCCTTAAGCTTAAACAGGCTCACCAGATCCAAGCTGTGATGTTATCTACCAATGCAGATATCACCACTCTAGCCAATAGTATGGGCCTAGGGCAGGTATTTGTTATCTTAAATTATTGTGGAGATCCTA
>NZ_BBRX01000133.1 GCF_000829675.1 Acinetobacter rudis
TTGTAAACGCAGCTAAGAACATACTTCTTGCGAAACAGTGTTTCTCAGGACATAAGCGTCTAGCAGTAGGAATCACCCCCGTTTAGGGGGATGAGGATGTCAAAAAGAAAATAGTAAGCGTTGTCAGAGTACTGTATGTTTTAGTCGAAATATACTAGGTCAGACAGAAGATCCAAAAGGTGATATTGAAGTCTTTGCCGTCTTTGAAAAGTATTTTGTCAGTAACGCTTTAGCCACAGCTTTGGTGATTGAAAAAGTCGCAGGTAACTTGGTTGCCTATTTAACTAATTGTTCGAAAAAAATTAGATTTAAAATTGTATCATTCAAATACTTGGGAGTTAAGAGATGGTCAATATCCGTGGTTTTAAAATGTCCATTTTGGTTGTCTTTAGTTTGATACTTCAAGCCTGTGTTGATATGGACATATTAACGACACCTGATACTGATCATTATTTAAAAGGTGCAGATGGTTTTATTCTTTCTAATTGTGAAGGAGGAACTTTATCCAAAAATAGTTCCAAAACTGAGATTTTTTGGAAAAAAAATAACCTCCCTAAAGGTACTACTGAGTTTGTCTGTGTAGATGGAAAGGCATATTTACCTGGTCAAGAACCTAAGCGGTAAATGTACGTCTTTGTTTTTTCATGGTTCACCTCTTAGGTGGTTAGATTACCATCTAATTTGGTGTCCAGTTTTATTAAACCACTATATCTGCAGGAAGTATTGATGATCGTAGTAATTTACCCTAAATCTCATCATCGATAGATTAACAGTGAGAGTTTTCTTGAAATGCATTTATAAAATATTATCAGTTTCAACTTTGGTATTGCTTATCGCTGGTTGCAGCGGTTTTATTGATTCATTTAGTCCAATACCAAGACAGAAATTATTGGAACATCCTAATGGTAGTTCTGTTCGAGATTGTCAGGGAGGACCATTACCTCTTGGGGGAGAGGTTGAGTTTTTCTGGAAAACAAACAATCTGCCTAAAGGCACAACTGAATTTGTTTGTGTAGATGGTAAGGCGTATTTATCTGGTCAACACCTAAAGTTAAGTGAAAAGTATATTCAATAGGTCTGAAATTATAAAATAAATTTTTGATATATCCAAAGGGATAGGTCGTTTTAGATTGTGCTGCAGGAGATTTGAGTTCTAAAAGTAGTCTTAGGATGAAGTATTTCGGGGTTAGAGAGTTTTCATATGCTAAAACAGCATTTAAATGCGTTGATGTTAAAGCATAATTACTGAAGACTACATGGCATAATTGTTTGGTCGAACGGTTAAGTGAAAACGTTTAATTATAGTGTAATGAATTTTAAAAAAAACCAACATTGATAAGTTTTTTTAAATATTTGCTCAGTGTATTTTTATTTGAGTCTGATTTTTCTGTTTTTAGAGAGAGGATTTTAAAACATCATCTCTCTTTTTTTTATGTTTTTTAATATAAATATTAGAATAACATTTAGAAAAAAAATAACTTAAAAGTTGTTTTTAAAATTGAGATAAAGCCATTTACACGCAAATTTATTAAAAATAAAACAATATGTAATTCATTGTTTTAATTTGTTTTATTTTGGTTTTGATTGTTGATGTGTAGCATTAATACTTAAGTTGGATTGAAATTGTTGGGGGAAAAATGTTGGTATATATATGTAT
Source organism: Acinetobacter rudis (assembly GCF_000829675.1). GTDB lineage: Bacteria > Pseudomonadota > Gammaproteobacteria > Pseudomonadales > Moraxellaceae > Acinetobacter > Acinetobacter rudis. Next base: position 1,658 of record NZ_BBRX01000133.1, read on the forward strand.
TTGAAATTTACAAATTAATCGTTAACGTACGCTCGTTTGTTCGGTAATATAGTTGGCGTTTCACTTAACAAGATAATAGTGTGATAAATTTTTCTTTGATATTGCAATTCATTGTCTAACAAATATACATAGCTGGTGCATAGGATGTTACTACTTAGAGTGTTTTTTATTTCTTTTGGTTTGTTGTCTGTCAGTATGGCTGGGAAGACAACGCCTTTATCTTCATCTTCTGCTGAACAATATTATAGATATTTAGATATAGACAATAAAATTCAGCTTAAAAAAATTGAGCAAAAACGATACTCAGATTTCGCACATTCTAAGGTTGAAGGTGCACTACGAGGCTATGAAGTTTCATCTGAAGCAAGGGCGCAGACTACAAAAGAGGTGGAACAGGTTTATAAAGATTATATTTTGTCAAGAGTAAATGAAATTCAAAGAACTTCATTGCAAGAATATAAAAACCAATTTTCTAAAATACAATCAGAAGAAGCTGTTTTAAATCAAATAGAGTTTTATGGAACAACACAAGGTCAAAAAATACTGAGTAAACAAAAGCAAAGAAGCTTGGCAATGCAGGATCTATATAATCAGTTACCTTCTATTTTGAGTGAACAGGCTGTATTACAAAATCAAATTAAAGTAGTTCTAAACGGTGGTGAAGCCAAATGAAGCATAAGATAATTTTGGCTACAATGACTTCTTTTTTATTAAATACTTCAAGTTTTGCTGATGAGAACGAAAATTTTTTTGTGGCATATAGTTCAGCTCAAGCAGCTAACATACCCCGCGATCTTAAAGCAAAAATGTTATTACCAACTAATTTAGATACTATAGCAATTAAGACACTGAATAATATGGGGCTCAATGAGCTTTCTCGTCAATATCTGAATCAACCTGAATTACAACAAAAATTAAGAACGGTAATACAAAATTACATTAATAGTTCAGCCGCAGATTCTATCTTTGATGATAAAAGTACACAGCTATTTAGTGATATTTATACTGTAGATGAGTTGAAGTCACTGTATCAACTAAATAACACTAAAAATGGCAAACTATTTAATGATAACAACTCTGTGATAGATAAAAAGGTACAGAGTTTTATAGATATTTCTTATAGGCAGCAATTTAATCAGGCCGGTTTTGAGAAGTTAGAAGCGGATATCAAAACTATTGTTGATAAAGTTAAGCCAAGTAACAAAGACACAGAGCTTGAAACTATTAAAGTTGTTGAAACTTTAAATTCAAATGAAAGTAAAACAGTTGGAGTAAGCCAAGCAAAAACAGCTGTTGAAACCAAAGTAGCTGAATCT
>NZ_BBRX01000132.1 GCF_000829675.1 Acinetobacter rudis
CCGAGTACTAAATCATGTTCGCGATTTAAAAGATTAAATTTACCTGTCGTATAAACTTCGAAAGAATCACTGACCGTACGACCTACGTATTTAGAAGGCCAGATTTTTGCACTGCCATTCTCAAGTGGATAATAGCCTTGAATAGTCCCCAATGATGCATCATAGCCATTAATCTTATGGTCATATTGCATGGTTAATTGCCAATCATTGGCAAAGTCATGATGCACGTTGGCAAATACACTACGCGTATATTGTTCCCATTTACTCCAATTCGCAGCATTATTAAAAGAACGTGACGGATAAGGATTACGCTCTCCTTTAGAATTAAACAGTGGGAAAGATCCAGACCAAGTTGATGCTTTGGGTTTATTATTTTGATAATCCGCACCGATAGTCAGCAAGGTATTGTCCGATAAATCAAATTCGGTAATCCCATAAAAGACATAACTTTTACGTTCATATCGATCCATGAATGATTCTTTATCTTCAAGTGCAGTTACAAAGCGACCACGCACACTACCACTTTGGTTTAAAGGCCCACCGACATCGAACTCACCGCGATAATCATGCCATGAACCAGCACCCAACTTGGCGATTGCCTGAAAATCATGCGTTGGTTTTTTACGGACCAAGTTAATTGTTGCACCCGATGAACCGACCCCTGTTAATAAGCCTGTTGAACCTTTTAACACTTCAAATCGGTCATATATAGCAGAATCACTCAGGGTATTCCCTGCTGCATAACCAACGTTTCGTGTGGTAGATGGAATACCATCATATTGAAAGTTATTAATGGCAAAACCACGCGAATAGTAGCTAGTCCGTTCACTATCATAAGCTGCCACGGTAATACCTGGCGTATGTGACATGACTGCATCAATATTATTCAGATTATAATCATCCAGCTCTTGTCGGGTCACCACACTAATCGTCTGTGGAGTTTCTTTTTGAGTGAGCACTAAACGTGTTGCAGTTGCAATTTTTCCAGCTGTATATGACCCCGTATTTTCTGTAATTTCACCCAATTGATTGGCTGTCATAACAATGGTCGGTAATACTAAGTTATTGTTTTGATCGTACTGGGAACTAGATTGAGTTTCTGCATCCTGAGCTAGCCTGTGGTTTTTACTCACTATAGACCAAGTCCCATTTTGATTTTTAATCATGATTAACGAGGTGTTTTTTAGAAGCTCTGCAAAACCCTGTTCAATCTGATAATGACCATTTAAACCCTGACTTTTAAGACCACGTGTTAATGCAGGATCAAAAGATAATGCAATACCTGACTGTAATGCAAAACTCGATAAGGCTGTTCCTAATGCTCCAGCATTGACATGATATTGTTGAGTGGGCTGCTCTGCATGCCCTATCACGCTAGACCCCAGACAAAGACCAAACATCACACTACGAATAGCACAAGCTAAGTTCCTTTTTGAACTTTGTGCTAAGCTTTTTTGCTTTTTCATACAAGCCCCATCAAATTTAAAATAAAACCTTTCATAACTCATGACAGTTCAGTTTTAAAAAAGGCTCAGATCTTTGCTATTATTTTTTCGCAGAAATGCTTACCATACGATTAGCTGCATACTGATTCACTTGAATTTGATAATTTTGTTCCAACATTTCATAAAGTTGCGACATATTATCTGTTGGGTAGGTACCTGATATTTTAAGCTGTTCAACATCACGCTCTAGATAAATAAAAGCGCGATGAAATGGCTTTAATCGTTCAATGAATTGCGATAACGGCATGTCATCAACCATCATTAAACCTTTGGTCCATGCAAGTTGAGTGATATCCAGCGCTTCAACAGCACCAATTTTCTGCTGATTAAATCGAATCTGCTCACCAACATGAACGACTTTATACTGAGTGCTGTTTTGTGGTTGTACTTTTACTGCACCTTTTTCAACAGCAACATAAGCCTCTTTCTGCTCAATTTTTACTGAGTATTGCGTGCCCAATGCTTGAGCTTGACCATATTGGGTCGAGACTACAAATGGACGATGTGCTGCATCAGGTCGTGTTTCAATCCAAATTTCGCCCTTTCGTAATATGATTTTGCGCTGCTGCGAGGTATATTGCACATCAATCGCACTATTTGCATGCAGTAAGATGCTTCCTCCATCGGGCAGTAATACTGTCTTTGCAGCCCCTTTGCCATTGCGATAATCAGCTGTCCATTGCTGTTGCTCATTGAGTAAATAGGCAAACCATAAAGCAGAGAAACTTCCCAACAAAAGTAACCAATGACCATTATGTGTTTTCGATGGTTGCTGCTGAATCACAGGCAACGCAATTTCTGCTGGCAGTTGTTTAAACTTTTGCTCTAAAACGATAGTTTGTTGCCAAATTTTTTGATGTAAATGGCTCTGACTCAGCCATTGTTCAAATTGGTTTTTTTCAAACTCAGTTAACTTGCCTTGCTTAATCAACAGTAACCATTCTACGGCTTGCTCGACAATGACTGATTTTTCCGTGGATTTAAACATTAAAAATCAGCATCCAACATCGCTGTTAAACAGTGGATATAGGCTTTTTTAATATGTCGTTTTACGGTACTCACCGAAATATTAAATTGCCCTGCGATCTGCTCATAAGTCAAATCTTCAAGTTGAGCATGTAAAAAGACATTGCGTACCTGATCTGGCAAGGCTTCTAACAATTGAATGACCTCCAGCAACGTCTCTACGATCAGATAACTTTGCTCAGGCGATGGATGTTCCAATTCTGGTTGTTGTGCCAATACATCTAAATAGGCCTTTTCAATACGTTTACGACTAAACATATTTAACATTAAGCTTTTTGCAACAGTGGTCAAATAGGCACGTGGCTGTTCAATCTCATGCAGCGGTTTTTTCAGTACACGAATAAAAGTATCTTGTGCTAAATCAGCAGCATCGGATGAATTTCCCAGTTTTTTATACAGCCAAGTATAAATCCATGTGTGATGTTCTTGATACAACACTTCTAAACTGCGCTGTGCAGAAGTT
>NZ_BBRX01000131.1 GCF_000829675.1 Acinetobacter rudis
ATTTATCTCTTATACGTAACTTGAGGGTTTTCATGTTTAATATATTAGTTGGTCTATTTTAAAAAATCAAGAAATAAGAGTGAGTCATCACTGTGTTTTTAATATACACGTTCATTGTGTTTTGGTGACTAAATATCGAAAAATGTTGGCCTCAATGAATTAAATATTTAAAAAAGTTTGTTTAGACTTTGAAGTTGAATGAGTTGAATTTAATGGGAAGCTGACCATATTCATTATTTGGTTAATTACTCTCCTAAAGCCGCTATTTCAATCCGAGTAAATAGCTTAATAATTGTGGCTAACACCCATCGCTTATATCCTCACCCTGAACGGTGAGGTTTTACGCTCCATTGGATAAAACTATTATGAATGCATTGTTAAAGTTAAAAAATTTTCAATTTCATTCAATACGATCAGCGGTTTTTCCCAAGGCGTCCAGTGCCCACAATTGTCTATTTCAATTATCTGTGGATCAGGAATGATTTCTTTATACCTCTGAGCCATATGTTGACCTGAATTAGGATCAGTCTTCCCATTAATAAGCAGCATTGGAATTGGACTTTGTATTAGTGCGTTGACAAGTCTATCACGATGTTTAAATCTATCAAAAATTGAACGATTCAATCTTACTAAACATTTTTCGCCATTCTTGATTTTTAATTGTTGATACCATTGCTCAAGTTCGAAATTGCTCGGTTGATTATTTTGATCAAACATATTTTTCATACTATTTGCAAACATATCAAAAGACAAAAAAGAGGTAATTAAATGCCCCAATGAGCTTGCCATAATTTTTTGGATTAAACGTGGTCGATAGACTTCTGCAAATAAACTCCCATTCATAAAAATAGCAGACTGAATATTGAAAAATAAATTTTTTTTCAGTTGTCGATCAAGTAACTCTTGAATGATTCCCACACCCATATCATGTCCAATCAAATGAACATGATCTAAATTCAAATAGCTCAATAATTGTATACATTGATCGGCATGATCTTGAACACAGTAGTTATATTTATTAGGTTTGTCTGAAAAACCAAGACCAAGTAAATCAATAGCTACAACTTGGTATTTATCGGATAACTGATCCCAAATTTTAGACCAGTCAAATGAACTCGTTGGATAACCATGAATCAATAAAATGGTCTGTGCGTCAGATTTAGATGAAAATTTATAAAAAATTTTATAATTTTTAAAATCAATATAGCTTCCATCTTCCTTCCAGCTTTGCAATGTATGGTGCATTTTTATTTCCTCTTATGCTAGACTTACACTGTAAGGTAAATTACTCGGTAAAAAAAAAATATGTCAATTCCATCTGATCAACTAAAGAAATCAAAGCTCAATTTATCAAAAGAATTAATTATTGAATCCTCACTCAGCATGATTGAAGACAACGGAATCGATGGATTTAGCTTGCGTAAGCTTGCTCACAAACTCAATTGTGAAGCGATGAGCATTTACTATCACATGAAAAATAAAGACCAGATCTTCGATCAAATTGTCGACCACTTAATTTCAAAAATCACATTTGAAAATCAAAAAAATAATCCCAAAGAACAGCTAATATCGATCGCAAGACAGTGGAGAAGACTCGCACAGCAACACCCTAATTTTTTTCCAATCCTTGCTGTTCATCCATTAAATACCAAGAGTGGAAATCACTTTATGAATCAAATTTTAATGATCCTTGAAGCTGCAAATCTTTCACAAAAACAAGCCAGCTATTTTTTACGTGTCATAAATTATTATTTAATTGGTGTTGGTATTGATGATGCAAAGGGATATCACCTAGCAGTTAAACAAAATATAAGCGATGAAGATGCTTTATTGGCTAAAGCCAAGTCATATTGGACGATAGAAGATCAAAATCAAATTTTTGAATTAGGTTTAAATATCCTACTCAACAGTATATTTAATGAATGATCTCAAACTATACCTGAAATTTTTCATAGTATTCTTCGATTCAAACTACTCTTGCACAACACGATATTAAAATAGCACAGGAATATTTTACCAATTCAATATACCTAACAAATAAAGTGTACTGCCCCATCAAGCTATTCATCTTTTAAAGCGAGGAGTTTAATAAAAGTTGGACAAGCCAAATGATCAGGATGCGGGCAGTGCTGAATATGCTGTAAAGTTTGAATCAATATATTGAGCTGCTGAACTTTTTCTTGCATGCTGATAATCTTATTTTCTAAAGTATCTCGATCAATCTTGATTTTATTGTCCATAATAAAAATCTGTTGAATCTCTTTAAGCGTTAAGCCACTTTTTTTCAACAATCGAATCAATCCTAAAGTTTGTAAGGTTTGTTCTGTATACTGTCGTCTTAAACCACTGCGACCAATGGGTTTAATCAAACCCTTCGTTTCATAAAACCGAATTGCTGCAGTCGATAACCCAGACTGTTTTGATAAATCACCAATATCAATTTCTTTCATAACGTGCTTGACTTGAAGTTAACTTGAAGTTGAACACTATATTCATCTTAAGTTTAAATTTAGGCAAGAACTAATGACGCAATTACTCATACAGAGCATTATTATTGGGATTTTAGCAACACTCTTTCTGGACGTGTTTTCTTATTTACGCAAGAAAATCACTCAAACAAAACCAGCAAACTATGCATTTGTCGGGCGTTGGGTATTGAGTTGGTTTGATGGCACATTTAAGCATCAAAATATCGCACAAGCAGCAGCTAAACCTGGGGAACTGATCGTTGGCTGGGGTGTACATTATGTGACTGGGATTATCTTCGTTTGGTGTTACTTAATGCTCAGCAGTCTAGGTTTCTATCCAGTGAATTTATTAACTAGTATTGTTTATGGGTTGCTTACCACTCTTGCACCTTTTTTAATTTTACAACCTGCTTTTGGTTTTGGTTATTTCGCACAGCTTACACCTCAACCGAAACAAGCCAGAAAAAACAGCTTGATAGCACACTTTGTCTTCGGCTTGGGAATCTACCTATCCTATCTACTCATATACAACGTTTAACCCAAAGATATTTTGCATTGCTCCTTATGACATCT
>NZ_BBRX01000130.1 GCF_000829675.1 Acinetobacter rudis
GCCCATGGATTTCAATAGAAAAAACGAATACTTAAGACATCCTAGCGGAGGAATTGTTTCAGATTGTCAGGGGGGGGCGCTGAGTTCTGCAGCTAGCCTGACAACAAAACGTTTTTGGGATGAGAATCATCTGCCGTATGGTACGACAGAGTTTAAGTGTGTAGATGGTAAGGCATATTTATTAAAAGATGCACCTGCAGGTAGTATTGATGATCGCAGTAAAATCCCCCGCATTACAGAACGAGTGAATCAAAAGTAACAATGAAGCATCTGAATGTTTATGAGATGGTACGCCAATGATCCAAACCATGAAAAAATTGAGCTTAATTGTATTGATGAGTGCTCCTTTAACCGCATGTTTCATAGGCTCCTTTGGCCCTCTACCCATGGATGTCAATCGAAAAAATGAATACCTAGAATATCCATGGGGAGGAATCGTAAAAGATTGTCAGGGGAAAGCGTTGGGGGCTGCTGATAGCCCATGGACACAGGCTTTTTGGGATTATAATCATCTACCACATGGGACTATAGATTTTGTTTGTGTAGATGGTAAGGCGTATCTACCGGGTCAACAACCTAAAGCTAAGTGAATAGTAATCATTAAATGTTTCATTAGTTAGATGGTGAGGTAACAAGGATAAAGACAATGAAAAAATTAAGCGTAGTTGCGCTGTTGGTATTGATGAGTGCTCCTTTAACCGCGTGTTTCTTAGGCTCCTTTGGCCCTCTCCCCATGGATGTCAATCGAAAAAATGAATACCTAGAATACTCATGGGGGGGGATTGTAAAAGATTGTCAGGGGAATGCGTTGAGTTCTGCTGATAGCTTAAGCACTAAAGCTTTTTGGGATAATAATCATCTGCCACATGGGACTATAGATTTTGTTTGTGTAGATGGTAAGGCGTATCTACCGGGTCAACAACCTAAAGCTAAGTGAAAATTATATTCAGTTAATGGGTCTGAAAAGTGTTGTTTGAGTATGCTAAAGCTAAAGATGATGTGCCTAATGGTGTGTGGGGACAAGTCTATGATCGCAGTAAATTACCTTAATTATTCATCGACTTTATGATATTTATAATATTCAGATGATTGTTTGTGTGAATGATATTTATCTTGACAAAGAAATAATGTGTTGTACGTGGGGCAATTAAAATATACGGTTATTTAAAAATCGTCAGTGTTAAAAACTCAATCTTAATAAGTGAAAACTTTGGAAAATGTTATGCAGAAAATTTTTAGATCTGAAAAAATTGAATGGAGCACGGAATTATATAGTCCCAGACATTATCCAATCCGCTTGCTTACAGGGGATTGTTTTTGGTTCTACAGTCATAATCAGGTTAGAGTCGGTTTTTCTGGTGGGGCCGCTGGTGGATGGCGTTCTACAGGTGCCTATATTCGTGGTGGAATGCCAGATCGCAAAGTCAAATTACCCGATGCTGTTCAGTTAACTTGGTTATCAGAAACAGAACGTAAGTTTTATCAGGTTCAAATAGAGCTTCCGAGAGAGCAAATTTTAGATCAATTTCATGCTGTAGTTTTAACTTTAGAATATCAAAAGAAAACGTTTGCCCATCAAGATGGAATAGACTTTGCCTTTGAACCAGGTGGACGAGTTTATTTACGAACCAGTGGTGCTCGGGTTGTAGAGTTGGGACATTTTCAAGCTAAAGAACTTGCAATGGAGTGGTGGTATTTCTCAAAAGCTGAAGGTTTTGATGGGACTTGGGTTACACCTGAAAAATACTATGAAATGAGTTTTAATAAACTCCCAGAGCGTATACAAAAGCAGTATCAGGAAAAAACGATACCTGTTGGGCGTTGGCTTGCTTATAGTGAAAATAAATACCCTTGGAAAATCTTGGTATCAGATTTGAAGATAGAGGCCTATTATATTCAATATGTCAATGCTGAACAGTATTTAGTTACTCATGATATGTTGCAACAGGAACAGAGTAAAGAGAAGCATGTGCCTGCTGTAATCACTCTATATTATGAGATCAATAATACTCGTTATAAGCATCATGTTTATTTCACTGATGGAGATTGGGGAAAAGGTGAAGAACCCGAAGATGATTTGGCTATTTTTAATCTTTTTTCTGGTTTTTTTAGGAAAGCGACAATGTCGGCCATTCTTGAATTTCAATTACTTGATGGAAAAATGATAGCAGTCCTACATAACGGGCAAAATAAAGTTAGTGTGAAGATATTTAATCAAAATGTGGAGAGATTAAAGAAAGATCAATATTAATAATGTATTCGTTCTTTCAATATATTAGGTTTGGTATCTAAAATTTCCAAATTTAAATGAATCTATCAAGCATGATAGAAGCTCTAGATACTTACTATAAATGGATGAGTTATTTGGAACGACAATGCTCATTTTGTTGGGGATTCTGTGACTATTGAAGGTGTCAATACAACAGTTGCTTTTGGTAATTCCCATCTATCAGATGTGGTTTTAAATTTGTCTAAGTATAGTGGCTGTTAATAAAACAGCTCATGCAATCTTTCCTAGCATTAAGATAATGAACGAGTATTCTAACTCAGAATTTCATTGATTTTTTCTGTCTAATTCTACCGAAAGATCATATCTGGCTGAGTAAATTACAAGGAAATTATTATCAAATATCTTTATAAAATAGTATCAGTCTCAACTTTAATCATATTCATCACTGGCTGTAGTGATTTTGTTGACTCATTTAGCCCAATACCAAGACAGAAAGTACTGCTGCATGCAGATGGTAGTTCTGTTCGAGATTGTCAGGGGGCACCATTGCCGGATGGAGGTGGGGCTAAAGAATTTTGGAGATCAAATAATCTGCCCAAAGGCACAATTGAATTTATTTGTGTAGATGGTAAGGCGTTTTTACCAGGTCAAGAACCTAAGCGGTAAATATAAGTATGTATTTTTAGTCTATGTGTTCAGATAATTAGATTGAATTGATGTCTATTTTTAGTAGTGATAAGAAGATAAAGAGAGAACTTTTTTGTTCTATGATGAAAAGGGAGTAGATGGATTAGGTTTTAATGGTTTTATCCAATGGAGCGTAAAACCTCACCGTTCAGGGTGAGGATATAAGCGACGGGTGTTAGCCATATTTTAAGCTATTTACTCGGATTGAAATAGCGGCTTTAGGAGGGTAATTGATCAAATAATGAATATGGTCAGCTTCCCATTAAATTCAACG
>NZ_BBRX01000129.1 GCF_000829675.1 Acinetobacter rudis
GGGCAGATGAGGGTAAAAAACTCAGCTTCTACAACACATAATCTGCAAAAATTCACCCTTTATAGTGTTCACCAACGATTTTATTGATGTCTATTAACAGTATCGACTAAGCTCGAATCACTTCACCACTGCTTGCATCAATAATTCGACTAGGTTGCTGACAAAGCCCGAGGTCACCATTTAGGTATTTCAGCTCTGAACCAAAGTATTGCATTGCTTCTTGTAATGAGCGTGCTGGAGTAGCACCTGCTGGATTTGCACTGGTAGAAACAATAAAGCCATTAAAGGCATTGCATAATGCAATACATAAAGGATGATTACTTACCCGAATAGCGACTTTAGGGTGTTCACCCTTAATCCAGTGTGGAATGTGCTGATCAGCATCTAGTAACCAAGTCGTTGCTCGCTCAGTGGCTGCTGTACCACTCCAACTTTGTATGACACGTTCACGGATTTGTGGATCGAGAGAAGTGAGCAAGTGTTCGACTTGGCTAATTTGACCTGCCAACAAAATAACACCCTTCTCAATAGGCCGTTGTTTGTGCTGTAAAATTTTTAAAAATGCTTGCTCATTATATGGATCACATCCAAGTCCCCATACGGCTTCTGTTGGATAAGCTAAAACTTGACCCTGAGCCAAACATTGTGCAGCTTCAGCAACTGAGGTCGTAATCATTGTATTTAGTACCTTTTTTTATTCCAAAAAAACTATTGTGAACCCTATTACTAAATACGGCAACGTAAATATAAACCACACTGCTGCATACAAAAGCCCAAAAGCTCTAGCTCCACAAGCTGTCCAGTCAATTCAGCGGTTGTTAAATTGAGTTGTTGATTTAACTGGTCTAAATCTTGTCCAACCCAATCCAATTGGTTCAATAGTTTCAATAAATGTGAAGGAACTTGTTCATAATCACAGGGATCCAGCTGCTCAGAAAGCGTCTGTTGACAGTGCCATTGTGTTGGCAAAGCCAGATCTTCAATAATTTGTTCAGGGTGATCAACCAATACTGCCCCCTCACGGATCAACTGATGACAACCTTTATGAGATTCGGAATAAATATGGCCTGGTATTACAAAAATCATTTTTCCTTGTTCTGCCGCAGCTTTTGCTGTGATTAATGAACCACTCTTTAAGCCTGCTTCAGCAACCAGCACACCCAAACTTAAAGCACTAACGATACGATTACGGCGTGGAAAATTATGTTGTAAAGGCTTTGTCTCAGGTAAAAACTCAGTCACAACACAACCAGCATTGGCTAAAATTTTTTGTTGTAATTGTCTATTTTGCGTAGGATATATTTGATCAATACCCGTCCCAATCACTGCAATAGTGCGTTTATGCGCTATGCCCGCCTCGTGTGCTGCTTCATCAATCCCCAGTGCCATACCACTGGTAATATAAAAACCTCTTTCACCCAAGTAATACGCAAAATCATAGGCAACTTGTTTCCCCTGAGGACTAGGAACTCGACTCCCTACAATGGCAATCTGAGGTTGGTGTAAGTTTTGCCATGCACCTTGTACAAATAAAATCGGTGGGCGATTCATATAATGCAACAGTTGTTTTGGATAGCGCTCATCATGATCAATGAGTATAAAGTCGCTCTCTGCTGTTAATAACTTTAAACAGCGTTTAAATTGGGACTGCACTTCATCACTATAGAATTGGGTGGCTCTCTTTATATGATTTTCATGTAATTTTAACTGATGCCATTTGAGTAAATTTTTAGGTTGGATGGCGTCTTCCACACCGCCAAAATATTGTTCTAATTTGCGATATGCAGAAATCGAATGTTGTAGCAAAAACCATAACTGCACATACGGTAGACAATGTTCTATATCTGTTGTCATCATTTGTACTCTTAAAGGTCAATTGAATTATTTTTTTTAAAACTTGGTCACCACACCAGTATCATGCTAAGCGTTCAGTAAATGATTTATTTTTTATCGTTCATCAGTGTCAAGCTTGTAGAACTACTCTTAAAATTGTAAAAACGGTATTTGCTTTCGCAAAATCATCATAAGAAATCGAAAAATATAATTTTAATCTATGGAAATCACATGAAAAAAACGAAACAAGCCATTGTTAGCCCAAACTGCTTCAGATCTTAATCATTTTTTCCTAAAGTTTGCCTTTTGTTTGCGTTATACTGAGCAGAATCACCTTTTTTTATTTCTGGAGCATTCATCGCTTCATGTATTTTTCATACTACGGCAACAATAGTGAGGATTGCGCATGGCCTTATTACCCATTTTAAGTTTTCCTGATCCTCGTTTGCGTACTATTGCCAAACCTGTTGACAAAGTTACTGATGAAATTCGCCAATTGGCTGCTGATATGTTCGAAACAATGTATCAAGCACCAGGTATTGGTTTAGCAGCAACTCAAGTTGACCAGCATATCCAACTTGTTGTCATGGATTTATCGGAAGAAAAAGACCAGCCAATGGTTTTTATTAACCCTAAAATTACACCATTGACTGAAGAAACTCAGCCTTATGAAGAAGGGTGTTTATCTGTCCCACTCATCTATGACAAAGTCGAACGTGCTTCACGAGTAAAAGTTGAAGCACTTGATTTAGATGGACAAACATTTGAGCTTGAAGCAGATGGCTTATTGGCTGTATGTATTCAACATGAATGTGACCACCTCAATGGTAAATTATTTGTTGATTATCTTTCGCCATTAAAACGTCAACGTGCACGTGAAAAAGTGGAAAAAACTGTACGCCAACGCAACAAAGAAAAAGTGGCAGTTAAGCGTTAATCCATCAACCAATACAACGCAATAAATAGCATGCTTTTTAAAATTGCATGCTATTTTTTTGTGCTTTAAAAAATAATACTTACGCAACTCAAGCTGAAATATAAATTGCGCTTATATTGATCTATTAAATGTGTAAAGCAACACGCAGCTTGGCATCTCCAATGAAAATGAGAGCAATTTTTTATCCAGAATATGCTTAACCATTCATGCGAGTTTCTGAAAATTACAGCTTCACAAGTCTCTTTGCTTTGTTATACTCCACGCTAATCAAATGTTGGGATGAGCATTTAGTTGTTACGTTTGGGCCTGCTGCTAGGATTTGCAGCTGTTTTTTTTCAAATCGCTGTATTCATACAGCCCTTGCTACCGAAGCAATATCAAATTGCACCGGTATGTGAGACGATCACACTATTGATTGACAGTAGTGATCAGTTGTCTCAGAAAAAAAGCCTTGTTCAACACAATACTCTATCCTCTTCATCTACACATATAGACAGTTCCCTACAACCTCGGATGCATCATCCTAAGCCACAACACGATCACCATGATCCCAGCCACCAGTGTCAGTACTGTACGGTTTATGGCAACTTAGTATTGCCACCAGAAGTTGATCTCAATGTTGTGATTGATCGCATTCAAATCCGTCTCATTTCTTTACAAAAAGCGTTGCGTCATGTTTATTTTGAACTGC
>NZ_BBRX01000128.1 GCF_000829675.1 Acinetobacter rudis
TAACCACATTGATGTTCTCTGGTTATGCAGTGGGTGGTATTTTAGCTGCTCTCATTGGTAAACAATTTATTGCCCAGTTTGGTTGGCAAATTGTTTTCTTTGTTGCTGCCGCACCATTAGTCACCATTCCATTTTTATTAAAATTCATGCCTGAATCCATTAGCTATCTGATGAAAAAAGACAGCGATCATGAGATTAAAAACACCTTAAAGCATATTAATCCTGCTATAGATATGCACCCTGAGGCCAAAATTACCAAGCTTGAAGTATCTGCTTCAACTGCTGCCCCTGTGACACGTTTATTCCAAGATGGCCGTGGCCTCAGTACCTTAATGTTTTGGGTTGCCTATTTTACTGGCCTGTTTATGATGTACGCCCTGAGTACTTGGCTGACCAAATTAATGTCTATGTCAGGTTATAGCCTTGGATCAGCATTAAGCTTTGTAGTTGCATTAAACGTTGGTGCGGTCATTGGTGCAAACTTAGGCGGTTGGTTAGCTGATAAGTTTAATATCAAATGGGTCTTAGTGGTGATGTATGCCCTTGGCAGTATATTCCTTTATGGTATGACCTTTAAACTTTCTACTGAGCTACTTTATGTCTTAATTGCTTGTGTAGGTGCTTGTACAACAGGTGCACAGTTAATTGCTTATGCATATACAGGTCAATTTTATCCTGGCGATATCCGCTCTACTGGTATTGGTGCCGCTTCAAGCGTAGGACGTTTAGGTGCAATTTGTGCTCCATTAATCATTGGTTATATTGTGATGCTCAACCTTCCTTTAGAGCAAAACTTTATGGTTATTGCCATGGCGGGAATTGTAGGTGCAGTTGCTCTTGCCTTTATTAATCACCATAAATCGGCGAACCAATAACACTGTACAACAGCACTTTTAAAATTACTCCCTGCATCTTTGCGGGGATTTTTAACTTCAGGGTTTAATTCATTTCCATTAAAATATATATTGCTTGAATATATATTTTTAAATTATTAGCCATCTATTCTTAGATTCCTAAATGTTAAAATGATTTTTTATTGCTTTATTTCAAGACTGAACAAACTTAATCGTACAGTCGCAAAATCAAAAGGTTTAAACTCAAAATATGACCAAAATGACTTTCTTTAAACAAATCCCATTGTTATTCATAAGCATAAGTTCATTGATTAGCCCACTTGCACATGCGACTTATGGCCACTATGAGCAAAATGGTAAGGGTTTTATGGTCGATTTAGACTCAATACAATTACTCAATAAACAAAAAACAAAATTTAATGTCAGTGCAAATCTAATTGGATTCATAGAAAGTCATGACATCCCTAAAAGTATGCTGAATCAAGTTGAAAGTAAGGCCAATCTATTCGTTGACTGCACAGCAAAAACCCTCGCCTTTCAAAGTGTAC
Organism: Acinetobacter rudis; assembly: GCF_000829675.1. Taxonomy (GTDB): domain Bacteria; phylum Pseudomonadota; class Gammaproteobacteria; order Pseudomonadales; family Moraxellaceae; genus Acinetobacter; species Acinetobacter rudis. The sequence goes on from NZ_BBRX01000128.1 coordinate 1,403, forward strand.
AAGTGATTTATAAACCTGATGGTCGGGTATTGATGGAGAATGATCAACCAAACTTTAAAATGAGTGCCACTAAAAACAATAAAATGGAAACTTATATGATTGAAGACCTATGTAAAACGGCCAGTACTCGCTAACTTTCATCTAGAATGTCATTGTTTGAATCAATTTAACATTACATCCTAATCATCGGAATTAAAGAGAGCGCGAGTAATATACCCATACTGCGATTAAATATTTTGATTCGATTGCCTTCGTTTAAGTAATGACTCAACTTTCCACCAAGAATGGCCCACAACATTACGCAAGGAGTCCCTACTACTCCATACAACAAGCCGATCAATACAATCTCTACTGCCGTGGTTGTATCGTTGGTATAAGCTGTAGCTGCACCAATTAAAACAATCCAAGCCTTAGGGTTAATCCATTGGTAAATCACCCCTTTAAAAAATCCAAGCGGTTTCAGTGTTGTTGGTCCATTATTTTTGATATCGCCAGCTTGAGCAATTAAATAGGCCAAATATAAAATATATAGGCTACCAAACACTTTAAGTAGAGGGATAATGATAGGATAACGGATAAATAATTGATTCATCCCTAAGGCGACCACAACGAACATCATACTAAACCCAAAACAAATACCGATCACTAAAGGTGTTGTTCTTCTAAAACCAAAATTTACACCAGAACTCAGTGCGAGTAAGTTATTTGGGCCAGGGGTTATTGAGGTCACAAAAGCATATAAAATAAATGCTAAATACAAACTAAAGCTCATCTACTGCATCCATCAATCACAAGAATTATTTGTCCAACCAGTATTAAGCATAGTTGAATTTAGAACTTGGATTATTTGTGTTTGATTAAAGAATTTCAATTCTTTTGAAGCTTTTTTGGTCATATTTTTAGTCGATGTTTTTTTAATATTATTGTTATATTTATATATTAATATTTTGTATAAAAAACACCCTTGTTAATGCATGATTTAACAAGGGCGTAAACTGTTTTAGAAGCTATAAATTGCAACAGCATTTAAGCGACTGTCTTTACCTGTCTTACTGTCTTCAGTTGCTGTAGAGAACGTTTGACGTTCACCATAAACATACTCTAGACCAAAGCTAAGCGGCTGTACTGGGCTATAAAATACGTTACCCCATCCTTGCCAAAGATCCTTATTGACTTTAGTCTTATCAGCGATATAACCCAGATAATCTTTATTGTTATCTGCCTTCATATAACCGAAGCCCAAAGTTCCACGCCATTGCGTATTAAACTTCTGCGTTACACCGATGTTAATCGAGTCAAACGCATTGGTTTCCATGATATTTTTAGTGCTATCTGTAGCAAATCCTTGGTTAGAACTTGATACAAAACTACTATCCCCATCAACATGATAATAATCCGCTTTTAAGGTAGTATTCGGCGTAATATCATATTTTGCGCCTAAGCCCACACCCCAAGCCATTTTATTGTCTTCTGCGGTTTTCTTATCATGAGCCATAGCACGGGCACTCACCGCAAAGTTATCTGCAAACTTATGATTCAAACGTGCAGTTAAAGCGGGTAAACGCATCTTCATATCAGCTTGGTTATCTTTAGGATCTTCTAAAGCCATCACTAAACTGGTCGTTGGATTAAATTTGCTGGTATAACGAACCTGCGGTGTTCGTTTGACTGACTGACCGACATAACCTAAAGCATCAATTGTCTCAGGCATATAATCAGGTACAGCAAAGTTAGACCATGTTTGACCAATTAACCAGTCATCATAAGTCAAATAAGCATGACGAATACGTAGCGCATCATTACTCCCCAGAAAATCAACTTCGATTTTCCCAGCTACGTCACCTTTTTGAGTCGCTGTTTTAAAGTCAAGGCCTAAACGTGTTGCAGAAAGTGTAGTCCTTAAACGGTCTTTACCTTCATTACCTGTTAATGGCACGTTTGCGATTTGGTTGTAAGGTAAGCTGCCTGTACCCCCTTCAAACTGATAACCAGCATCTGCACGGACATTACCATATATATTAAACTCTGCACCACCTGCGGTAAAACCTAGGCCTTTTCTCGGTGTCGCATCAACTTTAACAACGGGAGCGACTACTTTTGTAGCCTGAACATCATAAACAATGGCTTGTTTTTTCTGCTCAGTTTGCATTTGCTCTATCATTGCACGTAATTGACTAACTTCATTACGTAATTGTGTGACTTCGGAACTTGGTGCAGCTTGAGCTATCCCAGAAAAACTCAAACCTAATGCAACAGCCAAAGTATTTAACTTTAGTTTATTCATAAGCAATTTCATCCTGTGCTTAATAATCAGTCAATTCCTGACTCAGTGTGATCAATCCTTGCAATTGTTATGTGCAATATGGTCATCTCGACCAATCGCTTATATTA
>NZ_BBRX01000127.1 GCF_000829675.1 Acinetobacter rudis
GACCAGCAGAACCGAGCTCCAAAGTCGTGGCTTTATCACCAAGTTGATCTAAATCATTGGTAAACTGACCATCGATACGCAGTTTTAATCCATTTGCCCCAGCATTGTTATTGGCTTGTGTACCGAACAAGTCTGATGAACTCTTACCTGCGCCCAGCTGCACGAAACCATTAACTAAACGACCACTCATTCCTCCTCGGATTAAACCTTGACCATTGACTGCAAGTTCTAAATTCACCCCAGGACGACCCGTAATGTCATCGCGTATAAAGTCTGCAAAACCATCTGCACCTGTTTTTAACGTTAAACCAGCTTGAGGATCAACATACATATACCCCGCACTGTTCCAATTAAAGGTGAAATTTTGTAGGCCAAACTTATTGTTCACCCCATTTTGGTCTTTTTGTATTAACGCCAATGAAGCATCTTTAATCGACAGTCCTAGTGAAGCCTTGCTGTCTTGATTTAACAATCCTTTAGTGGTCAACATATTGAAAACCATCGGATTATATGACTCAAGCTCAATCGCCCCGAGTGACTTTGAATCTGCACAGTCCTGACTTGCACACAGCATAAATTGTTCAGCACGTACTTTTCCTAAAGTGGACTGTACCGCCAAATTAAGCCCAGGCTGTCCGGCTTGACTACTAAATACATCTAAATCAATTTTTGTGCCTAGCGCTTGTCCAGTGGGTAAAGTACCGCGATCAATTTGGATTTGATTTAACTGTGCATTAAGACGTTGCTGGTTATCTGCGCCTGTTGAAGCTTGATCCTGCCAAGACAGCTGATCGATTTTCACTTTGTCATAGCCAATATTCATGCTGATGCCATCTTGGCCATCAATGGCACGTAAAGCACCATCATCCATCGCTTGTAAGGCATGTGCCTGAGACATCATTAAGCCAATACTTAGACTCAAGTAAGTGCATGAAAATGTTTTTCGAGTTTGACGGATACATCCCATGTAATTCATCCCCTACTTCAATCGTGATTAACAACGTCCATGACCAGCATCGCAACCAAACACCATGACTTTACTGTTGATCGCCATATTGCCATTCATGCGCAATCCCATAAAACCCACTTCTTTTCCTTGGTCAAAAGCTGAAGATTTACCTGTGGCAAAATCAGCAGGCGCACCAGAGTAACGTGTTGATTTTAAATAGCCGTAATCTGCTGCATTACTACTGCTACCAGATTGGGTTGCACTACTTACAAATAAATCTTGTTCAATTGACATCGCATCGAAACCAAAATTCCGAACCTGTAAAGGTACAGCAGCAGTTAAACTCAGTTGTATAGAGGGTTTTAAAATCTCCATATTACTTTTATCTTTATAACGTAGATCGACTCCATCTAAACCCAAACGCTGGATATTGAGCATACCCTGTGTACCTTTAAATACCAGCCAGAGCTTACGTCCTGACTCACTACTGGGTTTAGTCCATAAGTCATTGCTGTCCCCTGCTTGATATTGCACATAACGATTATTGACCCCTATAGCAAAGTGACAATAACCTGCATCGGAGCAAAGTGATTGATCATAACTACCATCGGCTTTCTGGTTCATTGTTATTTTTAATGAAATATCTGCACCAGCCTGACCTTCTACAGCTTGTAAGGCCGTATTATCTAAGGCAACCAGATCTGCATGCAGTGTTGTACTTGCTAAACAAGCCAAAAGTACCAAGCCATAATTTCTCATGTATCCCTACTCCTATAAGCCTTTGGTGGTGATTTTTAGGTGCTGAATCAGCACACCATCAACGACACCTGAACCCATGTTCAGCGTAGGTGAATTTGTAGGTAAATTTATAGGGTTTGGATTACCAAATGAAATACCCACTGCTGTTGGCCCTTTATCAGCGGTCAACAAGTTTTTACTTTGGTCGTACTGTGTGGTCCCAAAACTAATGCTGCTATGTGTTGCATTAGTTCCTTGATAAAGACTGTTTCCATTGCTTCCACAGCTATAAACATTACACGTAGAACCATAATACCCACCATTACTCGCAGGATTAATATTGTCATAATTGGTGTAGATCTTTTTATAAATCTCAGCCTTATTGGGTATACGCGCGACCTCTAAACTAAAATTTTTACCATCAGAACCTAAAATAATCGGTTGAAATAAGCTGCCCACCACCAAATTGACATTGAGGTTATGTATAAAGATCCCTTCATTGGCATCAAATGTAGGTGCTGCTATACCATGTAGAGCAGGTGTTTGTAAATTTTGGCTATTGGTCATTTCACGTGTACTTAAACGTAAAATATTAGGGCTTTGTGCCGTAATCCCTTTACTATCACCACTATTGAGACGCAGTAATACTGAGCCACCCAATGTGTTGTTATAAAACGGACTCATGCCTCCAGTATCGGTTGCCCCGCCCAGTGTTTGAAAAAGCTGAATACGGCTACCATTAATACTAAAGTTATTCCAAATTGCCTGTAGGCGTATCCGGTTGGCGCGATTCGGGTCTGAGCTTCCTGGTTTTTCACCTAAATGATATAAGTTAGCGTCTGTAGGCGTTTTACTCTGATCAAGCACAAAAGCATCAACCCAAGTAGCAAGTTTAAGTTTATAGGCATCTTCACCGGCAGCGTCTCGCGCACCAACCTCATATAAAGGTGCTTCTAGGCTCAAATACGAAACTTGACAGTTAGTGTCACCTGCACCACTACAATTACTTGGACCAAAATTAGGGACATTATTCTCTGTGGCAACTTTAATAATCCATGGATTAGTCGCTGTACCCCAACTGCGGATTTTGGCAAGATCTTCGCTATTGGCAAGGCGACTGTTACTATTATTATCCGAACGCGACAAAGCCAAACCATACACATATAAGTCAGCTTTACCTACAGAATGATCTCGACCATCCACCACGCCATCCTTATTGGTATCTTGGGATTGTAAACTCAGTGGGCCAACCGGAATAAAATTAAAATAACCAGTATCTTTACTACGGTCTGAAAATAAAGTCGCTTTACTTTCATTTGCACCTTCACCACGAAATACAAAATAAGTATCCTGTGGCAAGATCGCAATTCCAGCACCTGTAGTTTCACTTAAATGATCATCACTGAGCACTTCCAAAGCCAATAAACTTGGACTTAGGCACAGACCGACTAAGCCTGCGATTAAACTTTTTGGAAATAAACAGCGATCAATACTCATCATCATGATCTTCCTTATTGTTACGATGCTCCGCATCATTTTATCCCGACCTCATATCCCGAGATCCATCACCCTTTAATTTAAATTTGGTGTTTTATATCACACATACTAAAGTTGTTTTATTGATCATGCAAAATTAATCGCTTATTAAAATGATATTTCCGACGAAATACCTAGATGAGTGCATCATCCAATCTCACTAACAAAAGCGCATACCGCCATAGCAGTTTGGGGTAACATTTTGCGTATCAAGAATGAGGTTTTTCAAAGCAATATTGACACTTTCACCTTGCATATTAATTGGGGAGATATTTTTAGTAATACCTTGTTGAAAAAAAGCTTGTAAGCCATTAATAATACTTACTTTAATCTTATATTGATCTTCTTTAAGTTTTTCCCCCAGTATCTGTGCAAACTGTGGATAGACAGAAGAGATATCTACTTGATCACGAGGTGATATATCGCCTAGATTTACAGTATCTTGTAAAGATAACCACCAGCCTGGATTTGCAACTTCCTCAGCGCCAGGCCAGCGTAGTTGTTTGTTTTGTAGACCTAAATACATTGCGCTGCTGATGGGTAAGTTATGGATATAACCTAAGCCTTCACTAAAGTTAATATTGGCTGTTAAGTTATCTACTGTTGTGTTGAGCTTAATAAAAGTATCTTGTACACAAATTAAACCTAAACCACAAACTCTTGAGTTAAGCCTTACCCCTAGCTGTCCAGATT
>NZ_BBRX01000126.1 GCF_000829675.1 Acinetobacter rudis
AGCTCAGTAAGACGCACTGCTTTATTCGCTAAAGGGATATCAAAAACATTGGTCTTAAAATCATTTCTAGTTTTATGAAATAAGTCTTTAAGTTTCTTGCTTAGATTCTTACCCGTGGCTTTCGTTGGATCGTAAAGTGCGACCTGTTGCCGCAGAATTTCGATGTTAAACTCTTGCTTTACAGCATCTACTACTTGTTGAGGGGTTTCAAAGCATGCAAGAGATTGAACTATAAAGATTTTTACAGGCTCTCTTAGCGTCGCCATAAATGCCACCTCGTAAAGCTACGTAAAGCAAGATAGGCAAAAAAAAGAGCCTTTCAGCTCAATTAATTACACAGTTCCCGCAGCACTTTGCTACATCCAAATCAGGTACAAACGGAGGATTCTGTGCGACCTCGACAAGTCGTTTGACACTTTCGCTTGCTCCCCATCGTTTGACCACACCGATAAATTCTTCAACGTCATGGCCTGCTAAATAATGTTTAGGTAGACCAGTATGATCGCTATAGATAGGTTCACCATCTTCATCACGTTCAACACCTATGTGATAAAGCTCATGCTCAATCAGAGCACAGAAATCACGATCAGAGGCTTGTTCACAGAATGATGCATCGATAGTAATTAAATAGACCGGCACAAAACCGAACCAATCTCTCATCTGCTGTTCTTGTCTAGCCTTCTTCCATCCACCCTGGGTAAACATTACCTTCTCACACTGACCTAATACCATACGCTTTTTAGCTATCATCGCAGAAGATGCCCAAGCAAAGGCTAAAACTGTTTCATCGTCATGTAGTAGTTCAGCAATGTGGTCATGGTCTGGATTGTGTAGAGCACCGCCAAGCGTTAAGAAGTTATTTACTACCCATTCCTTTAGATCCACGGCGGGCACTAGGCGAATAGATTCTTCTTCCTCAGCCTGATCGATAAAGTCAGTTGGTGGAAACGGTCTGATTTGGTCCATTATTTTCCCCCATAAAAAAACCTCCCGAAGGAGGCTTAATTTTTTGAATATATCAATTTCTTGGTTTTAAGACTCTAAAAATTGCTATCGGTGTTATACCATACGCAGATTCAGGTCTACCTACAAATTCCTTCATTAATTTTATTAACATACCTATACCTTCTCTGAATTCATTTTGATCACTATTAAAAGTAAATCCATCGTAAGGAAGTGCATCCAATACACCTAAAACATACCATTCTCCAGCCAAATACTCGCCATGTTTAAAGTTAATATCATGGGGACTGCCTACCATTTCATCCCTATTCAATGTCATCCAAACTTCATCAGCGATACCCACACCATCAGAATCAGTTTCACCATTTTTTACTAATACTTTTGCTTCCAGACCAAAAGGTATAGCTTTGCAGAAAGTCACTATATCTTCTTTATTTTTTTTAAGTTCAGCAGCTGCTTTTTTAGTTTTATTATCTTTTTCTAAATCTTTAATGTGTAAATTTAATGCTGGCCCAAGTAGTTCTTTAGATACACCAATATCAATAATTCCTAATTTCCCACTCAGTAAAACTAAATTACCCAACATATCCTGATTTAGCTCTCTGCTGATAAAGCCGAGCTCATCTAAACGATTGATCATTTCTCTCGGCATGGTAGGTATACCATCGTACAAATGCTCTGAGGTAGTATTAACAGAATGATCATTAGCCATTTTCCCGCCAGTTACAGTTGGAATACCAACGGTAGCCTCCATTTTTCTCGTATCACCAATTTGACTTGTACTTTTCAAAGAGTTGAGTGCACCCAAACCATTGAGTTGAGCGTAAAAAGATTTAATTTTAGGATTATCTAAATAAAAAAAATCAAAGATTGATTCTATGTTTTGTAAGTCTTGCGCCATGGTCTATTCGCTCCTCAGCTTTTTTTCTATGATCATTATACTGAGTAACACTTTCTTGCATAGCTTTTTTATAAGATTCAACAGCTTCTGATATAACCTTTGCGGAATTATCAAAATTATCTTTTTGTTTTGCACTATTAAACCTAAATGAGAAATTCATAAGGAAACTCCTTAGATAAAAATACCCTAGCTATCAAATGATATTAGGGTTATCCATAACTATATTGACTATTTAGACTTACGTCAATAAACAGTCACTAGCACAACTATGCTTAAATGGCTAGATAGTTCACCTATAACCGCGCTAAATCTCGCCGCACAGCACAATTTACTTTCTAATTTTATTTTGTAACTGAGCTTATTTATACAAAGCCATTCTTAAATTCTTAATCTGCTCTTTAAACACGAAAAAATGATTCTAGGTAAGATGGTATGTACATAAATTTAATGGCCTCTTTAATAAGGCGTGCATTAGGTTTTAAGCTATATACATCACTGTCCAAATCTTGGATCTCCATCATTTCTAATAGTACTTCCAATGCTGAGCACTCAAACGGTTCGTAGCACCCCTCAATCAATACATAAGGGATACCAGAATTATCATTAATAAAATTGTCTTGAGAAAACTCAAAACCTTGAACCAAAACTGCTACTGCTTGTCTGCACAGTTTCTTATATATCCTTTGTTTCATTAAAACTAAGCCTCTTTAAATCTTTTAGCCACTTATCAGCAAAACATGCTTGTATCTGTAGAGGGCCATCTTCTTTGATTTTGTATGATCGAGCTGACTCTAAACGTACAACGCTATAACCCATCTCAGCAGCAACATCGTAGCGATCCATGCTCCACGCCTTAGTAGCAAGCTTTCCGCCTCTACCGCCCGACCATGGTCCACCAGCGATCTCAATTAAAATTCTGTGTTCAACGAGGTGAAAATCAAAACGCCAATGCCTAGTCGATTTAAATTGAAACTTCTTCTCGTATTTAATCTCAAGGATTTTCAAAACACGTTCGATTTCTTCCTCAGCTTCTAGATAACGATCAGTAGCCTTAGGCAATGGTCTAGCTCTTGGTTTTGTTTTGATGGGCTTCTTATTAGTTAGGGCTTTGTATTTTTGAATGTCCATAAATTTCACCCATAAAAAAACCTCCCAGAGGAGGTTAAAATATTTTTAAGTAGTACTTGTTCGATTACTATCCATAAAAGTCAAAGTTGCATAACATCTAAAATAGCAGCGCATCTATTTTCATCATTTGTTAATACCTCACCTAATGTAAGTACTAAAGCACCTGTACCTACAGCAGTTCCAGCTGCCCCAACTGCCACTCCAACAACTCCTAAACATTTAGCACCATCTTTCCAAAGCACCTTATTCGCTGCCTTATCTTCTTCAAGTTTCTCCTTTAATTGAGCACTATTTTTCAATGTAGATTCTACTAATTCACGAGGGTTGCCAATATTCTCATGTTCAATTATCAAAGAAATCAGACCTCCCCAATTTTCCACAAAATAAGTTGTCGATTTTTCGCCCAATTGATTTAAATCTACAATAAGTGCTTCATTACGATCTTTGTAAATAACAATAAAAGGCCCTCTAATCTTTGACTTCTCAAATGCCCTCTTAATGATTGAGAGCTTATCTTGGTGTGGTAACAATATTCTATAAGCCTCTTCTTTTGACTTGTTATAGTCATACATATCCGTAATAACTTTGCAGCCATTGTTACTCGATAAAGCTAAATCTTTAATATTGTCCCTTAAAATGAAATATGTGACAAACTCACTTTGTACACTAGAACTTGACATCTCAAGTTTATTCACTCGGAAACATATACTTGACGCTTGTTTTCTTGTATACCATTTATCTGTAAGTAAGACAGCAGCGGCAGGATAATGCGTTATTTCACTAAAATCAGTAATCACTGCTTTTTTGAACTCTTTACTCAACACTCCATCATTAGCACTGTTTGCATCTTGTGATGGAACGATTACTGGAGTTAACACCTCTTTTTTTTGATCTAAACCCACTAAAGTATTCATCCGCATTGTTGAGCATCCAACAAGAAATACTACCCCACTAAAAACAAAAATTACTTTTATTAAATCCTTCATATTTAATACTCCCTTTAGGCAAAATTTCTTATTAAAATAAATTAGTTATATGAATATATTTAGTATAAATTACATGTTCTTGTTTCACAATGATTTTTGATACAACACCTTTTCCA
>NZ_BBRX01000125.1 GCF_000829675.1 Acinetobacter rudis
GTTCTGCATCTTTTGGATCAGCCATATGTAACTTTTTACATTTAAATGCATTTGCAACTTTTTTCAAATTTAACTGACAATTTACAGGTAAAACCGCAACATAGTAGTTCTTATCATCAGTCACTAACAATGTTTTAAAAACTTCATGCACACTTAAAGAGAGCTTCTCTGCTGCCTCTAAACCAAAATTTTTAGCGCTAGGATCATGCTGATATTCATGTGTTGAATATTCAATTTTCATTTTTTGCAGCGCTTTACATGCTGGGGTCATGATATTCCTTAAAACAAGCAGTAAAGCTATATACTACAATAGATTAGCTTCTTATTTTTAGTCGCCGATACAATACCGGTTCAATTTAAAAGGCAATACACTTAACTTAGGTTGTGAAAGCTATTGATTTAACTATATAAATAACCAACTACAAATTTAAACATAGTGAAATGACAAAACCATCAAGAATAATTCAATTAAATATCAATACCTTATATAATACTCATATTCACTTCAGCTTATTTCACTACACTCCAAAACACAATCCTTCAAGTATTTCATCGTTTTGACACTATAATGCGATGCAAACAAATTTGGCGGATCGTTAATCGAGGATAATTAAAGCCAAAAGCTGTATATTCAGGAGCTCCAATGTCATTAGAAAGTTTAAACTTACAATTATTTCACAGTATTAATGCCCCAATAACGGCATCTTCTCTAGATATATATTTTGGTATATTTATGGCGAATGATACTTTATATTTGTTGATCGTTGGCTTACTCATGACTTGGTTTCTCGGTCGATATACAAGTAAGGCCTTAGTTCTACAAGCAATCATTACAACTATAATTGCTTTACTCATTGGCTACGTAGTGTCGTTAATCTTCCCGCATCCACGCCCATTTGTCATTGATGTTGGACAAACATTGATTCCACACGCTGCAACAGCTTCCTTTCCAAGTAATCACATGTTGATTTTTAGCTCGATCGCTCTGTGTTACTTATTTGCCAAACAAACAAAAATTGGTGTTGCCTTACTTACCTTAGCATTGATGGTTGCTTGGGCCAGAATCTATGTAGGTGTTCATTTCCCTCTTGATATGCTAGGTGGATTTATCATCGCAATGCTAACGAATCTTATGGTTAGACAACTTTGGCCTCGTTACCAACAACAAATTATGGATTTAGCACTCAAAATCTACCAATTCTTTTTTGCTTTCTTTCTCAATAAAGGCATTTTTCGCTAATAGAACTAGCTAAGGCATTAAAATACTTGAACTCATGTTGTAGATCGAAGTAAAAATCTGCTCTACAACATGAAAGCAAGCCCATTTGATTTTAATTTACTTAGGCTATTTAAAGCATGTCAATAAACATCATGTGATACTCACCATATATATGCTCTAAAACGACTATAATTTCTTTGACTTTTTATATAATTACAACAAAATCAATAACTATTAGAGTTGACCTGATTTTAAGCAAAACATATGATCCCTCTGATTATCATAATTTCATACATGGTTTTAATTTTGTTTAATTTACTGCAATACGCTTTTTCAATATCTGCCCAACAAAAACGAAACTTGGGACTTATCGGCTCATCGATCTTTCTTATTGGACTCTCAGGATGTAGCAGTCTAAATAGCGGATCAATTGAAAAACGTTCTGCAAAATTATCTACAGGGATTCAAAAAGCCTATTCTGTAGCACCAGCAACTGCAAACCGTATTTCTCCAATGATTATCCAAAATGCTGAAAAGCATAATATTGACCCTATACTTCTTGCAGCAACAATACGTCAAGAATCAAGTTATCGAAGTACTGTAACCTCATCTGCAGGTGCAGTAGGTTTAACTCAAGTTATCCCTCGCTATTGGCAACAATACTGTCCTGGTGACTTATTTGATGAAAATACAAATATTCATTGTGGCAGTTATATCTTATCTAAATACTACTCTTCTGCTGGCAGTTGGTCTAAGGCACTCGCCTACTATAATGTTGGCCCAACTGGATATAACAGTAGTTGGAAAATGAAACATCAAGGCAATAAGTATGCAAGTCAGGTAAAACAACATGAGCATGCTTTAAAAAAAGCACTATAAAGTAGCTATATTAAAACCTCATCACAAAATCAATTGTGATGAGGTTTTTTAAATGACTCCGTTCATGGTGGTTTATTTTTTAGAGATATCCATAATTAAACGTGTTGTCATATATAATCGCGGCACAATACTATCTGACAAAATATATTCAGCATTACTTGAGTGCGCACCATCACCAGACATGCCCAAGCCTTCAATCACAGCTGCTGTAGATTTTGCACCAGCGAATGCTGCATCAGTCCCACCACCAGCAGCAACTTTTACCACATTGAGTGCTGATAGATTTAATTCATTTTTATAAATTAAACTCGCCTGATCAGCAAGTTGTAATGCACGTTGATTCGCCACTAAAGGGGGACGACGCACTTCAAACTTTACACTCACTTGGCTATCTGCTAGCGCCTTAATTTTAATTTTATCTTGTAAAATTTTCTCAATTTGCTCAAAGTCCTTCACCTGTAGTGCACGAACATCAGCCTGTGCTTGCGCTGAATCAGGGATGACATTACGTGTAGTCCCAGCCTTTGCAATCGTCCAATTGAGTTTTAAACCAGTCTTGGGATTTGAAAGATTTTGTAGTTGGTTTAACTGAAAAGCTAACTCTGTCAATGCATTAACCCCAGCTTCAGGGCGAACTCCGGCATGTGAAGCTTTACCTTTGACATCAAGATATGCCGCACCGATCCCACTGGTAGCTAAACGTAAACTACCATCTTGACCACCACCTTCAAATGAAAGAACAACATCTTGAGTCTTTGCTGTTTCACTAATATAAGCACGCGAAGAAGGTGAACTAATTTCCTCATCGCTATTCATCAAAACTGTGATTGTCCCGTAGTCTTGATAATTCATTTTTTTCAATAGATCTAAAACATGAATAATCGCAGCAACACCTTGCTTATCGTCAATAATTCCTAAGCCATAGACCTTATTTCCATCAATGCGAAAAGGTTGATTTTTTAGCATACCCTTTGGATAAACTGTATCCATATGAGCAATTAACATAATATTAGACTTACCCTTTCCTTTAAGGGTTGCTTTAACCATTGGCCCCATCTGTTCAGGGGTATCATCTAGCCGATAAATATCAGTGCTTTTAATTACTTCCACTGTTGCACCTGTTTGCTTTAAACGATCAGCAACATGCTGTGCAATTTGATTTAGCCCCTCAATATCACGACTACCCGACTCAATATTCACCAAATCTTTGAGTGTAGATAAATATGCTTGTTGTTCAGCAACAACTAGTTGTTTAATTTGTTGGGGTGTTGCTGCCTGTAGTGAAAGTGATGATAAAGCAAAGAAAGATCCCAAAGTAATTAAGGAAAGGTTATATGATTTCGAACGAATATAATTTTGAATCATTAAGTAATTACTCCTAGTTGTAGATCTCAAATCAACTTTTATAAAGCTATATGCTTAAAAACATGTATCACAAGTTTAGTTGTATATTAATAATATTGTGATTCAAATCGAGATGAGGTTGACTAAAGTGCAAGAACATTTGCATATTTTTACTTCTTTTCATTGATTAATATCAATAACTTTCCTCTCACCCCTTGATATGGAGCAAGAAAAAAGCCAAGGAATTAAAAACAACAACATAATAAATTTAGAAATGACAATAAAAATCGATTAATCAATACCCTTTAAATATTCAATTATTTCTTGATTTTCGGCCATTTCTGCAAGTTCTAGAGCTGTATACTGTCCTTTAAAATGTATATCTGCACCATGAGCTACCAATAACTTCACCACCTCTAAATAATTATTTTCAGCTGCAGCTTGTAAGGCACTATAGCCATCTTCATCTGTAGAATTTACATCCACACCTTGATCCAAAGCATTTTTCACCTGCTCAACATCACCTAATGATGACCAATAAACCAGCTCAGGTAGATGAAGTTCGTCATCGTTTTCAGGAATCGGAGAGAATGCATTAAGTTTCATAGATCACCACAGGAAAAGGTTTATAAAATAATAATTCTTAGTTGCTACTGTTTTCAAGCGAATTATCCCTTCACCTAGCCTCTCCCTATTCGGAAGTTAGTTAGGTAAAAATCAAA
>NZ_BBRX01000124.1 GCF_000829675.1 Acinetobacter rudis
ATAATATAAACAATAAAATTAAATGGATGATCCCGATGATCTGGTCAATTCAACAAAATAATTATTAAATTCCATCAATAGCAAAGCCATATAGATTAGGCTTTGCTTTTGTCATTTACCTATCACGCTATTTTGCAACAATTGCCTCGGCTCGGATGTGAATGAACATTTGATCATTCACATTGGCGAGAAGCTGTGGCAAACCAAAATCCGAACGTTTTATTTGAGTTTGCCCACTAAAACCAATTACAGGCGCACCAATAATCGGATGTACCGCCCGTTTAAATAAGACAGCATCTAACTGCACTGCTCTCGTTACACCTTTAATTGTGAGATTACCTAATATCTTATAGTTCTTATTGTCATTACTCGTTACTTGAAGACTCTTAAATATAATATTGGGATATTTATTGGCATAAAGCCAATTTCTTTGCAGCAACTTACGATCCAATTGATTAATCTGAGTACTTATATTTTTAACAGGAATTTCAACATAAACTGAAGAGTTTTTTGCATTTTTATAATCAAAATATAAGGTTCCCTGTATTCCATTAAAAGTTACGGGTTGTGCAGTAAAACCGAATTGTTCAACCTGTATCGAGGCTAAGGTTCGAGCCGGATCAATATAATATGTAGTTAATGTAGCCTGAGTAGAACTCGACACCAATAATAATCCCAACACTCTAAATATAATCATGATCGTTGTAGCTTAAATTTTTCAACATTATTTATAATTTTTTCAAAAAAAACATATCTTTTCGGGACAAATATTGATGTTTTACACATATTTACTTGTCAAATATGAGTAAGTTAAGTATTTATAGCCAATCAACAACTTATTTAAGTGTTAATTAATAATATTAATTTATACATTTTTACTCATACAAAAAAACAAGTAATCTATATATTGAAAAATGGTGTTAAGAAAGAAAAAAAATATTTAAAATTCTTAACTTTAGGTTATAGAGCTTATAATTAAATTATTTAGTATAAATAAACACTTATATAAAATTTGTACATTTCAGTTGCACCTAGTTCAGTGTCTTAGTGCGTTTGCAACACACCACAACCCCAACCTGATAAATTATTAAAACTATTTATATAACATACAAAAAAAGCCACCCTATCCTAGGATAAGATGGCCTCTTATTTTAATTTAGAGTTTGCGCTGACTATTTACTCATAAATTAAAATTTTTTCTGGCTAAAAAATTACCAATTTACGTTCACACGACGGTTTGGTGATAAACACTGAAGCATTTGAGTACGCGCTGTAACTTCACAGAACTGGTATCGTTCAGTTTTACCTTTAGCTTCCACACGAATACGTTCAGCTGGAATACCCGCTGCAACCAAAAGGTTTGCCACTGTTACTGCACGTTTTTCTGAAAGTTTTTGGTTATATCCGACATTACCCAGACGATCCGTATATCCCGTTACAACAACAGTCTCATTCGATGTAGTTGCATTGATATTACTAACAATCGTCTCAATAGACTGTGAACCCAATACGATAGACTGTGCATCGAAACGATCGAAGTCAAAAATCACATTGGCATTACGAGCTGCATTTACTGCTACAGGAGCAGCTGGTACTAATGCAGCTGGTACAGGTTCAGATCGCAACATAAAATCTTCACAAGCTTCGCCTTTCCAACTCAAACGTTCAGATAAACGATTTTTGTCAAAATCAATACGCAATTGACAACGCTTATATTCTTGAGTGTTCGGTTTGCGAATATCTAAAACGTAATTCCAAGTCTTAACAAAGAATAGACCTTCACTAAAATGTGGATTACCCAATACATGTCGGAACTGATCTTTAGTTAAGCCTGTTGCTAAACGTGCAACATCAGCATATTCATAACGGTTTACTTGGTCTAAATAACTACGCTCAATTTCAGGAAATGTTACTTCTTCTTGAGTTTGAACTGGTTCAACTTCGGCATAAGTAGATGCAGCGGCTACAAGCAATACACCACCGACGAAGCTTTTAACAATGCTTTTCATATTTGATTGAATCTCTAAAATTAAATTGAAACGGAAGGCCAATATTTCAGCCTTCCTGGACATTCATCGATTGTGTATTAGTCAATTACACCACTGATACCAATACGGAAGCTTGGATCACCTTCAGATGCTGCGGCAATACCACCTGTCAATGACCAACGGCCATTGTCAGCAGTCTTACGCAAAGTCACACCTACTGCATTTTCACCACCATGGTGAGCAGCAGCTGCTGCATATGACCATTTACCTGCAACATATGGAGCCGTTTCAAGCGCCATGGCAGCAGCGATACCCGCGTTTGCACGTTTTTCAACGTTATCAATACGTTGGTTCGTAGTTTGGAATAAGTTATCCACCTTGTTATTCAACTGAGTACTACGGTCATCCAAGGCTTGGAGTGCATCACCCACATTGTTATAACTTGAGTTATTCACATTGTAAGTTGGACCAGTCCATTTACCATCTTCAAACTTCGCACCACCACCAAGATAGTTACTTACATTGGTATTGGTTGTATTCAACTGACTACCATTAACAGCATCTTTAGAGTCTTTGTTGATTGCACCATCTGCAACGCCAGTCACTTGCTTATCACCTGCGTGAATGCCTTTATCTTTATTGATAACTACACCACCCACATTGATATTGTCTGTGTTGACATTTTTGAAGTTCACATCATCTTTAGTTGCCACTTCATAGTTAGTACTACCATCTTTGTTTTGAGTTTTCTTCACAGAGATGTTTTCACCAGCCGAAACTGTTGATTTCGCTTCAGTCACATTTTGATTAATGTTTTCAAGCGCGTCATGTAACTGACCACCATTCACAGCATCTTTAGAGCCTTTAGCGATTTCGCCATCAGCTACGCCAGTAACTTTTTTATCACCCGCATCAATACCATCTTTAGTCACACTTGGACCACCAGCAATCACTAAGCCATCATTATTAATGGTTGTATCACCAGTTTTGATGCTGCCATCTTTACCAAGATCGATGTCTTTAGCTAAATCAACGTTGACGTTATTTCCATCTTTACTGATATTGACGTTGCCATCAGTGTTTTTGAAATCAACCGTATCACCTGGTTTCACAGTGCTTTGATCTTTACCATTTGCAGTTAAGTTCCAACCTTGATTGGCATTATTTGCCTTATCGTTGATTGAAGAAATTGCATCGTGGATATTATCTTTACCCGTGTTACCAATATTCGTGGTTGAAACATTGCCACCTTTGTTAACAGCATTACCACCAAGGATCGTCACAAAATTATTTTGTGCATAATTAAGTTGCTCCTCAGTCGCCGCACGGCCTTTGCTTGCAAAATCAGCAGCGCCTAACTTGGTATTGCTCAAGCCAGTGATGTCATTGGTTTTCTTATCAATCGTCACAGAACCAACAGTCACTTTGTCAAAGTCCACCACAGTGTCAGTTGCTACAGTAAATTCTTTACTGCCATCTTCATTCACTTTCGTGGTTACTTTAACGTTTTTGCCTTCTTTCACTTCAGTCTGAGATGCGGCAGCAACTTGGTTCAACTGATCAACGTTAACAGCGTCTTTGCCATCTTTACCCGCAGCAACATTGCTAATCACTTTGTTACCAGCATTAATACCGCCAGCTGTGATGCTTGGACCATTTTTAATGGTTAAACCAGCATTGTTGATTGTTGTATCACCAACAGCAACCGACTCTAAGCCTGTTAACTTCTTAGACAATTGAACTTCAAGCTCACCTTTGTCATTTTGAACAGTACGGATGTTTTCAGAACTTGCTGCAGTAGCAGTCATGTCAGTCATACCACCAACAACACCCAATTGTTCATTGAGTTTCTTCGCGATGACTTTACCGTCGTTACCTACAAATTTAAGGCCGTCATTTAAAGTCGCAACTTCTTGAGTCTTGCCATCTTCAGTTTGATAGATAATACGTGTTGTACCATCTGTACCATTTAGACCAGCAGCACCTTGACCACTTGTGATGGAAACGCCATCTTTACCGTC
The DNA here is from genome assembly GCF_000829675.1 of Acinetobacter rudis. Lineage (GTDB taxonomy): Bacteria > Pseudomonadota > Gammaproteobacteria > Pseudomonadales > Moraxellaceae > Acinetobacter > Acinetobacter rudis. The sequence continues at coordinate 4,010 of NZ_BBRX01000124.1, forward strand.
TTTGCCATTTAACGCCAAGCTATCAGCATTGAGGTTTTTGTCCATCGCAATAACAAGGTTGCCATCAGCATCAACCATAGTTTTGATGTTGTTTGCAGAATACTCAGTATCCTCTTTAGCACCAGTACCTTTGATTGTTACTTTTTGACCCAAATCACGGTGGAATTCACCTGTATTACCTGCAAAGTCTAGGCCTTTCACAGTGAGATTTTCACCAGCTTTAGTCAACTGATCAACGTTAACAGCGTCTTTGCCATTTTTACCATCAGCAACATTGCTAATCACTTTGTCGCCAGCATTAATGCCACCAGCTGTAATACTTGGACCATCTTTG
>NZ_BBRX01000123.1 GCF_000829675.1 Acinetobacter rudis
AGTTTATCGACAATGATGCATCAGCAATGCAGATTGGTGGCGTAATCTTGGCTCTACTTGAGCTCTATCGATTAAACGAACAAGATTTTGTGGATGTCTGGTTAGGGGTACGTGAAATTTCAGCACCTAGTGCTGCACATCGTTCAAAGAAATAAGCACTAAAAAAAGAGAAGCAATATTTATTGCTTCTCTTTTTACTGAAAATCAGACTAATACTTAACGTTTACCCATCGAACGTCGTGTACCACGTGGTGGTGGCCAAGTTTTATCCGCATAACCTTCAGGCTTAGGGCGCACAGCATTGTGTGTGACATCTTCTGCATTTTGCTGCATAGCAACAGGAAAGGGCAATGTCACCTGCCGCTTTGGTGTTTTTGACATGAGTATGACCTCAAATAGCGTATTGCAGATTTTAATTATTTTTACCGCAATATGCGAGCCCTGATGTCATTGAGCTTGTAAAATTCCAACAATATTATCATTCTCAAAAAAAATCATAGTAATTTACTATTTTTATTTGATATTCATCCCTGAATAGAAATTTTTAGGCTAAGATAAGCTGTTTTTATTTTTTTATCCCATAAGAAGGAATATTGCCGTGGACGTTCGTCTTTCTGATCGTGTCAATGCCATCAAACCGTCCCCTACCCTTGCGGTGACCAACAAAGCTGCAGAACTTAAAGCTGCTGGTAAAAATGTCATTGGTCTAGGTGCGGGTGAGCCTGATTTTGATACCCCACAACACATCAAAGATGCGGCGATTAACGCCATTAACAACGGTTTCACCAAATACACCGCTGTTGACGGTACTCCTGGTTTGAAAAAAGCAATTATTGCTAAGTTAAAACGCGATAACCAACTTGACTATCAAGCAAACCAAATTTTAGTATCTTGCGGTGGTAAACAATCATTTTTTAACCTTGCACTAGCACTGTTAAACAAAGGTGATGAAGTAATCATTCCTGCTCCATATTGGGTAAGCTACCCAGATATGGTGATCATTGCTGAAGGTACACCAGTCATCGTGAAGTGTGGTGAAGAGCAACGCTTTAAAATCACTGCTGCACAACTTGAAGCTGCGATCACAGACAAAACACGTTTGGTTGTACTCAACAGCCCATCAAACCCTACAGGTATGATCTACACTAAAGCTGAACTTGAAGCTTTGGCTGAAGTTTTACGTAAATACCCACAAGTGATGGTTGCTTCTGATGACATGTACGAACCGATCCGTTGGGATGATGAGTTCTATAACATCGCAACTGTTGCACCAGATTTATATGATCGTGTAATCGTATTAAATGGTGTATCAAAAGCTTATGCAATGACAGGCTGGCGTATTGGTTATGCAGCAGGTCCTGCTAAGTTGATTGGTGCGATGAAAAAAATCCAATCACAATCAACGTCTAACCCAACATCTATTTCACAAGTTGCTGCTGAAGCTGCTTTAAATGGTCCACAAGACGTACTTAAACCAATGATTGAAGCATTTAAACGTCGTCATGATCTTGTGATGAATGGCTTAAACGCAATCCATGGTATCTCTTGCTTGCCAGCAGATGGCGCTTTTTATGCTTATGCCAATATCCGTCCATTAATTCGTGCTAAAGGTTTAAAATCTTGCACAGAATTCTCTGAATGGTTATTAGAAGAGACTGGTGTTGCTGTTGTACCTGGTGATGCGTTTGGTCTAGGTGGCTTTATGCGTATTTCTTATGCAACTGCTGACGAAGTTCTCGTTGATGCACTTGCACGTATTAAAAAAGCTGCTGACTCAATTGAAGGTGTAGATGCCGCAATTGCTTCGATTGAAGCGGAAAAAGCAGCAAAATAATGTTGCTTTAATGCCTTAAAAAGACCGCATCAAGAGATGCGGTCTTTTTTATTCTATAAATACAATCAATGAAACAACTTAAGCTTTGGGATCTGCTTGGAACATCGCAACCACATCTGCTTCAGTCAAAGTTTTACGTTGTCCAGCAAAACTATAAAAATCAGGTTTATTGTCGATATAAATTTCCAAACCAAAATCTAAATCAGCAGGTGCTTCATTTAAAGCAAAAGCATTAATATTACAATAACTCTGATCTTTGGTGCGCCAAAACAAATTGGTGCCACACTGTTTACAAAAACCCCGCTCTCCCCAAGTAGAAGAATCATAAATTGCTAATTGCGCTTGCTGACTAAACTTCAAACTACCAGGCACAATATCAATGGTCATAATGACCCCACTGGTTTGTCTTCTACATATTGAGCAGTGACAACTATGTACATGATGATTTTGTAATTCGACCTCAAACTGCGTTGCAGCGCAGACACACTGACCTTTCATATGCTCTCCTTATCTATCATTTGCTTTTTATTCTCAGCGGCTAATTATCGCTCAAACATTACTGAATTTGCTATTTTTGCTCAAATATAGAACATCCAATATGAAATTAAACAGGAATGTAAAAATTTACCTTGACCATTATTAAAATCTGCTTATAATCGCACTCAGATTCTCCAATAGCTCAGTCGGTAGAGCGACGGACTGTTAATCCGCAGGTCCCTGGTTCGAGCCCAGGTTGGAGAGCCAAATTCTAAAAGCCCACTTCATTGAAGTGGGCTTTTTCTATTTTAAGATGTACTCTGCATCTCAACCAACAAAGACTTCGCTTCACCATGGCCATGTTTTGCCGCCTTTTCCAACCAAAATATAGCCTGAGTATTATTCTTCTTCACACCCTCACCAGCAATATACATTTTGCCTAATTGGTACTGAGAATCTATATCTCCTGCTTCGGCTGAAGTTTGAAATAACTTAAAGGCTTGAGCATAGTCTTGCTGTACACCACGACCCTCATAATACATCGCCGCAAGATATTTTAATGAATAGCCCTGCTCTCCTGCCCGACTATACCAATAGACCGCTTTTTGCAGATCCTGTACGAATCCTTGGCTTTCATAAAGACGTCCAAGATGAAACTGTGCTGAAGCATGCCCCTGCTGTGCAGCCTGAACATAGTACTTAATGGCTTGATGCACATCTTTGGCTACCACGCGGCCATCTGCATACATTGCTGCAAGCTGAAACTGGGCTGTTGCATCGCCTTGCTCTGCATGCTGTTTCAAGCGTTCAAAATGATCTTTTTCACTCTCTTGCAATTTAGGTGAGTTAGGAACAGCAACAGCCTTTTCTAAAATAATTTCTCCTGTATTTTGAGCAAAACACATGCTCGAGACACTGGCCAGTAGAGCAATCCCCAGTAGATATTGAATTGAATACATCTTTACTTGTGTTTCCCCGTCATAAACCATCTAAAGATAAAACGAATCCGCAACTATTTCTATTTTTAAATCAATCAAGATTTTTCAATACACCATTTTCCCAATAAGGCACTGAAGATGGAAAATCAATTTTTATCGTGCAATCTGCAATCGTCCAAAGACTAGGTTTAAAGGTCGAAGGTGGAATCGGTAATCCTTGGTTAAAGTATTGCTCAACGTACTGTCTGTTATTGAGCTCCACAATAAGATAATTGCTTTTAACACAGCTGCGTTGCTTACCCTGTTCTAAAAAATGATAATCTTCAGCTAAACGTAAAAAACCGATCGTAGGTGAAATTTCTAACACAGACATCCCATTGATCATCACTGGATCAGGAAATTGAATACCATCTACATTATTTAAATCACGAGGTGCATGGTATTTAAGCCCTGCGGGAATATTTTTACTTATGTGTGTTCCAACTGGAAGTATGATCTCACCAAAAGCTGTTTCTTTCTCAATGGTAAAAAATCGGTTTTTATCCTTTTCATGTTCATATCTTAAATACTCTTCATTTTTCATATTGAGCAAAAAAATAAAAAGCACAGATAAAATCAATAAAATAATCGGGCTATACATCACTCCAAGCTGCCATTTTTTCAGCGATGGAACAGCTAAGCCAAGACGTAAATATTTTCTTCGCCAAACCCAATAAAAAATTACAGATCCGATTCCCCAAAATACTAAAATTAAAAAGACAAAAAACAATCCGCCAGCACCTCCCCCTGCAACGATCATTTATGCCCCTTAACTTTTTAAATTTCAATAAAATCAGTATAACAATCTTTAAATATCAGAGCTCTCTTTTACAATTTAATCCGCAATAGCTCCAACTCAACTATACCTTTGAGTACTGTTATGAGATAACTATACGCTGACTAACACACTAAAAGTGATCGACATGACATGGCAAACCCTGGAAATTAAATCATCTCCGCTGATATTAAAACCCTTTACCGCCGAAGATGCCGATGAAATATTTAACTGTATTACTCCAAACCTAACCCAATATATGTCTTGGGAGCCACCACAAAATCGTCAAGTATTTGCTGCCACATGGCAACAGTGGCTCAGAAATATCGATCATAAAACTGAACTTACCCTCGTGAT
>NZ_BBRX01000122.1 GCF_000829675.1 Acinetobacter rudis
CACCTGCGATTGCTATGTTGGCGACTTTAGATTAAGCCCTTTGCTTGGTTTTAAAAGCGCTCATTTAAATTGAGCGCTTTTAAGGTCTTAGCTGTGTTTTCTATTAGATTTGGATGTTTGCACCGAGTGCTTTAACAAATTGTGCCATCCATGCTGGATGTGCAGGCCAAGCAGGTGCGGTGACTAAGTGACCATCAGTTACTGCATCTGTCACTGCAATATCAGCATAGGTTCCACCAGCCATTTTCACTTCAGCAGCGCAGGCAGGATAGGCTGAACACGTACGATTTTTGAGTACATCTGCTGCTGCTAAAAGTTGTGCGCCGTGGCAGACTGCAGCAATTGCTTTTTCTGCATGATCAAACTCACGCACAATCTCAATCACGCGATCATTCATGCGTAAATATTCTGGTGCACGCCCGCCAGGAATCACGAGGCCAACATAGTCTTCAGTTTTGACTTGATCGAAATCGTAGTTAATCGCAAAGTTATGACCGCGTTTTTCGCTATAGGTTTGTTCACCTTCAAAATCGTGAATTGCTGTTGCAATGTGATCCCCTGTTTTTTTGTCAGGGCATACTGCATGTACCGTGTAACCAAGTGCGGTTAAGAACTGAAATGGCACCATTGTTTCATAGTCTTCAGCATAGTCACCAACCAACATCAAAATCTGTTTAGACATATTTTTCTCTCGAGTATCGTGGATTATGATTGTGATATGACCCTAGCATATGTAAGTGACATTGATAAGTAAGTGCATAAAAAAAGACCTGAAATATCAGGCCCTTTCATGATGATCTAAGCGTTTATTCAAGAACTAAACGTGCATTTTGTGCTTGAATAGGGCGGTTATTTGGATGCTCCAGCAAATGTGAGAAGGCTTTGATTTGTTGAGCTGAGGCCTGTTGGACGTCTTTAAGTACAATCCAGCGTACACCTTCGGAGCAAGGTGGCGTGGTTAAAGAGCCGTTAAAGCGATAATAATCTAATTTTTCAGGTAAGAATGTTGCAGCAATATCATGGTGTTTGAGTGAAATGGCTTCACCAGCTTTTTGCGGTAATTCTTTCCATAGTTTGGTTAATTTTTTATTTTCAGCGCCTTCTTCAAACATGATGGCAACTACAGTTAATTCACCTTGAGCAGTTGCATGTACCAGATGCATTTCCATTGGATATGACTTGCCATGAATGGTGTTTTCACTTGGGCTATGTAAATGGAATTGTTTTAATTCAAACTGCTTATTATCAAGCGATAAAAAATTACCTTCGTTGAAATTCACTTGGACAGTACGGGCATTGTTGACAATGCTCTGAGTGCTTTTTGCATAGTTAAATTTCAATGGAGGCAATTGGGCATCTACAGTTTGATCGATGTTAATCGGAGATTGGTTGAGACCTGAACATGCTTGATATTGGGCATTCATACTTGACCAGTACGCGGGTGCTTGTTGATCGGCATAACCCCAGTCGAATTCTGCACCAGCAAATACTGCTTGAGACGCAAAGAGCATCATGACCGCGGCTGTTTTAACTTTCATCGTGTACTCACATAAAGTAAAAGAATAAGAAGGGGCTATGTTGCGAAAAATCAGCGGATGCCGCAAAAAATATTGTTGGTTATATCATCAGCCAAGCCCTGCTTAAAAAACTTTCTTATTTAGATGTCGATATTCTGTGCAATTTATTGTTGAGATAATTAATTGAGCAACAGACTGTTTTTATTATCATTATTTTTTAAGGGATCACAGCTTGAGTAATAGCGTGCTGTGATAAATAAACAGCCCAAGTCAACCTAAGCGTGCTGAGGCGTTATATGGAAAAAAAAGCGGTTGTCATAAAAAGATAAATAGGCGTCGTCAAAAGTGAAGAGAGGGTGCTGCGAGTGTTGTAGTTTGAGACATTGCCTTTACAAGCACTTGATAAGAACCAAAACAGGGATTTTAAAATGACGATGATTAAAGCAGTACGTTTCTATGAAACGGGTACAGCCGAGGTAATGCGATACGAAGATGCTGAGATAGGCCAGCCAGCTGCAGGTGAGGTACTGCTGCGTCATGTCGCTGTAGGTTTGAACTATGCAGATACTTATTTTCGTAATGGGACTTATCAGATTCCGCTGCCAAATGGTATGGGCGTTGAAGCTGCTGGAGTGATTGAAGCTGTAGGTGAGGGGGTGACTGATTTTGTTGTCGGTGATCGCGTTACTTATACAGGTTTTCTCAATACTTTAGGTGCTTATAGTACTCAGCGCCTCATAGCTGCCAATGCATTGATTAAATTACCTGATGCTATTTCTTGTGAAACAGCGGCTGCGATGACTATGCGTGGTTTGACCTCAGCTTATCTAATGCGACGTATTTATGATTTTAAAGCTGGCGATAGCATTTTACTGCACGCAGCTGCTGGTGGTGTAGGTCTGATCGTTGCTCAGTGGGCGAAAATCTTGGGTCTTACCGTGATTGGTACAACATCATCAACTGCTAAAGCTGAGATTGCACGAGCTCATGGTTGTGATCATGTCATTAATTATAGTCATGAAAATGTCGCACAGCGGGTACGTGAGTTGACCAATGGGACAGGCGTTAACGTGGTATTCGACAGTGTGGGTAAAGATACCTTCATGGCTTCACTCGATTCATTAAAACGCCGTGGGCTATTGGTCTGTGTGGGAACAGCTTCAGGTCCGATTCCTGCTTTTGATCCAGTGCTGTTGGCAATGAAGGGTTCTCTTTACGTGACTCGTCCTGCTTTGGCTGACTATATTGCTGATCCTGCTGAGAAAAAAGCGCTAGCTGCAGAGTTGTTTGAGCATGTCGCACAAGGTCGTATCAAAATTGAAATTAATCAGCGCTATAAGCTAGAAGATGCCGTACAGGCACATCGTGATTTAGAAGCACGTAAAACAACAGGTTCTTCGATTTTTGTGATTGAACAAAGTTAAGCACAAAACATCACATGCTTTTGTAATTTGAAGGGATTTCTTATGCAAATAGAACAATTAACTTGCAATATTGGTGCTGAGCTCAAAGGTGTAAATCTGGCAGATGCGATTGATGACGATGGCTTATTTACACAGATTCGCCAGCAATTATTGCAGCATCGAGTGTTATTTTTACGAGATCAACATCTGACCCGCGCACAGCATGTTGCTTTTGCTGAGCGTTTTGGTGTACTTGAAGATCATCCAGCAGTGGGTAGTCATCCTGAGCATCCTGGTCTAGTACAAATTTATAAAGACCCAACAAGCCCAAATGATCGCTATGAAAATGCGTGGCATAGTGATGCGAGTTGGCGCAAGATTCCACCAATGGGGTGTGTATTACGTTGTGTGGAATGTCCGCCAGTAGGGGGAGATACCATGTGGACCAACATGGTACAGGCGTATGAAAATTTGCCAAATGACATCAAAGACAAAATTGCTGACCTACGTGCTTATCACAGTATTGAAGCCAGTTTTGGCGCATGTATGCCAATCGAAAAACGTTTGGAACTCAAAGATAAATTCCCTGATGCTGAGCATCCAGTAGTCCGTACTCACCCTGAAACAGGTGAGAAAATCTTATATGTGAATGCTTTCACAACGCACTTTAGTAACTATCACACCAAAGAGCGTGTGCGGTTTGGCCAAGATGCCAATCCTGGTGCAGCAGAATTACTCCGTTACCTCATCACACAAGCCTCTATACCAGAGTATCAAGTACGTTGGCGTTGGCAACCGAACAGTATTGCAATTTGGGATAACCGCAGTACTCAACATTATGCAGTCATGGATTATCCACCCTGTCATCGAAAAATGGAACGCGCTGGCATAGTGGGCGATGCAACTTATTAAGCCTGTGGGTTTAAATCTCGAAATTTAACTGAAAATTCAAATATAAATGAGGAAAGGCATATGCAATTCTTTGACGATTCTTTGCACCCTGAAAACATGGAAAAAGTGGTTATTACTGTAGCACCGTATGGTCCAGAGTGGATGCCAGCTGATTTTCCAGAAGATATACCGGTCACCATGGATGAGCAAATCCAAAAAGCAGTGGAATGCTATGAAGCAGGTGCCACGGTATTACACTTACATGTGCGTGAACTTGATGGTAAAGGCTCAAAACGTTTGTCGAAGTTTAATGAGTTGATCGCTGGTGTACGTGAAGCTGTACCCGAGATGATTATTCAAGTGGGTGGCTCGATTTCTTTTGCACCAGAAAGTGAAGGTGAAGCAGCACTTTGGCTGAGCGATGATACAAGACACATGTTGGCTGAACTTACACCCAAACCTGATCAAGTCACTGTGGCTATTAATACGACGCAAATGAATATCATGGAGTTGCTATACCCTGAATATTTAGAAGGAACTTCACTTGCGCATCCGGATATTCAAGCCGCTTATGCGGAAATGACCGTACCTGCAGGTCCAGCATGGGTTACAGAACATTTAAAACGCTTATGTGCCAATAACATTCAACCACATTTTCAGTTGACGGGTATGCATGGTCTAGAAACACTAGAGCGTATGGTGCGCAAAGGTCTGTATATGGGACCACTGAACTTGACTTGGATCGGTATTGGTGGTGGTTTT
>NZ_BBRX01000121.1 GCF_000829675.1 Acinetobacter rudis
TTTATCCCAAAAACTACAAGACAACCAGAACCAAGCGGTTTCTGGGCGCAGAAAACCACAGGTATCATCTAAGGCAGCTAAACTTTGATGATTAAACTCAATCTGTTGGTTATTTCGATCTAGAAAAAAACCTTCAACAGCTAAGGTCGTGAGTTTTTGCGTATACGTCCAACCATTGATGCCTGTTGGACTACACATACTTAGTGGATCAGTTCCTGCACAAAAGATTCGTGCCTTAAGTCTAATATCACCATGCTTACTCACTTGGATATAACGCACACCATTGGCATGCTGCATTTCAAGTTTATAGGGCGCATGATTGAAGTGACTTTGATTAAATAAAGGCTGCTCATCAACCACCGTATTACGCGCCAAGAACTGGTTGGCATTCCAGCTCTGTACTTGTGATGTTTCATGGTCATACACATAGAAAAAACCATGACCCATCCACGCAATATCTGCAATCGCAACACCAATACTGTAGTGCTCATGTTGAATACTACAAAATTTAAACTTTTTATATTTTAGTTGCTTACGCCAACCAGTAAGCAACTTGCCATAAGGTGTCTTATATACATAACGCTCTACACGTATAGAACGTGGAATGTGCGTAAACCGTCCATAATGTGGCTGACCATTTTTTTGTATTAATTCCATTTCAACAACCCAATTTCCAAAATACTAGACTTTAGTCGAGTGGTAATTATTGCTAATTTCCAATGAGTTGCAAAGCTCTATTACATTAAATTAGGATGCTAAGCACTGTCGCCTAAATATATTGTTTGAAATATCAGGCGATTAGATAATAAACAGTGCTTTTTTATTTAGGCCACTTACCCTGCCCCAAAGCTTGCCCAATATAGTCATATCTCATTTTCGAACGAGAAAACTTTATTGGACAAGCCATTTGTTTGATTGTTTCTGCACTTTGCTGCTCCACAGGTACATCGACTAACCATTGACGTTGCTGAGCCAAATCTGAATGTAAGGCTTCATCTAAACTCAAAACTGCTTCTACACACAAATCAAGCTTGGCAAAATGTGCCTGCCAATAGTCAAGATCTTGTTTTGAGATCACTTGAGAAATGGCTTGCTTCACCTGTGCACGATCATTTGCATCCATCGAACTGCCTTTTTCTACAATGATCGGGAGTGCTAAAGCGTCTGCCAAACCTAATTGGAACTGGGGTTCTAAACTACCGATAGATAAGTAACGACCATCACGTGTTGCATAGTAGTCGTAAAAACTTCCACCATTCAGTAACTCCCCTTCAACCTGCTGAGGGGCACCCGCTAGACTGGCTGCAGCCGCCATACTGTTGAGACTGGCCACACAATCGGTCATTGAGATATCAATATATTGACCCAAGCCACTTTTTTGTCGCTCAATGACTGCAGCTAAAATTGCAATCATGGCATGCATTGAGCCACCTGCAATATCTGCAATCTGTATGCCTTGCGCAGGAGGACCACTGGCTTTACGTCCACTATGGCCCGCGATACCCGATAGCGCGATATAGTTAATATCGTGCCCAGCCCGATCTTTATAGTCACTCGTTTGACCATAACCTGTAATTGAACAATAGATCAGTCCAGGGTGAATTTTTGCCAAAGTGTCATAATCAAGTCCCAAGCGCTGCATTACGCCAGGGCGAAATTGTTCAAGGACAATGTCAAAATCTTTGATTTTGTCATAAATCAATTGAATGCTATCTGGTTGTTTTAAATCTAAAGCAATAGACTGCTTATTGCGGTTTAAATAATTGTATGCTGCTGACTGTCCAAAAGCATAAGGTGCAAATAATCGAACTAAATCTGGCCGAGTAGGCGATTCAATATGTATAACTTCTGCACCTAAGTCTGCCAGATACATTGTGGCAAATGGTCCAGGCAATAATCCAGAAAAATCCAGTATTTTCAATCCACTTAAAGCCGCACTCATGCGTTTCATCCTTGATCATATAAATGCTTAAACTATGTTATAAAGTAAAAAACCTGAAAAACAATGTCATCTTCAGCCATTTACCCTGTTCATTTCTGCCATTTAACATGGCAAAATCAGATTTGCTTCGTTGTAAATTGCCAATTTAACTATTTAATTCGTCATTTGGGCCAAATATTTGTGAATATCAAAGAGACTGAAGAATTTAACATGAGTCGGGATACCATCAGTATCCATTTCGTCAATGCTGCATTGACAGGCGTCAAACGTTTAGGCATGGATGTCGAAACTTTGCTGTCTCACGTTGGGATTGAGGCCGAATTACTTCGCCAACCCAAAGCTCGTATTTCACCAGAACAATATACGCGTTTTATCCGCATGCTCTGGATGGTCACCCAAGATGAACATGTTGGCTTTGATATACAGCCACGTCGTCTAGGTACCTTTGCAATCATGTGTCAATTGATTGTCCATGCAAAAACCCTCGGTGATGCACTCGAACTTTCTTCACAATTTTATAAATTGTTTGGTGATGAATGGTCAGTGACTTTGGAACGAGATAAACACGAGGCACGCTTAGTGCCTTTAGTCCCTAAAACCATGGACCCTGATCACTATATTACTGAAAGTATGTTGATGATCTGGCATGGACTAGCCTCATGGCTGATCGAACGACGCATTCCACTTGAGCGTGTACATTTTAACTACCCACGTCCAAACCATGCAGATGAATATGATGCTTTATTCTTTGCACCGGTGATGCAGTTTGATGCACCACGTACTGAAATCACTTTTGCAGCTGACTATCTGGACTTACCTCTACGTCAAAATGATGAAAGCTTAGAAGAGTTTTTAAAAGCTGCTCCTGCACAATTGTTGGTAAAGTTTAAAAACAACAACTCGCTCACCTCACGTATTCGTGATGTGCTTAAGAGTCAAATCGGTGAAGAGATGCCAACACTTAACGATGTTGCATCGATGTTGTACCTATCACCTCAAACCTTACGTCGTCGTTTAGCGGCTGAGGGTAAAAGCTATCAAGGTGTTAAAGATGCTCTGCGCCGTGATGCTGCCATTCACCTATTACTCAACCCCAAATTGACTTTAGAAGATGTCGCTCAGCAGGTTGGTTTTAGTGAAACCAGTACATTCCATCGTGCTTTTAAAAAGTGGACAGGGGTAACACCGGGTCTTTATCGCCAATTGCACGGCTATATGTCTTAAGCACTGTGTGTTTATCATGAGTGTGACCCTATAGTCATTTGATCAAAACCAACATTTTTATATCCTCACCCAAGCCTATCTGTGCTTGGGTGAGTTGTTTTAGTCATCAGTGAAATGATCAAAACAATCATTTTCCAACATCATTATCGTCATTGCACTCTCGCCTCCATGCACTACACTGTTGTACACAACTGATTAATATTTTGCGCAATAAAAAGGAAAAGAACATGAGCGAGGCTTATATCGTCGATGCGATTCGCACGCCACGTGGCAAAGGGAAAAAAGACGGTGCACTGTATGAAGTGAAACCCATTACGCTACTGACCACTCTACTCCATCAATTACAGCAGCGGCAAAAACTAGATACCGCGATGATTGACGATATTGTTTTAGGCTGTGTCACACCAATTGCTGACCAAGGGGGCAACATTGCCAAGACTGCAGCAATTGCAGCGGGTTGGGATAACGATGTTGCCGGTATGCAAATCAACCGTTTTTGTGCATCTGGATTAGAAGCTGTCAATATTGCCGCACAAAAAATTCGTTCGGGCTGGGAAGATCTGGTGATTGCTGGTGGCGTTGAATCGATGTCACGTGTTGCAATGGGTTCAGATGGTGGTCCTTGGGCGCTTGACCCTGAAACCAACTTAAAATCAGGTTTTGTTCCGCAAGGCATCGGTGCTGATTTAATTGCAACTTTAGATGGTTATAGTCGTGAGCAGGTCGATGCATTTGCACTGGCCTCTCAACAAAAAGCCGCACATGCGCAAACGCAAGGCTACTTTGACCGCTCTGTTATACCAGTCAAAGATCAAGCAGGTGTGGTGATTTTAGATCGTGATGAGTTTATTAAACCCCAAACTACACTTCAAGGCCTCGCTCAGCTCAATCCAAGTTTTAGCGCCATGGGGCAAATGGGTTTCGATGCAATTGCATTACAGCACTACCCAGAAGCACAGAAAATTCAGCATGTACATCATGCAGGTAATGCTTCTGGTATTGTCGATGGTGCAGCTCTGGTGCTGTTTGCCTCTGAACAAGCCTTACAACAGCATGGTCTTAAAGCTCGTGCCAAAGTACTTTCAACCGCCTTGGTGGGGACCGATCCAACCATTATGTTAACAGGGCCAGCTCCTGCTGCTCGAAAAGCCTTAGCCAAGGCTGGGCTTAGCATTGACGATATTGATCTCTTTGAGGTCAATGAAGCCTTTGCTGCCGTTGTACTTCGGTTTATCAATGAGCTCAATGTCCCTGCCGAAAAAGTCAATGTCAATGGTGGTGCTATCGCGTTAGGACATCCGCTCGGTGCAACAGGTGCCATGATTTTAGGTACCTTGCTTGATGAACTTGAGCGTCAAGGTAAAAAGCGGGGTCTCGCCACGCTTTGTGTAGGTGGCGGTATGGGCATCGCCACGATTATTGAATTGGTATAAGGAGATCTAGCATGAGTGCAATTCAATTCAGTAAAAGTAGCGATGCGATCATCACTTTAACTTTTGACTCACCCAATCAAT
>NZ_BBRX01000120.1 GCF_000829675.1 Acinetobacter rudis
GGTTGCATTTAAACTGTCTATGGCACCATTTCATAAATGGACACCAGACGTTTACGATGGCGCACCTGCACCAATGGCAACGTTCTTAGCAACTGTTGCAAAAGTTGCAATGATCGCTTTGTTCATCCGCTACTTGTTGTCTTCAGGCGTGTTTAGTGTTGATGTAATTCGCACAGTAATCACTGTATTTGCTGTATTGTCAGTATTGTTCGGTAACTTACTTGCGTTAAAACAAGTAAACCTTAAACGTATCTTGGCATACTCTTCAATCGCTCATTTTGGTTACATCATGCTTGCGTTGGTGAGTGCATCATATCTCAGCCTACCGTCAATCGGTGTTTACGTGGCGAGTTATGTGTTGACAACGATTGGTGCCTTTGGTGTGGTCACTTTGATGTCAAGCCCATACAACAATAGTTCAGAAGCAGACAGCTTAACGAACTATCGTGGTTTGTTCTGGCGTCGTCCTGTTTTGACTGCAACTTTAACGGTGATGATGCTTTCTTTAGCGGGTATTCCGTTAACAGCAGGCTTTATCGGTAAGTTCATGTTGATCATGACTACTGTATCTACTCAGCACTGGTTCTATGCTGCTATGATCATCATTGGTAGTGGTATTGGTTTGTATTATTACCTACGTGTAATGATTACCTTATACCAGTCACCAGCTGAAACTACGACTGTAGATGCACCTCATCATTGGGGGCAAACAGCAGGTGGTATCATGGTGCTTGCTGCTGCAGCTGCGGTACTTGTATTAGGTGTTTACCCTGATCCGCTTATTTCTATCATGAAACAAGCTGATTTATTTATGCCTTTACAGCTTCTACTTAGCGTAGGCCAACAGTAATCGATTAAGCTAAAATTTATTTAGCAATGACAAAGCCCTCATGATTGAGGGCTTTGTCATATTAAAATGATCAGAAAGTTAAAAAAGTAGTCAAAATTGAAGATCAACTGTACAAGTTACAATAGGCTGTCATGAAGTTATGTTTAAGTAATCTAAAAAACATTTATAATATACGGTAGTTAAATTTTGTTTAAGGTCAGTATCGTGCCGATTAAAGAGATTCGTCATCCATTAATACAACATAAATTAGGTTTATTGCGCCGTTCTGATATCAGTACTAAGAACTTTCGTGAACTTGCCCAAGAAGTTACGATGTTATTAACTTATGAAGCAACACAAGACTTGGCGATGTCTGAGCAAGATGTTGATGGCTGGGCAGGTAAAGTTACTGTTGAGCATATCGCAGGTAAGAAAATTACAGTTGTACCGATCTTGCGTGCGGGTATTGGTATGTTAGAAGGTTTTCTTAACTTAATCCCAAGCGCAAAAGTTTCAGTATTGGGCTTAGAACGTGATGAGGAAACATTACAGGCACGTACTTATTATAAAAAGTTAGTTCCTGATGTACAAAATCGTATCGCAATGATCATTGATCCGATGTTAGCCACAGGGGCTTCACTCATTGCTGCTATTGATGTATTAAAAGCAAGTGGTTGTAAGGATATTCGTGTCATGGTGTTAGTTGCTGCACCAGAGGGTGTTGCTAAAGTTGAACAGGCTCATCCTGATGTCATGATCTTTACCGCATCAATCGATCAAGGTCTAAATGAGCATGGTTATATCGTGCCAGGTCTTGGTGATGCGGGCGATAAAATCTTTGGTAGTGTACAAAAAGACTAATATTTACCTCACCTTTTAATTTCCTCTCCGTAAAAGGAGAGGATTAGAGGCTTACAAAGATTCTTGGCAGTAACGCATAAAGGCTTTCAGCCCAGGCCCTTGATATTTTTGACGATGAGTCAGTATATAAAGCGGACGAGTCAATGTCCAAAACGGTGTATCTAAAATTACAAGTTCACCTTTTTCTTTAAGAGGTTCAATGGCGAGTTTTGAGATACAGGATAGGCCCATACCTCCAGCGACCACTTTTAAGATTGCTTCATTATGGCCTAAGGTCAGTCGGATCTTACAATCATGTAAATCTTTAGCGATGGCATGATCAAAGACTTCACGCGTACCTGAACCTTCTTCACGTAAAATCCAATCGATTTGATCAAAGTCTTTAGGCTGCAAGGGGCGTTCTAATTGCGCGAGTGGATGATTCGGTGAGCAACAAACAGCAAGCTCATCATCACGCCAGTGGATACTTTGTAATTGGGCTAAGTGGCAAGAACCCTCAATTAATGCAACATCCAATTGAAATTGGCTAACAGCCTCGATGATTTGTCTGGTATTGCCGACTTGCAGTTGAAGTTGTGCTTGAGGTTGTCGCTGAATAAAAGTAGCCAATAGATTCGGCATCAGATAGTCACTAATCGTCAGAGTTGCACCGATACGCAAGTCAATATTTTGTAGTTCACCTTTAGCTGCTTGTTCAAAAGCTTCACTACGTCCTAAAATTTCTAGGGCTTGTGGGAGTAAAAAGCGACCAAGATCATTGAGTTGTAAGCGTTTCCCCAACCGGTCAAAGAGAGGAGCACCAAGACCATCTTCCAAATCTGCTAAGGCCATACTGGCAGCACTTTGGGTGAGTCGTACTGCATCACTGGCTTTGGTTACCGTACCTTCTTGTGCGATGGCAACAAAGACAGACAATTGGCGTAAAGTCATGCGCATGAATAAGACCTTTACATTTAGATATTTATCGATAATAGCAACATGCTATCATGAGCACAGTCTATCGTGCCATGTTTGAAATTATGTCTGTTGATAAGTTTAGTTTAGAAAAAGTGTTATCAGTACATCGTTGGAGTGACAACCTCTTCAGTTTTACTATGACTAGACCTGCACATTTTAAATTTACAGCAGGGCAGTTTGCTCGAATTGGTTTAAAAGTTGCTGATGACTTGGTTGTTCGCGCATATTCCGTTGTATCTTCTCCTTATGATGAAACCCTAGAGTTTTTCTCTATTGTCGTGCCTGATGGTGCTTTTACTTCGCAATTACAGCATTTGAAGGTTGGTGATGAGCTTTATCTTGAAAAAGTACCTTATGGTTTTTTAACGCTCGCTCGTTATCAAGCGCCTGCACCTAAAGATCTTTGGTTGTTGGCAACAGGTACAGGGCTGGCTCCCTTTATTTCAATGCTACAAGACTTTGAGACTTGGCAGAAATATCAGAACATTCATTTGATTTATAGTGTGCGAACAGCAGCTGAACTTGCTTATGTAGATCGCATAACAGAAATCGTGGAATTGTTTGCTGAAGGCCATGAAGGTTTTAAATTTGTTCCTATCATTACACGTGACCCACAAGCAGAATTACATGATCGCTTACCCGTTTTAATTGAAAATGGACAACTTGAAAAAACTGTTGGCCTTGATTTTGATCCTGCTTCAACGCATATCATGCTCTGCGGTAACCCTCAAATGGTCGAAGATACCCGTGATGCATTAAAAGCGCGTGGTTTGACAATGAATCGTCGCGGTGAAGGTAATATCGCAGTTGAAAACTACTGGTAAAATAAAGACCACAGTGTTCAATAACATAAGCTCTTCACAGTAATAGGCTGTGAAGGGCTATGTGTACAGAATTAGTGTACCAACATATCCATAAACTCCCGCAACTCTTGAATAGCACTGTCGAGATCACTACTGAGCCAAGTTGGTTCAAATATCGAGGTGTAAAACTCAAGGCGGTCATGTGGCACGATGAGGCGAATAGGGCATTCTTCTTCAGCTAGACGCCATGGAATCACAGGTACATCTTGATCAAGAAAACAAGCGACGTCTCGAATGTCCACGATGATTGCATTGATACAATCAGGGAAGGGCATAACTGAAAATTCATCACAGCGGCGGCGGAAATACTCGAGATCCCCCCACTGCAAAGTGAAGCTAGGTTTAGAGAATGCTAATATGCCAATTAAATGCGCATCTCTAGTGTGATGAAGATAACATTCATGGGTGACATCTGTGTCTAATTCTAAGGAGACACTTTGTCGTTGATAAGGCATGGCGGACCAAAATAAATAAGTAGGGCGCAAGTATAACCTAAATTTAATTATGGGCTAGTGTTAGAACTTTACCTTTAAATAACTTTTTTAACAGTTTGCGATATAAAGCGGATGAATACAGGCGTAATATGAGAGGGCTTCTGTTTAATCAAGAGGAGGTCGATCACGTGAGACGCCTGATAACTCCTAAGGGCTGCAGCAAAAAAAAAGATAAAACTCAAAAAGAACATAATCTTATCTATATATTAATGTTATTCGGATTGTTTTTATTTGCTTTATTAATCATCTTTTCTATAAACATTTTGATATAACAAATGAATGAGCTTGATCCATCAGCTATTTCAGCTTTTGAGTTTTTAACAGCACTTAGTATCGATATAAATATCCCATTTTAATCACTCAATCAAAAGCTCGTTAGGTGACTCTAAACGGGCTTTTTCTATGTGATTTTATGGTGTTGTCAAACAGTTTTGTATAATTTTTTTCTATTCTCTGGTTGTTTAATGTTCTTTTTTTATGGTTGTGCTACATTGGTTTGAGTGAAAATAATACGATTTATAGCGACAAATGACTTAATAATAGAAGGTTATTTAAAATTTATTTAAAAACCTTAGAGATAGAACAAACAACAAGAGGGCATAATCATGAATGAAGATTTTGGTCGTAATCTGAGCACCCATTTGGACATAAACTACTACTGGCAACAGTTTCAGCCGATTATAGCTGCGGT
>NZ_BBRX01000119.1 GCF_000829675.1 Acinetobacter rudis
ATACCTACAGAACATACTTCATGAACTTGCTGAGACTCACCCTCGATCTTCGCTAAAGCCCAAGGTTTTTTCTCATCAATATATTGGTTCGCACGGTCAGCTAAGGCCATAATTTCACGAATTGCACTTGAGAACTCACGTGTTTCATAGGCTTTGATAATGGAGTCACCAGCATCAATAAAGCTTTGAACTAATTCTGGTTCAGCACAGTGCGCAGACAAAGTATTATCAAAGTCTTTGTTGATAAATTTGGCACAGCGGCTAGCAATGTTTACAACTTTGCCCACCAAGTCAGAGTTAACCTTTTGTACAAAGTCTTCGAGGTTAAGGTCAGAGTCTTCAACTTTATCTGAAAGTTTTGAAGCAAAGTAGTAACGTAAGTGTTCAGGATTTAAGTGCTGTAAATAGGTTTCAGCTTTAATAAATGTCCCGCGTGATTTCGACATCTTTTGGCCGTTTACAGTCAAGAAGCCGTTAACGAACAAACCTGTTGGCGTACGATAGTCTGCGCCTTCAAGCATTGCTGGCCAAAATAAAGCATGGAAATACACGATATCTTTACCGATAAAGTGATAAACCTCATTTTTAGAATCTTTTTTCCAGTAATCATCAAAGCTCAGATCAGGACGTTTGGTTTTGATATAGTTTTCAAAACTTGACATATAGCCAATCGGTGCATCGACCCAAACATAAAAATATTTGTTGGGTGCATCTGGAATTTCAAAACCAAAATAAGGTGCATCGCGTGAGATGTCCCAATCTGTTAAACCTGCTTCAAACCATTCATCTAGTTTATTGGCAATCGAAACTGGCAGACGACCTTCATCGCGAGTCCATTGTTGTAAGTAGTTTGAGAAATCTGGCAATTTAAAGAAGTAATGGTCAGATGACTTTTCAACAGGTGTTGCACCACTTAGGGTAGAACGCGGATCAATCAGCTCAGTCGCGTTATAGGTTGTACCACAAGACTCACAAGAGTCGCCGTACTGATCTTCAGTTTTACACTTTGGACATGTACCTTTAATAAAACGGTCAGATAGGAACATGCCTTTTTCAGGATCAAATAATTGACGTACTGGACGTACTGCAATATGGCCTGCATCACGGTTTTTAATATAGATTTCAGCTGCGCGAGCCTTGTTGGCATCGCTATGTGTTGAATCATAGTGATCAAATTGAACACGGAAACCTGCAAAGTCACGTTCATGTTCTTGTTGAACATTGGCAATTTGCTGTTCAGCACTGATTTTGTTTTCTTCAGCACGAAGCATAATCGCGGTGCCATGTGCATCATCAGCACATACATAAGTCACCTGATGTCCCATTGCTCGCATGGCTCTAACCCAAATATCCGCTTGGATATAACCGAGTAAATGACCCATATGGATCGGTCCATTAGCATAAGGTAAAGCGTTGGTGACTAATATATTTCGCACGGATTTAATACTCTCTTAGCGCGTGAAGATAAGGAGTTCGATTCTACCTGATGCCATCAAGGAAAACAAAGCACAGCATTCGCTTCGCGCTAAAAAGTCTAAGATTGATAAAGCTGCTGTTCTTCACTGACATTTCATTGCATTTAACGCTAAACTAGGTATTGTTTCGTATCGATGAATATCTGGAGTAGCGTTTATGTCGTGGTTATCTTCTCTAAAATCTGTGTTTAAGCCTGCGCAAGAGGTAAAACTAGAAGATGTCCAACAAGTACTGCAGTCTTTTGTCTTGGCACACAATGGTGAAAAGCTGCAAGATCGCATCAGCCAAATTAATCTGCAAGATCGTATTTTACAATTGACGATTAATACCTTGCCAGAAGAAGCAGACCATTTACAAAACATTCATGACAGTTTAGCGGATGCTTTAGAAGCCTGTGGTATTCAAGAGCTTAACTTACATGTGATTCAACAAAAAAAACCACAAGCCTCAAGTTGTTCATCGAAACCTGCACAGACTAGTAAGACAGCAGAAAAGCTACCCTTAGTGACGGATGCTGCTGCAAGCTCGACAGCTCAAGCTGCACAGCCCCAACCAGATCCAAATAATCCACCGATTGAGCGAGCAGCACCACAGCAACGTGATGTACCTAAACACCCAAGAATTCAACATGTCATTCTTGTTTCTTCAGGTAAAGGTGGAGTAGGTAAATCAACCACGACTGTGAACTTAGCATTGGCCATGCAGCAATTAGGTTTAAAGGTTGGTGTACTCGATGCAGATATTTATGGCCCAAGTATTCCAACGATGCTAGGAAATGCTGGCGCTACACCAATGATAGAAGCAGAGCAGTTTGTACCCCTTGAAGCTTATGGCATGCCTGTATTGTCGATTGGTCATTTGACAGGGGATCATAATACACCTGTTGCTTGGCGTGGTCCAAAGGCAACAGGTGCTTTAATGCAGTTATTTAATCAAACATTATGGCCAGACCTTGATGTATTAATGATTGATATGCCACCTGGTACTGGCGATATCCAATTGACTTTAGCTCAGCGTATCCCTGTTACAGGCGCGGTGATTGTTACAACACCTCAAAATGTTGCCTTAATGGATGCAACAAAAGGGATTGCACTCTTTAATAAGGTCGATATTCCTGTATTAGGTGTGGTGGAAAATATGTCGACACATATTTGTTCTAACTGCGGTTTTGAAGAGCAAATTTTTGGCGCTGGTGGTGGTGATAAACTTTCAGAACAATATGATATTCCACTACTGGGACGTTTACCGCTTAATGCAGAAATTCGTGAAAATGCCGATGCTGGCCAACCTTCAGTGGTTGCACGGGATTCTGCCGCAGAGAGCTATGTAATGATTGCTGAGAAAATCATTGCGATGTTGCCAAAAGTCGAGGCTGACCCACAGCGTATTTTCTAAAGTTACTTAAACTTTGCTGTATTGCTCAGGATGACATGGCATAAACCTTAAGATTTTTAGATGACAAGGAGGTCATCTCTGTCTTACTTTTGGCTAGAGTCTACTTTGAGCAAATTGTTGTTTTGAGCTGAAATAAACGTCGGTATATGTTGCCAAAATCATCTGAAACTTCGTTTAAAAACGAATGCTTATACTAATAATTTTGCAAGAAAAACCACCAATTTTCAGTTTTCATGACGCTGCGGTTCAAAAAATAAGCAAATAATCTGCTTTGTTAACTCATTGAAAAATAAAAAATTAAAAAGACGAATTAAAATTAGATATGATGTTTTACAAATATTTTTTTGCTAAGTCGATAAATCTACACTAGTCTCCTCAGGTCCATAAGGAGGGCATCAGATGGTTTCATGGTTTTTTATCGGTTTGGTGGCGACAGTATTATTAACGCCAGGTCCAACCAATACATTACTAGCATCTTCTGGTATTCAAGTTGGATTTAAGCGTTCATTTAATCTCGTTCCAGCAGAAGCTTTGGGTTATTTATTTTCAATTAGTTTTTGGGGCTTTATTATTGGCTCTATTCCTTCACAATATGCATTTATACCCGCATTGCTCAAATTGTTTAGTGCGAGTTATATATTTTATTTGGCACTGAAACTGTGGCGTAACAAAGCAGAAGATATTCAAAACAGTAAAGTGACCATTAGTGTTCGTGAGTTATTTCTTGCAACTTTACTCAACCCTAAAGCACTCCTATTTGCATCTGCAATTTTCCCAGTGAGTGCTTGGAAAAATATGACGCTCTATAGCGCACATATGTTAACTTTTTTATTGCTGATTGTGCCTATTGCATGTTTTTGGATCTATCTTGGTTCTATTTTAACCAACAATAAAATTTCATGGTTAAATCAAAATAATCTACAAAAAGCGGCCTCAGTTGTTTTGGTGTTTTTTTGTGTACCGCTAGGTTATTCAGCGATTAGCAGTCTTTAATTTACTGTTATTTAAACAAACACAATGTGCTTAAATAACGGATCGTACCCTTGTTTTGCTCGAATGATTTTACGGCAGAAGATTTCTTTCAGCTTAGATTTCAGTTAAAGTACAGCGCTATACAGTAGAGCTTTTGGAAAATATTCGAATGGCAATTAAGTCGGATCGTTGGATTCGTGAAATGAGCGAAACACAAGGTATGATTGAACCCTATGCAGCGCAGCAAGTTCGCGTAAATGAGCAGGGTGAAAAAATTGTATCTTATGGCGTATCGAGCTATGGCTATGATGTTCGTTGTGCACGTGAGTTTAAAGTATTTACCAATGTGCATTCAGCGATTGTTGATCCGAAAAACTTCGATGAAAATAGCTTTATTAATATCGAATCGGATGTATGTATTATTCCACCAAACTCTTTTGCTTTAGCACGTACAGTAGAATATTTTCGTATTCCACGTAACGTTCTGACCATTTGCTTAGGTAAGTCGACGTATGCGCGCTGCGGTATTATTGTCAACGTAACTCCGCTTGAGCCAGAGTGGGAAGGTCATGTTACTTTAGAGTTTTCAAATACCACTAACTTACCTGCACGTATTTATGCGGGTGAAGGTGTTGCACAAATGCTCTTTTTTGAAAGCGATGAGGTTTGTGAAACATCTTATAAAGATCGAGGTGGTAAATACCAAGGTCAAACAGGCGTAACTTTGCCTAAAGCATAATTTGCTATAGATTGAACAGTAGCTAGAACCTCATCAGGTTTAAAGTTGTGAGATAAACTTTCATATAGTTAAAATAAACAAGTTTATGTTTGATCATTATGCCAGTCAGTGAGTTTATTGACTGGCATTATTTTAT
>NZ_BBRX01000118.1 GCF_000829675.1 Acinetobacter rudis
GAATAATATACAACTGTACGCAAATAAATTGCCTGAATAGTGTAATAAAAAAAAGGACTATTAGACTAAAGTATTTCTATATAAAATTACTTAAGTAGCGAAAGACTAAAGAATTATTCCTTTTCAATTGCGCAAATCATATAAGAAATTTCTAGCTTTGTTGAGCCTGCATTAGGTATGGATTCATACTTTTAGAGTGTATTATTTTTCAAATGATGAAATTGGTTCATCATTTGATGATTTTTATAATAAAGTCACAAAAAAGGACCCCAAGGGCACTGCTGTCCCACAAATTTTATAAGAAGAACCTCATTTGAGGCTCTTCTTGTTTATTCCACTTCTTTTCTGGTGAAAACAGTGCTCTTAAATGCTTCCTTTCAAACAAATTCACCTGAATAATTCTTAATAGTCGCTGAACACTCCATCCATCTTGAGCCATGTGTTTAGCAAAACTCACTAACAAGTAGGCAATTAATGCGATCCATATTTGTGTCTGGATTGCATTACGGCTTCGGCCAAGAAATGATTTTAGCTTTAAATTTTGCTTAATTGCCTTAAAAAAAGCTCCACTTTCCAACGATCTTTGTAAATCGCAGCAATGGTCGAAGCAGACAAATGAAAGTTATTACTGAGAAATTCAAAGGTTCTTTTCTTGTCGGCATCATAAAACTCTACACGTCTTAATAGTTTTGGAGCACCACGTTTTTTAGCATAATCACTACTCAACTCTATATGCTCATCTGCAAGAATACCTTTACAAGACAATACATTAGATTGTGACTTAACACGATAGACAGTCTTTGGCCTTAAACGGGTAACAAAGCTAATATTATGATTAGTCATTTCACTAAACCATTGATAATCAATATATCCCTTATCAAATGCAACAATACTTCCAGATGGGAACTTGAGAGCTCTACCTTGTACCATATCATTTTCAATCCCATCCCCCAGAGCAACGAATTCGGGAATGGTATTACTATGATTGAGTCCAACCGTTAGTTTTATACTTGCTTTGGATTCATGTACTTTTGCCCATCCACAGAGTGATAGTGATAAATCAATATGACTCGCATCAAGTGAGTATAGTGGGTTCTTAAATCGGAACTTATGAGTAGTTTTAGAGGTTTCACACTTTTTAAGTAACTGCCCGAATAGTTGTTGATATAAGCAGGCCGGTTGTTCTTCATTGATTCTTGCTAATGTACTACGTGCAATTCTTTTTGCGCCAAGATGATAGAGCTTCTCTTGCTGGGACTCTAGATTGGATTCAATGTCTCTTAAACTTTGTCGACAAGATAATTGGGACATCAATATGGCAACAAACTGATCCCAACGTGTTGCTTTTCTTAGTTTTTGACCTTGATGATGTTGATGAGCTAAACGTTCAAAATCTCGTCGCAAAATAGGTTTGAGTAGTTGATGAAATACTGTATTCTGATGTGACAAAACCTGAGTCCTTGTAGTTAAAGTGTTTGTTCGCACTTATATTTTAACTATTTTAGACTCAGGTTTTTTATTTAAATCAAACTATGGGATAGCAGTGCCCCAAGGGTCCTTAATTTTCATCGCCATCATCTCAGTTAATGTTATTTAATTTAGAGAATATTAAAACTTTAATTCCTCAAATTGCGATAACTCATCAAATGGTTTGAAACTATCTTTAATGATTAATCTTTCTGCCTTTAGCGCAAGATCACTGATATTTGTATCACTAGATTGCGATTGTATGACTGCTAACTGTGACAAATCGTTGAACTTATCATCAAATTCTTTTGTCTGCACCTCTTCAAGCAAGCTGGTAATATCAACTTGATCATCACTCTGCAAATCAGATAGCGGTAATTGTGCTGCTAACCTGTCGGATACACCAAGCACATCAAAAAGATCATTTTCAGTAGCCAAATCCTGAGCTAGCATATCTAAAGGTTGTGATAAATTCTGTACAGATTTCTGCGCGATTTCAGCATTTGATTGCTCAGTATCAGTATCAGTATCAGTATCAGACAGTACTTCTTTCGGTTGATCTGGTTCTGCTGATGGTTTAACTGCAACAACTTTACTGACCTCAGAGGTATTCCCTGCTTTATCGGTTGCAGTTACATCAATACTTTCACCCAAGTTTACTGGAGTATCCAAAGTAACTTTAAAACTTCCATCCGTTCCAGCAAAAACAGTTTTTTCTTCACCAGTTGGAGTTTTAACGATTACTTTAGCGCCAGCCTCAGTTTTACCCTGTACAACTTTTCCATCGAAGATAACATCAGGTGCTATAGGTGCTGTTGTATCAGGAGCCCAACCCTCAGAGCCTTTAGAAGCATTCTCATACTCATCATAAGCTTTAACAATGATACTTTCACCATTCTTGAGCGCTTCCTTGAGCTTCAAACTATACTGCCCATTGGAATTGACCATAATTGTGCCGACTAATCGACCGTCAACAAATACTTTGATTACAGTACCAGCATCAGCTGTACCGGACAGCTCATGACCATCAAAGTGATTGATTGTTGGTTGATTAGGTGCAACTTTAGCAGCAACACTTCCTGATTCATTACCCGAAGGATCTTTAATACTTACCTTAATATCTTGGCCAGCACTTAATGCAGGATCAAACTTGACCTCAAATTCACCTTTATCATTGACTTTGGCTTTTCCAAGTTCTTTCCCATTTTTATCTTTAATAATGACTTCTGCTCCTGGCTCTCCTTTACCACTCACTTTAGAGCCATCTAATTCAACTTTAATAGCAGTTGGATCATTAGGCTTAGTGGTATCTGGTGCAGTAATCGTTACCTCACCTGAAATATTTCCAGCAGCATCTTGGATACTTATCTTAAGCTTCTCACCATTGGTTAATGGCTTATCCAACTTAATATCAAAATCACCTTTACTGTTTACAGTCCCACTACCAATTACTTTACCATTTGAATCACGAACGATTACAAGTGCACCAGCCTCACCTTTGCCTTTTACATTTTTACCATCACCACTAACAGATAAGTTTGTAGGATCTGTCGGTTTAGTATGGTCAAGTTCAGGCTCTGACGAATCCTTTTTGTTATTATGATGAATAATCATCCCTGTACCTATTGCTACAGGCAATGCAGCCCAATACAGTAAATTTGAACTCTCTCCACTATAAAGTAAGGCATCAATATTATCTAAAGATTGGTATTTAACTTGCTCTAAAAGCACACCTTCATTATCTGTCATGCGAGCCCAAGTTAAACCATTACTACCATCACCCAGTACCAGACTATTATCCGTAACTGTATTTTCAGCAAAGAATTTTTTTATCGTGATTACTTCGCCATTTTTTAACTGTATGACAATATTAATACCATCTCGCTGAATCACCAGCACATCTTCTGGAGATACTTTTAACAAAACAACTGAAGATTCTTGCAGTTTTGCTCCTGCTCCGGAAATATTTGCTAAAACTTGATGATCATCTTTAGCAATAATTTGGATTTCCGCCATTATGGTAGTCCCTTACTGAATTTTAAAAATACTGGAAGCCATTTAAAATAAACTGATTGTTATAATTAAAATTTACTTTAAACATGCGTTACAAATTGAGCATTATATATGATTTGAGTGAGTGATAAATAGAAAATAATCTAGAGTTTTATTAAACTTATTGTATTTGGACGAGTTGCAAGATAAATATAAATTTAATATACCTACTCTTAATATCAAAAAAATTGTAAACCATGATAAAAACCACCCGCAAGTATTTAAAGATCAAAAAAACCCACTCATTTATTTATTTATTTATTTATTTATTATAAAAATACTTTTCTAACAAATAAAAGAGCAGAATTTGAAAATCAATAATATGTAAAATTATTCAGAAAAAATTAATTTTCCCCATTCTTTCGCCACATTATGTTCTAAATATCTATCAGTAGATTTATATGCTTGCAATGACATTTCTTTTAGTTTGCTTTCATCAACTAGAATATTAGATATTTTTTTAGCCATACCCTTGTAGTCACCAAGCTCAACAAGAATACCATTTACCTCATCTTGAATCATACTCGCAGGACCATAAGGAATATCATAGGAAGCTGCTGGAACACCAAAAGTTAAGCTCTCTAAAATTGCTAATGAAAATCCTTCGCAACGACTGGTTAATAAAGAGAATATAGCATCCTGATAAGCTAAACTAATGTCATCCACATATCCCTCTAATGTAATATTTTCTTGTAATTTTAATTCATTAATTTTTTCAATAATCTTATTTTTTTCACCTCCATCACCATATATATGTAATTTCATTTCTGGGTGATCTTTTACCAGTTCACTCATCATTAACACCATATCTACTACTTGTTTTTCTGGTGCCAATCTACACATTGCAACAATTTTATTTAAATTTCTTTGTTTAAATTCAATTTCCTCTGGCAAAATATCTACACTATGAGGAATAGTAACAATATTATTTTTATTCTTAAATCTAGTTTCAATATCAACTTTTTGTTGTGGTGTTAACGTTATAATTGTATCAACTTGATGAAATTCATTAAGTAATGCTGAATAGTTTGAATTTAGAGTACCAGTTTCAATATTATGTATTTCTGATTCACATAAATGATTACTATGTAATACTGAAATAACTTTACATTGAGGCCTCCTTTGACTTGCAGCCAAACTCCAAAATCTATTTTTATCAATAATAAGTATAGATTTTTTTTCAATCGAATAGCTATCCATCCACTTCAAAGTAAGTTCTTGTTCTGATTTATAAATGGTATAAAGCTTTGAGTTCTTGTAGTGCTCAATACGTTCAATTAAATGAGTTTTCAAACTATAAATACGTTTCAATACAACTTTACCCTGAAAGTCATAAATATCCTCATAATTTATATAAAAATTTTCATCAAAATATTGTGAAACATATAATCTATTATTCTCATATAACTCACACTTTATTTTTTTTGATTTAAAGTAAAAATTAATATAATTAATATTTCTTTTTTCTACATCATGCCAAACAACATACATTGAGAAGTTACCAGATTTCGAACGAAAACGTTGATGTTTCTCATTCATTTCCACAACTTCAAAATCATCAACATTTAAAGATAAAAATTGAGGACTTGATGATTTATCGTTACTATCATGATATCTCAAATGTTCATATACATTAACTACTTGACATTTCTGTGGCATCCAACCAATTTTTTTCAGATGTTGTATATTTTTTTGTAAATTAACATT
>NZ_BBRX01000117.1 GCF_000829675.1 Acinetobacter rudis
TACATATCACCATTATCGAACTCAACGCCCTGCATACGAAAAGACAGAATCTCTTCCAAGAGCTTGATGCGGTTATCCATCTGCTTATGGAAGCCAAGCATTGGGGATTGAGAAAGAGTAGAAATGCCACAAGCCTCAATAGCAGGTTTAAGAGCCTCGATACGCTCAAAGTCAAAATAATCAGCGTGACATTCAGAAGGGTAATAAGAACGAACCATAAAAAAGCCTCCAAGATTTGGAGGCATGAAAACATACAATTGGGAGGGTGTCAATCCTGACGGTTATTTCCTAGACAAATTAGAGCCAATACCATCAGCTTTACCGTCTTTCCAGAAATTGTTCCAAGTATCGGCAACAGCTTTATCAATACCATGAAAAATATCAACCACACCAGAAGCAGCATCAGTGACGACATTAGAAATATCCTTTGCAGTAGCGCCAATATGAGAAGAGCCATACCGCTGATTCTGCGTTTGCTGATGAACTAAGTCAACCTCAGCACTAACCTTGCGAGTCATTTCTTTGATTTGGTCATTGGTAAAATACTGACCAGCCGTTTGAGCTTGAGTAAGCATTTGGCGCATAATCTCGGAAACCTGCTGTTGCTTGGAAAGATTGGTGTTTTCCATAATAGACGCAACGCGAGCAGTAGACTCCTTCTGTTGATAAGCAAGCATCTCATTTTGTGCATATACCTGGTCTTTCGTATTCTGGCGTGAAGTCGCCGACTGAATGCCAGCAATCTCTTTTTGAGTCTCATTTTGCATCTCGGCAATCTCTTTCTGATTGTCCAGTTGCATTTTAGTAAGCTCTTTTTGATTCTCAAATCCGGCGTCAACCATACCAGCAGAGGAAGCATCAGCACCAGCACGCTCCCAAGCATTAAGCTCAGGAAATGCAGCAGCAAGATAATCACGAGTATCCTTTCCTTTATCAGCGGCAGACTTGCCACCAAGTCCAACCAAATCAAGCAACTTATCAGAAACGGCAGAAGTGCCAGCCTGCAACGTACCTTCAAGAAGTCCTTTACCAGCTTTAGCCATAGCACCAGAAACAAAACTAGGGACGGCCTCATCAGGGTTAGGAACATTAGAGCCTTGAATGGCAGATTTAATACCAGCATCACCCATGCCTACAGTATTGTTATCGGTAGCAAGCACATCACCTTGAATGCCACCGGAGGCGGCTTTTTGACCGCCTCCAAACAATTTAGACATGGCGCCACCAGCAAGAGCAGAAGCAATACCGCCAGCAATAGCACCAAACATAAATCACCTCACTTAAGTGGCTGGAGACAAATAATCTCTTTAATAACCTGATTCAGCGAAACCAATCCGCGGCATTTAGTAGCGGTAAAGTTAGACCAAACCATGAAACCAACATAAACATTATTGCCCGGCGTACGGGGAAGGACGTCAATAGTCACACAGTCCTTGACGGTATAATAACCACCATCATGGCGACCATCCAAAGGATAAACATCATAGGCAGTCGGGAGGGTAGTCGGAACCGAAGAAGACTCAAAGCGAACCAAACAGGCAAAAAATTTAGGGTCGGCATCAAAAGCAATATCAGCACCAACAGAAACAACCTGATTAGCGGCGTTGACAGATGTATCCATCTGAATGCAATGAAGAAAACCACCATTACCAGCATTAACCGTCAAACTATCAAAATATAACGTTGACGATGTAGCTTTAGGTGTCTGTAAAACAGGTGCCGAAGAAGCTGGAGTAACAGAAGTGAGAACCAGCTTATCAGAAAAAAAGTTTGAATTATGGCGAGAAATAAAAGTCTGAAACATGATTAAACTCCTAAGCAGAAAACCTACCGCGCTTCGCTTGGTCAACCCCTCAGCGGCAAAAATTAAAATTTTTACCGCTTCGGCGTTATAACCTCACACTCAATCTTTTATCACGAAGTCATGATTGAATCGCGAGTGGTCGGCAGATTGCGATAAACGGTCACATTAAATTTAACCTGACTATTCCACTGCAACAACTGAACGGACTGGAAACACTGGTCATAATCATGGTGGCGAATAAGTACGCGTTCTTGCAAATCACCAGAAGGCGGTTCCTGAATGAATGGGAAGCCTTCAAGAAGGTGATAAGCAGGAGAAACATACGAAGGCGCATAACGATACCACTGACCCTCAGCAATCTTAAACTTCTTAGACGAATCACCAGAACGGAAAACATCCTTCATAGAAATTTCACGCGGCGGCAAGTTGCCATACAAAACAGGGTCGCCAGCAATATCGGTATAAGTCAAAGCACCTTTAGCGTTAAGGTACTGAATCTCTTTAGTCGCAGTAGGCGGAAAACGAACAAGCGCAAGAGTAAACATAGTGCCATGCTCAGGAACAAAGAAACGCGGCACAGAATGTTTATAGGTCTGTTGAACACGACCAGAAAACTGGCCTAACGACGTTTGGTCAGTTCCATCAACATCATAGCCAGATGCCCAGAGATTAGAGCGCATGACAAGTAAAGGACGGTTGTCAGCGTCATAAGAGGTTTTACCTCCAAATGAAGAAATAACATCATGGTAACGCTGCATGAAGTAATCACGTTCTTGGTCAGTATGCAAATTAGCATAAGCAGCTTGCAGACCCATAATGTCAATAGATGTGGTAGAAGTCGTCATTTGGCGAGAAAGCTCAGTCTCAGGAGGAAGCGGAGCAGTCCAAATGTTTTTGAGATGGCAGCAACGGAAACCATAACGAGCATCATCTTGATTAAGCTCATTAGGGTTAGCCTCGGTACGGTCAGGCATCCACGGCGCTTTAAAATAGTTGTTATAGATATTCAAATAACCCTGAAACAAATGCTTAGGGATTTTATTGGTATCAGGGTTAATCGTGCCAAGAAAAGCGGCATGGTCAATATAACCAGTAGTGTTAACAGTCGGGAGAGGAGTGGCATTAACACCATCCTTCATGAACTTAATCCACTGTTCACCATAAACGTGACGATGAGGGACATAAAAAGTAAAAATGTCTACAGTAGAGTCAATAGCAAGGCCACGACGCAATGGAGAAAGACGGAGAGCGCCAACGGCGTCCATCTCGAAGGAGTCGCCAGCGATAACCGGAGTAGTTGAAATGGTAATAAGACGACCAATCTGACCAGCAAGGAAGCCAAGATGGGAAAGGTCATGCGGCATACGCTCGGCGCCAGTTTGAATATTAGACATAATTTATCCTCAAGTAAGGGGCCGAAGCCCCTGCAATTAAAATTGTTGACCACCTACATACCAAAGACGAGCGCCTTTACGCTTGCCTTTAGTACCTCGCAACGGCTGCGGACGACCAGGGCGAGCGCCAGAACGTTTTTTACCTTTAGACATTACATCACTCCTTCTGCACGTAATTTTTGACGCACGTTTTCTTCTGCGTCAGTAAGAACGTCAGTGTTTCCTGCGCGTACACGCAAGGTAAACGCGAACAATTCAGCGGCTTTAACCGGACGCTCGACGCCATTAATAATGTTTTCCGTAAATTCAGCGCCTTCCATGATGAGACAGGCCGTTTGAATGTTGACGGGATGAACATAATAAGCAATGACGGCAGCAATAAACTCAACAGGAGCAGGAAAGCGAGGGTATCCTACAAAGTCCAGCGTACCATAAACGCAAGCCTCAACGCAGCGACGAGCACGAGAGCGGTCAGTAGCAATCCAAACTTTGTTACTCGTCAGAAAATCGAAATCATCTTCGGTTAAATCCAAAACGGCAGAAGCCTGAATGAGCTTAATAGAGGCCAAAGCGGTCTGGAAACGTACGGATTGTTCAGTAACTTGACTCATGATTTCTTACCTATTAGTGGTTGAACAGCATCGGACTCAGATAGTAATCCACGCTCTTTTAAAATGTCAACAAGAGAATCTCTACCATGAACAAAATGTGACTCATATCTAAACCAGTCCTTGACGAACGTGCCAAGCATATTAAGCCACTTCTCCTCATCCAACGCGTCAGTTTTTGACAGAATCGTTAGTTGATGGCGAAAGGTCGCAAAGTAAGAGCTTCTCGAGCTGCGCAAGGATAGGTCGAATTTTCTCATTTTCCGCCAGCAGTCCACTTCGATTTAATTCGTAAACAAGCAGTAGTAATTCCTGCTTTATCAAGATAATTTTTCGACTCATCAGAAATATCCGAAAGTGTTAACTTCTGCGTCATGGAAGCGATAAAACTCTGCAGGTTGGATACGCCAATCATTTTTATCGAAGCGCGCATAAATTTGAGCAGATTTGTCGTCACAGGTTGCGCCGCCAAAACGTCGGCTACAGTAACTTTTCCCAGCCTCAATCTCATCTCTCTTTTTGCGTTCTGCTTCAATATCTGGTTGAACGGCGTCGCGTCGTAACCCAGCTTGGTAAGTTGGATTAAGCACTCCGTGGACAGATTTGTCATTGTGAGCATTTTCATCCCGAAGTTGCGGCTCATTCTGATTCTGAACAGCTTCTTGGGAAGTAGCGACAGCTTGGTTTTTAGTGAGTTGTTCCATTCTTTAGCTCCTAGACCTTTAGCAGCAAGGTCCATATCTGACTTTTTGTTAACGTATTTAGCCACATAGAAACCAACAGCCATATAACTGGTAGCTTTAAGCGGCTCACCTTTAGCATCAACAGGCCACAACCAACCAGAACGTGAAAAAGCGTCCTGCGTGTAGCGAACTGCGATGGGCATACTGTAACCATAAGGCCACGTATTTTGCAAGCTATTTAACTGGCGGCGATTGCGTACCCGACGACCAAAATTAGGGTCAACGCTACCTGTAGGAAGTGTCCGCATAAAGTGCACCGCATGGAAATGAAGACGGCCATTAGCTGTACCATACTCAGGCACACAAAAATACTGATAGCAGTCGGCGTGTGAATCATTAGCCTTGCGACCCTCGGCAGCAAGAACCATACGACCAATATCACGAAAATAGTCACGCAAAGCATTGGGATTATCATAAAACGCCTCTAATCGGTCGTCAGCCAACGTGAGAGTGTCAAAAACGATAAACCAACCATCAGCATGAGCCTGTCGCATTGCATTCATCAAACGCTGAATAGCAAAGCCTCTACGCGATTTCATAGTGGAGGCCTCCAGCAATCTTGAACACTCATCCTTAATACCTTTCTTTTTGGGGTAATTATACTCATCGCGAATATCCTTAAGAGGGCGTTCAGCAGCCAGCTTGCGGCAAAACTGCGTAACCGTCTTCTCGTTCTCTAAAAACCATTTTTCGTCCCCTTCGGGGCGGTGGTCTATAGTGTTATTAATATCAA
Source organism: Acinetobacter rudis (assembly GCF_000829675.1). Classification (GTDB taxonomy): domain Bacteria; phylum Pseudomonadota; class Gammaproteobacteria; order Pseudomonadales; family Moraxellaceae; genus Acinetobacter; species Acinetobacter rudis. The sequence goes on from NZ_BBRX01000117.1 coordinate 5,283, forward strand.
GTTGGGGGAGCACATTGTAGCATTGTGCCAATTCATCCATTAACTTCTCAGTAACAGATACAAACTCATCACGAACGTCAGAAGCAGCCTTATGGCCGTCAACA
>NZ_BBRX01000116.1 GCF_000829675.1 Acinetobacter rudis
CACAACTGTTTATGACTACTTGTTAGGTCTTATAGATGCCTAAGCTTTTGTCAAATGAGTTTAACAGAAGGGCTGTTTGGGTCTGGAATGATATTGTCTAGCGTTAACTAAATCAAGTATATTTGATGAATTTTATTGAAATACAACAACTGTTTGGGTGTTGTATAGTCAAGCCTCACGATCAATTAGTATTGGTCAGCTACACATATCACTATGCTTCCACATCCAACCTATCAACGTCCTAGTCTCGAACGGATCTTTAGAGGAATAAATTCCTTGGGAAATCTAATCTTGAGGTAGGCTTCCCGCTTAGATGCTTTCAGCGGTTATCCCTTCCGAACATAGCTACCCGGCGATGCGACTGGCGTCACAACCGGTACACCAGAGGTTCGTCCACTCTGGTCCTCTCGTACTAGGAGCAGATCCTCTCAAATTTCCAGCGCCCACGGTAGATAGGGACCGAACTGTCTCACGACGTTCTAAACCCAGCTCGCGTACCTCTTTAAATGGCGAACAGCCATACCCTTGGGACCTGCTTCAGCCCCAGGATGAGATGAGCCGACATCGAGGTGCCAAACACCGCCGTCGATATGAACTCTTGGGCGGTATCAGCCTGTTATCCCCAGAGTACCTTTTATCCGTTGAGCGATGGCCCTTCCATACAGAACCACCGGATCACTAAGACCTACTTTCGTACCTGCTCGACTTGTTGGTCTCGCAGTTAAGCGCGCTTTTGCCTTTATACTCTACGCGTGATTTCCGACCACGCTGAGCGCACCTTCGTACTCCTCCGTTACTCTTTAGGAGGAGACCGCCCCAGTCAAACTACCCACCAGACATGGTCCTCGTCCCGGATAACGGGACAGAGTTAGAACCTCAATATTACCAGGGTGGTATTTCAAGGATGGCTCCATAGTAACTGGCGTCACTACTTCAAAGCCTCCCACCTATCCTACACAAGTAAGATCAAAGTTCAATGTCAAGCTGCAGTAAAGGTTCACGGGGTCTTTCCGTCTAGCCGCGGGTACACCGCATCTTCACGGCGATTTCGATTTCACTGAGCCTCTGCTGGAGACAGCGCCGCCATCATTATGCCATTCGTGCAGGTCGGAACTTACCCGACAAGGAATTTCGCTACCTTAGGACCGTTATAGTTACGGCCGCCGTTTACTGGGGCTTCGATCAAGAGCTTCGCTTACGCTAACCCCATCAATTAACCTTCCAGCACCGGGCAGGCATCACACCCTATACGTCCACTTTCGTGTTTGCAGAGTGCTATGTTTTTAATAAACAGTTGCAGCGGCCTGGTTTCTGAGGCTGCCAACCGCTCAGGGAGTAAATCCCATCACCGTCAGCAGCGTACCTTCTCCCGAAGTTACGGTACCATTTTGCCTAGTTCCTTCAGCAGAGTTCTCTCAAGCGCTTTGGTCTACTCGACCTGACCACCTGTGTCGGTTTCGGGTACGATTCCTGTGTAACTGAAGCTTAGAGACTTTTCCTGGAAGCAGGGTATCAGCCACTTCGCTAGTAAACTAGCTTGCTATCGACTCTCAGCATAGAGCACCCCGGATTTGCCTAAGATGCATGCCTACTGTCTTTCACCTGGACAACCAACGCCAGGCTGACTTAACCTTCTCCGTCCTCTCATCGCATTACACAGAAGTATTGGAATATTAACCAATTTCCCATCGACTACGCCTTTCGGCCTCGCCTTAGGGGTCGACTCACCCAGCCCCGATTAACGTTGGACTGGAACCCTTGGTCTTTCAGCGAACGGGTTTTTCACCCGTTTTGTCGTTACTCACGTCAGCATTCGCACTTCTGATACCTCCAGCAGACTTCTCAATCCACCTTCATCGGCTTACAGAACGCTCCCCTACCACGTATACAAAGTATACATCCGCAGCTTCGGCACATAGTTTTAGCCCCGTTACATCTTCCGCGCAGGCCGACTCGACTAGTGAGCTATTACGCTTTCTTTAAAGGGTGGCTGCTTCTAAGCCAACCTCCTAGCTGTCTATGCCTTCCCACATCGTTTCCCACTTAACTATGATTTTGGGGCCTTAGCTGGCGGTCTGGATTGTTTTCCTCTTGACTACGGACGTTAGCACCCGCAGTCTGTCTCCCGGATAGTACTCATTGGTATTCGGAGTTTGCATCGGTTTGGTAAGTCGGGATGACCCCCTAGCCGAAACAGTGCTCTACCCCCAATGGTATTCGTCCGAGGCGCTACCTAAATAGCTTTCGGGGAGAACCAGCTATCACCGAGTTTGATTAGCCTTTCACCCCTATCCACAAGTCATCCCCCGGCTTTTCAACGACGGTGGGTTCGGTCCTCCAGTTAGTGTTACCCAACCTTCAACCTGCTCATGGATAGATCACCCGGTTTCGGGTCTATACCCAGCGACTAAACGCCCTATTAAGACTCGATTTCTCTACGGCTCCCCTATACGGTTAACCTCGCCACTGAATATAAGTCGCTGACCCATTATACAAAAGGTACGCAGTCACCACACGAAGTGGCTCCCACTGCTTGTATGCATGCGGTTTCAGGATCTATTTCACTCCCCTCACAGGGGTTCTTTTCGCCTTTCCCTCACGGTACTAGTTCACTATCGGTCAGTCAGGAGTATTTAGCCTTGGAGGATGGTCCCCCCATATTCAGACAAGGTTTCACGTGCCTCGCCCTACTCGTCATCATTATGTGTGCCCTTTCGTGTACAGGACTATCACCCACTATGGTTGCACTTCCCAGAGCATTCCACTAAAACACACATAACTTAATGGGCTGATCCGCGTTCGCTCGCCGCTACTGACGGAATCTCAATTGATTTCTTTTCCTAAGGGTACTGAGATGTTTCACTTCCCCTCGTTCGCCTCGTATGACTATGTATTCATCATACGATACCTGTCTTATAACAGGTGGGTTTCCCCATTCAGAAATCTCCGGATCATAGGATATTTGCCGCCTCCCCGAAGCTTATCGCAGGCTATTACGTCTTTCATCGCCTCTGACTGCCAAGGCATCCACCACATGCACTTAATTACTTGACTATACAACCCCAAACAGTCGCTAGCACCTACAAGGAGCACTATCAACTTACAGTTTGAAGTACTGTGTATTTAAACACTGTACAGCTTCAATTGAATTCATATACCAAAACGCTTGATTCAGTTAATTTCGCTAGTTCTCATGCAATTCATTTTAACCATCAAGTAACAATGTACTGATAATCTCTATTCATTGTATGAGTCAAACAATTATTTCAGACTCAAATTTGCCAATCTGTTAATGATTAATCTTGCCTTCGTCAGGTCAAGATAAACTGTGATAAATCACAGAGATTAATAAAATTACAAGAACAACTTGCATTCTCACTAAGCTCTATAAACTATCATACTCAACTTAACTCATCTAAAGATGAGTGGTGGAGACTAGGAGAGTCGAACTCCTGACCTCCTGCGTGCAAAGCAGGCGCTCTACCAACTAAGCTAAGTCCCCAGCTTGATCATTTGTGATTCGTATCTAAGCCTTGTAAAACTCTAAAAGGTTGGTGGGTCTGACGAGACTTGAACTTGTGACCCCACGCTTATCAAGCGTGTGCTCTAACCAACTGAGCTACAGACCCATTTAGATACGTGAAGAACAACTTGTTGTGGATTCTTACCAGCCAGTCGATTTTCGTTAAGGAGGTGATCCAGCCGCAGGTTCCCCTACGGCTACCTTGTTACGACTTCACCCCAGTCATTGGCCACACCGTGGTGAGCGGACTCCTTACGGTTATCCTACCCACTTCTGGTGCAACAAACTCCCATGGTGTGACGGGCGGTGTGTACAAGGCCCGGGAACGTATTCACCGCGGCATTCTGATCCGCGATTACTAGCGATTCCGACTTCATGGAGTCGAGTTGCAGACTCCAATCCGGACTACGATCGGCTTTTTGAGATTAGCATCCTATCGCTAGGTAGCAACCCTTTGTACCGACCATTGTAGCACGTGTGTAGCCCTGGCCGTAAGGGCCATGATGACTTGACGTCGTCCCCGCCTTCCTCCAGTTTGTCACTGGCAGTATCCTTAAAGTTCCCACCCGAAGTGCTGGCAAATAAGGAAAAGGGTTGCGCTCGTTGCGGGACTTAACCCAACATCTCACGACACGAGCTGACGACAGCCATGCAGCACCTGTATCTAGATTCCCGAAGGCACCAATCCATCTCTGGAAAGTTTCTAGTATGTCAAGGCCAGGTAAGGTTCTTCGCGTTGCATCGAATTAAACCACATGCTCCACCGCTTGTGCGGGCCCCCGTCAATTCATTTGAGTTTTAGTCTTGCGACCGTACTCCCCAGGCGGTCTACTTATCGCGTTAGCTGCGCCACTAAGGTCTCAAAGACCCCAACGGCTAGTAGACATCGTTTACGGCATGGACTACCAGGGTATCTAATCCTGTTTGCTCCCCATGCTTTCGTACCTCAGCGTCAGTATTAGGCCAGAAGGCTGCCTTCGCCATCGGTATTCCTCCAGATCTCTACGCATTTCACCGCTACACCTGGAATTCTACCTTCCTCTCCTATACTCTAGCCACCCAGTATCGAATGCAATTCCCAAGTTGAGCTCGGGGATTTCACATCCGACTTAAATGGCCGCCTACGCACGCTTTACGCCCAGTAAATCCGATTAACGCTCGCACCCTCTGTATTACCGCGGCTGCTGGCACAGAGTTAGCCGGTGCTTATTCTGCGAGTAACGTCCAAGCACCTAGGGTATTAACCTAGGGCCTCTCCTCCTCGCTTAAAGTGCTTTACAACCAAAAGGCCTTCTTCACACACGCGGCATGGCTGGATCAGGGTTCCCCCCATTGTCCAATATTCCCCACTGCTGCCTCCCGTAGGAGTCTGGGCCGTGTCTCAGTCCCAGTGTGGCGGATCATCCTCTCAGACCCGCTACAGATCGTCGCCTTGGTAGGCCTTTACCCCACCAACTAGCTAATCCGACTTAGGCTCATCTATTAGCGCAAGGTCACAAGTGATCCCCTGCTTTCCCCCGTAGGGCGTATGCGGTATTAGCGCTCCTTTCGGAACGTTGTCCCCCACTAATAGGCAGATTCCTAAGTATTACTCACCCGTCCGCCGCTAGGTCCAGTAGCAAGCTACCTTTCCCCGCTCGACTTGCATGTGTTAAGCCTGCCGCCAGCGTTCAATCTGAGCCATGATCAAACTCTTCAGTTAAAATCATTAGTACCTATAAGGGTACAAATCTTGGCTCATCAATTTTCTGACAAAAATATTCTCAAATAAACTTCGAGTAATTTCTACCAATCAATCAATGATAATATTTCATCGATCCAACCAGTAAAAATCCACACAAGTTGTTCTTCATAATCTCTTAATGAT
>NZ_BBRX01000115.1 GCF_000829675.1 Acinetobacter rudis
CAAAATATTTAAATAATTTTTGAATAAAAATGCGCGTTTTAATGATGAGCGTTCAATGCCAGTTAACTTTATGCCAAAGTCAACATTTAAGAAATAAATTTTTTTCACGTATATTTTCCATCAAACTCTATTATTCAAGTTTGAGTTAATTAGATTAACTCAAACACTCATTTTTAGAATCCTCTTATTCTTTCACATAAGCCACATAACCAGATAAATTATGCTCTTGATCATCAATTCGTGTTCTGAAACGATCATGACGTACATAAAATGAATTTAATATTTTATTTGGTTTGGCCATATACATCGCGATTTCAGGATAGAAAAAACCTGTTGCACGTTGAAATTCAACTCTAAGCTCAATCAATGACTTTAAGTCTTCAACTTGTGCTGATTCATATAATTCAGTAAATTCGGTATCTTTTAACCGTTTAACCATTTTATATGCGGACATCATCATTTCTAGGAATGTTGCATATGCTGTTTTACGTTCTTTAATAAAATTCATATGTTTTAAGTAGTTATCAATGCCAAACTGAAAATACTTTTCTTCAGGACAAATCATCGTCAATTCATTGGTACAATAACTCAACCAATGATCATGATACTTATCATATTTTTTACTAATAAAATGCTCAAACATCAACTTTACTGTTTCTAGTAACTCTTGTTGATGTGTAATTTGATATAAACGCAATAAACCTAGAGCGGCTTCTCCATCATAATAAACGATACGGAATTTTTCTTTAATTTCTAGTGATGGATAATGTAAGACATGTGTTGTCTCACCATTAACATCAATCATAAACTGAATGCCTTGTGCTAGTTTTTCTGCATAGGCAATGTATTGATCATCTTTAGTTATTTCTTGATATTTTGCAAACATAAATATAGCTGTTGCATTAGATCCTAATTTAACTTCCAACTCATCACTTTTTCCATCAATCATAAAACCTTTGCCATCAACCTCACGGTAAAAGTGGTCAATTGCATATTGAATTGATTTTTTAATTTGTGCCAAATATTCAGTTTTATAATCTACTTCAAGTGTTTCAAGCAAAGCATAAATTGCAGTGCAATGTCTAACCGTATTATAACTATTAATTTCTCTATTATATGCTGGAAAATAACCATATATAAAACGGCCATCTTTCTGAATTTCACGATGTAAAAATTCAGCATTCTTCTTAATTAACTCTACAATATGCTCTTTTTTATTACCGCTTAAAATTCTTATACCATTTTCACAACCCTGGCTATTTAAATCAATTAAATTTTCATTTTCATAGAAAGCTGAATATGTATCAAACAGCCATACATATTTTATTTTTTCTAACGATATTTTTTTAAGAATGCTTGGATATTTCTTTTTTATTGCATCATTTAAATTTTTCTCATCAAAAAAATTTGGCTCATTATATACAACACCTTTAATAATAGATTTTGCATATATTTCCTGTTCAAGAAAACTTATTTCAAAATTTTCATTTAAACTAATGCCTTTTCGCATATGATTATTATGTTTTTGGTTTCTTAGCTGTTGAACAACGTTTTCCCATGCTGTTTTCTCAACATTATATGCAATATCAACTTTTACAAATTCTAATAATTTATTATTTTTTTTAAAAACTTTATCAACAAAATTCAATAAACGTTTAATAACCTTTGATATTTGCTGATCACAGTTTTCCCAAACCTGACAACGCTGTTGTATATTTCCATAAGATAAATAAACAACATACGAGTCCTGTTGTATATTTTTTTCAACAACCGTACTTTCTATCCAAGATACTATTTTTTCTTTAAAACTTAATAATTCGCTATAGGTATTAATCGCCATATCACACACTAAAAGACTGAAGCCTAGACCATCACATTATATCATAATTATACTTGTTTACTTAATCATTTATTCGCTACAACCATTATTAAATTTAAAAAAATATTAATAAAAAAGAGGATCCGAAGATCCTCTTTTTTATTTCAAATTAAAACTCTTTGATTATTAATTAATGCCAAACAATATTATTATTGTTCAACAATTCATCTAGAGTCTTATCAGAATTAATAGTGATTAAATCAACATAATGAGATTGACCTTCTGGTTGACCAGAATAATCTGCCTTACCATTACGATCGATTTTCAGTACACCATCTTCATATGTAACATAGTCTTTAATATTATCGGCTGTTTGATTTCCATCAAGCAATTTCGAAATATCAACTTTGTCACCGTCAGATGCATTGAAATCAGTCCAAGTATCGAAGCCATTACCACCATTACCACCAGCATTGGCGATTGTACTATCCAATACGTTGTAAATTACCGTATCGGCACCAGCACCCATAGTAAAGATATCGTTTGCAGATGAACTTTCAACTTGATCAGCATGTTCAGTTGCAACAACGTTTTTACCAACATTGATTTCAAGTACAGCCTGCTCTTTCACACCCAACTTAGAAATAGTCTCATATGTGAATTTATCCACACCAAATGCTTTACCACTTGGTTGATAACTATAAGAACCATCTTTGTTGATTGTTAAAGTACCGTATTGTCCTTCAACTTCAATTGATGCCGCACCTTTCTTCGGATCATTTACGAAGACTTCTTTAGCACCAACTTTCAATGAATCGATCTTGGTTATGCCATCATCATTTGCAAGTAAATTACCAGCAAGTTTTGGTGCACTTTCAGATACGTACTCATTTAATGAAGTTTCTTTAACTTTAACTTCTGTTGTTACATGGAATTCACCATTGTTTTCAGCAGTCGTATCCAGAATTGTAGAACTTGAAGTTGTTGTATTTACTACTTTAACTTTAACTGTATATTGACCTGACGCAAGGTTGGCCAGATTAATCGTTGCGCTATAGTTCTTGTTAACTAAAGACAACTGACCTGATGAAACTAGATTGCCTTTTGCATCAAAAATCTCATAAACGGATTGTACTACACCCCATTTATCATCATTTAAAAGCGCCTGGTTAGTTTCAGCAATAATCTTCAGCGTACCTTTAGCAACTGTATCGTCATTTACATTAAAGGTTGATGTCTTCTCATAAGTATTGGTAATAGTTGCATCAAATTTAGCAGACAAACCGCTTCCTGACTTAACTACATCTTTTTTACCTACAGCATTCTCAGTAATATTAAGCTTAATAATGTCATCACTTACGACATTGATCTGCTTAACACCAACAATGTTGAAGTCATCTTTGGCTGTATGGGTACCCACTTTAATATTTAAAGTTTCGACTACAGACTTACCATTGGCATCCTGAGTTACCAATTGGAATGTATCGACTTGACCGTAAGGCGGCTTCCAACCTGCACCGGCATTAGCTGGCTTCACGACTGTATACGTATAAGTACCATCACTATTAATCGTTAATGTACCGTATTTACCTTCTACAGTTGTTACCTTACCTGGTTCAACATCCTTACCATTTACTTTCAGTAGAGCTGTTGAGTCTTCCACAGTAGCATCACCAGTAACAGAACCTTGGTACTTAGTTGGTGTGTTGTAGTCATAAACTTTGTCATGATCAACATACAAACCAGAACCTTCTGCTACACCAAGTATACCTTTACTGTTGAGCATTGCGCGATATTCGCCTTCGCCAAACTGCATAGTTAACTGGTCAGATTTACCACCAAGTAGAATAATCTTGAACCAATCCTTTTCATAATGGACTTGAACAAAATTACCTGTCGCAGGATCTAACTTAAAGATCACGAGGTCGAAGACCTTACCAAGCGAAACACCACCAGCACTGCCATGGAATGTTAATTCACGGACTTGATTTTCACCTACCGAGAACTCCATCGCACCAGCACCAGTTAACGCATCAGCGCTTAGAATTGGTCCTAGTAAACCAAGATCAAGTAGCTTAAATCCAGTAGCAGCCTTGATCGTAGATTTATCAGTATCTAAGGTCACCTGAGGTTCAAGTTCAAGTACAACAGTATTGTTAATTTCAATACGTTCTTCACTTGGTGTGATGTTAAGTTCGATCTCAAGTTTAGCTTCAGCCGTGCTACCTGATGGTGAAGTTACAACATAAGTGAATACATCTTTGGCACCGAATGGACCACGGAAACCTGGATCGACCGTATAGCTATAAGAACCATCAGCTTTCACTGTCAACTTGCCATACTGTCCATCAATGGTCACCTCTCCGTTACCAGAAAGTATTTCACCATTGATCGAAGTAATCGTCGTTCCTTCAGGCAAGTCATCTTGACCGTAGATTGGATCTTCATCAGTCAACATGTTGCCTGAAATTGATCCTGCCATTGAAGTTGCTTCATTATAGTCATGATTAATAGCGTCAGTAATTTTTAAGCTATAACCCGTTAGTGCTTGAATGCCTTGACCAGAAGCCATTACAAACATCCACTTACCTTGACCTAAATTAAACTCTGTTTCTTTAGATTTACCACCAAGTAATACACTGACTACCCAGTTTTCTTTAACCGCTTGCTGTTCCCATTGTCCAGTACTTTCATTGAGCTTGTACACGTACAAGTCCATAGTACCAACTACTTGAACACCAAAAGCAGAGCCTTGTAAGGTCAAGTCTTTAACCTGGTTCGCACCAACATCAACAGTAATCGAGCTATCACCAAGGTTAGCAAGTACATCAGCACCCAATACAGGGCCTAGACCTACGTTTACTACAGTTAAGCCAGACTTTGAAGTACCTTTAAGAGCAGTATCTGTTGTTGACTTAGGCGTAGCATCTAGAATCAAGTCGATAACATTATCAGCTGGAGCAATAATTTCAGCTATTCCAGCAATAAGTTTAAATGGATCTGATTCATTATTTGCTGCATCTGTAGCAGTGACATTAATGATCTTACCGCGCTCAACTGCCGGATCGAAGCTATAAATTGCTTTACCTTCACCATCCGCTTGGAACTCAATAGGATTGCCATTCTTATCTAGCAATGGTTTACCTTCTGAGTCATACAACTTAACAGTCGCATGAGGTTCAGTTTCTACAGTTAATACAAGATTATCTGCATCAATTTGAACATCGATGATATCTGGTGCAGTAGTGTCAGGAGCATTGATTGGAGCTTCAGCAGATTCATTACCCGCCTTATCAATTGCTACAACATCTACCTCTTCACCATTCGTCAACGCAGGTACCACTGGAACTGTAAAGTCACCATTTTCATCTGCAGTTGTTGTACCAACAATAGTCACGCCATCTGGTAAACGAACAATAACTGTAGCGCCTGGTTCAGCTTTACCAGTAATTGAAGCACCATCTTCTGCAAAGACTAAATCACTTGGTGCATCAGGTGGAGTTGTATCCTTAGCATTAACAGTAGCTGGATCTGATGTGTTATCAGACTTATCAGTTAAAGTAACTTCAAGTTCTTCGCCATTGGTAAATGGTTTATCTAGATCAGCAATCAAATTGCCTTCAGCATCAACCACACCGCTACCAACAGTATTACCAGCTTTATCTTTAACAGTAACTGTTGTATTTGGCTCACCTTTACCAGTCAACTTCAGACCATCTTGACTTACATCTAGATCGGTTGGAGCATCAGGAGCTGTAATATCCGGTGCTGTTACTTCAACTGCTGCTGACTCATTCTTACCATCAGCTTGTGCAGTAACGTCTACCTTCTCACCATCAGCTTGTGCTGGTGTCAATGACACTTCAAATTTGCCATCTTGACCTGCAGTTGCAGTGCCTAAGACAGTACCATCTTTAGCTCTTACTGTAACTGTAGAGCCAGCTTCAGCTGTACCAGTAAGCTTCGATCCATCTTCATTGAATTCAAGATCTTGTGGCTCATCAGTATCCGAATCGCTGTCGCTGTCCGAATCAGAGTCGCTGTCAGAGTCAGAGTCGCTGTCCGAATCAGAGTCACTGTCCGAATCAGAGTCGCTGTCCGAATCAGAGTCGCTGTCTGAA
>NZ_BBRX01000114.1 GCF_000829675.1 Acinetobacter rudis
CAAAAATTCAAACATCTTAATCCCTGCGCGCATAGCCAAAGGATTTCCAGAGAGTGTTCCTGCTTGATATACCCCACCTAGAGGTGCGATACATTCCATGATTTCACGTTTACCACCAAATGCACCAACAGGTAATCCCGCACCAATAATTTTACCCAAAGTGGTTAAATCAGGTTTAACATTATAATGAGCTTGTGCTCCGCCTAGTGCCACTCGGAAACCCGTCATGACTTCATCAATAATAAAGACAGATTTAAAAAGATCACATTGCTCACGAATAGTTTCTAGGAAACCCGGGATCGGTTTAACTAAATTCATGTTACCTGCGACAGGCTCTACGATCACACCCGCAATTTCCTGACCAAATTTAGCGAAGCACGCTTTTACAGCTTCAATATCGTTATACGGTAAAGTAATCGTATGTTGAGCAAAATCAGCTGGAACACCCTTTGAAGTTGGTTCACCGAGGGTTAACATGCCTGAACCGGCTTTGACTAATAATGAGTCTGAATGTCCGTGATAACATCCTTCAAACTTAACAATTTTATCACGCCCAGTATAACCACGCGCCAAACGGATTGCCGTCATGGTCGCCTCAGTACCTGAGTTAGTCATACGAACCATTTCAATTGAAGGCATCACTTCACAGATAATATCCGCTAAGGTGGTTTCATAAACTGTAGGAGCACCAAAACTTAAACCATCTTGTGCAGCTTTTTGAACTGTTTCAATAATCGCAGGATGGGCATGACCTAAAATCATTGGCCCCCATGAACCCACATAATCGACATAACGCTTGCCATCAACATCATATAAATATGCGCCTTGGGCTTTTTCGATAAAAATCGGTGTACCCCCAACTCCATTAAACGCACGTACTGGTGAGTTCACGCCACCAGGAATATGTTTATTGGCTTGCTTAAATAACTGTTCTTGCTTTGGAGATAAACTCATGAATATGCTCAACTCAAATAAATAGAGATCAAAAAATATTAATGTTCAATGCTCGCTGTTAAAGCAAACAATTGCGCCCAAGCCTCAACACGACTTGGGATTTGCTCTACCGAAAGCGCCAATATATCACTTATTACAGCACAAAGATCAGCGCCAGCTGCAATCACTGCAGCAGAATTTTCTACAGTAAGACCACCGATCGCACAAATCGGCACAGAGAATTGTGCACGAGCTTGCGCAATGATCTCAACACCTGTGTGTCCAGCCTCAGGTTTTGTTGCTGTTGGATAAATTGCACCAAAAGCGACATAGTTTGCACCTTCTTTAAGCGCCTGATGGGCAAAATCTAGTGAATTGGCACAAGTACGGCCAATAATATGATCCGAACCCAATTGAGCAACGGCATCTACAATCGCACCATCACTTTGCCCCAAATGCACGCCCAAACCAAACTCAACAGCCAATGCTAAGTTGTCATTAATCACAAAGGGTGTGGTGTATTTTGAACAAAGTGCTTTGATTTTGGCGACTTCATTCGCTTGATCTGCAAGCGCAACTTTCTTACGTCTATATTGTAAAATCGCAATTTGACCTGTCGCCAAGGCAGCTTCAAGCTTTTGTAGCAACAACTCAATTGGATCGTCATTGGTAATTAAATATAAGCCGCGCATTAAGTTTTCCGTAAATTGCACACCTTAGGATTATACCTGCTTCCAGCAAATGAAGTGCAACCACAACATTGTTGAACATGCCCCTTTTATCTATTTTGTAAAGATCATTGAGTAAATTAAATAAAGTTGGCAACGATCTTGCATATCTATATAAAAAAAACAAAACAAAAATAGCCAATCAGTTGCAGCTGTATCGCCAACTCAAGCAATAAAAAGAGTCGGTTGGTGATACAGTAATTTTTTTCTTGTTCCAACTTTAAACAGTTTGATATTTTACAGATTGCAAAGTCAGGCTTCTGACCAGCGACTCTCTCCTAACTTGGTATTTTATCAAGATCACGATCAGTCAAGCTTAAACGACCACGTACAATATCAGACAACATTCGCCAATCCGAAATAAAACTATATAAAGGTTGTTTAAAACTTGCAGGTTTATTTTTTTCAAATACAAAATGCCCAACCCATGCGCAGGCATAGCCTGCAACTAATCCATAAGCTAAATATTTGGGTTTACGTTGTTTTACTGTTTTATAAATACAGTACAAACCAATTGCACTGCCCAGACTATGTAAACGTCTACTATTGATATTGCGATGTTCAGTTAAATAAAAACGATAAAATTCCGAATAATCTCGTATTGGAAAAATAACTTGTGGCTCGCCTGATTCCTGAGTTTGTAATTGAGTATCCATATTCTTGTTCCTTGCACCGTGTGATTAAATAAATTCACTAGACTTATACTGCTTATTGTTTGGAAAAAATGCAAACATCGGCTGGAGATACAGCAGTCATCGTGATCTTTCACTATCAGATCAGTTACAATATCTGGTCGCTCAAATAGAAACTCTAGTTCTTTTAAATAAGTCTAAAGTGCTATAACGCATCGTGTTCATGCTGTTAATATCATGGAACATAAACCATTTATATTTCAAAAAACTTTAGGATACCTGCCCCATGGTGGAAATTGAATTAAAATTTCAGATTGGCCCAAGTCGTCGCAATGCCTTACTTAAGGCATTAGATCCTAAAAAATCTGAAGTTATTCAATTACAGGCACGTTATTACGATACTGCTGAACAACATTTATCTAAAAATCGTGCAGCTTTGAGACAACGCTTAGAAGGTGATCGTTGGATTCAAACACTTAAAACTGCAGGACAAAGCCATTTACATCGTTTTGAGCACAATATCGATTTAGGTAGTCAATCCCCCAATGGATTAGACTTGGCTATTTATCAACAACACCCTGAAGCACTTCAACATCTTAACCAAGCTCTAGCTGATGAAAATGCTACACTTTCTTTGCAGTTTGAAACGAATATTCAACGTACTTGCCGTGTGATTGAATATGATGACGCACACATCGAAATTAGTTTAGATATTGGCGAAATCCGCAGTGGAGAAGCAATTCAAGAGATTTATGAAGTTGAGTTTGAGTTAAAGCAAGGCTCACTTAAGAGTTTGCTGCAGTTTAGCTTTGAATGGGTAAAAAAATATCAATTATGGTTAGATGTGCGTAGTAAAGCTGAATTCGGTCACCTGCTCAGTCAACAACAAGTTGTCAGCCCTGCAACGCAAGCTCCCCTTCTACAGCTTAATAAAAAAGAAAATGCTGATTTCAATCTCAGATATCTGATCTTAGAACAGCTGCAACATTTACTCCCCAATATTGCAGCAATCTCAGCACAAGTCGCTGAAGCTGAACATATTCAACAGGCTCAACTGGCTTTGCAGCACCTTCATCTTAGCTTGTCGATCTTTAAAGATTGGAGTAAAGATCCTTCTGACAAATGGTCGATGCAACTCAATGCTTTCGCACAGCATTTTGAACACCTCGAACATATTCAGCATATGCAAAATACCTTAGGGGCTTTACTGAATAACCCTAAAACTGCACAAGCCTTAGATCAAGATATTCTTTACGCACAAGAGAAATTGCAAAACTTAGTGAAATCTACACAAAATGTGCAGCACTATTTAGAGTTATTATTATTTGCTTTAGCACCAGCGAGCCAAACACAAAAGCAGGATCTTAAGCATGATGCTCAGCTGACTTTACAGCAACAATATAAACGACTACAAGAGAGTCTGAGCCAAGTTGATCTTGCTGACTTAGATACTTTGCAACAGCTTGCCCTGTGTCTCAAAGAACTGAAGTTTAGTTTTCCATTACTGACGCAAGTTTATGATGTGAAAAATCTACAGAAATATAGTAAGTCGCTCAATGATGCTCAGCAAGCCGCTGAACAATATCAAGTTTTAGTTGCCTCAGCTTCTTATCTGCAAGAAAGCGAATTAGAAGCCAGTGACTGGTTTGCTTTAGGTTGGCTTACAGCCAAACAAGAGTCCTATGCCGAGACGCTATTACAAGCCACTGAACAGTTTTTATTAAGTCGCAAGTTTTTAAAGTAAACATAACACGCAAATAACGATGTCAGGAATACAGCCTGATATCGTTATGAGCAATTATTTAAGCTTTATATTCGACATAGAGATAGACTTGATATCACTCAATTACTCTTATTTAGATTGGATGAGCTCATCAAAATTAATAACCTGATCAGCAAATTGTTGAGCATATGCTGCATGAGAAATCATTACAATCGTTGTTACATGTTGTCGAATGACACTCATTAGGTGTATAGCTGTCTGCTCATCCAATGCAGCTGTTGGCTCATCCATAATTAAACACTGCGGTTTCTTTAATAGTGCCCTTAATATACTGATCCTTTGCTTCTCACCACCTGAAAAACTCTTATAACGATCTTGTAACTCATCATCTAAACTTAAATTATTCTTGGATAGCAACGGAGTTAATTGAAAGACCTCTAACCAATATATTAATTCTGCATCAGTATAATGATACGGACTGTTATGAACTAAATTTTGTCTTAGTGTTCCAGAATAAACCGTGGGTACTTGACCAACAACTGCAATCTCATGATAAATATCTGTCGAAAACTGTTGAGTAATATTAATGTTTTTATAATATAACTGACCTGCTTGAATCTGCTGCAATCCAGTCAGATAATGCATAAAGCTACTTTTACCAATTCCTGTTTGTCCAATGATTACATAACACCGATCTGCTTCAAGATTTAAATTAAAATCAGTAATCTCATGCTTACCTAAATGTAAATTAGCATGTTGAAAACGATAAAACATATCAGATGATTCAACTTCAGTAGATTGATGTTGAACTTTTTCTAATTGGAAATAGTGGTAAAACTTCTTTAAAGAAATATAATCGCCTTTAAGCCCCATAACACTATGTGAAACTCTCAACATCGGTAGCGTTAAGCCAACAATATATGAACTAATAAGAATAAAATCACCAGTACTCACTTGCTTTTTTTCAAATAAATAAACCGTAAACAACATAAAAATGAATAAAAAAATCGCAACTGAAAGCACCTGTATCAACATTAAAATCATCAGTTGGCTATGACTTTTAGATTTCTCCGTTTGATACTCTTTAACTCTTTGTGCAAAATTTTTTAATTCATAATGCTGAGCAGCATTAATTTGAATATCATAATGGTTTTGTACTTTTTCGATAAAAAACTGATTAATTCGATTGTGTGCTTCATAGAACGTCGAATAAATGTCTTTACTCTTTAAAGCAACGATCAGTGTCATCGCAAAAACCAGCAATGCGAAAAATAAAAAAATTAGCGCAAAACTGATATTGATACTCTGTGCCAAAATCCACATCATCATGAAGACTTCAAACACAAGAGGTATCAAAATAAATAAACTGGTAAAAATAAGCTGACCAAACGCCTCTGCACCACGCCATATGTCAGTATTTATTATTCCTGTCTCGATTTTACGTTGCTCTAAAAAACTTAAATTAAAAAAGTTTTCTAATCCTTTATAAACCAAAGCTGATTCGATAGAGATCAAGAAAAATGCACTATAACGCTGACTCAGATGCTGTAATAAATTGCTGCCAAACCAAGCCAGTGCAAAACACGCTGCTAAAAGATATAAATTTTCTAAGTGCCATAGCTGATCCCAACTAAACTGACTGACACCTGACTGTGATAAATCCACAATCTGCTTCATGATATATGGGACAGATACAACCAATAAAGTACTCGATAAAATCAGTACACCTAACCCCAACATATGTCGTATAGGGTGTTGGTAATATTTTTTAAGTATCTTCCAAACACCCGCATAAATTGCCCAAGGCTCTGATGGTTTCATATGATTATCCTAGGTAAGATCAGTTATCTTTATAAAGCTCTCTTTCTAGCACTAACCAACTCCTTATCGCCCAATGTTGAATCTTGGCTATTCAGCTCATCATCATTTAGATGTTGACATCCTCACCCCCCTAAACGTGGGTGATTCCTACTGCTAGACGCTTATGTCCTGAGAAACACTGTTTCGCAAGG
>NZ_BBRX01000113.1 GCF_000829675.1 Acinetobacter rudis
GGGGGGGTGAGGATGTCAAAGCCAACTTTGGGCATGCTGACTTCGTGACCGGCATTTTCATTTTTTTCCCAGTCTAACAATAAGCTCACCCATCCTAATTGATAGGAAATATTTTGAGCAGGGGTTTTATCAACGCCTATTATGACTCGATTTTTCTCATTTTCCAAAATATCATCAAATTCTGATAAATAGCTATTTAAGGTGTTTTTAATCGTGTTAATGAGTTCTTGCTTAGATTCATATTTTTTCATGTTAAACCTTCAAAAAATAACACCATATAACTGATTATACGGAACCCAGAAAGAGAGTCTCGATCTTTAATCATGATTGTTTTGAAATATTTTGAGTTGTTGGCTTTTAACCTTGAGCCTGAGATGTAAGGTTTATATTGATTGAGCAGTAGATGGTTATAAATAAATCAGCTTGGTATTGGAAATACTGACTGCCTGAAAGTCGGATTTATCTAGCAACTTTGCAAAGTCGATCAAACTACGCTCATTTTTTTTCTTTAAATAACAGTAAGTAGATAAAAAATGGTTGCAAATGAAAACACTTCTCATTTATTATTAGGCCAATTTCAATGTTGTCACCTGTCTACCACGTGTTCATTTGCTGTTCATTTGATTTAAGGTGAAATGCTTCGTTTAAGGTCCTGAACCCATATGAGTCAGTCTTCCGAGTCACGTATTTCGCATCCTCAGCCGCTGCTACGAAAGTTTATTATTGCCTTGGCTGTAGTGTTGGTTGGGCATGTCGGAGTGCTTTGGGCTGTAAGCCAGATGAAAACACCTGAGCTGAAACCTGTTGAAAAAAAGCCGATTAGAGTTAAATTAGTACAAATTGAAGAAGATGTGCCACCCCCACCTCCGCCGCCACCACCTCCAGTGCAGCCGAAGGTAAAACCTAAGCCTCAACCTGTTGTCCCGCCACCACCTCCAGTGGTTAAGCCAAAAGTCATTGCACAAAAACCTGAAGTGACCAAGGAAAAAGCGATTCATCAAGATGATAACTTAGAGAAACAAAAGTTAGAGCAAGAACGTCTCAATCAACAACGTAAAGCTGATGAACAGCGCCGTGCTGATGAGCAACGTAAAGCTGATGAACAGCGTCGAGCCGATGAACAACGTCGTGCCGATGAACAGCGTCGCGCTGATGAACAACGTCGAGCAGATGAACAGCGTCGTGCCGATGAGCAACGCCGCGCTGCTGAAAATAAGAAACCACAGCGTATTGGGCCTGGAGATATCCGTTGGATTCGTGAACCGCGACCAAGTTACACAGATGCGGATCTCAAAGGAGAAACTCGTTCTTTATTAATTGAGGTTGAAGCGGATGCAAATGGTAATATTACTTCAGCTCGATTAGCAAAAGGCAGTGGTGCTTCTGTATTGGATAGCAAGTTCGTCAATGCAGTAAAACGCGCAAAAATTAAACCGTATATCAAAGATGGTGTGGCTTATCCTGTAAGTTTCAGCCAACCATATGATCTAAAACCAAATAACGCATCGAAAAGATAGGAATCGGAGCATGAACTTCTCAGTTTATTGGCAACATGCTGACGCAATCAGTAAGACACTGTATTTTGTACTCTTAGCAATGTCGATTGCTACGTGGACGATTTTTATTCTGCGTCTTATGGGTACACGTCAGTTAAAACAAACCGCACAAGCCCACCTCGCTGAAGCATTGCAGAAATTAAAAGCTAAACTTGTGCCTTTATCATTTGAACAACGTAAAGCTGTTGCAGAGCAAGCATTATTGCGTCAAATCGCAGTTGAAAAAGCATCAGCTGAAAAAGGTGCATCAGTTCTAGGAACAATAGCTTCTTTAGCACCTTTTGTAGGTTTGTTCGGTACAGTATGGGGTATTTTCCATGCGCTTGTCGCTGTAGGTAAGAGTGGTCAAGCAGGTCTAGCTCAAGTTGCAACACCGGTTGGTGAGGCCTTGATCATGACAGGTCTAGGTTTGGCTGTGGCTATTCCAGCAGTACTGGCTTATAACATTTGCGTGCGTTATAACCGTACTTTGTCAAATGAATTACAAGATCAAGCACATGCATTATTGATCGACACCATGTTGCAACAAGACAGTTCAAAGCAAACTGCATCTGCAAATAGTGCTGTAAATAGTGAATTGGCAGGAGGTCAAGCTTAATGGCTTTTCAACTGGGTGAAGACAACGATTCTGGCATGAATGAGATGAATCTCATTCCGCTAATCGATATTATGTTGGTATTGATGATCATCTTCTTGGTCACGGCGACCGTTGCTAACCCATCAGTACCATTAACCTTACCAAAGACGACCGCGGATATTGTTGAACCACCACAAAGTGAAGTCACGATTAGTATTAATGCTCAAGGTGAAGTATCGTGGGGGACTGAAATTGTGAGTCTAGATGAAATGGAAAAACGTTTCACTGAAGCAGCAAAATCAGAAACCAAACCATCGATTCAACTTCGTGCAGATAAAGACTCTCGTTACGATATGGTCGCTCAGGTCATGTCACGTGCGAGCCAAGCTGGTCTACATGATATTGCCTTTGTAAGTGATAACTAAAATACTCTTAGGCCAAGAGCAATAAAAAGAGCGATCAAATGATCGCTCTTTTTTTATCTCAATTGGGTGATGATTAGCTCATCTGGCCTAGCCTTGCTCTTTGAGTAGGGCATTAAATTTTTGACGCAATTTAGCAAGCTTGGGTGGAATGGCAAAGTTGCAGAAACCTTGCTCAGGATTCTTTTCAAAATAGTTTTGATGGTAGTCTTCTGCAGGATAAAAAGTTGGCCAGCCACTTAATTCAGTCACAACAGCAACGCCATCTTGCTTGAGCTCATCAATATATGCTTGCGCTATTTGCTTTTGCTCATCGTTGGCAAAGTAAATAACAGAACGATATTGCGTACCAATGTCGTTGCCTTGACGGTTCAAAGTTGTTGGATCGTGGGTCGCAAAAAATACATCGAGTAGTTGGCTGTATTTGATCTGGCTGTCGTCATAGTCAATTAAGATGACTTCAGCATGTTGGGTGTCCCCCTGACAGACTTGTTCGTAGCTTGGATTTTCTACATGTCCACCAGCATAACCACTTTTAACTTGTGTTACGCCTTTAAGTGATAGAAAAACAGCTTCTACACACCAAAAACATCCGCCACCAAAAAGTGCTTGTTGCATAATGATTGTTCCTAACAATTTGTTTTATAAAGCAGAGTGGTCTCGGATTTTAACAAGGTAGATCACTTAGAGGTTGATCATCATTGCAATATTTTAACGCAAGCCCTACAGTCAAAATACATCATAAAATCAGCAAAGACCAACAATGCAATATAAGTTGGACTTTAGCAGGAATGCTGTCAAGTGCTGATTTGTGCTTTAGTGATGTCAACGGATATAGAGAGCAATTGATGTATCATCAAAAATGTTGATGCGATGACTTCATAAAACTCAACATTTACTTTGCAGCATGAAATAACAATAAGACATTGCCGTGACGATCAAGGAGTCTTAAGGTTGAGCCATAGACCTGATACGCTTTGACTTTGCTGAGTGCTTGATTGAATTGCTCAACTTGTTTCATATTGTCAGCACAGAGCATACGTGTACTGACCATATTTTGAAATTGGATTTGTTGGTCTTTGATTTGATAACTGCCTACTAAGCGATTGCAACCATCACTACCACTGACACTCTGATTGGCAGCATTTAACACGAGGCTAGGGCGAGCTTTGTTTTTAAGATCTATTTCAGTTGCACCAATCTGGCTGAGTTCCCAATTATGTTTTTGTAATAACTCAACATTCTGTTGTTGCTGTTGGTCTGGAATAGTATTACAACCCACTATACTTAATGTACCTGCAATCAATAGTGCAGTTAAAAATTGTTTTTTTATCACGGTTCAATACTCACATTTGCATAAGATGATTTAAGCAAAAAATTATGACAACAACTAGTACATTCTCTGACTGAACGACTAAAAAAAATATTTAAGGCTTTATTGCTGAATTTTCAAGAGCTTGAGGCTGCAACAGACCTTGACGAATACGTTTAGAGTACTGCAAGCCAGTTTGATCTTGTTGTAGATTTAAATCTGCTGTGCGTGGATTAATATGTGCATGTTGATACCACTGCGCCATGTCCCAGCGCTGATCTAATACACCAATATCATAAAGATAATTCGGCAAGTAACCAGAGACTAATAAACGATAATCTTTAGGTAATAAGCTCTCTTCAATGGCCTGAGCCATATCAAAAATAATGGTCGTACAGTTACTAGTCACCGTGTTATACCATTTAGGCGTAGCTGCTAATTCATCAGACTTTTTAAGATACTCGATGAAGAGGGCTTGCATAGCCGCTTTAGGCATTTTTACAGGAAAGAAATAGACTTGTTCATGACGAATATTACTACGTGTATAAACAATATCTTCTTCATCAGCCGCAATTAGACTTAATTCAAATTGTCGAAAGAAGCCCCCAATTGCAGAAAAACTTTCCTGTCTTTCCTTACGAATCTCGATTGAAAAAACCAGTGGACGTTGATTGGCAAAGTCAAAACTGACCAGCGTGTGCGCGATTTGAGGCCCCATCCAATAGGAAGTAATCACGTTTACTCCAGTCAGCTGATCAAGGTCATACTTGCGGCTTTCCCAGCGCTCGTCGTAGCGACCATCGCTCTTCCAAGCAAAGTTACGCACATTGTTGATTGTGACGAGTGATCCTTGTTTCTGATAGTTAAAAATTCTGGAGACCTCAGGGTCCCAATCACGATCTTGTTTGGCTGGGATATTGAAATACCAAAGCAAGCTGAGTGCAAACACGAGTAGATAAATAACACGATCTTTTTGTCGGCTAAAGACATGCTGGCTGACATAGATCCCTAAAATACTCAGTGCAAACAAAGCCCACAGGCTAATCAGGATGATGCTCGTCCATTTGCCACCGGGCAGTTGAATCCAAAGGGCAAGACACAGCCAGATTGAGCTGAGCAATACCCCAAGTGCAAAGCCCGCATGGACCAAGAACATCACGAGCGCTTGAATAAATTGTCGGAAACCAATGTTATGCATGGTTGTTCCAAGATCAGGAATTTGTTGAGTTATTTTCGGTAAGTTGCGAACTCAAATGCAATCCCGGTTTTGTCATCAATATGTTGCTCAGCAGCAACTTTGTTGAAATGCTCTGGGATTGCTGGATAGTGAGTATCACCTTGGACATCAAGTTCGACGTGTGTGAGTTCTAAACGATCCGCAATATCGATACTTTGTTTAAAAATTTCACCACCACCAATAATAAAAATACATGTCGGTTGTGTTGAGTTTGCAACATCTAAAGTAGCTTGTTGCAGCGCATCTTCAAGGCTGTGAGCAACCTTAACACCATCAAAGTGCCAGTTTTGATCACGTGTAATGACCCAATTCACTCGATTGGGTAAAGCACGGCCCATAGACTCTAGTGTTTTTCGCCCCATCACCACCACACCACCTTGGGTAATGGCTTTAAAATGTTTTAAATCAGCAGAAATATGCCAAGGTAGGTCATTTCCTTTACCAATACAGTACTGCTGATCCATTGCAACAACATGAACAACTTCTAAATCTTTAAAACTCATACTGCCACCGCTGCTTTAATTGCTGGATGTGACTGGTAGTCTACGATTTCAATATCTTCAAACTTGAAGTCAAACAAATCTGTGATCGCTGGATTGAGCTTAAGTTGACAAAGTGGTAAAGGCTCACGGCTCAACTGTAAACGGGCTTGTTCAAAATGATTGGCATAGAGGTGTGTATCACCACCTGTCCAAACAAAATCACCCACACCTAGACCACAAACTTGGGCAATCATATGTGTAAATAGTGCATAGCTGGCGATATTGAAGGGCACACCAAGGAAGACATCTGCACTACGTTGATAAAGTTGGCAAGATAATTTGTTATTGTGTACGTAAAACTGAAATAAGGTGTGGCACGGTGGTAAGGCAACTTGTCCAGCTTCGTGCGGGTTCCAACCAGAAATAATTAGACGACGTGAGTTTGGGTTGGTTTTGATTTCATTGATCAACCACTTGATTTG
>NZ_BBRX01000112.1 GCF_000829675.1 Acinetobacter rudis
ATACAGGAATAGCGGGTGATAATTTCCCCACATGAACCGCAGCAGAATAACCGGCAATAATGATCCATAATTCAGGGCCATGGAAAATTTTAGCTCGCACTCATTTTCATCCATGAAAATATTAAAGTGTTTAAGTATACGCAGAACTAAAGGCAAATAGTTGAATCTAGAGGGTATAACTATATACCCTCTAAGTATTTATGCTTGATCCATATAGGCTTGAATAAATGAAATTATTTGTGCTGGTTGTTCTGCATGCAACCAATGTCCTGCACTACTGATCGTTTCAAGCTGCGCTTGTGGAAACTGTTGTTGTACTGCCGCAACTTGTGCATCTTGAGTGACATAATGTGAGCGACCACCACGCACAAATAATGCATCCTTGTTCCAAGCACTTTGATTTTTCCAAGATAAGATGTCTGCATAATGTGCATGTAGTGCATCTACATTAAATAACCATTGCCCTTGAGACCAAGATTTAAGCAAGAATTGAATGACCATATTTTCTTTAATGTACTGTTGCATAATTTCAGTTGCCTCTTTACGAGTCGCAACTTGAGCGTGCTGTACAGCAAATAAAGCCTGAAAAATCGTATCATGATGGTTCTCTTGATAAGCATAAGGCGCCATATCTAAGACCACGAGTTTTTGCAAACGATCAGCAGCCAAATCAGCTAAGGTCATGGCAATTTTGCCACCCATCGAGTGACCAACAACACTAAACTCATGAATATTTAAAGAATCTAGAGTCTCTACAATATCTTGTGCCATATCTTGATAACTCACCTGTGCTGAACGCGGCGAACGACCATGATTGCGCACATCAACTTGAATTGTTTCATGACTATGCTCAAAGGCACGCGCCAGTATACCCAGATTACCGATACTCCCAAATAATCCATGAATAAATAACATAGGTGCGTATGGACTGCGCTGTTCAGGTTGACGGTGTTCCAGATTTAAAATCATAAAAATATCCAGTTAAAATTTAACAATAGAATAGGTCGAAGCATCATAATTACAAAGTATAAAGATCAACAGCCAAAATATCTTGGACAATTCGTGCAAAAACATGTATTAGATTAGGCCTTGCGAAAAAATATTGGGCGCAATCAGCGACCAATGCTCCGCGATATCGTTTTACAACAAGATCAACTAGGACTTTAAGCCATGTTTCAACATGTCGATGCATATGCAGGTGACCCAATTCTGTCCCTAATGGAAGAGTTTAATAAAGATCAACGTACAGAAAAGGTCAATTTAAGTATTGGTCTTTACTATAATGAGCAAGGTATTGTACCTCAGCTCAATGCGGTAAAGACTGCACATACCCATATTGCCAAGGATAACGATAAGGTAAAATCTTATCTTCCAATGGATGGATTAAAGTCATATAACCAAGCAACGCAAAAGCTAATTTTTGGGGAAGAAAGCCCTGCACGTCAAGCTGGACGTGTCGTGACTGTACAAACACTGGGTGGTTCAGGTGCACTCAAGGTTGGTGCGGATTTACTGAAAAAATATTTCCCAAATTCTGATGTATGGGTAAGCCAACCCACTTGGGAAAACCACATTGCCATTTTTAATGGCGCTGGTATTCAAAGTCATTTTTACCCATATTATGACGCAGCAAGCAATGGTGTAGATTTTACAGCAATGCTCGAAGCCCTAAAACAAATTCCAAAACAAGGTATTGTTTTGCTTCACCCTTGCTGCCATAACCCAACCGGTGCTGATTTAACCAATGAGCAATGGGATCAAGTCATTGACGTTTGTAAGCAAGGCGAATTGATTGCATTCCTTGATATTGCTTATCAAGGCTTCGGTCAAGGCTTAGAACAAGATGCGTATGCAATGCGTGCTTTTGACCGCGCTGGCCTCAACTTTATTGTAAGCAACTCATATTCTAAAATTTTCTCACTGTATGGTGAGCGTGTCGGTGGACTTAGCATTGTTTGTGATGATGCGAATTCAGCTCAAAATGTGTTAGGGCAGTTAAAAGCAACGATTCGTCGTATTTACTCAAATCCACCAAGCACGGGCGCACTTTTGGTGAGTGATGTGCTTAATCAAGACGAACTCTACCAAGACTGGACGCAAGAGTTAAGTGCGATGCGTGAACGTATTAAAGATATGCGTCAACGTTTACATGATCAACTCAAACAAGCCATGCCAGATCGTGATTTTAGCTATCTAATCAATCAGCAAGGCATGTTCAGTTATACGGGTCTAAGCCCTGAACAAGTGGATACTTTACGTACTGATTATGCAATCTACCTGATTCGTAGTGGTCGTATGTGCGTTGCGGGTCTAAACACCCACAATATCGACTATGTTGCTCAGTCTATGGCAACGGTTATTCAGCAAAGTAACTAATCGTATAAGTACTGAAATAAGAAAACGGGCAAATGCCCGTTTTCTTATCATAACAATTAACTTGTTAAAATATTTAGTCTTCGAAATGCACAACACTACGAATCGACTTGCCTTCGTGCATAAGCTCAAACGCATGGTTAATTTCGCTTAATGGCATGGTATGTGTTACAAAAGGTTCTAATTCAATTTCACCACGCATGGCCTGTTCAACCATTCCGGGTAACTGACTACGGCCTTTAACACCACCAAACGCAGTTCCTTTCCAGCTACGCCCAGTCACTAACTGAAATGGTCGTGTTGAAATTTCTTGACCCGAACCCGCAACACCAATAATCACTGACTGGCCCCAACCACGATGTGCACACTCTAGAGCTGAACGCATAACATTGACGTTACCAATACATTCAAAAGAGTGGTCTACTCCCCAACCTGTCATTTCGACAATCACTTGTTGGATAGGTTGATCATAATCTTTAGGATTTAAACAATCAGTCGCGCCAAATTGTTTAGCCAATTCAAACTTTTCAGGGTTAGTATCTACCACAATAATGCGGCCAGCCTGAGCTTGACGTGCACCTTGCACAACAGCCAGTCCAATCCCACCTAAACCAAATACAGCAACACTATCACCGGGCTGTACTTTGGCGGTATTATGTACTGCACCAATCCCTGTTGTTACACCACAGCCCAATAAACATACTTGCTCAGGATTTGCTTCAGGATGAATCTTGGCTAAAGAAACTTCAGCAACAACGGTATATTCACTAAAAGTTGAACATCCCATGTAATGATAAATAGGCTGACCTTGATAAGAAAAACGTGTCGTACCATCAGGCATAACACCCTTACCCTGCGTTGCGCGTACTGCAACACAAAGATTGGTTTTTCCTGATTTACAGAACAAACATTCGCCACACTCAGCTGTGTAAAGTGGAATGACGTGGTCGCCAGGTTTAACGCTGGTCACACCTTCACCCACCTCAACCACAATCCCAGCACCTTCGTGACCTAAAATTGCAGGAAATACCCCTTCTGGATCATCGCCAGATAACGTAAAGGCATCAGTATGGCAAACACCACTATGTGTCACTTTAATTAAAACTTCACCAGCTTGAGGTGGGGCAACATCAACTTCTACAATTTGTAAAGGTTCTCCAGCGGCAAAGGCAACAGCTGCACGTGATTTCATTTGATTTCCTTAATTTGTAACATGTTAGGGTGCATGATCAGGACTATGTTATTTTATGTCTAATGACATGATTAACCAACTTGCAAGTCAGATTATAGACTTAGCGGATCAACTTGATGATTAAAAAAAAATTACTTCCTTTTTTTATCACTGCTTCAGTTTTGTTGAGCATAGGATGTAGCAACCATATGAATCAATCTCCAGTCGCAGAAGCACAGCTCAAAACCAACTTTAGTCATTGGATCCAAAACTCAGAGGCCAATACTAAGTTACAACAGGGTGAGACGGCTTATCTGGTCTTAGAAGATGCATTTCGAAGTATCGCTGCACGCATTTTCCTCATTCGTCACGCCAAACATAACCTTGATCTACAATATTACATCTGGGCAGATGATTTTATTGGTAATTTGATGCTGAGTGAATTATTACAGGCTGCTGATCGTGGTGTAAAGGTTCGACTGTTAATTGATGATCAAAATGGTCGACAACTAGATCCGCAATTCCGTGCACTAATGCAACACCCTAATATTCAAATTAAACTCTATAATCCCTATAAGTTTCGCACACTACGCGTATTTGACTACCTATTTAGAGCTGCCAAAATTAACCGACGTATGCATAACAAACTGATTATTGCAGACGGTTCAATTGCAGTGACTGGTGGACGTAATATTAGTGGTGAATATTTCGATGCCAGTCAATCCTTCCAGTTTACTGATACTGATGTATTATTTTTAGGGCAAGTGCTCGATCAGGCCAATCATAATTTTATTGCTTTTTGGAACCATCAGTTAAGTGCACCAATTCAGGATTATATTGATTCAGGTGCACCCCAAGATTTAGTCCAGCTCAGAACAGACTTTGAAATCTACGCACAAAATAACAAACAAACTGAGCATAAAGTTGAGGAAGAACATGAGGCTCTAGTTGATCAAATTAAAAACAGTCAGCTCTATTGGGCACAAGCCAATTTTCTAGCAGACTCCCCTGACAAAACTCTGGATCGGGTCAACGAAGAACAACTCCTGTATACCCAGTTAATCAATAAAATGGGCAAACCCCAGCAAGAGCTCGATCTAATCTCAGCTTATTTTGTTCCTACAAAATCAGGTTTAGATTTTCTTAGTCAGCTGCCTCACAACAACGTTAAAGTACGTGTAGTCACCAATGCCTACGTCGCCAATGATGTTGCTTTGGTCCATGCTTTTTACCAAAAGTATCGATATGACCTATTAAAAAGCGGTGTCAAACTTTATGAGTTTAAACCCTATATTGAACGTAATGATCGAACTTGGTATGAAGTAATGACTGGAAATGTCATCCCTGCAAAAGTAAAAAGCAAATCGAGCTTACATACGAAGTTAATTAATATTGATGACAAAGTATTTATCGGTTCTTTTAATTTTGATCCACGTTCTGCTTTTTTAAATACTGAGGTCGGCCTGCTAATTCAATCAGATCAGTTACAGGAAAAAATTTCAACCAGTCTTGATCAATCTTTAGCAAAAATCGCGTATGAGCTTCAACTGAATCCCCAAGGTGAAATCATCTGGTTAGAGCACCAACATAATGGCGATGTAATTGAATATACAGTTGACCCAGGCAGTACTTGGTTCCAACGCTTTATTATGCACAGCGTATCTTACCTACCCATTGAATGGATGATGTAATGACATCATCCATACTTTCAAATTACACCTAATGAGTTAAGACTGCTTGTTTAGTCTTATCTTAGATTTGCATTTATAATTTCTACACTTGGTGGTAGCTTTTCCCCAAGCGAGCTTAACATCTCACGTTCTACTAAACGTACAATCGAATCCAAAGGAAGATCATTTTCTTGCAGGCCAAATGGTTCTTCAAGTTGTGAACTTAGTGCATCTAAACCCAAAAACAGATAAGCAATCAATCCAACAAGTATAGGTGTCCATATACCTAAACTTGCTTCTAAACTAAAAGGTAAAATTAAGCAGAAACAGTAAACTGTACGATGCAATAAAACGGAGTATGCAAACGGTAATGGTGTACTGACAATACGATCGCAGCCAGCCTGAATATTACCTAATGCAATGATATGTTGATTCAATGCATTATAAATAATGTCGCTAATCTCTCGATCACGCAAGGCTTGTACTAAATCACGCTGAATAGCTTCAAGCACAAACTGTGAAGCATTGATATCACTTTTAAGATCTTCAAACACTTCCGCACTAAAACTATGAAACGTAGCCTCCGACTCAAAAAATGAGTTTTGTTTACGTAAACGATCACGTAACAATCGGCTAAACAACATAGTTCGACGCATTAATTTAATACGATGCTCTTCAGGCAAGACATGTGAGTCTCGTGAAATATGTCGTGAATTCGCAATCAACGCTCCCCATAACTTACGCCCTTCCCACCAACGGTCGTAACAGGCATTATTACGAAAACTCAGAAAAATCGATAAGATCACGCCAAATATAGTAAAGCCAATTGCGGGTACAGCAGGAATTTTCAAGTAATGCTGTGCAGACAAATAAACTAAACCACCTGAAATGAGCATCACGATTAAAAGTGCTGGCAATACCTTGGGTAAAATAGTCCCTTGCCATGCAAATAGTAAAGTGAGTATGTTACTTTTGTCTCGTACAATCATGATATTTTCATTCGCCGTAATTGAGATTGACTATATAGATAACAATGTATTATCGATAAAAATTATACTGCGTTTCACTTTATCTTTCATTTTATTCTAATCAGCTACTCAATGCTTAAGCCATCGAGTTTCAGTCATACAACTTAGAGTGCACACTGCTCTTTTGATGCTTCATTTCGCTTTGATCTGCCTTTTGCTTGCGATTAGGTGCCTTGTCATATTGGCCCCCCCTATTCAGCGTTTAAAACAGTTCACAGTTGAGCTTCTAAGGTAAGGATGGCTTATTATTCTAGCTTAAGGTCGTTTAAAGGTGATTACTTTATATTCTGCACTGGATTTTTTTGACATCC
>NZ_BBRX01000111.1 GCF_000829675.1 Acinetobacter rudis
CCATCACCGGTGAAAATCAAGCAATGATCAGTCAACTCGGTTATCTTCAAAAGCAGTATATTTCTCAATTATCTCAAATCGAGGGGTTGAATGACTTAAACAAGATTCAAGTTAGATTGAGACTAAAACAAACATCTCAACAACAAACTTTAAAAATTGAGAAGCAAATCACACCCGAAGCTCGCAACATGCTTGAACATGCGGCAAGCTTTGTTCAGGACCCTAAGCTTAGTCAAGCTCTACTACGTTTGGCAAGCAATAAAATGTAATCATTACATTGCGATAGTTCAAATTGCCACAAAATGTGAAGACGATTCACAACTTAGGAATTGTTATAATATAACACAAACTTCGGTAAAATAAGGCTTCAAACTACTTTTACATATTGAATTGGGCAAGATTTGCTATCATCAAATGTTACAATTTCATAGCTACTTGGATCACTTTGCACATTGCGTAATAATTGGTTATTTAGTGCATGACCAGATTTATAACCATCGAACTTGGCGATAATTTGATGCCCAAGCAGATATAAATCACCGACAGCATCTAAAATTTTGTGTCGCACAAACTCATCAGCGAAGCGTAGACCCTCTTCATTTACAACACCTGTATCATCGACACCAATCGCATTGTCTAAACTCGCTCCTAAAGCCAAATTATGTGACTTGAGATAGTCCAAATCCTTCATAAAGCCAAAAGTACGTGCTCCACTCACTTCGTATACGAAAGTTTCTGTAGAAAAGTCGATGGTTGCTGACTGATATTCTTTAGCAAACGCAGGATGATCAAAATCAATGGTAAAGTTGATTTGAAACCCCTCATGAGGGGAGAAAATTGCTCGTTTGTCATCAATGAGTGCGGTAACGGGCTTTAGAATTCGAATAAATTTCTTCGGTGCATCTTGTTCAACTAAACCGCCTTTACTTAATAAATAAATAAACGGCCCAGCACTACCATCCATAATCGGGACTTCTGAGGCAGAAACTTCGACAATAATATTGTCAATACCTAGACCAGCAATCGCACTGGTAACATGTTCAATCGTGCCTACCTTAAAATCGCCTATGACTAAGTTTGAACACATGAAAGCTTCTTGAACAAGAAGTGCGTCTGCAGGAATTTCTACAGGCGGATCTAAATCAATTCGGCGGAAAACAATACCCCCATCCACCACATGTGGCAAAAAATTAATAATGACTTTTTGCCCACTATGTAATCCAATGCCACTGGCTTTCACGGCACGTTTTAGGGTACGTTGTTTCAACATGCTTTTATGGTCTTCATCCTCAAATCCACTATACGTTAGCATATTTAGCCATTGATAAAAAACAAAAATGGCAGTGATTCTCACTGCCATTTATCTAAATAAAATAGTATAACTATATATTTCAATTATTTACGCTGTTGATTCTTCAAATAGTCTTGGATGCTCATCGGCGTAGAACGTGGTGAAGCACTCGGTGCAGATGCTGGAATTTCTGCATTTTGTCGACGACTGATTGCAGGAATATCCTCATCTTCAACATTTTGAGCTGATTGCTGTACATGTGTAGTGGTTGCAGATGCTGATTTACGACGCGCATCTGCGGCATCATTTGCATTACGTGTTAAACCTGTTGCAATAACAGTCACACGAATTTCGTCACGCGCATCAGGATCAAATACTGTACCGAAGAATACTTCACCATCATCCAAATCAACAATTTGGTTAACAACATCAGTAATAACTTCTGTTTCACGTAAAGTAACGTCAGCACCACCAGTAATATTAATCAACACACCTTTTGCGTTAATAATATTGACGTTATCAAGCAATGGACTACGAATAGCCAAACGTGCAGCTTCTTCAGCACGATCTGGACCACTACTTTTACCCTCGCCCATCATGGCATAACCACGAGTACTCATCGCAGTTTTTAAATCGGCAAAGTCAAGGTTAATATGACCAGGACGTACAACCAAATCAAAGATACTACGTACAGCATTCAGTAATACATCATCTGCTTTACGATAAGCATCTTGCATTGAAATATCACCATAAACGCTAAGCAAACGTTGATTTGGGATAATAATCAATGAATCTACATGCGTTTCTAAAGCTTCAATGCCTTTCTCAGCTGAACGTAAACGACGACGACCTTCAAAATTAAAAGGTGTAGTCACAACACCTACTGTTAAGATGCCCATTTCTTTAGCGATTTCAGCAACAACTGGTGCAGCACCTGTACCCGTACCACCACCCATACCAGCGGTTACGAAAACCATATCAGCACCTTCAAGGTGTTGACGAATCACTTCACGGCTTTCTTCTGCGGCAATTTGGCCCACATCTGGATTGGCACCAGCGCCTAATCCACGGGTACTTTGTTCACCAAGCTGAATCTTGAAAGGTGCATTCATACGATCAAGTGCTTGTTTATCTGTATTTGCGCAAACGAATTTAACGCCTTGAATATCAGATTGCACCATGTGTTGTACGGCATTACCACCGCCACCACCTACACCAAATACAGTAAAACGGGCTTGACCGTTACCATCACTTCGTTCATCTTCCAAAAATTCAAATGAGGCCATGACCTTTAGCTTTCCTAATTAATTTCGGCAGTCACTTAAGCCCGTATACTGCCTTGATCTTCATAAACATAAATTATTTTTAGGATGCTTCGCAATGCCAAGCTTGTCAAGTATCCACTAGGATAGTTACAACTCACCGACAATCTTCCCAAAAAAAACTATACCTAAAAAATGCCTTTCAATTTGTTATTCATTGTATTCCAGCCATTGGCTAAACGCTGTAAAAACGATCTTTTACTCACCCCTTCAGGCTCTTCAATCGTTTCTTGCATTTCACTTTGGCTAAAAAGTAATAAGCCAGCAGCTGTCACATACATTGAGCGTCTTAGTGAAGGTAAATATTGGTCATCCGCTACAACTTGTAAAGGTGGATTACCCAAATGAGCAGATACACCTAAGCTACGTCGTACAAATGCCACCATTCCTTCAATTTGACAGGCATCTCCAGTTAACACCACACCATGGTACAGGCTTTGTAAAGCACCATGCGCCTCTAACTTTTCATGAACTAAGCCCATGATTTCCATATAGCGTGCCAAGATAATCTCAGATAACTCGATACGACTAATACTTTGTGGACCGTCAATGGCTTCAAACTGAATCATATGATCTGGTTTGACTTGATTTAAATCAACACAACCATACAAAAGTTTGATCCGTTCGGCTTCCTCGGTTGTTGTTTGCAATACTGAAGCAATATCACGTGTTACATTTTCCCCACCCAGTTGAATGGTGTGTGCCATCGCTAAATGACCTTCAATATAAACTGCGATACTGGTTGTTCCTGCACCAATATCCAGCAAACAAACCCCGTATTCTTTTTCATCTTTCAGTAGGCTGCTTTCAACTGTAGCCAATGAAGACAACACCATCTTTTCTACTGAAATATTGGCGCCTTTCATTGCACGGTCTAAGTTCTGCATCGTACTGATAGGGAGCATCATTAATTGATAATGCGCAGTCATACTATGAGCAGACAAGTTAATCGGGTTTTGCACCCACTCTTCTGCATCATCAAGTTCAAACCCCAATGGCACAGCACTGGCCAAATAATAATCAGCAGTCATATGACTTGCTTTGGCTAATTCAAGTGCTCGCACCATTTCGGTGGTTGTAATAATACGATCAGGATTGGCAATTGGAGTTCGGCCTACGGCATAAAAACTTTGCATTTCAGTATTTGGAATAGAAACCCAAGCTGAATGCACACGACACTCTGCCATATCCTCTGCTTCTTGCACGGCATTTTTGATTGCGGTAATGACTTTATCAAGGCTAACAATTTTACCTTTGCTCATCCCTCGATTACGCGCACTCGCCATACCAATCACCTGAATATTATCAGGAGAATGCACTTTACCGATCAAGACTGAAACCTTATGTGTCCCAATGTCGATCGCAACAACTGATGGAACGGTTTCATTCATTATTCATTACCATGTTTTTCATTGTTTAAATTTCAATAGGTTAAATTTTATTTGCCTATACAACCCATATCACCGTTTATTTGCCGGTGCTACTGCACTGGCCTGAACTGTAGAATACACAAACTGTCCATTCACAATCTTCGGTGGTGTCGCGTTTTTCCACTGAATAGCCAAACCATTTCTATAACGCAAATCAATTGCAGCAACTTGAGACCACACGGGTTTCAAATCAGATTGAGCCAACTGATTTAAACGCTGTAACTTACTCATGGTTTGATCTTGATCAACAATGACTCGCAAACCAGAGTCAAACTGCATAAACCAAGTCATACGATCTGTTAAATACAAATCTTTCAATCGCAATTGTGCAGGTTGAAAAAGTTGATTAATCTCATTATAACGTCGCATCATCACTTTGGATTGACCCAATGGCCCGTGCAACATTGGCAATTTAGAATTATCCTTAACAGTTGCTTCTGTAAAGATAACACCCGCATCACTGAGTAAACGCCCAGTACCCCAACGCGCAATTGCATGTCTAGGAACAACACGTACACTGATACTATTTGGCCAAGTGCGTGAAACCACAACACGGTCTACCCAAGGAATTTCTAAAGCACTATCACGAATTTGTTCCAAATCCGAAGTAAAATAATTATTTTGTACTATCGGCTTTAAATGCTGCGTAATCTGCTGCTTTTCTAGATCAGAAGATATACCAACAACATTTAAAGTCGCAACTCTAGCATCAGTAATAACTTTATATAGACCAAATATTCCCGCCAACAATACTACAACAGCAATCACCAGTAATACCCAGCCCCCCATATTCACGAGTTTATCTTTTCGTGTTGGTGGCTTCTCATGTATAGAGGTAATTGCTGCGCGCTTAGGGCGCATAGAAGCAGGTAGCTGCGCCATAATGTATTAGTTATCCGTCAAAGTTTGCTCAAGGATGGCCAGACAAAGTGTGTCAAATGTATAACCCACTGCGCCTGCTGCCTTTGGCACCAACGAATGACTGGTCATTCCTGGTACTGTATTCACTTCAAGTAACCAGAAGTTGCCATCTTGGTCCTGCATCGCATCAATACGTCCCCAACCACTGGCACCTACTGCCTGAAAAGCAGTTAAAGATAAAGCTTGTAACTGCTGCTCTTCTGCTTCACTTAATCCACATGGAATACCATATTCAACATCGTTACGCAGATACTTAGCATCATAGTCATAAAAAGCGACATCAGCAGGGGGCTGTAAGCGAATCACCGGCAGCGCCTGACCATTGAGCATAGCAATGGTAAATTCACGACCAGTAATCCATTTTTCCGCCATGACTAATGCATCATGTTGGCTTGCTTTAGCAACTGCTTGAGCAAGATCTTCAGCTTTTTCAACCTTAGTCATACCAACGCTAGAGCCTTCATGCACAGGTTTAATGATTAAAGGTAGACCTAAGCTTTGTACCACTTCATCTAAATCGGTTTGTTCTGAAATAATACGATACGGGGCAGTAGGTAGGTCACAGCCTTGCCAAATCTGCTTCGTTTTAACCTTATCCATGCCAATCGCTGAACCTTGCACACGAGTACCGGTGTAAGGCAAGTTCAACCACTCTAGAGCACCTTGAATTTGACCATCTTCACCACCACGACCATGTAGAACAATAAAGGCACGATCATAATTTACAAGTTCAGTCACACTACGCTCAAGTGGATCAAAAGCCTCAGCATTTACTCCAGAACGGATCAATGCTTCTAAGACTGCTTTACCACTATCTAATGACACCTCACGCTCGGCAGATTTACCACCAAGCAACACCGCAACTTTGCCGAATTTAGAAGCATTTGACACGTTTATATCCTTAAACTTTTTTTGCATAAATGATGGTGAAATATTTGCTCACAATTGATAGCACCAGCATTTCACCAGTAAAAAATTTCATTATTTGGTAAATAATTCACTTTGCGCTAATTCTAACGAAATTGCACCTACGTTACCCGCACCTTGTGTTAATAATAAATCATTAGGTTGTAACACTTTTTGTATCACATTCTGCAAATTACCCTCAACTGGGTCAATAATTATTGGCTCAACCTCACCACGTAAACGAATACTTCGAGCAAGGGTACGACTATCAGCGCCCACAATTGGTTTTTCACCAGCAGGATAGACCTCTAACAATAGCAACTGATCTACTTGCGATAACACATCAACAAAATCATCAAAACAATCACGAGTACGTGAATAACGGTGGGGCTGGAACATCATCACCAAGCGACGATCAGGATGGCTTTGACGTGCAGCCTTAATTGTTGCTTCAACTTCTTTAGGGTGATGGCCATAATCGTCCACTAACTTCACCATGCCATCAGCAATAGCGTATTCACCTTGTACTTGGAAACGACGACCCACACCGCTAAAGCCTTCGAGAGCACGACAAATTGCCGCATCTGAAACACCCTCATCAGTTGCAATACCGATTGCCGCCAATGCATTAAGTACATTGTGTAAACCAGGTTGGTTGACTGTAACACGTAGAGGTTCACGACCTTT
>NZ_BBRX01000110.1 GCF_000829675.1 Acinetobacter rudis
CAAAGCACAGCAACAGAAAGAAGCTCAGCAGAGAAAAGCTGCTGAAGAAAAAGCTGCTCGTGAACGCGCTGCCGCAAATCGTAATCGCTTGAACAATGAACTCGATAATGAGCTTGCAGACACGAAAAAAGCTTCTGCTCAGGAAAAAACAGCTCAGGCTAAACAAACTGCATCAAATGCAACACGAGATTTTCGTAATAAGGTCGATCGCACTTGGCAACCACCCGTAGGTAAAACGGGTGAAAAAGCCACAGTCAGCGTAACCCTGACAGCGACGGGTCAAGTGGCATCTGTGTTTGTTTCAGCTTCAGACCCTGCTGTTAAAGCCAGTGCAGAAAAAGCAGTTCGTGCAGCCGCACCGTATCCAATGCCGAGTGACCCTGAAGCGCGTCGTTTAGCACAGTCATTTAAATCCACACTCACTGTCAAATAAATTGGCATGATGCAAATACACCCTGTCTCGGCAGGGTTTATTTTTGCCTTAACCTTTTAATACAGCCTTTTATACTGAGATTATTTCAGTGAAAAAAGTTAAATCGAATACAGAGGCAGGTCAAATTCTGCTTTGAAATTGATCTCTAAGCGCTTTTCCACACATGCTTCAGCCCATAGTCAATAACCAATGAGAGCCGAGTCATTTTTTAACATTAAGTCTAGAAAATTACATGACACTATCAGCCGAGTCGATTATGATCATTGTCAATTTATTTTTTCTTCATCCTATATTCATCATTACATGCTTTATATAGATTAAAATTATGTAGTTGTGATACAACCCTAGAATGACTGAACCAACACTTTGTTTGAGTAAATAAGTAACAATGAAGATCTTGTCCCCACGTTTAATCGGTTTAGCAATGATTGTGGCTACGAGCCCAGTCATTTCAACAAGTACTTATGCTCAGCTCTATTTTGAGATTGCCAAAGCTCCTGAGCAAGCACCACAGATTGCTGTCATTCCTTTTAGTAATGATCAATCAGTTTACCCTGTCATTGAACAAGATTTAAATCGTTCAGGACGGTTTAGTAGTAGTTCAAAAAATCTTCCAGCCAGTGCCACACTAAATAATGTCGATGCGCAAAGTTGGAAAGCTGCTGGTGTTCCTTATGTCGTACTTGGTGAAATCAAAAACAATGCCGATGGTAGTTATGCAATTCACTACCAACTTTACGATGTAGACAAGCAAACATATTTACTCAATGAGTTACTTACGGTTCCTGCTTCCCGTCTGCGAGCTGCATCGCATATGATCAGTGATACCATCTACGAAGCTTTGACTGGTATTAAAGGTGACTTTACTGGCCGTATTGCTTATGTACTACGTAATCAAGCAACTCCTGCCGAACGTTATACCTTACAAATTGCAGACACAGATGGTGAGCAACCTAAAACCGTCTTACGCTCCCGTGACCCTATTTTGTCACCTGCATGGACACCTGATGCTAAGAAAATTGCTTATGTTTCATTTGAAACTAAGCGCCCAGCGATTTATCTACAAGACTTAGCTACAGGACAACGTGAAGTTCTAGCCAAATTTGTTGGTTTAAATGGTGCACCAAGTTTTTCGCCAGATGGTCAGCACATGCTCTTTACTGCCTCAATGCATGGCAACCCTGAAATCTACCAAATGGATCTCAATACCCGCCAAGTACAACGCATGACCAATGATAGTGCGATTGATACTGAAGCACGCTATACACCTGACGGTAAATCTTTTATTTTTACGTCGGATCGCGGTGGATCTGCGCAAATTTATCGTTATAACTTTGCAGATAGTAGCGTTAAGCGTTTAACCTTCCGTGGTGCTTTTAATGCTCGAGGCAGTTTAAGTGCTGATGGCAAATATATTGCCTTGGTTCATCGCCCTTCTGGCAGTAATTACAAAGTTGCTATTCAAGAAATTTCAACAGGTGTTACTAATATTTTAACGCCTACAAGTCTTGATGAATCACCAAGTTTTTCACCCAATGGACAGATGGTGGTATATGCCACTCGTGAAGGTAACCGTGGTCTACTTTCAATTATGTCCACAGATGGCCGTTTCCGTATGAATTTACCAAGTGAACAAGGCGAGGTTCGTGAACCTGCTTGGGCCCCGAAATAATTTCAACCTTTACAACAAAGATTTACCTTAAATATGGAGATTACCATGCAGGTACTTAAAACTTTAGCTTTACCGGTTCTTGCTGCAAGCCTAATCATGACAGGTTGTGCAAACCGTAAACCTGTTACTGATGGTAGCAATATCGGGACAACAAACTTAACACCAGGTACTTCTGTGAGCACCGATGGTCTAAGCGAAGATGCTGCAATTAATGCACAAAATTTAGCAGGTGCCTCTGCTAAAGGCGTAACTGAGGAAAACAAGGCTTTCTTAGCTAAGCGTGTTGTCCATTTTGGTTATGACAGCAGTGAACTTTCAAATGTTGACTATCAAACCCTACAGGCTCATGCACAATTTTTACGTGCCAATGCAAACTCTAAAATTGCATTGACTGGTCATACAGATGAACGTGGCACACGTGAATACAACATGGCTTTGGGTGAACGTCGAGCTAAGGCCGTACAAAGCTATCTCATTACCAGTGGGGTAAATGCGAATCAACTTGAAGCTGTAAGTTACGGAAAAGAATCCCCGATTAACTTAGGCCACGGTGAAGCGGCATGGAAAGAAAACCGTCGTGTTGAACTAAATTACGAAGCTGTACCACCATTGTTAAAATAATGTAATAACATATTTTAGCCACAAAAAAGCACCCTAAACGGGTGCTTTTTTTTCACCAACTTATTTCACTGGGTTGATGGCTTCTTCTAAATGTCGATCTTGCATAGATTCAATAAGATCATGTTTATTAAACTCTTTATATTCCGGTTTAACATCATACTCTTTCCATGCATCTTTGACTTTCTCGACACTAATATCTTTGAAATCAATTCCTTCATTTGGTGAAGGCATCTCATCAAATTTCTTTGTAGTCATGATCAGTACTCCTTATACAGCAGCTCCATTTACATCAACATAACAGGTTCTTTTACATATGCAAGTGCAAAATCAGGACAAATACACGCTTAATATTTCTATTTTCAGCTGAACTCATCTAAACTATCCGCTGATTTTTATTCACCCCCAATTTTCGTATCGTGGAGCATCTTTGCTATGGCTTATCGCACATTGTCGCAATATTTATCACAACAAGAAGGCAATTTAACGGCGGAACTAGCTGCTGTTATTGAGCAAATTGCTACAACGACCCAAATCATTGACCAAGATTTACAAAAAGGTGCTTTAGCAGGTGTTTTAGGAAGTGCTGGACATGAAAACGTACAGGGTGAGACACAGAAAAAACTCGATGTAATTTCAAATGATCACCTTATTGAAGCATTACAGTCACACCCAAATGTAGCCGGTCTAGCTTCTGAAGAATTAGATGAATTTACCCCAGCACAAAATGGTGGACAGTATCTGGTTTTATTTGATCCACTAGATGGCTCTAGTAATATTGATATTAATATGTGTGTAGGAACAATTTTCTCAATTCTACCCGCAGTTAATTCACCAGCCCAAGCAGATGATTTCCTCCAAGCAGGCACACAACAAGTTGCAGCAGGTTATGTACTCTATGGTCCATCTACCATGCTTGTACTGACCGTGGGTGCTGGTGTTGTATTCTTCACCTTTGATCCTGAAAGTAAAACATTCTTACTCACCAGTGAAAAAGTTGCTGTTGCTGCAGATACTCAAGAATATGCAATCAACGCATCAAATCAACGTCACTGGGAAGCTCCTGTAAAGCGTTATATCGACGAACTACAAGCAGGTAAAACCTCTGTTCGTGGAAAAGACTTCAATATGCGTTGGGTTGCATGTATGGTAGGAGATATTCACCGTATTCTTTGCCGTAGCGGTATCTTCCTCTATCCATATGACTTAAAAGATCCAAACAAAGCTGGTCGTTTACGCCTTATGTATGAAGCAAACCCAATGAGTATGTTGATCGAACAAGCTGGTGGCGCTTCAACAACAGGTCGTGTACGCATTATGGAAATTCAACCTACTGAATTGCACCAGCGTGTTCCTGTTGTTATCGGCT
The DNA here is from genome assembly GCF_000829675.1 of Acinetobacter rudis. Classification (GTDB taxonomy): domain Bacteria; phylum Pseudomonadota; class Gammaproteobacteria; order Pseudomonadales; family Moraxellaceae; genus Acinetobacter; species Acinetobacter rudis. Next base: position 4,093 of record NZ_BBRX01000110.1, read on the forward strand.
CTAAAAATGAAGTCGACCTCGTTACTCAATATCATCATTAATACTTAAGCGCTGGGTGATTGAGCTGATTATTTTAATCATCTTGACTTAAATCACCCAGCGCTGTTTTTTCTGGACGCATTGTCATGTCAACGATTTTCTTAGAATCAAAAGACAACCCTAAGATTAAGCATTTACGTGGCTTAATCCTCCAAGCGAGCTACCGTAGAAAACAAAGACAAACTGTACTTGAAGGTACCCATCTGTGTTTGGCTTGGCTTGCTCAAGAGCATCGTATTCACTCTTTATTCAGCACAGAAAAAGCCTTAGAAGACCCTGAATTACAACAAGTTATTGAAGCTTATCAAGGCCATATTTTTATTGTCAGTGAGGCTCAATATCGCGACCTCAGTACCTTAGGAACAACATTACCTTGTTTGGCAATCATTGATTTACCACAAGTTGATGCAGGGATTGACTATACAGTGGATACTCTTATTCTTGAGAATATTCAAGACCCTGGCAATGTTGGGACCTTATTACGCTCAGCTGCTGCAGCAGGTATTCAACAAGTGATTGCAACATCAGGTACCGCAGCACTTTGGTCACCACGCGTTTTACGTGCTGGGATGGGTGCACACTTTTCTGTGCGTTGCTTTGAGAACTATGAAATAGATCAAATTTTACCTAATTTTAAAATTCCGCTCTATGCAACCAGTTCACATCATGCGACAAGTATTTACCAACAAGACTTAAGCGCAGCTTGTGCTTGGATTTTAGGTAATGAAGGTCAAGGCGTTTCTGAATCTGCTTTACAACATGCACAAGCAGTGACAATCCCTCAACCTGGTGGTCAAGAATCTTTAAATGTTGCAATTGCTGGTTCAGTGTGTTTCTTTGAAATGGTCAGACAGCGCCAATAACTTGGGGCTGTATCTCATCATTTTTAAAAAAATTTAATCGTTAAATTATTTTAATTGCAGCAGATTCTTAATAAAAATCATTTAAACTGTAGAAAAATAGTTCATCACGTTGTCAACCAATGCCGTTATTTATACGTTACTTACAAATAGCAGTTTAAACAAAGGTTGACACCCTATGCGGGGATTTTCCATCTCTATGGATCTAGCGCCCAATCAGTCTCATACAGCCAGTGCTTCTAAGAGTACAGCTGAACAACGCCTAAAATTTTTTATGCAAGATGTGACTGGCCGTGCGTTAGTGATGATGGAAAATGCAACACGTGGACAACACGGTATTGCCATGGATTTGGTTCAAGAAGCTTTTATCTCTCTACATAAAGCCTATGCCGATAAAAGTACTGAGGAATGGTATCCACTGTTCTACACTATTTTAAATAACAAATTACAGGACTGGCGACGTAAAGAGGCACGTCGCGCTGCGCCATTTTCACTGTTTCGCAAAAAAAACCTCGAGACAGATGAAGAAGAAGTTATTGATATCGTCGATGAATCTACGCCAGATCCATTAGATTTTTTGGATCAAGCCGTTACTGCTGAAGAGATTCAAGCAGCAATTGCCCAGTTACCACAAAGACAACAACAGGCATTTATGCTTCGTGCCTGGGAAGGTTTTGATACACATACTACAGCACAAATTATGAATTGCTCGGAAGGCAGCGTTAAAACACATTACCACCGTGCGATTCAAGGATTAAGAACAGTGTTATCTCATCTCAATCCAAATTTGAGAGGGTCTGCAAATGAAGAATGATGATCTAAAGAAACAAGTAATTGCCAAGTTAGACCAACTAGCACAACATCATCCCCATAAACCGTTGGTCATGAATCATGTCCTTGAACATATCCAGCAAAAAAAATGGGCAGATCGTCGTGGCTGGAAAATGACGGGTTTTGCCGTTGCAGCTGCTGTAATGGGTATTTTTATCTTACCGAACTCACTTGATCTCAATAAGCAAAACTATGAACAGCAAACTATAGCTTCACCTAAACTTTCCCCTCAAATGGTTGAAGACTTAGAAATGTTATCCGTATTTGCTGAGGATAAATCCACTCATGGTAGCTAGATTAATTTTAATCGCATGTTGTACTTTTGGCTTTTTGCAAACCAGTTTTGCAGGAATCGATCGTTTTTGGTTTTTTTCTAAATCGTCTGATAACAGTAAAAATCAAGATGAAACTTGGGAACAAATGTCCATTGAAGAACAACGTGCACTCATTAAACGTTATCAAGATTTAAAAGAGTTACCAGCAGATCAAAACCAATCTTTGCAACAACGAATGGACTGGTTTACTCAATTACCAGAGCAAGATAAACAAAAAATGCGTGAAGCTTGGCAACAAATGAGTAGTACGGAGCGGGCAGACATGCGTAAAAAACTCGAAAAGGCTACAACAGCTGAACAACGCTCTGAAATCCGTAATCAATATCTACAAAAATACGTTTCAGCCACCTCAATAACCAATTAACCCAGTCTAAGGTGAGCCATGCTCACCTGATCTTTTTAATTCAAATCATCTCCTCTACAATACTGACTATTAAAACGTCATCTATAATCTCATTCTCATGAAAATTAACTCGCTATGTTTATTGTTGTCTGCATTTATTCTGCCTAATTCGGCGCTCTTTGCCTTGAGTTTAAAAGAAGCACCGATTCAACATGTCACGCTATATCCTAATGCTGCAAAAATTGAACGTATCATTGCAGTAAAAGCGGGTGAAAAAGTTGTGAGCCTAGATGGCCTGCCTGCCAATTTCGATATTTCTCAACTACAGTACCAAACGCAAGGTGTAGAAATCAGTGCATTTGTACA
>NZ_BBRX01000109.1 GCF_000829675.1 Acinetobacter rudis
TCAATCAACCAACCCGCAGCAACTTTGACTTGGCCATGAGGTTGCAAATAATGTGGAATCTGAGGAAATTTCTCAAGTAATGCCTGGAGTTGCTGCTCAGATATAATGGGGTTTTTAAAAAAACTCCCTACATTGGCAAACTCTTTAGGATCTGGGAGTTTGTTCTGTCTGATATGAATCACTTGTTGTTGTAAATTTTCAGCTGTCACTTCATCACCCATCGCTTGACGAAGATCTCCATAGTTAATTTTAAGTTCAGCTTGTTTTAATAATTTAAATACCACGTGACAAATCACATAACGCTGTGGCTGTTGTTTAAAAATACTATCACGATAAGCAAAAGCGCATTCTGCTGATTTCAACTGGCTAAACTGTCCAAGTTCACGATCATAAACTTCAATATAATCAATAAACTCACCAACTTCCACCCCATAAGCACCAATGTTTTGTACTGGTGCTGCGCCTACGAGGCCAGGGATAAGTGCTAAATTTTGCAAGCCATAACATTGCTGCTGGGTACTCCAAAGCACGAAATCATGCCATGGCTGCCCTGCACCAACGCGAAAATACTGATATTTGCTATCAGCACTTAAGGCTTCGATTCCCTGAATTTGCATATGCATAACCAACGCATTTATTTCTCGAGGCAACAAAACATTACTGCCTCCAGATAATATCAGCACGTTAAGTTGATGTGCTGCTGCATAATCTAATGCAGCGACAATCTCCTCAACATGATGAATCTGCACATAATGTGAAGCGACCGCTTCAAGTTGCAGTGTATTAAATGGCTTAAGTTGGACCTGCGTCAAAATGTTCATAGGGTATTAGTTGTTTACCTGTGGCAAATGTTGTTGAAAATATACTACCCAAGCTTGGCTGCTTGATTCACACTGATCAAGCACACGTTCAAAATCTGCTGCCTCACCATAATACGGATCTGGTAATGCTTGCTTAAGATAATCTGGATCATGTTCACTCATCAGGGCAAGCTTTGCCAAGACCTGATCAGCACCATAATGCTGAATTGCCTGAGTGTGCAAGCGTTTTAAATGACTAAGATTATCTAAGTCCATCGCTAGAATTAAATTAAAATTAATGAAATCCGCTAAAGTTACTTGGCGTGCGCGCAAGGTGGACAAATCATAACCACGTTGCTTTGCATGAAATTGGCTACGCTGATCTGGAGCTTTATTGGGGTGATAATTACTGGTTCCAGCAGAGTCAACGACGATATTCATTTGAGCTTCACTACAGTAATGTCGAAGTACAACCTCAGCTGTAGGCGAACGGCAAATATTACCGAGACAAATACACAATACCTGATAAGGTGCTTGAGTTTGCAATGACATATCCCCCAAATGATTTATTCTATGTGATTGGCTTATGTTAATTTATTTGGGTAATGAATCCTATACGACAGCGAAACAATAATTGTTTAATTTATTCTAAGCTACAATCTAAACTCGGGCTTTTGCAGTATTTCTGACCATCTACTAACTTCACCGCGATTTGAAGAGGCCATCACTGCTTACTCAGCCCGTAGAATGACTATTATGAAGAGCTAAGACTGGATCGGATGAACACATATTCGTGGTATTTTACGCTGCTTGAATAACATTAAAAACACCACAAAGTACGCCTTTATGGTGTTTCTTACACAAGCTTGCTAGAGGGAATATTCTCTAAGTTGTGTGGAATTATGCTTGTGCTGGATCAGTCACAGAGTCCTGACCTGTTTCGACACGGCCAGCAAAACGGCGATAATAACTTGTATCTTGGCTACTTCTGACTTCAAAATCATACCAATGATAAGATTCAGTTAAATCCCATTTTTGCGTATGTGTTGCACCTGCAGCGACGGTCACTTTAATCGGTGCATCTAAGCGATAAACTACAGGTTTAATCACAAACTCAACTGCTTTAGCCCCTGTATTGACAAGATCAACAGAAACATGACCATTGCTAATATCGTAACAAACACGAATCTCTGGGTTTTGTTCTAAAGCATGGATACGGTTTAAGTCGCCTTTAAAATGACGATGATAACCATTTGGCCCCATCACCCAAAGATCATATTGCCCTTGGTATTCTTGCGCTACTGGCCAAACATCGTCGATAGTTTTGCCAGCTTCCACCACATAACGCCTTGGAATAGCTGCCAAATCCAATTTGTTATAGACATGGAAAACCGCACCTTGAGTACCAGTATTAGAGAACAATAACTTAACTACTCCATCTTGAGTTAAGCAGCGTGCACTCGTATGTAGTTCATAAGGTAAAGCACGAGACTGCTTAATACCGCGTTGTTGGATCGGATAAGCATTATCGGCAGGTACAGGTGTTTGTGATAAAGCTTGCTGCGCCCTACGTGTTTCATCTGCTTCTGCACGAGTGATTTTACCGTTCAGCTCAGGTAAGACATCATCATTCGGGTTTTTAAAGTTAAGTGCAGAAGTTAAATCACCACATACAGCACGGCGAAATGGGCTGATATTGGTTTCCTCAATACCAAAACGCTGCTCTAAGAAGCGCAAAACAGAAGTATGATCAAATACCTGTGAGTTTACCCAACCACCACGACTCCAAGGTGAAATCACTAACATCGGTACACGAGGACCCGGCCCAAAAACCTCTCCTTTAGGAGCATGTTGCCAAGCACTACCCTCTGGTTTTGGGTAAGTATGATATTCATAATTCATCTGCTCTTCGCTTAGCGTAGATTTACCCGCATAACTGTTGCCTTGCTTTGAGGGTGCAGATGGTGAAGGTACATGATCAAAATAACCATCATTTTCATCATAATTGATTAAAAATACGGTCTTACTCCATACCTCAGGTACTGCTGTTAGGGCATCTAAGATTTCTTGAATAAACCATGAGCCTTGTATCGGACTTGAAGGGCCTGGGTGCTCACAATATATAGATGGAGCATTGATCCAAGATACTTGCGGCAAACGTCCCTCTTTGACATCACGGCGAAAAGCATCTAAATATTCTTCGGGCTTATTGCCGGGCAACGTGTTGGCAATCCCTTTATACAATGGATTTTTTGCATTGTCAGTCGCATGATCATAAGCATGGTATGGCAAAGATTGTCCAGTTTGTGTATAAGGTGAATTCGGTGCACCGCCACTTGATACAGGGAAACCTGAGTCTATATTGGCCTTTTTAAAAGTACGGAATGCACCAAGCATATTATCGCCCCATTCATCGGGCATATTTTGATAGCTGATCCAGCTTACCCCTGCATCTTCTAAACGTTCAGCATAGGTTTTCCACGTATAACCACGACCTGTAGTATGTGGAAGTCCATCAATCGCATCCCATTCATTACTCACAAATGCAGTTTTTGTCGCTGTCGCACCATTTGTTCCTGTTAAATGAAATGAACGGTTCGCATCTGTACCGGTATGCATAGAACAGTGATATGCATCACAGATCGTGAATGCATTGGCCAATGCAAAATGAAATGGCACTTCCTGCTCTTTAAGATACCCCATAGACTTATCTTCTTTGTCTACAGGCCAACTGGTCATACGCCCATTATCCCAAGCGCGCTGACTGTCTTCCCAATAGTGTGGTGTACCCGATGCACGCTGTGCATTGTGTTTACGGCTATCAAAGTGATACGGCGTCAATACTTGGCCATTGGCACGTTTTTGTTCCCAAACTTGACGACCACCAGGTAGTGGAATAGTAATACGATCAGAAAAACCACGCACCCCTTTTAAAGTGCCAAAATAGTGGTCAAATGAACGGTTTTCTTGCATGAGGATCACCACATGCTCAACATCCTGAATTGTCCCAGTCTTATTGTTGGCTGGAATCGCCAATGCGCGTTGAATACTGGCAGGAAAAGCGGCCAATGCTGCTGCACTCAGACCTGTTTTAATTGAATTTGAAAAAAGTTGACGACGTGTAATCATGATAATAGCTCTTTAATCTGGTTATGGTGCACAGCGAATGACAGCGGGTTTAGAACACTCTTGTTCATTTGAACCAGAGTGTTCAGAGTCCGAGTCATTACAAGCCATCAATACAGAAAAAAGAGGAACGATCAGCAAGAACTGCATCAGTTTTTTAAAAGCATGTTGCATATAGGTGTATTCCGATATTAAGCGCAATACACCTTAGTCAGAGAACATGACAAGCTGCTGACAAATTAATGACAAGCAAGTGATTTAAAAATGGTTTTATTTGAACAAAAATTCAAATAACGTGAAGTGATTCCACTTTACTTAAGTTGCACTTGATGTAGTTCCGCAGAAAATGCGCTCAACAATTGTTTCACAACAGGCTCTTGTCTGAGCAATTCTACTGCACGCACATAGGCATGCTGTTTACGCTGTTGTAATAAGACATATGGGGTTGCTGATGTAATATCTTGGTATTCAACACTAAAATGAGTGTTTGGCCATAAAGCAATTAACGCCTGTTGCAAATCATGCTGTGTTTGAGTAAATAATTTTTCATACTGTGCAGGTATACGGAACAAACAAGCACCATTAATTTCACCAGTCATCAGACCATGTTGGGCAAGCTCTTGCACTGCTGGTGATAAGGCACTATTTCTAAACCAATATTCCCATTTGTGTACGTCCCATTGCCCTTCAAGTTGTTGCTCAGTCAACGTTAAAATCTGCTGAGGCATCAGACCTGTAGATTGCTCGGGTTGGTTTTCAGCAGCAACCTGAGCGCCAAGCTCAGCAGTGAATTGCTCTTGAGAAGGTATTACAGGAGGCTGAGGTGCATTGTGCTGCTGCACTTCGACAGCAGTATCGATTGTCGGTGCAAGGAAAAATAACTCTTGCTCAGACATCGCAGTAACATCGAGTGCGGCTGGTACTGCTGCAATAATTTCCTCTGCCGCAAAACTGGTCAGCTCAAGTGTATCGGATGTAACAGCAGGCTCAGCTTCTGGCTGCATCACTGGTGCTACCGTAGCAACTTGAGTAATGTCTTGCTGGGGTGCTAGATCTTCGACAACTTGATCACTTTGAACAAATGACTCAGTAGAAACTTGTTGATTCCATAATGCTTGAGCTGTCGACTGGTCAATATCGCCTGCACTCTCTGCTTGAGTACTGGATGCTTCAGTTTCGACAACACTAGTTACGGTTTTGTCCTGAGTGAGTGGAATTGTACTCTCTACGGTCTCAACAAGCGTCTGTTCTAACTGTGATATTTGCTGAGCCTCAGATGCTTGAGTCATTGCAGGCTGTTGTTCAGTCGCGTGTACCTGACTGACCTGTTGTGCTCCTGCTGCACTGACTTGATTCAATGCCAAAGGTCTAAATGCCAATAAGCGCAGTACCGTCATCTCAAAACCCTGTTCTTGAGTAACTGCGATTTGTAAATCAGCACGGCCCTTACATGCAATCTGATAATATAACTGCAAATCTTGGGCGGAAATTACAGCCGATAATTGGGTAATTTTTTGATTAATTTCAGAACTATATTTCAGACTCAAATCTGGTAAATACTGCATTAATGCCAACTCATGCAAAGTCGAAATGAGCTGATCTAAGACCAAAGCAACATCGAGTGCTTGTTGTCTAAACTGCAATAATAATTGGCTAACTAAAGCTTTATTGTTTTGATGAATGGCCAAAATCAGATCATAGATCATGCTACGGTCAATCAACCCTAACATCTCTTTGACATCTTGATGGTGAATTGCCCCTTGACCATAGGCAATCGCTTGGTCTGTTAAAGACAAAGCGTCACGCAGCGAACCCTGAGCTGCTTCAGCAATTTGCCAAAGAGCATCAGTTTCAGCAGTTATTTGTTCTGTATTTAAAATTTGACTTAAATGACTGCTAATCTCATCGATCAATAACGGACGTAAAGTAAACTGCAAACAACGGGATATAACTGTAATTGGTAATTTTTGTGGATCAGTCGTTGCAAATAGAAATTTGACATGTGCTGGTGGTTCTTCCAAAGTCTTTAATAAGGCATTGAATGAGTGAGTCGAAAGCATATGCACTTCATCGATTAGATAGACTTTATATCGTCCTTGAGTAGGCGCATATGGAACGTTATCTAATAATTCACGTGTATCTTCAACTTTGGTACGTGACGCAGCATCAATCTCAATGAGGTCAATAAACCGTCCTTCATTAACAGCTTTACATGTTGCACAAGTTTCGCAGGGTGTTGAGGTTACCCCTGTCTCACAGTTAAGGCATTTGGCTAAAATCCTTGCGATCGTGGTCTTACCTACACCACGAGTACCCGTAAATAAATAAGCATGGTGCAAACGTCCACGCTCCAAAGCACTGGTTAATGCGCGTGAGACGTGATTTTGCCCCACCAATTCATTAAAGTTGCGTGGTCTATATTTACGTGCAAGTACCTGATACATGGATGCTCCTTGTGACAGGTCTAAGGATACTGTGTTTTGACCACGCTGTGAATCCTTTCACCCGATCCAACTCGCTCCGCTCGGCTTTTCAATACTTATCGTTGAAAAATCAAACTGATCAGATTAAAACCAGCCCTTATGCCCAGTCTCAACAGCATCTGCACAGCGCAGTGCTTCTTGGGACAACCCCCAAAGTCGATAATCTCCTGTCATGGATGCCACTGGAAAATTATGAACATAAGCAAAACTCAAATGACGTTTCGGATCACACCATGCGCCTGAACCATTATAGCCAACATGACCAAATCCCGATTTAACCCGCTTACCTAAAGTGATAACACGGTGATAGCCTAAACGCCATTTCATCGGGATAGGCATTACCCGATCTCGTTTGTAGGTTTGTATTTGAGTAAACTCATTAAAAATTTCAAGATCAATTAGTTGCTGCCCTTTCCATTGACCTTTTTGTGCCAGCATTGCATATATCTTTGCCAAACTACGCGCAGTAAAAGTACCATTTACAGCAGGCATGACCGCAGTTAATCCTTGCTCACTAAAGAAGCTAAAATCCCGCATTGCACGTGGCACCATTGCATCAAGAAAGTCTTGAGGATTTTGTCCTGATAATTCAAGCAAACGTTCTGAGAAAGTTGTTTTACGTGGTTGTTTTTTCTTTACTGCCTGCTGAGGCTTAGCTTGAGTTGTACTGGTAATTTTACGACATG
>NZ_BBRX01000108.1 GCF_000829675.1 Acinetobacter rudis
CTCAGGATCCTGCAAAGCAGATTGGCGTAAATACTCATCAATTTTTTTATTAACTGACTTCTCAATTAATGATTGATATATTTGAGCTTTTTCAGCTTCAGTATTTTTAGCAAAATTGGTAATTAAATGATGAAGATCATAAACATCCTGTCGTCGGCTTCTATTTCTTACAACTTGTTGAAGAATGGATCTAAATTTTTCAGCCATTAAAGCTGTGAAACTATAAACTTTTACTATCTCTTCATTCTCAAGATGGACTTCATCAAGTTCACCAGTGACTTCATTAAAACTATAATCAATAGATATTGTTTGAGGAGATTCATACCTTTCAAGGCGTTTCATTGCACCAACATTATCTTTTTTTGCATAACCAATAGTAATAAGTAACGAAGGGAAATCTACTGTTTCGAAATCCTTTGGTTGTTTTTTAATTCTTTGTACTCGACAAGCAATGTTATATGTATTTAGTTCTACTTCAGCAACTAACAACGCAGTATTTAATTCAGACCGAAGATCTTCTGTATCTATTTCTTGTGGATTGCTTAATGCAGAGAAATCTAAATCGGTTGTAAATCGTGTATTAGCATATTGAATCGCCATCAATACACCACCTTTCAGAGCCATAATAGAAGAAAGTCTACTACTAGAACTGATTGCCATAAGCACTATATGCATTGCCTTCCTAATATCAACGTGATCTTCCGTTTCGTTAACCCATTGAGTTAAATTCAATTCCATATGGCTCTACACACGAGTGATTTAAAGAAAGACACCATTCTACATTAACAATATTAGAGAAGTCTTCTCCTGCTATAAAAACTCGACTACTACCTCGTAAGTCTCTGTTTCTATTTTTCATTTTAACAATTTCAGGATCACTCTGTCCTAAAATTTGTTCAAATATCAAACCAATTCTAGCTTGAGAGATTAAGCTAGATTCTAAGGCAGCTTTATAAATTTTCTTTTTAAATGGTAAGCCATACTCTTTAAATATATCCATAACATGTTCAATCCCACCACATTCTTTAGGGTTGTTGACCATTTCAACAAAGAGATTTCCTATTTCTATTACTCTTACCCCATTATCTAAATTAATATAAGGTTTTGGTGATTTTGTTGATGATACTAAAATCTTCTTTTTAAAATAAACATCATTATTTTTTGGATACCTTGGTAAATATTTAAGAATTATTTCTTTCTCATCAATTGAAACATTAATCTGATCTACAACTTCAATAATTTTTGATTTCCATTGAGTTCTAGAAGGAAGTTCTATTTGTATTTGTTTTGGAATTCTATCTGTAATCGAATAATGTCTCATTGCAGATAAATGGGTCAAGTAAGCATATGGAAATAATGGAATTATTAACTCTATAGGAGTTAATTTACTATTATTTTTAACAAAATACCCATACCCAGTTGCATGAGGAGCATATGCATTCATAAATGGCTCTTCAACAAGATAATTATGAGTAAATCTTTTAAAAGCCAATTCCAAATCAGTATTACCATGTATTGATATTTGTTGGTTACCAATTTTTTTAGAAAGGAAAAACTCTCTGAATTTGAGAAATAAATCAAATCTGTTTATTGAGCCATATTTATACTCATTCAAAAACCAAATTATCATTGCATTATTCAAAGACAATTTAGGGGCTTTTTGCATAAATAACATTCTCTAAAAGTATATAAGTCCTTAGGACTTATATACTTTTAGAGTTGATGTTGTCAAGTGTTTTTTTTTGAAAAAAAATTATAAATGATTGATAAATAATGGTTTTTAAAAAATATTTTGAATTTTAGTCCTAATCACTTTATAATGTGTCCTAAGGACACATTATAAAGTGATTGTATGCTCATATCTTAAGTCTATCACTCATACAATAGATTAATTTTAATACAATCAAAAGGTTATATTATTTATATAATAGACAAATTAATAATAATTTTTAAATTCGTAAATGAATAGTTGCTCTTTCAATACTAAGTTATTGATTTTAAATGTATTTTACACACAGCATAGAGCCTGTTACAATGCGATATATCGCATTGTAACAGGCTCTATGCATAGCCCAATAACACTTCCTAAGCAAAACCGATAAGAACCGCAGAACTATTTAACATAAAATCTCTTATTCAAAATTAAAGAGAAAGGCCAAACTCATAATAGCTTAGCCTTCTCATTTAAAAAGAATTACATAAGAATAATGAAAGTAAAGGATTCTTTATCCTAAAGATTACGCCAATTCTCTACGTTATAAAAATGAGAAAGGACATGTAATTCGTCTTTACAGAATTCTGTTTCCTTTTCATATTCTGAATATTTCTTATTAACAATAGATGATTGAATAGCATCATTCATTTCCTGATGAATAATTGCCGTATCAAAGCTTTTAACTTCATGAGTTATATTACCTTTTTCTATGACCCTGTATTCCTTCAACCTTTTTTCATCTTCTGCAATTTTCTTAGCTTGCATTCGGATACTTTCAAGACCTTCAATTCTCAATTTATTGATAGCATTCTTAGCTGAATCTCGAATATTTTGCTTTAATTCGGGTTTTAAAGTAACTTGAATACCTTCAATTAAGTCTCTATCAACAGAATTTCCTATTAGGTAGTCTGCTATCAGCTTAAAGAGTTCATTATCTTTGTTTACTGTAATAGCCGTACGTCCAATGACAGGTAAATTACTTGCCTCATTTTTTTCTAAACATTCTTGAATAGGCTCTATTTTGAACTCTAAACCACCGAGTTTTAATAGTGAAAATACATTATGTAAATAATTCTTAAAACCTGCTGCCGTTGGTGCACCTAAACGACTAGCAAAAGAAAAAATATTTCGATTAGGATCGAAAAATATATAGGATGCGAAACCAATATTGGTATCTTCTTCTAACTCTTTCAAAATATTTGATGCATGTATATTATCTGCAGTCTTTTTAATTTTTTGCACTGCATCATTTGTTTTCGCAGAAACAAATAGGTAAAAATTTTTAATTCCATCAACTGGTACTAAAAATATTTTGTCCCCAGTCATAACTATATTACTAGCAATTTTCATACTAGTATCCCAGTTTGTAAGGGCCTTTAAAAAAGGCTTTAAATCAAATGGGTATACCTCAAGAGTATTAGTGTCTTGGATGTCGTAACAATAATGGTAGATTTTCAAATCATTTTCCTAAAGCTATATCGTTCTATATTTAATCAAATAACTGTATATGGTATTTATACTAAAATAAATATCTATATATAGTGTTTTCAATAGACTTTAGAACAATAGCGACAAGTGTCGACGTTCTACTTCATGTATTTAATTTATGCGCCAGAAAAACAAACCATCACCTATCAGACTCGAACCCCATTTGTTACATGAAGAATATATACTTAACATAAAATCTCTTATGCGAAATCAAAAATGGGAGCCTTAGCTCCCATTTTTTTATTTTAGCTCATGTTCTTTGTAATACTGATGTGACCTTTTAGAATTATGTTTCCAACTTTTAGCCACTTTATAGACATAAGTTGGAAAATCATCCCAGATATAAGGTAAACCAGTACCACGTGCTACACGAATCTTGAGAGGATAGTCTTTATATTCAAGATAATGCATGAAATAAAAACTTCTCTCTTGTTGAGTGCTAAATTTCTTAAAATAAGCACTTCTTATATGAGGATAGCGCTTGCAAAAATAATCATGAGTGTTTGTTTTTACAGGTTGATAATACTGACATTTCAGTTTTTTCATTGTTCCTCCTAGGTAACATTACCTAGAAGGGATCCTCTGCAAAGTAGTACATTTTCTTGAATCCTATAAAATTATGGATGATTTTTTAAATCTTCCATCATAGCTTCACGCAGAATTTTATTCATACGTGTCTGATAGCCTTTCCCTTGCGCTTTTAACCATGCAAGTACATCAGCATCAAGACGAACTGAGGTCTGTTGTTTCACAGGGCGATAAAACTGCCCATGACGCACAGCATTGCTCCAGTCAGTAATTTCAGGAATATCAGATAAATCTAGTTGATCATCAGACATAGTACCCTTAGCAAGTAAACGTTGAATTTCAGCATCTTGCTTATCACCGAAATTTTCATTCAGTTCTTTGCGTGTATATCTAACCATGCTCATATTGACTACGCTCCGCTTTGGTTACTTCTCTTGCACTAATGATTCGTATGATTTCACAGTCATCTTCATCAAAGATGGTATGAGCAACCAATAACATCAGTACGCCTTTGACCATACCAATAGTTTGCCAACGCTCTTCACCATTAGTATGTCGATCTTGAATTGAGATCCTTAAAGGATCATCAAAAACGAGGCTTGCTGTTTCAAAAGAAACATCATGTTTTTTCTGATTCTTTTGGTTTTTAGCCTCATCCCATTCGAAATACAGTTCCATAAAAAACATTCAAATTTGTATATACAATAATATATCACATATTTGTCTTTAATAAGACGGAAAGCGTAAATTTTGCTCAAATCTATTGGCGGAATATATCAAAACTGCTCATAAAAAAGCCGATTTGTTTCCAAGTCGGCTTTGGGGTAGAAAATCTGCATTATATAAAATTATAAATTATTGATTTATAAATAATTTATCCTGTTCATTTCGCATAAGCACCATTATGTTAAATGGAGGTATTATTCCACCTTATTAAAAATATTACTTGAAACAGTTTTCCCTCCGACAGGAATCAAAAATATTAAACTAAGATCGGTTGTTTTCTCTGTAATCACCAAGTTTCCATTCTGGTCTAAAAAAGTTAGAGCCGTGTAATACCCCCAACTTTGACCTAAATCAGCAACACTGTAATTTGATTTTTTTAATATTTCATATTTATCATTAAAATAAAGTGTTTTTGACTCTCTACTTTTATCTAAATTTTCTTTTAAATATGATAATAATTTAAGGTTACGTTCATCAATTACCTTTTTATTTTCATTTAAAATTTCAGCGATTAACTCTTGAGAACTAAACTTAGGAGTGATTCTTACATATTTTCCTCCTTTTTTATAAAGATAAAAATATCGACCTAAATCCTCAATGGGAGACCTATCTTTTTCAGAATTATAGGATGGTGTTATAGAAAATATATAAGATTTACCCTCTGTAAACCTTTGTTGATTTTTAGATAAATCATTACTACGTGAGTCTATAGAAATACAACTGGATACTATTAATCCAATGCAAATTATAAGTATAATATTTTTCATATTTTGTAGATTTCCTAAAAGTAACATAATACAGCTTATGCGAAGCCCTGGTATTAATCTTGGGCTTTAGACTCTACTTCTATTTCTCTATCAGCAGAAAAATGATCAGGATTTGCAAAAATAATATTTTTTTGACAACTCTCACAAACCATTAACCCAGCAAAAAGTTGTACATTTTTCCTTGATTCACAAAGTGTGCATGGCCTAGGAAAAGTAATGATATTTTCAGAGTTGACCAAGTCTATTGACATAACACATTACCTTTTAGTTGCACATGATTATTTGTAATAAATTTCAGTACTTTATACCTTAATAAATACGCAAATAGTGTATTACCTATGTGTACAAAATACTTCCAATGATTTTAGACATTTATGTCAATAACATGTCTATAAGTTGTGATACAAAAAGAATTTTATTGATTGAATTGACAGTAACATCATTAATCACAATAGAAATTAAATGAGAACTCATTTTTATATATATTTTTCAGTATCTTAATATTATTTTTCCTGTTTAAGAGAACTAACTATTAGTTTTGACTAAGTTCTCAATTTTTTTATTAAAAAACAATTTATTATATTTAAAAACTGCCTATTTAGAGAACTTTTTTGAGTTCTCATGAATACTCTTATATATCAAAGGTTAGTATCAAAAAATGCTATTTTTAAAGAACTCATTTTGAGTTATGAAATATCCTTCGAAGTCTTTTTCACATAAGGCTTTTGAGCTTTTATCTTTAGATGCGTGGTGTGTGAACTAAAAATTGCCGGTATGTACCGGCTCCTAATCCATTTAATTGACTTAACTGACAGTAAAGATAGTCCTTGGCCAAAAGAGATCCTGACTATTGTGTTTCTAAGAGAAAAATCTATAAATGGAAATTCTAGCCTACAGATCAAAAATAAAACCCAAGTTAAAACGCTCTCACATGCGATTTCAGCCACATTCTTACTTTAAACATAAAATCCACTATTGAAATGAGTAATCAGGTCAAAAAACGCAAATGAGTGCCAAATAGAGGCTATTTTTATTCTAATCGGGATGTATAGAGCGAGTGTCTACGAGCGACCAATGAAAATTCGCGCCTAGACTCCCTGAAAAACAGCTTTTTAGGCTGTGAAATCTAAATAAGCGTTAATTACATGTAAAAAATGGAGTCTAGATCGAGCGTAGCGAGTAAAAAAGCTTTATGAGCGAAGCGAATTCCGAGTTGTTTTGCTCTTGCCTTTGCTTTTTCTCAAAGTTACAACAGGCTGATCCTAAAAATTGCCCCACGAATCGAGCGAAAGCGAGATTCAATAGAGTTTGAGCGTAGCGAAAACCAAGGGCAATTTTTCATTCCTGATACTTTTAATGATTTTAAAGTTTTTAAATACTTTTAGACCAGCTGAAAGCCTTTATACATAATGGTTTAAGAGCTTATATCACTACGTTTATCGACCCATATCACTACGTTTATCGACCCATATCACTACGTTTATCGACCCATATCACTACGTTTATCGACCATTTGACTACTTCAATATTCAATGTAGTATTACTACATCATTTTACGATGTAGTAATAAGAATAATGAAAGACTTAGTTGTCAAAGATAATGCTTTAATTAATGCAAGTTATAACCTTGATTTAGTTGAGCAAAGGTTAGTTCTATTAGCAATCATTGAAGCCAGACAAACAGGTAAAGGAATCAATGCTAATGATGCGTTGGTAATTCATGCATCAAGCTATATTGAGAATTTCGGTGTAGAAAAACATACGGCTTATGCTGTTTTGAAAGAGGCAAGTAAGGTCTTATTTGATAGGAGATTTACTTATCAATCTTTAACAGATAAAGGGAATGTAAAAACTACTCATAGCCGTTGGGTAAGCGAAATTAGCTATATTGATAATGAAGCATCTGTAAGTCTTATCTTTTCACCAGCTGTCGTCCCATTAATTACAAGGCTTGAGGAACGCTTTACTAGCTATGAATTAAAGCAAGTAAGTCAATTGACAAGCAGATATGCAACTAGACTTTACGAACTATTAGTTGCTTGGCGCACCACTGGTCAAACTCCAGTATTTGAGATTTCAGAATTTAGGCAGCAACTTGGTATTGCGGATGATGAATACACGCGCTCAGATAATTTCAAAAGAAGAGTTTTAGATATAGCTATATCCCAAATCAATACTTTTACA
>NZ_BBRX01000107.1 GCF_000829675.1 Acinetobacter rudis
CATGAATGCTGATTTTCGTCAGGCATTCAATGCAGTCACGCAACAAATCAAAGCTGAAACTCAAATCAAAGGCATCATTCTACGATCCGCCAAAAAGACCTTCTTTGCTGGCGGAGACTTAGATGAAATTATACAAGCACAACCAGAGCAAGCGACCGATTTCTTCAACATGGTCGAAGAAATGAAAGCGAACTTACGATATATCGAAACCCTTGGTGTGCCTGTCGTTGCTGCCCTAAATGGCACAGCTTTAGGCGGCGGCTGGGAAATTGCTTTAAGCAGTCATTATCGTATAGCTCTTGTCAATCCAAAGGCCAAATTTGGCTTGCCTGAGGTGACACTTGGCCTGTTACCCGGTGGTGGTGGAATTATTCGTATGGTCCGCCTGCTTGGCTTACAAACAGCACTGCCTTATCTCCTTGAAGGCAAGCAATTTAAGCTTGAAGAGGCCCAAAATCTACGGCTCATTCATGATACAGCGCAGAGTGAACCTGAACTGATTGAAAAAGCAGTTGCTTGGATCAATAGCCATGAAAAGTCACAACAAGTATTTGATGTAAAAGGTTATAAAATACCTGGTGGCGACCCAAGAACACCGACCGTTGCGCAGCTATTGGCCATTGCACCCGCGATGCTTCGAGAAAAAACCAAAGGCTGTTACCCAGCACCAGAAGCCATTCTGGCTGTGGCTGTTGAAGGGGCTCAAGTCGACTTAGATACTGCATTACGCATCGAAACTCGTGCCTTTACTGCACTTGCGACGGGGAAAATCTCTAAAAATATGATTGGAACATTCTGGCATGGCTTAAATGCAATTAAGTCAGGTGCAAGTCGTCCAGCCCATTATCCCAAAACCAAAACTCAACAAGTCGGAGTACTTGGTGCAGGCATGATGGGTGCGGGAATTGCCTATGCGATTGCCAATAAAGGCATTAAAGTCATATTAAAAGATATTCAATTAGATGCCGCTGAGCGTGGAAAAGCTTATAGTCAAAAACTTTGGAATAAAAAAGTCAGTCAGGGTCGTATGCAACCTGAACAGCGTGATCAATTATTAGCGCTCATTCAACCCACAACACAGGCCGCTGATTTAGCTGGCTGTGACCTCATTATTGAAGCAGTATTTGAAAACCCACAGCTTAAAGCCACGGTAACCCAAGAAGCCGAGCAGTATCTCGCAGCGGATGCGGTAATGGCCTCGAATACTTCGACTTTACCCATTACAGACTTAGCACAAGCAAGTCGCAATGCTGCAAACTTCATTGGTTTACACTTTTTTAGCCCCGTCGATAAAATGCAGTTGGTTGAGATTATTAAAGGCCAATACACCTCTGCTGAAACACTTGCCAAAGCTTATGACTTTGTTTTACAAATCGGAAAAACGCCTATCGTTATTAACGACAGTCGAGGATTTTTTACCAGCCGTGTATTTGGAACCTTCGTTCAAGAGGGCCTTCGTTTACTTGCCGAGGGAATTCATCCAGCTAAAATTGAAATGGCAGCACTCAAAGCTGGAATGCCTGTTGGCCCACTCGCCATTCAAGATGAAGTGTCATTGACTCTTTCTGAACATGTTGCAAATGAAGCCCGTAAAGCGAAACAGGTTGAGGGGCAAGTCTTAGCACCAAGTCCTGCGGATCAAGTTATTCACACCATGATTCATGAATTTGATCGCGCTGGGAAAGCTGCGGGTGCAGGCTTTTATGACTATCCAACAAACGACAAAAAGCAACTCTGGCCTGGACTTAAACACTGGTATAAGGCAGAGGTTGAAATCACCGAACAAGACATGATTGATCGCTTCCTCTTCGTTCAATCACTCGATACTTTACGTTGCCTACAAGAAGGTGTCCTCAGCTCCGTGATCGATGCCAACGTCGGTTCAATTTTTGGAATCGGTTTTGCACCGTGGACAGGTGGAGCCATTCAATTTCTCAACCAATATGGTCTAAGCCAAGCCCTTACCAGAGCTCAGCAGTTGGAACAACGGTTTGGTGAACGTTTTAAAGCACCTGAATTATTACAACAACATGCACGCACACAACAGGCTATTGTTTAATAACGCTGATGCCTGTCACAACAGCAACAGTTGTGACAGGCATAATACGCGTGTAATGTGCAACAGTTGATCATGCTTATGCTATGATGCTATCAATATTCACACGCTTTATTTGGAAAAACGCATGAATAACCAAGTCCTTTCTCCTGAAAAATCTCCTTGGGGCTGGAAAGCTCTAATCATTGCAACTATCCTAAGTATTTTATTTTTAGGTATATTTTACTTAGCAATGAGCAATGAACCAGACTACATGCCAAGTAAACAGCACAACACCCAGCAACATGCGTTTAAACAGCAGCCAACGATGTCTGCTGAGGCAATGGCTGAAGCGAAACAACAAGATCAAGCACGTCAAGCTGCTCAAGAAAAACACTCAGCTGCTCAGGTTGAAGCACATCAAGGACATTAATCCTGCCCCAAACCCTCTCCTTACCAAGGAGAGGGAGTTAAAGGGTGAGGTTCATATCAATATGTGGAATATTACAGTCCAAATAGACCTCGCCTTGTTGTTCAAAGCCCAAAGCACGATAAAACTCAAGTGCATGGACTTGTGCAGATAAATGCAATTCTGTACGTTTTTCCTGTTGGGCTTTCTCAATAATTGATTGCATGATCAATTGTCCTAAGCCTTGTCCACGGTAGGCTTTTAATACTGCAACTCGCCCTACACTATTGTCATTTAACAAGCGTGCTGTCGCAATTGCTTGCCCTTCCTGATAAATAACAAAATGAAGAGAAATTGGATCTTGCTCATCCCATTCATCTGCAGGTGCAATACTCTGCTCCCCAATAAAGACCTGTTCACGAATAAACATCGCATCGTCTTTAAGCTCTGCCCATGTTCCATGTTTGATCTGGTCTTTTAATTGATTCATGATATTACCCTTCACTGTCTTAACACTTTTTACCTAAATCATGTGCCTGCCACTGATTATTCAACAACAATTCAAGTGAATGCTGTTCAATACTATAGTGCTGTTTTAAAGCCTGAATTTGTGCAATCACTTCTGCATCAGATGTGCTGATGTCTTTACGTTTAGTCGCTAAAATCATTTTATTCTTACTGGTGTGTTCAAGTGCAACAAACTCAAAGACTTTAGTTTCATAACCATAGGCTTTTAACAATAACGCGCGAATCGTATCCGTCAACATCTCAGCCTGCTGTCCAGCATGAATACCAAATTGCAACATCGGTTTGAGCAAGCTAGGACTTTGCATCTGTGGTCGTAATTCTTTATGACAACACGGCGCGCACATAATCACGGAAGCCCCTAAGCGTATCCCTGTATGAATTGCAAAATCAGTAGCAATATCACAAGCATGCAATGCAATCATCACATCAAGATGTTCAGGCTGATAGCTACGGACATCCCCTTGGAAAAATTGTAACTGTTGAAACTGACTTTTTGCCGCAACCTCTTGGCAAAATGCCACCATTTTATCACTCAGTTCAACACCTGTAACTTGTGGTTGGTGCTGCTGTTTTTGCAAATAATCATATAGAGCAAAAGTGAGATAGCCTTTGCCAGAACCAAAATCTACGACATGCATCGCACGTGACTGCTTGGGTAAGCTTTCAACTGCATGAGAAAAAATCTCTACAAATTTGTTAATTTGCTTCCATTTACGCGCCATGCTTGGAATCACTTTAGCCTCTGCATCGCATATTCCTAAATAATGCAAAAATGGACTATTTGGATCGAGCAAGCGTTTTTTCTCACGGTCATGTTGTTGACTAGATACAGCTGTTTTTTCAACTGACTCACGTTTATGGCATTTTACCAGTACACTTTTTTTGGTCCTTTTCAGCTGCCACTCTGCATCGAATGACACAAAATTTGCCTGCTTACACTGCGCTAATAAGGCTGTAATTTGCAGTAATGCTTGATCAAGTTCATAGTTCTGAGTAACGTCTTTGGTCTTGTAGTGATAAAGCGCACTGAGTACTGTTTGCTGTTGAACTTCAAGTAAACGTAAAGTGATTTTTTCCAGTTCAGCTAAATCCCCCTGATATTGACTCAAAGTTAAGCGTTGCAACTGTTTTGAGGTAATTGCCTGTGCCACAGCATCTAAAAATTGTTGTTCTTGGACAGAAAGTATTGCCTCGGATTGCATAATTCAAACTCAAATCAGGATTTCACTATTTTAACGTAAAGCCTGCCGTCAAGGCATACGCTTTTTACGAAATCCTTGATTCAATGCGTAAATGGGTGACATCAAATCACCCAAGTATTGGCTTAAAACTTTGTTCTTAGTGCGAGGGTCGCGTTACGCGGATTTCCGAAACGCACGCCACCATCACTATCAATCTGTGAATAATATTCTTTGTCAAAAATATTATTCACGTTTAATGAAATATTGGTCTTGTCACTCAGTGGGTAACTCGCCATCACACTCGCAGTCATGTAGCTGGGTTGCTTATAGCTATACTTATTATAGCGTCCAACAGTCCAAGTGCTTTGATAGTTCGCCCCTCCACCTACCGTCAAATTATTTGCAAATTTATAGGTCGCAAATAAACGCGCGATATGCTCTGGTGTATTTTCATTAAAAACACGGCCTTGGTTTTCAGGGTCTTTATCATACTCGGTTGTGTTATAGGTATAGCCAAAACTTAAATTAAGATTCGGTATAATTTCACCACGAATCTCAGTTTCAATGCCTTTACTTACCACCTCACCAGATGCAACATTACAATATGCCTCGCCACCATTAAATGGACATTGCCCCTTGCTGCTGTCATCTCGTATTGCTCGGTTAATCTGATTTGTTCTAAATCCCGCAATTGAGGCAATCAAGCGATCATCCCATAATCCTGCTTTCAAGCCAATTTCATAGACATTACCCTGTATAGGATCAAGTAGTTTTTCATCACGATCTTTGGCACCTTGCACCACAAAAGTATCGGTATAACTTGCATATGCAGTTAATGCATCATTAATGTTATAACTGATTCCTAAATATGGAGTCAGAATATTGGACTTTTTATACTTATCAATATCTTCAAAATTACTTTGACGTACCCCAGCAATTAGTTTTAAGGGATCGGTTATATTTAATCGAGTAGTGAGGTAATACCCTGTCTGACGTACTTGTTCAAAAATGGTGTTGTTATAACGTGGAGCGATGTGAGGCAACTGATAATGATTAAAGTTTTTAATGTTTACATATAAGTAATCACGGCTTGGTGTTTCACCAGAACCAACCAAACTAAAGTCTTCTAGAACCTGATCCCAACTTGTCCATGCCCCATCGAGATCACTTCGACTATGGTTCGCACCAAAAACCAATTCATGTTCGCGGCCAAACAAAGCATAGTTACCCTTTGCAAAAAAATCATAGATATCTAGTTTTTGCTCATATTTATATCCATATTTATACACTGTTGCCAAGGCATCATCTGCACTGGTTGTCGTCGCAGCTACAGCCAATGATGTAAACGCCATATCCATCGAATATTTTGCTTTCATATAACTGGCTTTAACCAGCCAGCCATTATCAAACTGGTGACTAATATCTAAGAAAAGCTGAGAGTTAGTTTTATCCCAAAAATCTCGGGCATCGCAGCCACAATTAGAATGATCAACTCCTATTTTTGTGCCATTAAAATAATTCGGAATCGTGTTTACAGGAACAGCATGTTCACCTTGCCGTGAAAATCCAATGTTCAACAGCGTATTTTCAGTTAAATCACTGCTGATTATGCCATACAGCACATTAGAATCACGTGTGACAGATTTCATAAAGGAGTCACCGTCCTGACCCGCTGCAACAAAACGACCTCGTATACTGCCTGATTGATTCAATGGCCCCGATACATCGACTTCACCACGGATCGTGTTCCATGAGCCATAGCTGATCGCTCCACTTGCCTGAAAAGACTCCGTAGGCTTTTTACGAATCAGATTAATCGCACCGGATGGCTCCCCAGAACCTTGCATTAAACCCGCTGCCCCACGTAATACTTCAATACTTTCAATCGTGGCCATATCAGGTTTTGATGAAGCGATATTCGTTGCATTTACCGCTACGCCGTCATATTGCAATAAGTTTGAATTCCAGCCATCTCCAACATTGAACCCCCTTATTGAAAAGTTAGTTCTCTCGGTATTATCCCCTGTAAGCAAGATACCCGTAGTATTTAATAGCACATCAGCTATGTTGGTCGCACCCATGTCTTCAGCCTGCTTTCGTGTAATCACTGAAACGGATTGCGGTGTCTCTTTTACCGATAAATCCAGTTTGGTCGATGTACTGGCATTTTTTTTTATGTAATTGTTTTCTGGACTATTGTCTGCCGTTAGCTCAATCACAGGCAACATCACAGGTTCAACTACCTCACCTGTATCAGCATAAGCGGTTGTAATGCCACAGCTAAAAAGTGCCAGATAAATTGCACTTCGAGTGAAAGTTAGATTCTGACAACTATATCTGCGCATGGTATTCTTAATCTAAATAAAAACGATTATCGTTATTTTTAACAAAAACACAACGGATCACCTGATATTTATTTTTTTGATTTAGAACAAATAGATGAAAGTGAATATATTCCAGCAAATTATAAGGTGTTAAGTTACCTTACTTTTTCTTGTCTTCAACCAACATATAAACCAGATCTAGTACCGGACATGGGTAGCCCATTTGCGTGAGCGCCACTGTAATTTGCCCACGGTGGTGTGTGCTGTGATTGAACACGTGTAATAAAGTCGCAGCATATGGCAATGATAATTTCTGCCCCTGAGTACTCGTATAATGCAGCTCTTGGCAGAGTAAGCCTGAGTCGAGTTGCTGTAAGAACTCAAGCCAATGATAGGATTTCTGCTCTAATTGCTCAAGCAGCTGATGGCGGTCTGCAATAACAATAGTATCTAAACTCAAAGCTTGCGAATGCCCCTGACTAAAACGCTCAAACCACAAATGATGCTCACCAAGTAAAATATGATTCAAAGTCCCAAAAATACTTTTAAAAAACAAACCTTGATCTTTGAAAAAATCTTCATCACTGACCTGTTTTAAGCACTGAGATAACTTGGCTGTCGCCCAAATGTTATAACGTGCAAAGGTATTTAATGTATCTATTTCCATAATTTTAAAATCATCCTTATGAAGAGTTTTATATTGACCTAAACAATCCGCTTGAATCTAGATTTTTCACACTACAGTCTGGCAAGGTATGAAAATATATATTCAAAACAGTCTTACTATAAACCACTAAAAAGTGCTACATCCATTCAACAAATCAGCAATTTCTTTTAAAATTTAACCGTATAAGCCACTGATATTAAAGATAACTAAAGATTAAGCCCAGTTATTGTGATCAAAAGTCTAAAGCATTGTTCCCATTTACTGCAGT
>NZ_BBRX01000106.1 GCF_000829675.1 Acinetobacter rudis
TTGACTGTCAACAGTTTATGTATTCAACAGAGACAACCGTTGTTCAACAGGTTATACAAAATCCAGTGCAGAACAAACAATTTAATTTAAGTGCTGATGCCTTATTTAAATTTAATGGTTCATCGCAACAGGATTTATTGCCTAAAGGAAAGCAAGAACTAAAGGGTTTAGCAAGTACGATTCAGCAAGGCTATACGACTATAAGTAAAATTCATTTGGTGGGGCATACTGACCGTTTAGGATCAGAGTCTTATAACTATCAATTAGGATTAAAACGTGCAGAAACAGTACGGAGCTATTTGATTGGTGCAGGTGTTCCAGCGCAAGTGATTAGTTATGCGAGTGCAGGAAAATCTCAACCAATGGGTAATAGCTGTTATGACATAGCTAAAGTTGATGCCCAACGTGCTTGTTTACAACAAGATCGTCGCGTAAGTGTTGAAATTACAGGTGTTGAAAAGAACTAATCTTTTGTAGTTAATAGCTAAAAAAGTCTCATTTATTTTACCAAAGAATAGTTTAATTCAAATCATTTTAAACTTGCCAATTTATAACGTATCTTCAAGAAATAAGTGAAGTTTAGTTACAACTAGAAAACGGTGAATCCTAAGATTTGAAAACCACATCACCACTTTGTGGCTATTCGGCATGACTACTTACCTAAAGTTATAACAATACCTAGCAAAAATAACGTAATGATCGGTGTTGAGGACTTTAAAAGTAGTCAATTTGTCGAAAGCAGCAAGCGGAACACTTTGTCTATAGTGAAAGTCTGTCAAAAGGTAATATAAAAAAAGGCCAAAGACTGATTGCTAAGAATAGTCTTTGGCCTAAAAAATTGAGTACTTGGGATGACATGTGTACTCAATGAAGAAAACTACGATTTTAAACGTTTAAGCATTTACTTGAGCGGTATTACTCTGTAAAAACTTCTCGCTATACAAACGGTAATTGTCTAATGACTGTGATTCTAGCCAGCTTTTTACCGCTTCAATCATTGGAGGTGGGCCGCATAAATACATATCAAAAGCATTCTCAGCAAGCTGAGTTTGATCAAGATGTTCGTGAATAAAGCCAGCTTTACCGACCCAGTCAGCAGAAGGGCGACCAACAACAGGTTGATAATTAAAGTTTAAACGTTCTGAATAGCTTTGTAGGCGTTGTTGTTCACAAAGATCTAATTCAGTATTCACCCCATAATAGAGCTGAATAGGGAGCTTATGTTCAGCTGCATCTAAACGATCTAACATACCAAGAAATGCTGACAGTCCTGTACCGCCTGCAACAAAGACCAATGGGCGATCGACTTCACGCAGATAGAAACTACCCAGAGGAGCTTCAAGCAAAATGGTTTGACCTACTTGGCAGCGTTCTCTTAAATAATTGCTCATTACTCCGTCAGGTAAAATACGAATAAGGAACTGTAGTTGGTTACTTGCATTTGGTTGACTTGCAAAAGAGTAAGAGCGCCATTCATCACTACCTGGAATCTGCAGACGTGCATACTGCCCAGGAAGATACTGCAATTGTTCAGTATGTGAACTTGCATCCACATGTAAAATTGCAGTGGTTTCCGAAACTAATTCTACTTTAGTGACTACACTCGCAATT
This sequence comes from Acinetobacter rudis, assembly GCF_000829675.1. GTDB lineage: Bacteria > Pseudomonadota > Gammaproteobacteria > Pseudomonadales > Moraxellaceae > Acinetobacter > Acinetobacter rudis. The sequence goes on from NZ_BBRX01000106.1 coordinate 1,612, forward strand.
TTTAATGTATCACCAGCATTACAAAAGTCAGAGCTGTGATCAAAATAAAATGCAGCATCAGATTTAACGCGAGTTTGACATGCCAGCATTTTACGTTCAGCAAGATCACGTTCACTTAGAGCATCTTCATCGACATAATCTAGTTCATATTGACCGCTTTCACATTGTCCTTGGCATGTACCGCAAACACCTTCACGACAGTCGAGTGGAATATTAATTCCCTGACGAATTGCTGCATCAAGCAGCAATTCGTTGTTATTGACTGAGATAAAAAATGTTTTACCATCAGCAAAGTTAAGTGCAACTGAATGTCCCATAGCTTGCCCCTTACACGTGATAAAAGTCGAGGACTGAGTCAATTTTATCGTTCAACAGTACAGTGTGCTGACGTCGAATTCGGAAGTTTTCACCCTCTTGACGTAAAATGTAGACACTATGACCATAGAAAGTACCTTCTACACCCTGACGGTTATAAAGGGTGTGCCAACCAACTTTAACTTCAAGCGTACCATCTGCTAATTTTTGTACACGCACATTGTTGATGTTGTGCAGAGTACGCGGTAAAGGCATTGCAGAAGCAGCTTTACCAGTGCGAATACGAAAGACGCGGTCTTCTAAACCAGAACGATCTGCATAGTAAATATAAGACAAACCTTGGTCAGGGTCTTGGACATAGGTATGGTCATCGATCCACTGCGGAATATGATAAACACTGTCTTCATCATATAACTCAAGATAGGCATCCCAATCTTGGGTGTCACAAAGTTCAGCTTTTTTATACATAAACTGTGTTACGGCAAAATGTAGTGCTTGATCCATGACTTATACCTCTTCCTTTTCTTGCACAGTAGCTTCATTGCACTCAACCATATTCAGTGCTCTTTGTTGAAGTCCTTTGAGCATGAGCTCTTTCCAGTGACCATGCTGGTTGACATACAAACCTTCATGGGTAATTTCGCGGCCAGTAATCACAGGATTGATTCCTAATGCTTCTGCATTCGGATTACTTTCATAGCACCAGTGCTGGTAACCACGGGAAATATCACTCCAACGCTCTAAACGTGCTTGGAAACCACGTTGTTGTTCACGGAATTCAGTGAGGTCATCAGGTGTACCCAAACCAGAAACGTTGAAGAAGTCTTCAAATTGACGGATACGGTTACGACGAGCTTCAGCTGATTCACCCTTAACACCAATACATTGGCTTACAACTTCAGTTTTGTTCCAAGCCACAGGGCGTACAATACGAAGCTGTGAACTAATTTGATCCATAAAGAACAAACTTGGATAGAGATTTAGGTTGCGAAGACGGTGCATTGCCCATTCAGCGCGTTTCTCACCATATTTTTCGACGAGGTACGGCATTACAGTGTCATAACCAGGACGTACTGTTGGGTTAGGCATTTCACTGAATAAAACGCTATGGCCATTTTTAAGGCTGAACCAACCATCATCAGTCGTGTTATCACCTGCACCAAGTTTACTGTAGTCAAGGGTATCTAATTCTTCGCCCTTAGAAGCATTGACCTGTTGGCGGTGTTGTACGGTAGATACATAGTTGTAGTGAACAGTACTAACGTGATAACCATCAACGCCATTTTCATTTTGTAGTTTCCAGTTGCCATCGAAACTATAAGTTGATTTACCTTGAAGTACTTCAAGCTCACCTGTAGGGGACTGTTCAACCATGAGATCTAAGAAAACTTTACCATCACCTAAGAAGTCTTCTAAAGAATCTGTTGCACGTGTATCTAGACTGACAAAAACAAAGCCACGATAGCTACTAATACGTGCTTGTTTTAAACCACGACTATTTTTATCAAAATCTTCACAGTATTCAGAAGGTGCTTTAACTTTTACTAAGCGACCATCTGATTTATAGCACCAAGCGTGGAACGGACAGGTAAATGTAGACTGATTGCCCTTCGCCACACGCGTTAATGTTGCACCACGATGCTGGCAGGCGTTAACCATTGCATGTAGTTCACCTTTACCATCACGGCTAATGATTAAAGGTTGACGACCTATCTGTACTGTTAGGAAGTCGTTGTTGTTTGGAATTTCACTTTCATGGCAGGCATAAATCCAAACCTTTTCAAAGATGAGTTCCATTTCCAGATTAAATAATTCTGGTTCAGTAAACATATCGCGTGCAATGCGATATACACCATCTTCTGGGCGAAAATCGATGCATCCCTCAACGAATTTTTGCCAATCATTTATATTCTTTTGAGCCATTGTGTCATCCTCAAGTCAATGTGCGCTTAGGACAGATTGAAACGGATTTCACAAGTGACAGCTATCCGATTTTTCCATTTTGTTATCCAGATTCTGCAACTGATCGATTTACCGTGTAGTTACTGTGCTTGGCAGGGATATTTAACAAATTAAGGTCCGATATTGATAGAAAAAGAATGTTTGTGGGAAATCATATCGAGATATTTAAAATATCTAGTCAATGCAGTTTTTTTAAGGAGGCAGAGGATGATTGAGTTTTTAAAGACAACAGTGGATTAAAATTTAAGCGAATAAGTTAGGTAATAGGTACAGTTAAGTTTTACTCGAAACTTGGGTAATTAGATTAATAATATATCTCTTTGATTGTATTATTTAATATTTTCTATATTGGATTTTATAGTTTTTAAATTATTTATGACTTGTAAAGTAGTAACGTTTTTATATTTATAAGCTGCTATTTAATTGATTGTATATATGTTTTTTTTATAAATAATTTGTTTTTTTATTTGTTTTATAAATTACATAACACTTGTTTTTTATTTTGTAAATAGTAGTGTAATTAAGTGCATATCTTTATTTTTTATTAATAAGATAAACTTCATATTAATTTATCTTTTTATTTTTGTTCTGGTTAAGTTATTGTTATTTAATATTAAATTAAAAAAATATTTTTATTTGTTTAGGATATTTAATTTATATTTTTTAATTAAATATGCTTTAAATCATATTGAAATATTAATCACCTGAACTAATTAAATATAAAGTTACTTTTTTATTTATGTAAATATCATAAAGGTTACTGCTCTGTATAACATGTATGTCAAATAAAAGGTTTCCATAGTTTTATTGCTGTGGGTTATATTGTTTTATGTAATTTTAATGCTTATAAATCAGATTAAATACATCTTCAATATGTATTTAATCATCACCTAGTTTAGTTTAATTCTCAAACACTCATATAATTCTATAGTTTCTGTGTTGTAGTTCACTTAGTTCTTTTTTAAAGACAAATAGAGCGCATTAGTTGTATGAATAAAATATATCGAGTTATATGGAATGCTTCGTTAGGAGCCTGGGTGGCAGTTTCTGAGTTGGCGAAATCAAAAGGAAAACGTTCGTCTAGTTCAGCCGTTATTGGTGAAACTGCAGTAGTTAATGTAAATTCACAAAAAAATGGAATAAATGTATTTTTGAAACCCCTGAGTGCAGCAATCTTAATGATTAGCAGCCCAATGGCTTTTGCTTACACTGCGGGGAATGGAACAGCTCCAGGTTCAGGGGCAATCGCAATTTCTGATTCTACTTGTTCTGCTGCTACAGCGGGTGAATTACGTAGTATAGCTTTAGGATGTGGCGCCAGTGCTACAACCAGTGGATCTACAGGTACACCTGGGGGTTCAATTGCTGTAGGTGATCGTGCAACATCTCACAATGGTGGCGTTGCTATTGGTCAGAATTCTTTGGCGAATAGTGGTGACGATAAAGGTGGTGTAGCGATTGGTAGTAATACTCAGGCCTATGCATATGGTGTTGCCATTGGTGAGGGAGCGATCTCTGATCAAGCTGGAGTTGACCTGGCTAAGGGGACAGTTGCGATTGGTACTAAGTCACATGTCGATAATGCTGATGGCGGTGTAGCAATTGGTAATAGGTCTAAGGTAGGTAGTGGTGCAACAAACTCTATGTCTCTTGGTCTAGAGGCTAATGTTAATGCAAATATCACTGCTGGTATGGCCGTTGGTGCACAGTCTTCTGTGAGTAAAAGTAATGCTGTAGCATTAGGTGCTAAATCAAATACCGATCTGAGCGCAACATCTGAGACCCAAGCAACGGTTGGTGTACTTACGTATGGAGGTTTTAAAGGTCAGGCTGCTTCGGCTGGTGATCAAGTATCACTTGGCTCGGCAGGTAAAGAACGCCAAATTAAAAATCTAGCTGCAGGTAAAATCGCTGTAGACAGTACAGATGGGGTGAATGGTAGCCAACTATTTGCAACCAACACTGTATTGGGTAATGTTGCAAGTACCACCAAAAATGTTTTAGGTGGTACTGCCGCGCTGAATCCGAACGGTTCATTAACCATGACGGATATTGGTGGTACAGGTAAAAATACCATTGATGAAGCCATTAAAGCATCCAAAACAGTAGTAAAACAAGGTGCAAATACGACTGTTACTTATGATGCTGCAACAAATTCCTATACTGTAAATGCAAGTGCTGGAACAACTGGATCTCTAACCTTTGCTGGGAACTCTGGTTCAAAAGTTAAACAGCTAGGTGAAACCATGACCATCAAAGGTACTGGTGCGAAGACTGATGATCAATATTCAGGTCAAAACATCAAGACAATGGTTGATACTGATGGCAACTTAGTTGTTGCAATGGATAAAAACCTAGCAGGTTTGGAGTCAGTATCTGTTGGCAATACTGTAATTAATAATACTGGCCTCACCATTAACAATGGTCCAAGCATTACAACGGGTGGTATCAATGCTGGTGATAAAGTTATTGGTAAAGTGGCTGATGGTGTAGCTGGAAAAGATGCGGTTAACGTTGATCAGTTAAATGCTGCTAAAACAAAAGTAGTAGCAGGTACACATACAACTGTTGAATTTGATCCAATAACCAATACTTATAAAGTAAATGCTGATGGCGATCAGACTCACTATGTGAGTGTAAATGATGGTGGTACACAGGGCGGGAATTACAATAATGATGGTGCGACAGGGATCAGTGCTGTTGCGATAGGTATTGATGCAAAAGCAAGTGGAAGTTGGTCAGTTGCTCTAGGTGAAGGCGCGAATGCAATTGGTTCTGGAGTTGTTGCTCTAGGCAGTGAGTCTAAGGCAGAAGGCTTTCGTTCTACAGCGGTTGGTAATTTTGCACAGTCTTTGGGCGAGTACTCTTTAGCATTGGGTTCCGAGGCAATTGCATTTAGTCCACTTAGTATCGCAATTGGTCATTCATCTCAAGCAATAGGAGATTCTGCCTTAACTATTGGTGGTAATGCCGTAACAGAAAACTCAATTGCAATAGGTCTACGCTCATTAGCTTGGTTAGGTAAAGAGGTTACGGTAGTTGGTACAGATAGTGGCGCTTATGGTGATAATACTGTTGCAGTTGGTTATAACGCAGTTGTTGATGATAATGCGCATAACAGTACAGCAGTAGGATCTCGTTCTTTTGTAAAGGAAAATAAAACCGGTAGTAGTGTTTTCGGTCGAAATGCAACCTCTGACGCAGTAGATGGTTCAGCTGTTGGTTTTGACACACTTGTCACAGCTGAAGGAGGTATGGCTTTAGGTGCAAAGAGTGTGGCTGATCGTGCCGCAACAGGTACTTCAGGGCAAGTTTATATTGGTCAAAATGCTTCTGCCGCAGACCAACTAGCAGTTAACAATACTAAAGCAACAACAGGTGCAGTAAGTGTTGGTGGTCTACATAAAGCCAAAGATGGTACGGAAACGATAGTTCGCCGTCAAATTACTAATCTTGCAGCTGGCTTAGAAGATACTGATGCTGTTAACGTTGCGCAATTAAAAGAAACAGCAAATACCGTAACAACCGAGTTAACCAACAAAGGTCTAAAATTTGCAGGTAACAGCGGTACACCTGTTGCGAAAAAACTTGGCGAAACCATGAACATCAAAGGTTCGGGTG
>NZ_BBRX01000105.1 GCF_000829675.1 Acinetobacter rudis
TTATCTTTGGCCAATGTTACGCTTTAATGAAAATGCATATAGGATCATTAACAGTGAAGTTAGAAAAACAATGCTAAATTTCAAACAATTTCCAAATCTACCCGATCAAGTTCCACAACGTGGAAATTTACTCAGTCGTTTATGTTTCCAACAGCTTTATTTAGCTCAAGGTTGGCGTTTTCAAGGTGAGTTTCCAAACCTCGCCAAAGCTGTCGCGATTATTGCACCTCATACTTCTAATTATGATGGTTGGTATGGATTTCTTGCGATGCTGGGTCTAGGTTTAAAACTCACCATTTTTGGTAAGGATAGTTTATTCAATTCACCACTGAAACATTTGTTTGAATGGATTGGTGTTATTCCTGTTAAACGAGAGTCAGCCCAAGGACTCACCCAACAAATTGTAGAAAAGATCAAGCAACAAGATAAAATCTGGATTGGACTAGCACCCGAAGGAACACGTAAACAAGCCAGTAGCATCAAAAGTGGTTTTTATCATATTGCTCATGCTGCACAATTACCTATAGTACTTTTTTCCTTTGATTATCAAGAAAAAACAATTCGTTGTTTAGGTGTTTTCACCACGACTGGCGATTATGAGCAAGACTTGTCAGCCATCTTAAAAATTTATCAGGGTCAGTTTTCAGCCAAACACCCGTATAATTTATCTTTACCTTTACAAAAATTGAGCAAATAACGCTAGATAATATTGCATGATTCTGTTGATATATTCGGCATTATTTCTGTGATGTAAAATCAATAATGCAAATGAAACGACTAGGACTGATTGCAATGTTCAGTCTGGCATTGGTTGCCTGTGATAAAACTGTCAAAAAACCAGCTCAAACCAGCCAAATCGCTGCGCGTGAACCTGTAATCGCGGTTGCGCTTGGCGGTGGTGGAGCCAAAGGCTTTGCTCATATTGGGGTGCTTAAAGTTTTAGAATCACATGGCATTAAACCTAAGATTGTCACAGGTACGAGTGCAGGCAGTTTCGTAGGCAGTATTTATGCCAGCGGTAAAACGCCATATCAAATGCAACAATTAGCGATACAATTAAAAGAATCTGATTTGCGTGATTTAACTTTAAGCAGTCAAGGTTTTGTGGTTGGACAAAAACTTCAAGACTATGTCAACCGTAACGTTGCCAACAAACCTATGGAAAAGTTTCCAATTCGCTTTGCAGCAGTGGCTACTCGACTTGATAATGGCAAAAAAACCGAATTCAACCACGGCAATGCTGGTCAAGCAGTACGTGCATCTTGCAGTATTCCTAACGTATTTGTCCCAGCAACAATTGGTGGAGTACAGTATGTGGATGGTGGTTTAGTCAGTCCAATACCTGTACAGACTGCGCGTAACATGGGTGCCGATATTGTTATTGCAGTGGATATATCAGCACGTCCTTCAGGTAAACAAACCACAAGCATGTGGGGATTACTCGATCAAACCATTAATATTATGGGACAGCAAAGTATCCAAGCTGAACTTAATCAAGCTGATGTTGCCATTCAACCTAAAGTTGGACACTTAGGTGTTTTAGATCTTAGCTCTAGTAATCAGGCAATCCTTGAAGGTGAAAAAGCCGCTCAGTTAAAAATTACCGCCATTCAAGCCAAAATCGCCCAATTTAAAAAGTCACCTGCTGCTTTTCAAGCCGCACCTAAAGCTAAACTTTAGACAGATGATATTGATGAAGATCTGAAAATTAAAAATATTTGTTATTTTTATCACAATGATAGGCAGGTCGTTATCGATCTGCTACATTGGACGAGCATATTGACACTTCTGTAAAAATGACAATCGCAATCAATTACGAGTAGTTGTATGAATTTTATTTTTGAACCGTGGCATTGGTTCGTATTGGGCGTTGCGCTCATGTTGTTAGAACTTATTTTGCCTATGTTTGCTGCACTTTGGTTTGGTCTTGCCGCGCTCGTTGTGGGCTTTATCGTGCTTTTATTTCCGAGCATGAGTTTTGCAGTACAGATTTGGATCTGGATCATTTTATCCATCACTTGTGCTGTTCTTTGGTTTAAATTAATCAAACCACTTTCAATCGATAAAACCAAAGCAGGTTTGCCACGTGAAGCGACGATCGGTCAAGTTGGTATCGTCATTCAAATTGGCTTAATGCATGATCAAGTTCGAGTACGTTTCACTTTACCTGTACTCGGTTCAGATGAGTGGAATTGTCGTAGCCTACAATCTGTCCAAGTTGGTGATAGAGTTGTGGTCACTGATATTTCTGGTAATGATCTGGTCATCAAACCCCACCAAACTTCGTCGGTACTCTAAAGTCTGATGACATTTTAAAGTGATCGCGAATTGCTAAAGTTTTAGTCGATCCTAGTCATGACTTCATTAAGACTGATTAAATATTATAAATTGGAAAGAGGTATACCTATGAGTTTTGGCTCAATCATAGCAGTTGTATTTTTAGTCTTCGTTGCAACAACCATTTTTAAAGGGGTACGTATTGTTCCTCAAGGTTATAAATGGATTGTGCAACGTCTAGGTAAATATCACACTACATTAAACCCTGGCCTAAACTTCGTCATTCCATATATTGATGAAATTGCATATAAAGTCACGACCAAAGATATTGTCTTGGACATTCCTTCACAAGAAGTTATTACCCGAGATAACGCCGTATTGCTCATGAATGCTGTAGCCTACATCAATTTAACCACACCAGAAAAAGCAGTGTATGGTATTGAAAACTACACTTGGGCAATTCAAAACTTAGTACAAACTTCATTACGTTCAATCGTGGGTGAAATGGATCTCGATGATGCACTTTCATCACGTGACCACATTAAAGCTAAACTTAAAGCTGCGATTTCAGATGATATCTCTGACTGGGGTATTACACTTAAAACTGTTGAAATCCAAGATATTCAACCATCAAGTACTATGCAGTCTGCCATGGAAGCCCAAGCTGCTGCAGAACGCCAACGCCGTGCAACAGTAACTCGTGCCGACGGTGAAAAACAAGCTGCTATTTTAGAAGCAGATGGTCGTTTAGAAGCTTCACGTCGCGATGCCGAAGCACAAGTTGTACTGGCTGAAGCTTCACAAAAAGCGATTGAAATGGTGACTTCTGCTGTGGGTGATAAAGAAATTCCTGTTGCATACTTACTCGGTGAACAATACATTAAGTCGATGCAAGAAATGGCAAAATCCAACAATGCCAAGACAGTGGTACTACCAGCCGATGTGATGAACACTATTCGTGGTGTCATGGGCCGTGGTTCTTAAAAAAATTATGCTATAAAAAAAACTGCCTCAATGAACTGAGGCAGTTTTTTATTGATGCTCACAAATTCGAGCATCATCGTTTTGAATTATACAATCGCTGCAGTGAGTAATTGCTGTGCATTATGCGGTTCTTCATTGGCCTGTGGTTCAGTACGTTTCCAGACACCATCACCCTGTAGTAACCACGCTTGTTGATTATCTTGCAAATAAGTATTTAAACCCTGCTCATAAATACGTTTTTTCAATGCTGGATCTTCAATCGGAAAACATGCCTCAACTCGACTGAACAAGTTACGATCCATCCAATCCGCACTAGAACAATAGATACGTGGGTTATTATTATTACTAAAATAATAAACTCGTGTATGTTCAAGGAAACGTCCAACGATTGAGCGTACTCGAATATTTTCAGAGAGATTAGGTAACCCAGGACGCAAGCAACAGATTGAACGTATAATTAAATCAATCTGTACACCAGCTTGTGATGCCTCATACAACTTATTAATCAGTTGTACCTCAGTAAGTGCGTTCACTTTAATAATGATATGTGCAGCTTTACCAGCTTGAGCATTGGCAATTTCATCATCAATAAAATTTAATAACTGCGCATGTAATGTAAAGGGTGCATGGAGCAGCTTTTTCAGCTTCGCCATTTTACCCATTCCTGTTAACTCTTGGAAAATACGGTGTACATCTTCACAAAGGTCTTTATCAGTGGTCAATAAACCGTAGTCGGTATAAATACGTGCGTTACCCGCATGGTAGTTACCTGTTCCCAAATGTACATAACGTACCAGTTTATTGTTTTCACGACGTACCACTAAAATCATTTTAGCGTGAGTTTTATAGCCGACGATTCCATAAACCACTACAGCGCCTGCTTCTTGTAATACATTAGCAACCGCTATATTTGATTCTTCATCAAAACGTGCACGCAGTTCAATGACTGCTGTAACTTCTTTGCCATTACGTGCAGCTTCCGCCAAAATCTGAACAATTTCAGAATCAGCACCACTACGATATAAAGTCTGTTTAATCGCGAGAACTTGTGGATCTCGAGCAGCTTCACGCAGTAAATTAATGACAGGTGCAAAAGATTCAAACGGATGGTGCAATAAAATATCTTGCTTTTGCATTGCTGAAAAAATATTTTCAGATTTTTTCAAAACCTTAGGTATCGCAGGTGTATGTGAGTCATAACGCAAATGTGGACGTTTAAAGTCAGAAACCAAACGCGCCAAGTTTACAGGACCATCGACCTTATAAAGTTGATCACTATTTAAGTGGAACTTATTTAATAAATATTGATAAATATGCTCTGGGCAATTTTCAGTAACTTCCAATCGTACAGCTCGACCAAAACGACGTGAGTTCAATTCACCCTTCAGTGCTTTCGCCAAGTCTTCAACATCTTCATCCAAAGCCAAATCAGCATTACGTGTTACACGGAATTGATAACACCCTGTCGCGGTCATACCAGGGAATAAATCCGAAACATGTTCATGGATAATTGCTGAGAGCATAACAAAATGTTCTTTACCATCCGTCAGCTCATCAGGCAACTTAACGACACGTGGCAACGAACGTGGTGCAGGCACAACCGCTAAGTCAATTTGACGACCAAAAGCATCCTTCCCTTCTAAAGTCACAATGAAGTTCAAACTCTTGTTGACCAAACGAGGAAATGGATGTGCAGGGTCCAAGCTGATTGGAGTCAGTACTGGAGCGACTTGTTCTTGAAAATATTTTTTGACCCATGCTGATTGTGCTGGAGATAACTCACCACGGCGTAAAAAACAAATGTCTTCATCTCGCAGCTTGGGTAGAATTTCTTCATTTAAAATACGATACTGACGCTCAATCGCTGCATGTGCTGTTTGCGCAATAGAATCTAGTACTTGCTTTGGTGTCAAACCATCAGGACTTCGGCTTTCATTCCCCAATGAAAGTTGCTCCATTAATCCAGCAACACGAATTTCAAAAAATTCATCCATATTACGTGAAAAAATAAGCAAAAAGTTCATGCGATCTAGTAAAGGGTGTAGCGGATCAACCGCTTGCTCTAATACTCGCAGATGAAAGTCTAAAATCGACAACTCACGATTAATATAGCGTTCGTTATACGCATACTCTACGGCTGTATTTGCAACTGCGGTGTTCATACCACATACCTTTTATTGAAATTTTATCTTTCTAGTATGCTTCAATTGCATTACATTTTCATAAAAAATAGTATAAATATTAAACAATCATTTAAATCATCAGTCACTTTCTTTTGGCAACATACTGTTATTCATATATTTTAATATATGACGCTGTTTAAATAAGAATCGAGAGTTACTCTGATCCTGTTGGAAGTTCTTTGGACTTGGCAATAAAGCGATTAGAAATGCAGCCTGCTCACGATTCACTTGACTTGCTGATCTTGAGAAGTAATGTTGAGCTGCAGCTTCTACCCCATAAAGATGATCACCAAACTCAACCACATTGAGATAAACCTCTAAAATACGCTGTTTGGACCACATTCGCTCCATCATCACCGTTGCAACACTCTCTTGCCCTTTACGAATAAAAGAACGTCGAGGATATAAAAATAGGTTTTTCGCTAATTGTTGTGAAATAGTTGAACCACCAGACACGACCCGTTCTTGTTGCTGGTTACGCTGCATGGCCTTTTCGATACCAGTCCAGTCAAAACCATGATGGTTAATAAATTGACCATCTTCTGCGGCAATTACAGCCCGTTTTAACTGTACGCTTATTTGATCATAAGGGACCCATTGTTGTTTGATTGGTTTAAAATCAGACCAATAATTCAAACGCATAAACATAGTATTTTCAACAGGATGAGTACGCCACCATGCTAAACTCGCAAAAATCCAGAGTTGCACTCCGATCACGATACTCAATAAAACCAACAGTGTTCTGACGATAAAAGCTTTCATCTATTTAGATTGCTCCAAAACAAGTGATATAAGTTTTCATGTTAAGCTCACTGTATTCATCACATTACTAAAACTTAAAGTTATGTCAGAAACATACCCTAATCAAGCACGAGCATTACCTTTGGCTAAAATTACTTTAGCCCTTATGGCCATCAATATTATCTTATTTGTCTGGCAAATATTGACAGGTGTTGATGCAAGCTCCCCCAGCACAGCAGATGCCATACGTTGGGGCGCTGATTATGCACCTTTAACGTATTTACAGGAACCTTTTCGTTTATTTAGCAGTATGTTTTTTCACTTTGGATTCCCTCATTTGATGTTTAACATGTGGGCGCTTTATGTCTTTGGTAACTTGGCGGAACATACTTTTGGGCGGTTTTATTTTCTTGGCCTTTACTTACTTGCAGGCATGATGGGTAGTCTACTCAGCGGCTATATTGATATCCGAAACAGTTTTGAAATGTTGCAACATTTCAACCCTGACCTGTTCCCTCGTGTATCTGCCGGTGCTTCTGGTGCAGTTATGGGGATCGGAGGTGCACTCACTGCATTATCATTTTTTCCACGCTTAGCACGACAACAGTTGGCTTTGGATAAAAAGTCGCTACTCATCATTATGGCAATCAACCTCGCCTTTGGTTTCTTTACATCAGGAATTAACAATGCTGCTCATATCGGTGGCATGCTGATGGGTATAGGCTTAGCGATAAGTTGGTATATTGTTCAACATTTTAAACTGAACAAAATACTCTTGTTGCTGATCTTAATTGTTGGTGCGCTCTGCTGTTATGGCTTCTTTCTCTATTCATCAAACTTGGTACAGAGCATCGCACCATTTTGGCATGAGCTTTTAGCGGTTATGTTAGAGAAGACGGGGCTAAACAACACGACCATTTTATAATTGACCACTCTAATTTTTTTTAGTTTTGGGCATACAGTATTTAAGTACTGTTGTGCCCTTTTTATCCTCACTCCATCCAAACTTAGATCGACAATTTCTCTCATTTTATCCATGAATTTGAATGATCTGCCATAGCCATGTGTAACTTAAACCCCTAAACTTTTCTTTACAGCAGCCTGAAATATTTAATTGATAAGACCATTTACTGTACTTAAGCTCAATTATAAGGAAATATCTTAAATGAAAACTAAGCTAAAACTTACCGCACTTGCACTCAGCAGTGTAGGCTTGGCCAGCTGTACTACAGTCATGTTAAAAGAAAGCATTGAGTCATCAAAATCTCGCAACAAAGCAAAAACGGTTTTACAAGATCAGCTTATCGCTGTAGGCATGGCTAAAACCCCGATTACACACTATGAAAATGCAGTTGTACTTGCAGGAAAACAATTCAGTTATTTAATCACCCCCACTCAAGGCTTAAAACAATCTCCGCAACTGTTTCAACAGATCTTAACTCAGGTTGATTTACGTTATGCCCAAATTAGCCAAAATACAGTCACAGTAAAAGATCTCACTACGGCTAC
>NZ_BBRX01000104.1 GCF_000829675.1 Acinetobacter rudis
TACAAGATCAAATTAAAACCTTGCGTGATCAAATCGCAAGCCAAGATGCCATTATTAAAGCCGCAGAACTACAAAATCGTTTCTTAGAAAACTCAACCCGTGGATCAGGTTCAAAAGTACGCCGCGAAGCCTATGATGCTTTTGTAGCTGTTGATCTGGCGAATAAACAGAAAAAAGATTTAGAACAGCGCTTATCTGAATTACAGTCTGATTTAAATCGTATTGGCGATCACAACTTTAACCAAAGACAGCTAAAATTTTATCTACAGACCTTAAGCAGTGGTGAGATTAGCATTAGTTATGTTGTGCCCTATGCACGCTGGCAACCCATTTATAAAGCTGAACTTGATAGCAAAAATAAACAGCTCACGCTGACACGTATGGCCATGCTGATGCAAAAAACTGGTGAAGATTGGAATAATGTCAAACTCACTCTTTCGACCAGCCAACCAACAGCACATGTACAACAACTCAATCCAGAAGCATGGTGGGTTGATTATCAGCAGCCTCAGCCACGCCCAATGCCTGCACCAATTGCTATGTATGACAGTATGAGCCGTTCTAAATTGGCTGAAGAGGTTTATGTTGAAGAGCCTGCTGCACCGCAATTCCCACAATTTAACCAAGAAGAACTCAATTTTAGTTCCGAATTTCGCTCAAATACCAAGACATCCATCAGTAGTGGTCAACAGCAAATTCAACTTCCGCTTAAAACAGAACAATATCCAATTGAACTCAGCACTTGGGTCATTCCGAAACAGTCTGATCAAGCCATGTTAAATGTGGAGATTCTCAACTTTAATCAACAGTGGCCAGCAGGTAGTATTAAACTATATCGTGATGGTGACTTTGTTGGTCAGCAAAATCTCAACTTACTTGCCACCCAACAACCTCAAATTAACTTTGGTGTAGATCAACAAGTTAAAGTTGAAAAGATAGATTTAATGGATAAAAAAATTAGTCTTGCCAATGCTCAACAACAAACACAGCAAAAATATAAGTACATCATTGAAAATCAGCATAATTATCCAATCAAGTTGGTCCTTATGGATGCTGCTCCACAAAGTCGAAATAGCCTGTTGAGCACAGTATCAAAGTACAGTATGACGCCGACACAAACTCAGTGGCAGAACCAACCCAATATCAACCAATGGATGATTCCTTTAGAGGCCAAACAAAAGTTTGAGTTGCAGGTAGAGCACCAGTTTAAATACCCAGCCAAAGGCAATACTTCGGGATTTTAAGCTTGTAGCATCATGTCATGATGGACAATTACCCCTAAATGCATTCAGCCCAGTCAAATGACTGGGCTGTTCTCTATTGAGGATCTTTATCTCAGCAATTTAGAGGAAATTACCTTCACGCTCAGGTTGATAAAGTACCTTTTCAATTTTAACGCACATCATATGACCATCTGGTTGTGGCCATTCAATTTCCTGACCTTCCATCAAGCCTAAAATCGCAGCACCAACAGGAGCAACAATATTCACCTGACCTTTCTCACCTTTAAAGTCGTGCGGATAAACCAAAGTAATTTCAGTCGCCTCAGTCGCAGGAGCAATCACGACCAATACTTTGGCATTCATACTGACAACATTTGCAGGCAAATCTTGTGGTTCAACCACATCTGCACGGGCTAATTCATCCTCCAAATGCTGCATCGTTGGAGTCAAGTTAGGTTGGTTTTCTAACATCGTTTCTAAACGATGTAGATCCTGTGAAGAAATAATAATATTTGGTTTAGCCATTTATTGACTCCTTAAGCTAAATCAGCGCTCTATACAATATCGTTATGAGCGCCAATCATCTTACAAATAATGTAGATTGATTTTTTACACAATACTTTGAGTAATTTCTAACGAGATCCGTTATAGCATCCATAAAAAAAGCCCCGTAACGGGACAACAATCTAAAACTCAACAAGCGGAAATAGTTGATCGCGCATTAGCACGCCAGATAGACAATTAAGCTCGTTTTATCACAATAAAAACTTACTTAACGATTAGACATGTAAAACGAACATGTAGTCGATAATAAGCAATATAGACTACGAAGTAAACCACAATACCTTGTGAAATCTTGAAAAAAGTCTTTTAAAATAGGTATTCAACCAGTCTATCGACAAAGTGTGGCTTAGTAAGCTGCTTTATGAAACTGCTCGATTTCAGACAAGCGTCGTAACCTCAATTTCCCAAGCAGCAGTGCTATAAAATTTATAGTAAATACAAATATCTGGCTAAATGAGTGCTAATATCTTAAGTCTTGCCTGAAACCAAACTCACTTTAGAAAGGTAATACACCGTAATTATCCCGATCACCCCAGCACCTGAAATCAAAATATGCATAATACGATCCTTAGGCACACTGCTTTACTCAGCAGTGGCCGATTGATTTTTATTGATCCAATTAATGCCTTAAGTTCTGAGGTATTCAAGCAAATCTTGATAGACAATTTCATTGATGTTTATAGAGCCTGAAGCGAGATTTTCTGCGCGAGCTTTATAGCGCCGTGCTGATGGCATACGAATTTGCTGTTCTTCATAACCTTTAAAAAGTTGTTCTGCACTGTTTAAATAATACTGTGATTGAGAGCCTAATAATTTTTCTGGTGAGATCGCTAAAATAAACTCACCGCCCAAAGGTGAGCCCCCTGCACCCGCATCGATTTTCTGAGACTCTATACTCAACACATCACCAATGAGTGGGCCAGCGAGTAATTCAATCATCGCAGCCAATGCAGATCCTTTATGTGCACCAAAGGTTTTCATCGCGCCTGCATCCAAAATGACTTCAGGATCATTTGTTGGCTGACCTTGAGCATCAACACCACAACCATCTGGCAATGTTTGACCATTTTTACGGTGTAGCTCTATGTCTCCACGCGCCATAGCCGTGGTTGAAAAATCAAAAATAAATGGATTTTCACCATGGGGTCTAGGCCAACCAAAGGCCATCGGATTAGTTCCAAACAAAGGGATACAACCACCTTCAGGTACTACCCAAGCATGATTTGAAGTGCATACCAATCCAACTAGACCAGCATTGACTAAAAGTTCAACTTCGTACCACAGCGCAGTGGTATGAACACAGTTGTTTAAGGCCAACAAAGCAATACCTTGTGTATTGGCTTTCTCGACCAATTGAGGTATGGCTGTTTGAATAGCCAGTGGCGCCATCGCATTTTGCGCATCTACTTTTAATACAGACGCACTGATATCATGCACGATAGGAAGTAAATCAGCTGAAACCTTACCCTTTTTAAGCGATGTTACGCAGTTCAACAGCCGATATAAACCATGGGAGTGGCAGTCATCGAGCTGTGCCTGCATCAGTACCTCTTCAATGGCTTGTGCATGAATATCGCTATATCCTGCTTTTACTAAGACTTGATTACATAACTGCTTAGCTTGTACATGAGTCAGTTTAATCATTTTAAAATCCTTTTATTTATCGGCCAATGAAGAAGAAAATACGACAGGTTGACGAACTTTATTTTTTCGTAAAAAACTCATCAACAAAATGAATCCAGCAAGACTAAGCGTGACCACTGTTTCGTAGCGGTGTTGTTCAGAGAAGAACATATAGCCCAATACGCTTAACATGACGGCAATGATGAAATAAGTTAACCACGGGAAAAGCCACATTTTAAAATCGAGTTTGATCCCTTGCTTCTCTAAACGAGAACGAGACACCAATTGAGAAAAAGCGATCACCAGATAAACCAGCAGTCCAATTGCGTTCATCGTAGATAACAGCACCATAAAGACTTGCTCAGGAAAGCAATAATTGATAGCAACAGCGGATACTGCAACAACTGTACAGGCAAGAACTGCATATCGAGGTACACCGTTGTTTGAAACTCTAGCTAAAACTTGGGGAGCATCACCACGCTGACTTAAAGAAAATAACATCCTCGAAGCGGTATAAAGACCTGAGTTTAAAACGCTGGTCACAGCAACAAAGACAATCAGATCCATAACTAAACGAGAGCCCGGTACATTGAGCTTATAAAGAACATACTGAAAAGTGCCCATCTCATTGAGACCAGGATCATTCCAAGGCACGATACAAAGCACTAAGAAAATCGAAACAATGTAGAAAAGTGCAATTCGAGCAATCACTAAATTGCACGCCTTTTTAATTTGTACTTGTGGATTTTTTGCTTCGGCTGCCAAAATAGATAACATTTCCACCCCAAAAAAGGTAAACATGGAAATCATCATGCCAGTCAGGATAGAGCCATAACCATAGGGCATAAATCCACCATGATTAAGCATATTACTTAAACCACTGATATTTTTTTGCTCAGCCAATGGCCAAAAACCGAACAGCGCTAAAATACAAAATAGACAAAACCCAACAATGGCGATCACTTTAAGTAGTGCGAACCAAAACTCAAATTCACCGAATTTTCGTACATCCATTAAGTTAGTACAGGCAAATAGAACAATCGAAATCACAGCAAATAGCCACGCTGGAATTTCAGGAAAATAATGATGAAAAATATTGGCGCCCAAAATCGATTCAAAGGCAACAACCAACACCCAGAACCACCAATACAGCCAGCCAATCGTAAATCCCGCCCAATGACCTAAAGAATCACTTGCATAAGTTGAAAATGCACCAGAATCTGGTTTTCGAATCGCCATTTCACCTAACATGCGCATCACAAACAAAACCATGATGCCTGTCAGTGCATAAGACAGTAAAATAGCGGGTCCAATGGTATTTAAAGCTGTCGCAGATACGACAAATAAGCCAGCACCAACAATTCCCCCTAGAGTAATCATGGAAACTTGTCTATTGGATAATGCATGTTTTAGTTTTGAATCATTTGTATTATTAATCATAAATTCCCTTTAATCATAATGATTGATCAAAATAAATATTTACACCCACATAATAAAATGTAAATCACCAGACATTTAAAAGCATAAGAGTTTTTAGAATAGTCCAATTCTTTTTTATCCACCCCAAAGCATAAAAACAAAAAAACGCCAGTGAATGACGTTTTTAAACAATAAGAATATATATTATTAATTTACTGTTTTATCTTTTAAATATAAATCTGCCGTATTTCTTTTTCGAGTAACAAATTTACTTATTATCACAACCAAGAGAGTAATACTTGCTGAAAAGTAGGTTTCATAACGGTATTCTGGTGAAAAGAACATGTAGCCGAGAACTGATGCGATTACAACGATTACCGCCCAAGTTAACCAAGGAAATAACCACATTTTAAAATCTAGAACCACGCCTCTTCTTTGCATGTTATACCGCATTCTGAGTTGAGAAATAGCAATGACTAAATAGACCATTAACGCTATTGCTCCAGTAGAAGAAAGTAAAAATCCAAATACTTGTCCGGGGAATGCATAGTTTGCATAACACCCTGCAAAACCTGCTGCGCTTGAAGCCAGTACTGCAATTTTAGGCACACCACTTGGAGTCAGCTTCATCACTAATCGTGGTGCATCTTTACGAACTCCGAGAGAAAACAGCATACGTGAAGCAATATAAATGCCTGTATTCATACAACTACAAACTGCAATGAAAACAACAAAATCAATAATTAATCTAGTTCCTGGGACATTAAGAATATGTAATACATATTGAAATGTTCCCATTTCTGTAAGACCAGGTGCACTCCAGTCCACCAATGCCACCACCAGAAATATAGACACCAAATAAAATAGTGCAATTCGATAAATGACTAGATTAGTTGCTTTACGAATCTGCTCTTGTGGATTTTTGGATTCAGCAGCTGCAATTGAGACAACCTCAGATCCAAAGAAAGAAAATATAGTGACTAAAATACCTGAAAATACCGCACCAAAGCCATTCGGCATAAAGCCACCATGTGTATAAAGGTGCGAAACACCACTCACCTCTGCCAATGGCCAAAAGCCAAACACAGCCGCTAACCCAATGAGAATAAAAGCAATAATAGCCACGACTTTAATCATGGCAAACCAATACTCAAACTCGCCAAAGTTCTTCACATTTAATAAATTACTCATCGTTAGAAAGAACATGATGCCAACGGCATAAGCCCATGAGGGCAACGAGGGTAAATAATGATGTAGAATATTGGCACCTGCGATTGCTTCAACAGGGATAATTAGCACCCAAAACCACCAGTACAACCAACCGATACTAAACCCTGCCCAAGGGCCAATAGCATTTGCAGCATAAGTAGAGAATGATCCTGAATCTGGCTGTAATACCGCCATTTCTCCCAGCATACGCATAACGAGAAAAACCAATATTCCTGTTAATGCATAGGAAATTAAGATTGCAGGCCCTGCAACTTGTATCGCTGAAGCTGAACCAATAAATAGTCCTGCCCCAATCATTCCGCCAATCGTGATCATGGTGACTTGGCGATTTGATAAACTCGCGCTTAACTTTGACGACTCGTGTGAAATATTGCCCATTAAAATCCCTTTGTTCCTAGATAATCACAACAACTTATCGAAGACTGGTGCATCCCCACCTGCCGTATTTCCTACATACCATTTCTTTTTACTTCTGCTTTAACAAAGAAACAGCTCAGTATATTGATTACTTTTAAACGATCACCTGAGTATCTTTAGCATGGCTTTTTTTAACAAGCGAAAAAAGGGAATACCCCCACAACTTCTTTTCATAAATATTTTAATTTTGTTTAGATGCTTTTAATTTTTATTCAATTAATAATAGCGATAACATTATTTTTATCTCATGGTTTTATATTAACTTAAATTAAATATATTTATATATCTAACATGGAAAACATTTAAATCTAGTACTTAGCTATTTTAAATACAGCAAAAGTAGAAACAGGTATTCATTAACCATCAAAAATAAATATATTTTATTTAACTAAAGCATTTGATTTCAAAATATTTAAATCACAATGATTAATTAGGTTGCGCTATGAATCAGCTCTCATATGTACATCAACACCAATCTGCATGGAATAACTATTTAAGCCAATTGGATCGGGTAGCTCCATATTTAGGTGAATTAATCGACCAGCTCGATACCTTGAAACGTCCGAAACGTGCACTTATCGTGAATGTGCCAGTAGAAATGGATGATGGCACAATTCAACATTTTGAAGGATTTCGAGTACAACACAGTCTGACTCGAGGTCCTGGTAAAGGCGGTGTTCGTTATCATCCATGTGTAGATTTAAATGAAGTTATGGCCTTATCTGCTTGGATGACCATCAAATGTGCAGCTATAGATCTGCCCTTTGGCGGTGCGAAAGGTGGTGTTCGTGTCGATCCATCAGCATTATCTGAACGTGAGTTAGAGCGCCTGACCCGTCGCTATACTGCCGAAATTAATAATGTGATTGGACCACAAAAAGATATTCCTGCCCCTGATGTAGGAACCAATGCTCAAGTCATGGCATGGATGATGGATACCTATTCGATGAACGCAGGTACGACAGTCACAGGAGTGGTCACGGGCAAACCCGTTCATCTGGGGGGATCATTAGGTCGATCCAAAGCAACTGGCCGTGGAGTCTTTATTACAGGTACAGAGATTGCCAAGAAAATTCAATTAGATATCACACAAGCAAAAGTTTGTGTTCAGGGTTTTGGCAATGTAGGTAGTGAAGCAGCCTTTTTATTTGCTCAAGCTGGCGCCAAAGTGATCGGTATCCAAGATCATAGCGCAACTCTTTATCAAGAGAATGGCATCGACATTGGCGCACTACAACAATATCAACTTATCCAT
>NZ_BBRX01000103.1 GCF_000829675.1 Acinetobacter rudis
ATCTTGAAGAGTTAGCAATTCGACCAGAATATGATGAAATTACCCCTGAACAAAAAATTTGTGCAATCGAATCATTGTGTTTGATTAATCAGCTTTTGAATCAGCTCCCTGAGCGTCAGCAACAGGTCTTTATTTGGTCACAGCTTGAAGGTTTAACCCAACAAGAAATAGCAATACGACTCAATGTTTCGACACGAACAGTGATGCGTGATTCAGTCAGTGTATTAGCACAATGTTTAGCAGTAATGGATTAAAAACAGGCATGTTGCAGCAACAAATTTATCAAGAGGCAGCTGAATGGATATTAAAAAAACAACAAGGCACATTGACGGAAATTGATCAAACACGCTTCGAGCAATGGAAACAACAAAGTTCTGCACATCAAGCAGCATGGGAGAAAGCAGAGCGCTTACTCATGAGCTTAAGTGACTTTCCTGACGATGGCCAGCAACTGATTGAGAAAGGTAAAAAAAATTCACAACTGCAATTGGGTTCACGCCTTTTACTTGTCGGTATTTTTTGTTTTGGTGGCGGGATGCTCTGGAGCTTAGGTGATCAACAACGGTGGTTAGCAGATTATAGTACCGCTGTGGGACAGCAAAAGCATATCGAACTTGAAGATGGCACACAGCTTCAAATCAACACCAATACAGCATTAGATGTTCACTATAGTGCTGAACGACGCAGTTTAAAACTTCATTATGGTGAAATACAAATTCGAACTGCACATGAAATACATCAGCCTTATCGACCATTTTTTGTAGAAACACCATCTGCCAATTTACAAGCGTTAGGTACTGTATTTAATGTTCAATATTTAAAAAATAATGCAGACCAAACATGTTTAGGCGTAATAGAGAGTGCGGTTAAGGTCAGTTTGAAAGATTCCAAACAAAGTAAAATACTGCATGCAGGTCAACAACTTTGTTTTGATCAGCAAAACTTTAAAGTGGTTCACGACTTGGATCCAAACTTATTTGCTTGGAAAAATCAAGTTGTTATGGCATTTGAAATGTCGCTTGAACAATTGATGCAGGAGATTGGACGTTATCAGCATCAGTATATAAAGATCGATCCAAAGTTAAAATCGTTGAAAGTCTCTGGTTCATATCCAGTGAATGATTTTAATGCTTTGCAGAATGCGCTTGAGCTGAGTTATCCAGTAAAAGTTCAGCGTTATATGGGTGACCATGTGATGTGGATTCAAACTAAGGCTGAAAAAGTTAAAAATAATTAAAAAAATGTCAGTTTTTAACGTTTGGGCGGGTAATACAACTGAATCTAATTAACTTGAGCAGTGCGATGACGATTTTACCAGTACTTAGAAACCTTGTTTCATATCGGAACAATGAAAGCTTCAGTTCATTTAGGCATATCCATTCATGTGTGAGACAGCGAAAAGTAGTCAACTTTTTTGAATACTTAGATCATGATGTAGATGTGGTATGAAGAACTCTTCACCATTGACCGAACAACAAGATAAGCGTCAGATCTCTGCTGAAGCAACTAATTCAGAGAAAACGGTAAAACTACATTCCTCCGCTATTGTTCGAGGGATTTGCGTCATTCTGGCAATACTCTGTCTCATCCTTGCAGTATTTGGCATCGTTGTTCCTGGCATTCCTACCTTTGATTTTCTTTTCTTGGCCACTGTTTTTGCATCTAGAGGCTCGGCGAGATTACATCATTGGATGCATAAAAACCGTTTTATTCGGATATTGCTGACTCAATACAGTGGAGGCTTTAAGCATATTTCTAGACCTCGAAAATATATCCTCTCTCTGAGTATCTTATTTGGCGCAGTCATGTTGATTATTGCTTCGATACACCCGCATATAAAACTGAGTTTATTGGTAGTGTTGTCGATGGTTTTAATTTGGATTTGGACCAGATCAGAAAAAAAATAAATTTTAATGTCATATTTCAAAAACTCAACGGGTAATACTTACTGAAAATGAAAATCATTAACATTTGATGGGTATTCTTATGAAGTTCAAAAAGCAAAGTCTGGCAGTACTGATACACTGCTTATGTATTGGTGGGGTTTATGCTGAATCAGCATCTGCATCAGCTCAAATACAAGTTAAAAAAGATTCTGAACAATACTTCCAGATCCCTGCAAATCAACTAGCTTATGTTTTATCTAGTTTTGCTGCGCAAGCAGGCGTGGTTTTAAGTTTTGATTCGAGTATCTTAAAAGGCCAACAGAGTGACGGGATTGTAGGTCATTATAGTGTTGCTGAGGGTTTTGATTATTTACTCGCAAATCAACCTTATCGTGTGCAAAAACAAGGTTCAACTTACATTCTAGTTGCTAAATCAAATGTAATATCGAATCAGCCTACTCATGTTCAATCGAACGAGCGTCCATCTGTTTCTCAGCATCAAATCCAAAATAATGCTGTAATCCTCCCCACAATCGTACTTACTGCTGAACAAAATAAACAGGTGAATACAACGCGTTTAAACCGTGAACAGATTAATCAGTTCCGTGGTACAAGTAATGGTGATGTTTTTTCAGACATTGCTGGTTTACAAGTAAATAGTATGCGTAATGAAGCAGGTGCATTAGATATTGGTATTCGTGGTATACAGGGGGAAGGTCGTGTACCGATTGTGATTGATGGTAGCTTACAATCGAGTCACACCTTTCGTGGCTATCAAGGAGAAAGTGACCGTACCTATATCGATATGGATTTAATTAGTGATATAGAGGTGGAAAAGGGTGCTTCACGCGCAAAGTTTAGTGTGGGGGGAATTGGCGGTATTGTCAAAATGCGTACTTTAGGCGTGGATGATATATTACTTCCTGGCCGTCAAAGTGGTGTAATGTTAAAAGGCAGTTTTTATAATAATAATAAAACGCCTGAAATCGCTGAAAATGAAAAAGACCAAGGCAATTATATTATTCGCAATAAACTGGCTTCATCAAATTTTCAAAATGGTGCAGGTACAGTCGCATTTGCCTTTAAAAATGACATCGTAGATCTGATTGCAGCCTATAGTAAACGTGAAGTTGGAAACTATTTTGCTGGTAAACATGGTGCAGACTTTTACAAAGAAAAAGATATGGCTGAACTAGATCCAGGCCAAGAGGTGGTCAACACTGGATATCAAAGTGATTCTGGGATTATTAAGGCAGGAATCAATTTAACCGATGAACATCGTATTGAACTTAACACGCGTCGCCATGTTCAAAAAGCAGGAGAAGTGTTGTCATTTTATTGGGGACGTTATCCGGTAAAAGACCCAAACTCACCTCCGGGACATTACTTGAAAGATGAGGATGGTAATTTTATGCGTGATTCTAATGGATTTATTGTTTATGTGCCTCAAGCAGAAATACCAGATACTTTTAATATGGCACAGTGGCCGATGGGGAAAGCAGCTGTAAATGCATACAGTATGAATTATACCTATAAACCTAAAAATAATAATCTGATTGATTTAGAGTTTGGTCTGTGGCAAACCCAAGGTAAATACGATCAGCATAACGGTATTGGTAACTCTGCTCATCAGGGTGATCAGTATCGTGGTAGTTATCAGGATTATCGTAGTGGTCTAAATTTAGAAAATACCAGCAAATTTAATGCAGATGACCTCATCGTTAATTATGGTTTGACCTATGATATACAACGGATGAAACCCAGAAATCTGTATGGTAAAGAAGCTGCACGAGATGCACAACGTGAAGAGTATTCAGCATTTCTAAATGGTGATTATCATTTTAATGATTTTACTTTAAGTTTAGGAACAAAGTGGCATAAGGCTGAAGTTGAAGATTATGCAGACCAGAATATACCCATGCGTTCAGTAGAAAATTCAGATCTGGGCGACAACGGTTATGCTGTACGTAAATATAAAGGTGAATTTGACTGGATGGGGCAGCTTAACTATCAAATTGTTAACGGAATAGATGTCTATACTAAACTTTCAAGTATGTATCGTAGTCCGAGTTTGTTCGAATCTAGTGTTTCGGGTCAGACGTTTTCATATGATCCCGATTTACCTCTAAGCTCAGAAAATTCAAGAATTGTTGAATTTGGTTTTATTGGTCAACGCGATAATTTGTTTGTTGAAAATGATCAGCTCAGTTTTAATTTAAATTATTTTAGAAACCAGACCAATGATTTTTTAACACAAGAAGCCGTTAAAAAAGACATCCCGAGTGTAATCACACCAGAGTTTATACTTCCTTATACCACTTCATATACGTTTAAAAACCTTGATCGATTGGTACTTAAAGGCGTTGAACTTGATTTAGCCTATAAGCATCCGAGTTTTTATGTGAGTTTGAATGGTACTTTATATCAACCACCTAAAGTGTGTGCAGACTCTAAACACGAATGTAATCAGGTTGGCGGCGCTTGGAGTTTAATCACTACTCGATTGCCACCACGAAAAATCTTTAATATCACTGTTGGGAAAAGCTTTTTCGAAAATAAATTAAATGTTGGCGCACGCGCAAAATATCACTCAGAGAAAAGTAATCCAAAAGATTGGTTACAGGGGACAGGTATTGCAGGACGTGCCGTTACTGAACTCTCTTCAGAAACTATCGTTGATGTATTTGCCAGTTATCGAATTAATCCTAACCTCGAATTTTCATTTAATGTTGATAACTTAACCAACCGTTATAACTATGATCAAGGCACTGTAATTAGTATGCCTATTCCTGGTCGTACCATGAAAGCTGGGGTTGAATTTAAGTTTTAATGTTGCGTGATCTTAAGCTTTATCTGACAGCACCGGATTTTATGTGTGTCTGTCAGTTTGGCTTGAGGTGAAACGATATATAGGTTTAAGCTGCTTTTGCTATTGATTTAAGCAAATACTACTTCTGAAAAGGCATGTTTATATTTTGCGAGTGCAATCTGTTGTTTTGCTTGTTGGTCCGTAATTAGCAGGGCAATTTCTTGAGCTGTTGCATACTGCACTCGGCTAGTGATATCTAATTTACTATGATCAGCTAAAACAATGACTTTTTGACTTTGTTGAACCATTGCTTGAGCGATATTGGCTTCTTCCGTATAA
Source organism: Acinetobacter rudis (assembly GCF_000829675.1). Classification (GTDB taxonomy): domain Bacteria; phylum Pseudomonadota; class Gammaproteobacteria; order Pseudomonadales; family Moraxellaceae; genus Acinetobacter; species Acinetobacter rudis. Next base: position 5,035 of record NZ_BBRX01000103.1, read on the forward strand.
AAGCTGCTGATCCCGTGTTGTGGGCAAACTCCAACAGGGGAAAGTAACGCAATATCCGCTTTATAACGATAAATTTCTCGAATAACTAAATCACCTTGGGTTTGAGGGCGTTGGTGTACTCGACCACCCAGTAAAATAATTTCGTGATTGAGTGTTTCTGTTTCCATTGCCATCGTTAAATTCATCACCACGTGCAAACTGTTGGTGATAATGGTTAAACCAGATAAGGTTCTCAGTTCTTCAGCCACAATAGATGTTGTACTCCCCGAATCAATAAATACGGTTTGCCCAGCTGATAACTGTTGTATTGCCGTTCGTGCGATGGCCCGTTTTTCTTTAGCGCGCTGTGTTGTTCTAATCGTTAATGGTGCTTCAGATGTGGGCTCAATTGAAATGATGCCTCCATGGACACGTTTTGCTAATCCCAATGCTTCTAATTCAATAATATCTCGTCGTGCAGTTTCACGAGAAATATTTAATTCGCTCATAACACGTTCTGTACTTAAACGTTGTAGTTGGCTCAATAATGCTTGGATCCGATGAAAACGTTCTTGTTGCAGCATGTGTGCATAATCCGACAATTAAACAATAACGCCAATAGTACAGTTAAATATGAAATGAAGTGAATTATTTGTGTATAAAAAAGTATTTGTGTATTTTATTGCTTTTTTAAAAAAAGACAATTATGATGAAAATCTGCTCAGAAGATCAAATTCGATTAAGAATATTTAGGAGAGATCGCGATGGTGACACGTTCAACAATCATGGATACGAATAGCTTTCGAAGTGAAAATTCAGCTGATTTAGACCCAGAAACACGTAGATTAACCGATAAGCGTAGCCAAGTTTTAGGTGAGTCTTATCGTTTGTTTTATCGTAATCCTGTGCATTTAGTAAAAGGAGAGGGACAATACCTCTGGGATGCTGCAGGCAACAAATATTTAGATGCTTATAATAATGTTGCAAGTATTGGACATTGCCATCCTGCCGTGATCAATGCTGTACATGAGCAAATGCAAATGCTAAATACCCATACACGTTATTTGCATGAAGGCATTTTAAACTACACCGAAGATTTACTCGCAACAACGCCAGATGAAATTGATCGTGCAATGTACATGTGCACAGGTTCCGAGGCAAATGATTTAGCGATCCGAATTGCACAAGCATTTAGTGGCGGTACAGGAATCATCGTATCTCAAGAGTCTTATCATGGTACAAGTGGATTGACCTCAGGCTGTTCACCTGCATTAGGTTCAGGTCAAGTTTTAGCGCCAACTACGCGTGTCGTACCAGCTCCAGATGCATATCGTATAGAGACCAATGATTTAGGTGAATGGTTTGCACAGCAAATTCAGATGCAAATAGACGATATGAAAGCCAGTGGGATTAAATTTGCTGGTTTTCTAGCAGATTCAATTTTCTCATCGGATGGTGTAATGCCAAACCCTCCTGGCTTTTTGAAGAAAGCAATTGATGTAGTACATGCAAATGGCGGTATTTTTATAGCTGACGAAGTTCAACCTGGCTTTGCGCGCACTGGTGACTCTTTCTGGGGCTTTGGTCGTCATGGGGTAGTGCCTGATGTAATTACTACAGGTAAACCTATGGGTAATGGTATTCCAGTCTCTGGTTTATTGGCTAAAAGTAATGTCTTGGCTGCTTTTAGTGATCAGACTCCTTATTTTAATACCTTTGGTGGTAATCCAGTTGCAATGGCAGCAGCTCAAGCTGTGCTAAATGTGATTCAGGAAGAGCAGTTACAGGCACATAGTCAAAAACTTGGCGCACAACTACAGTCAGAGCTTACCAAGTTAATGGATAAACACGAGTGCATTGGTGATGTCCGTGGCGCAGGTTTATTTATTGGTTTTGAATTAGTTAAAGATCGTTCGACCAAGCAAGCAGATAAAGCCTTAGCATTAGATCTTATCGAAGAGCTTAGAAATACTCATCGCGTATTAACTTCTGTTGCAGGCCCTTATGGAAATGTACTTAAACTTCGCCCACCACTGGCATTTCAGGAAAAAGACATTGATTGGTTAGTGGGTGCGCTTGACCAGTCATTAAGCAAACTCAAGGGTTAAGTTGATCTATTCATCCCCCCACTGGAGCTTAAGTTTCAGTGGGGTTTTTTACATAGGACATAGCGATGACTACATGATCAGTCATCCCTTAAAGCAATATAACCAGCTGATTCAATTTATCCAATGGAGCGTAAAACCTTACCATTCAGGGTGAGGATATAAGCGACTGGCGCAAGCCATACGATATATTTTGTCGCTCAGTGTAGCATATACCATAAGTCATAAGGCTTTTAGCCTATTAAACTGCTATAGTTTAGACATGAAAACACTCAAGTTACGTATTAAAGACAAACATTGCAAGATGCTAGACCAACTCGCATCAGAGGTTAATTTTGTCTGGAACTATGTGAATGATTTGTGCTTCAAACATCTTAAACGTACAGGGCATTTTTTTAGCGCCTACGATGTTAATGAATATACTTCGGGTACATCAAAACTCTGTAATTTGCATAGCCAAACTATTCAAGCAATTACAGAAGAATTGGTTACACGTAGAAAGCAATTTAAAAAAGCCAAACTTAAATGGCGTGTGAGTAACAAGAAATCGGCTAGGCGTTCACTAGGATGGATACCCTTTAAAAAGGCTGCAATCAAATGCGCTGATGGTTTTGTTCAATATGGCAAGCTTCAATTTAAAGTATGGGATAGCTATGGACTATCAAAATACACGGTAAAGACTGGCTCATTTGTAGAGG
>NZ_BBRX01000102.1 GCF_000829675.1 Acinetobacter rudis
ACTGCCATCAATTGGAACATGTAAGGCACCTTGTACCACCACTTTTAATCCAACAAATGCAGCAATAATCACCACTAAACTCATTGACCACACTTTAGCCAGCATAATTTCAAATACAGTTACAGGCATAACCATTAAGTGTTCAATTGTGCCATGTTCACGTTCACGAATCAGCGCTGCCCCAGTCAAAATAATGGAGAGCATGGCCACGTTATTAATGATCTGCATCACGCTACCAAACCACTGCGAGTTTAAAGTTGGGTTAAATCGAGCACGTAATTCCAGCTCCACAGGTAAAGCTGTGGCCTGACGATGACCTTGAATATACTCATTTACTTCCGACAAGACAATTTGCTGAATATATCCTGCACCTGACAAAGCCTGAGACATACGGGTTGCATCGACGTTGACCTGAACAGTTGCAGGATTACCGGCCAATAAATCTTTTTGGAAATCGACAGGAATATTAAGAGCAAATGTAAACTGCCCTGCATCCATGCCTGAATCCATCGCATTTAATTCAGTACTTTGTGCAACAAAATACGGTGGAAAAAATGCTGAAGAAATACGTTCCGATAAAATCGAATGATCCTCATCGACAATTGCAATCGGTGCCTTACTCAAACCATCAGGCAGTGCCGTGGCTGCCGTATATACCGAGATGGTAAAGGTATATAAAATCAACACCAGCATGATCGGATCGCGCCATAAACTCCAAAGTTCCTTACAACCTAGCTGATAGATATTCTGTAGTTTTTCTCTGAACATCTTATTGCTCCTGCTTTTTCAGTAAGGCAATCGCTGCAAACATCACAACGGGTACAGACAAACTCATTAGTCCGATGACTCGGTGTAAGTCTTCAAAGAATAACCCTTTATTGAAAATCCCACGGCTGATATTGACCATATGTGTTGCAGGATAGATTTCACCAAACCAACGACCAAAACCATCTAATGAAGATACTGGGTTGATAATACCGGCGAATTGCATCACTGGAATCAGGGTACCAATCATCACTAAAAACATTGCTGCAATCTGGCTTTTGGTAATCGTTGAGGCCAGTAAGCCCATACCTGTTGCAAAAATTACAAAAATCAAAGACGCCAAGGCGAGTGTCCAAAAGCTACCTTTAATAGGTACATCAAATAAAGTGACGATGATGAAACACATGAGTAGATAATTCAGCATTGCCAAGATGACATAGGGCAATTGTTTACCTAATAAAAACTCACTCCGTGTTACTGGTGTCACATACAGGTTTACAATTGATCCCAACTCTTTTTCACGTACCACTGACAAAGCTGTCAGCATTGCAGGAATTAACAATAACAGTAGCGGAAATACTGCAGGAGACATTGCAGGAAGACTTTTAATATCTGGGTTATAGCGAAAACGTGTTTCAACATTCACTTTAGGTGCTAATTTATAACCACTTTTTTCGAGGGCTTGTTGCATCATCCAATAGGTATGAATACCCTGCACATAGCCTTTAATGGTTTCTGCACGTGTAGGCATAGCGCCATCAATCCAGGCTGCAATTTTGACATTTTCCCCACGATGCACATCACGCGCAAAATTTGGAGGGATCTCAATTGCTAATGTGATATCACCACTGCGCATCCGTTGATCAATTTCTTCATAACTTTGTAATGGTGGTTTTTCAATAAAATATCGTGAACCTGCAAGCCCCATACTGTAGTTTTGACTTAACCCACTCTGATCTCGATCCAATACCGCAAAGGATAAATCCTCGACATCCATGGTGATCCCGTAACCCATCACCAAAAGTAAAATGATTGAGCCTAATAAAGCCATTGTGGCCCGAATCGGATCACGTGCGAGCTCTAAAGATTCACGCCATGCGTAGCTAAATAACCGTTGAAAACTAAAATGTTTCGGCTTTTCATTATCACGTTCATTGGCATCTTTTAAGGTCATACTCTTAGAGATATCGTCAGGCTCACCCTGGGTACCAGCACCAGCATCAATCAAATAACCTATAAAAGCCTCTTCAAGACTTTCTGCTTGACGATTTTTGATTAACTGTGCAGGTGCAGCACTATCAAGTACGCGTCCCGCATGCATCATCGACATTCGATCACAACGCATTGCTTCATTCATAAAGTGCGTTGAAATAAAAATGGTGACCCCATCATTACGCGATAAATTAATTAAATGACGCCAGAAGTTATCCCGTGCAATCGGGTCAACCCCAGAGGTGGGTTCATCTAAAATTAAAATTTCTGGATTATGTACCAAAGCCACAGCAAGCGATAAACGTTGACGAATCCCTAAGGGTAAGTCATCAGGCAATTTTTCTTGTACATCAAGCAGATCAAAACGCTCCAACATCAGTTGTACGCGTTCATCTATTTTCTCAGCAGGCACATGAAATAACTTGGCATGTAAAACCAAGTTCTGCATGATGGTCAACTCACGATAGAGCGAAAAAGCCTGTGACATATAGCCCACACGACGACGCGTTTCGATGTTGTTGCCCTCAACAGGCTCACCAAATAACCAAGCCTGTCCTTCTGAAGCCTCTAACAGACCCGTGAGGACTTTCATCGTGGTGGACTTACCACAACCATTAGAACCTAAAAATCCAAAAATCTCGCCACGCTTAATTTTAAAGTTAACGTGATCAACCGCAGTAAAGTCACCAAACTTTACTGTCAGATCCTTAGCTTCTAGTGCATATTTTTCATGATCATCAGTTTTTAAAGCTGGGATCACCACAGGCTCATAGCCCTGCTTCTTTTCCTCAGGCAACAACTTAATAAATGCATCTTCGAGATTGGCACTTTGTGTTTGAGCCAATAACTCTTGCGGTGTACCTGTTTGCAAGATATTGCCATCATCCATCATAGCGAGCCAATCAAAACCTTGTGCTTCATCCATATAGGCCGTTGCAACAATCACACTCATCTGAGGACGAACCTCACGAATACGATTGATTAACTCCCAAAACTGCGCACGAGCCAAGGGATCAACCCCAGTGGTGGGCTCATCTAAAATCAGAAAATCAGGATCATGAATTAAAGAACAACATAGGCTCAGCTTCTGCTTCATCCCGCCAGACAACTTACCAGCAGGACGATCTAAGAAGTTATTTAAACCTGTACTCTTGGTTAATTCATCGATACGTTTACGACGCTCTTCTGCATCATGTCCGAATAACCGTGCAACAAACTGTAAGTTTTCTTCAACCGACAAAGTCTTATAAAGGTTTTTACCTAGACCTTGTGGCATATAAGCGATATAAGGACATACTTTCTGACGATGCTTTTTATTGGCAATATCGCCGCCCAACACAGTCAACGTACCCTGCTGTACCACTTTTGCACCAGATAACAGTGCTAGTAGGCTGGATTTGCCTACCCCATCTGGACCAATTAAGCCAATCATGCAACCTGCAGGCAACGATAAAGTAATATCCTTTAACGCTTCTGTTTTGCCGTATTTCAGGCTGACATTTTTAATTTCCGCAACAATCGATCCAGGCATAGATTGTTGTTTGATCATTTGACGTTATTCTCTAAAAATGTAGGCCATGCTGCTTTGTCATCGAGTTTGATATAAGCCATACCGGGTAAACCTGTTTTCACTTGCTCGATGTGTTTATTTAACAAGGCAGGATCAATTTTAGCCTTAACACGGAACATCAGTTTTTGTCGTTCACTCGCAGTCTCAACTGACTTTGGCGTAAACTGTGCAGTATCAGCAACCATTGACACCTTTGCTGGAATGACAATATTTTTAGCCGCATCTAAAACAATACGTACTTCAGTGCCTATAGCAACACGACCTGCCACTGTCTCTGGCAAGAAGAACGTCATATAAACATCTGACAAATCAATCAAGTTTAATACACGACCACCAGCGGCAATCATTTCACCTGGCTGTGCCACTCTAAACTGAACACGCGCCTTTAAAGGTGCTTTTAGCTGTGCATCATCAATATCGAAATTAATACGCTCGATACTGGCTTTAATCGCATCTACTTTTGAATAAGCACTTGATACTTGACTACGTGAAGCAACAATTGCCCCTTCAGCACTTTGTACCTGTGCCTGTGCTGCTGCAAGTACTGCAGTAAATTGCTGAACTGCTGCACGTTCATCATCTAATTGTTGCTTAGATGATGCGCCTTCTTTTGCCAATACTTCAGTACGTGCTAAACGATTTTTTGCAGCCATTAACTCAGTTTTACGCTGCTGTACCATGGCTTCAGCTGCTGCTTTTTCACTAATTCGCATCGCAACTTGCGCTTCTGCTGTTGAAATTGCATCTTGAGCTTGACGTTGTTGTGCTTCAATTTCTCGTAATTGCGCTTCTAAAGTTGAGATTTTGATACGTGCCAAAACCTGACCCGCTTCAACAAAATCACCTTCTTTCACCAACACATCTTCAAGCTGACCGGCAAACTTACTGGCGACATTGATCTCGGTTGCTTCAATACGACCATTACCACTCACCAGAACATCCTGATCTGACTTGTGCATATATTGCCAAATAAAATAAGCCGCTATACCAATGACTACAACTGCCGCCGCAATAGATATTTTGTTAATTTTCATATGTGTTTAACCATTTATATATTTAAAGATCAACAATTTAAGATTGTTGGGCAACAGCCGTATCGCCACCAAGGGCAAAATATAAATTGACGTAAGACTGCATAAGTGCACTCTGTGTTTCAATCCACTGTTGTTCGGCTGCAAGTAAGCTACGCTGCGCATCAATGACATCTAAATAACCCACTGAACCGTGGTCATAGCGCAATTGTGCAAGACGAGCTGTTTCTCTAAAGGCATTAAGCCCCTGTTGTTGAATTTGTAGTTGCTGACCAAGCCCACGTTGTTGAGCTAATGCATCAGATACCTCGCGAAAAGCCTTTTGCACCACTTTTTCATATTCAGCCACCGCAATATCATTACGGACTTCAGCCAAATTTAAGTTGTTTTTCAAACGACCTGCGGTAAAGATTGGCACGCTAATACTCGGTGCAAATGACCATAACGAACTTCCTGACTTAAATAAGCCATCTAAATCCGCACTGGCTGTACCAAAATTACCTGTCAAAGCTATACGTGGGAAAAAGGCTGCACGTGCTGCATAAATATTGGCGTGTCTTGACTGTAATAATGCTTCTGAGGCCCGAATATCGGCACGATTGAGTAATAAATCTGATGGCACACCAGTTTGCAGTACACCTGTTTTAAAGGTGATTTTGTCTAATTCGGGTTTAGGTACAGCAATAGGCTGGCCAATTAACTGAACCAAATAGTTCGCAGTTAACTCACGTGTTTTTTGCAGTTGAACCAAAAGACTTTGACCATTGGTCAATAAGGTCTGTGCCTGCATATATTCAACTTTAGAGCCTGCACCAACTTCGTATCGACGTTTAAATATATGAACGGAATTTTCGTAATTACGCACTGAACGCTGTGCATAATACATCCGTTTCTCCAGTTCAGATAAAGTTAAATAAGTTAAAACTGACTGCTGAATAATACTGTTTCGAACGGCAATTTGATTATGCTGTGTTGCAAAGAACTGTTGTAAGGCAGCATCGTTCAAACTACGAATGCGTCCCCATAAATCCAATTCCCATTGATTCATCCCCAGACCAATAAAGTACTGATCTGTAGTCACAGCACGGCCCAATGGCGATAAATCACCCGGAATACGACCACGTTCATAGTGACCCGTGCCCGCAATCGTTGGAAACAGTTCTGAACGCTGAATACCATACGCTGCCTGCGCTTCTAAAATACGCAGTGCAGATATTTTTAAATCGTGATTATGTTCTAAGGCAAGATTAACCACTTGAATTAACACAGGGTCATTAATATAGTCAGACCAAAGCAGTGCACGATACTCTTGGGAGGAACGACTTGGATAAGTATCTGCTAATGCAACTTTAGGTTGCTGGTATTGCTCAATGTTTTGACATGCAGTGCCAAGCATGGCACCCATAACCACTAAAAAAAGTTTTGAATATTGTGATCGAATCACATTTATTCTCCCCAATAATTCACTGAATAAAATAAATGTGAGTTCGAAAACATGGTTCTTAATTGAATATTCACCAACTGTTTCAATCTCAGTTCAATATTAAACCCCATATCGAACATCCATTTATGTATTAGACCAATAATTGATGTCATGACAAAATCAGCAAGCATGCTTAAATCTGATTTTCTGGACAATTGTTTTAATTTCTGTGCTTGCTTTAGCCATTTAAGATGCTTTTGCTCTCTTAAATTACGTACATGCATCAGGTACTGATTGAGCTCACCTTTACTTTCCAGACCATAGAACCACAAACAAAAATACGCTCGATACTTCTCTGCATGTAAGTTGATATTATTAGAAATATCTAAAATAAATGCATTTATTGCATCAAGGCCTTGTATGTTCTGTGTGGCATGACTGCAGTTTGCTTCAATCCAATCTTCTAAGTATTTAAATACACGTATAAATAACCCATCTTTAGAGCCATAATGCCGTGAAACTAAACCACGACTATAACCAGCTCTAACCCCTACTGCTTCTAAAGTTACAGCCGAAATACCACCGTCGGATAATAAAATAATTGTTTGTTCAACCATTTTATTATCAGACTCAATTACTCGGATTTGCTGTTTCTTCCCCTGGAAAATATGTTCAACCTGAATGGGTTGACCTGATTTATATATATTTTGCTGATTCACACCCGCACCTCAACAAACTCACTTAAATATTGTTATTAACAACTTTACATATTTATCAATATATATATAAACAAAATAAAGGTCAAAATAATTAGGAGAACTCATCAGTAAAATTTTCAATGAAATCAAAGCATTTTGATAGGGATTCATATGATAAAAACTAATGTAGCTTTTAAAAGTTAATCAAAAATATTATTTGACTAATATAATTATTTAACCTACCGTAAAATGTCGGTTAAAACATACAATGAAATATAAGCTTATGAATTTTGCCCAACTTTCTCTCGACTTGATCGAAGCACAATATGCTTTAAAAAACTCTAGAAATGAAAAAAACTCCAAAAGTATTTTAATTTTAATTGGTGGAATTGAGCTAACAAATAAAGGGAAATCCATAAAAAAACTCACAGAATTAATGGACCCTCGATATTTAAAAATTAGAGCAGATATTCCAAATAAAATCAGTCCAGAAAAAATAATATGGCAGCCTTATGTGAACAACATCCCAAAAAAGGGAGAAATTATTATCTTTTATGGTAACTGGTATACAGATTTACTTGCTTCAACTCTATATGGTGATCAAAAAATATCCGAAAGTGAATTTCAAAAACATTTAAATAGCATTCACAAATTTGAAGAATATCTTAACAACCACGATATCGACATTGTTAAAGTTTGGTTTGATGTTTCATGGGAAAAAGTTAAAGGTCGTCTTAGTCATTTTGATTTAAGTAAGACCGTACAACGTGTACCAAATTTTTCTTGGGATAACTTCCCGATGGATAATTGGAAAAATAAAACCCTGTATAATGACATTCAAAATGTCAAAGATCGTTTTATTGATGACTGGCATATTATTGATAGTGAAGTCAACAAAGAGCGTAATTTTCAATTTGCTCAGCTGGTTTTAGATCATTTAAGTATTACACCTAAATCGATAAAAAGTCGCTTGCGCTATAAACCTGCTCCTATTCATCCAGCTTTAACTCAAATTCAGTCCGACACAATTGATCAAACGCAGTATGTTAAGGCGATTAAAAAGTTACAACATAAGGTTGCAGAGGCACTGCGTTATTCATCAAAAAATGTAGTCTTGGTGTTTGAAGGTATGGATGCTGCTGGTAAAGGCAGTTCAATTCGACGTGTCATTAAATATTTAGACCCTCACGAATATAATATTCACGGTATTTCTGCACCTGAACATTTTGAACAATTACACCCCTACTTATGGCGTTTTTGGACGAAACATTCTAACAATGGTGCTATTAATATTTTTGACCGAAGTTGGTATGGTCGTGTGCTGGTTGAACGTGTTGAAAATCTAATTAGCCCTGCTGAATGGCAAAACTCCTATGAAGAAATCAATCAATACGAAAAACAACTCAGCCAAAGTAATACCATCGTGATTAAATTTTGGTTAGCGATTTCTAAAGATGAACAATTAAAACGCTTTGAAAAGCGTTTAAACACACCGCAAAAGCATTTTAAAATCACTGAAGAAGACTGGCGCAATCGAGAGAAATGGGATAAATATCTGCAAGCCGCTTCTGATATGTTGAAGTATACCGATACGCCTACAGCTGCTTGGCATATTATTGCCAATGACAATAAACTTGTCGCACGTATGCAGATTTTAGAAAGTATTTTAAAACGACTGAAAGCCTAAACTATAAATTTAGATAGTCGCTTACTCTAAGAGAGTGACTATCTAAAAATACTACAACTCAGATGATTTCTGTCTCATCGCATCAAGTTCGTTATTTGTCTTCATGCCAGATTTTTTTATCAATTAACTTGCCATTATAAATATGAATCAGAACATGATAGGCGGCAGCGCCACCTTCATTAA
>NZ_BBRX01000101.1 GCF_000829675.1 Acinetobacter rudis
ATCACTTTAGATACTTGGGGGCAAGCACTAGATATTAAGGCTAGTGATCACCTGTTAGAGCAAACCAATATCCGTTTCCAAGGTCAGTATTTCGATGCTGAGACAGGCTTACACTATAACCGCTATCGTTATTATGAACCGCATAGTGCAAGATATATCGGGAAAGATCCGATTGGTTTAGAAGGTGGGATCAATACTTCGGCTTATGTGAGTGATCCGAATGCTTGGGTCGATCCGATGGGGTTGACTCCTTGGAATTGGGATGGACAAGGTGATACAAGCATGTGTAAGTATTATGATGATATGTATAAAAGGACCCAATGCCCCTATTATAAAGATGCAGGGGAAATTTGCCGTGGTAATAACAGTATTGTGAATGGCGCGATTAAGACAGGGATTACAGCATCATGGACGTACGGTAAGACCTCTGCTTCAGAATCGGAAATTTTAAATACGATTAGGAAATCATTGATCTCAGGTGATCAGGATTTTAGAAGTTTTAATAAAGTCCCTTATAATTCTTGCTTAAATGGAAATGCAATTGATCTTTACCATGATTTAGCTTTTGAAAAGGCTAAAATAAGTACAGTTTTTTATGGTGGTAATCTTTGGCCTCAATCTGTATGGCCTAATGTAGTACCTTTTGATCCAAGAAATAAGTCTAAATATGATATACGGAGATTATTTAACAAATGATAGATAATGTAATAATTAGTCGGTGGGTAGCTTGGTTTATTCGATTTTTTTTTATTTCAATAGGTTTGATAGTATATAGTTTCTTTGTTTATATATTTATGATCGGTTTTATTCAATTGGGAAATGTTGATTTATTACAGAAGTTAGAGTTTCTTTTTATATATGTGATTATGGCAAGTGGGTTTTTTCCATTGTTATTTTATATTTATTTATTTGTTTGTTCTCTTAATTCAAAAGGAGAGTTTTGGGGCTTTATATTTTTTATTGTTTTTTTGTTCTTACATTATATTTGTGTAGGGTTCCTACATGAAAAAATAGGTGGTTTATTTTTAATTGTGGAGTTTTTTTATTTTGTTTTTTGTTGTGTTTTTTTGAAAAAAAATAAGAGAGTTAGTTGAGGTAAATAATGATAGTCGCTTGGGTGGGTTAAAAAGCAAGCATCCTGCGAACACTACTTTAAAGCACATCATATTTGAATCTGCCGTGCCTATATTCATTTATAGGCTATCTCATGACTTCAGAAACCCTAAATCCTACATTAACGAAAACCAGAAAAGCCCGTAAAACATATAATTCAGTTGAACGTGCCTGATCAAAAAGGTAAGCATCTACTCAAGCCCTATTGATTTTCTAAGGCTTGCCAGTTATGCGGTAATAATTCTTCGATATCCTTCATTTTATGTGTCAGTAGACGCTTAAGTACAGTAAGCATCCGCTCAAGCCCTATTGATTTTCTAGGGCTGCCAGTTATGCGGTAATAATATCTTCGATATCTTTCATTTTATGTGTTGGTAGCACACCAATTTTGTACCTCTAGTACAAACAGGGTATACCGGCTTTATTAAATTGCTTGATACACCTGACTATCGTTAGTATCAAACACAAGCTTATGTGCAAGATCAAGATCCACTCTGGAAAATAGATACTCGTTATAAACACGCGGAAATCGAACGGGCAGTGTTTTATCAGTGCGATCAAGTGGGAACACCACAAGTACTGAGTCATGCAAAGTGGTGATCAAGTTTTGGCTGTCACTTTAGATACTTGGGGTCAGAGTAAACTATGTTAAACCAATAGTTAATAATACTAGTCTATGGAACAAAATCTGTTGAGTTTGTTTTTGATAACGTTGGATATAATATTGATGTTGGAATTACAGGTCAATTGTCTCGTTAGAGTTATGTGGGGGAAAAATGAAACATTATTTCTTGATTGTTGTTGTGATAGTTATGGGGTGCAGTTCAAGAAAAACAAATGATGTATTAGAGAGTAATTCAAAAATTAATTTTTTTACTAATCAAGCGGATTTTATCTTTGATAATATTCTTGAAGATAGGAAAGCATTTTCTTCATATAGCGCAGATGATTTATCTTACAGAGTTCAACTAAAAAATTTAAATCATGATATTTTTCTTGTGGAAAAGAAAAAGATCATGATTGAAAATGGATGGTTATTTTTGAAAAAATATAATCAGAGTTATATTTACTGTCATGGTGACGATCAGCTCGAAATTATAGTACCCAGAGCAATAGCAATGAATGATAAGCTAGTTAATGGTTCTACAGGGATGCAGTTAGAAGATCAGTGGAATATTATGTTTGCCCATCCTAAGAATTCTACTTGGTTTGAATGTAATAAGTAAAAGTAATGTGTGCTGAAATAATAGAAGGCTTCCACTTGGGAGATTCTAGGTAGCCAACCTGTAAAAGTCCTCTGCCATTTGATTTGGTGTCTTAAAATTCAGTCCTTTCTGGATTCGGAATAACTTTGTTGTATAAACCTATTCTTAAAGGCTTCTTCAGCAATATAATTCCCAAATGAAGAAGCCTATACCTAAAAATATCAAACAACCAATTGGTCTACATACAACCAAGCTTTCATTAATCATGGGAATATTACCATTTGGTTTGATCCAATAGTGGCTTATAATTTACCCGTAGTCTAATCTTTAAAGTGTTGAGCTTATAGGGTTTAATTAACAGTAACCGTCTATGCTCTTTAGGAATGGGATGAAATACCAACCGTCTTATACAATTACCTCAAAAATTATTCATTTGGTTGAGCAGATCAGTGAGTCAATAAGGCGCTTGACTGCTTTAATTCAAATTGAAAATAGTTTGATGTTACGTAAAGCAAATCGTATTCAAACTATTCAAGGGTCTCTAGCCATTGAAGGTAATACACTAAGCACGGAGCAAATCACTACTATTCTTAATGGTAAGCCTATAATCGCACCATCTAAAGAAGTACGATTAGAGATAATGGCTTTATTTTTATTGATGGCAAAGGCCGCCAGCATCATTTAGCTTCAAGTCTATTTACTGAGACCTATGAAGTACCCTACGAAGGGGTTACAGTGCATGGTCTAGATAATAGGCAGATCGTATTAAGTTTTGATGGTGACTAGTTATATAGCTTTGAAAGTTTCAATAGTGGATTAAGTTATCCGTTGGTTTTACAGCTCAATATGAAAACTGATGAACAAGTCGTATACTTTTACAGGTTAGCTGCTTAGAATCTACCAGGTGAAAGTCTCTGGAGATTTTAGTACATATTAAGCCTAAGTGATTGAATGTATGAAATTTTTAATTATGATAATGTGGGTTGTATTCTTTGTAGGTTGCTATGCTAATAACAATGACGAAATTACAGTTAGAACTATGGATTTTGAACTAGGACATAATTCCAAGGTTTTCAGTCATGAATATCCTAATGTAACATTATCACAAGATTATAGTACTGAGATGACAGCTCCTTTGCTTAGTTTCAGTCAAGAGGCTAATAATATATTTGATAAAGTACCATATTTAATAGATATTAAATCTTCAAATAATACAAGAAAGAATGCTGATTTATTAATTTTCATTAATAAAAATGATATGACGACACAATTTCTAGAAAAAGAGATTTTTACTATAGCAATAGAAAATAATTGGAAATATAAAGGTAAGTATGAAAATAACTATGTTTTTTGTAATTCTATTCAAGATTTATTAGAAATTGCTCCACCATCGAATTTTACTAACAATAAAAATGAAGGTTATGCATTAGTTCCACAAGAAAATATTTGGAATATAGGTTTTTTTGCAACAGTTGGAGGAGTTCAAATTTGTTTAGATAGATATAATAGTACATATGAGTGATTTTTGGAGAAATGCTCTTTAGGGGATATCATTTTTAATCCTATAAATACTATTCATTTGATGAATAAAGGGAGCTATTTCTATAGTCACTTTAATATACTAAACATTATATTTATGAAAAATACAGTTTTATTCCCTTAATCCAAGCAACTTATCGACAACAGATTAAACATCATCAGACACCACAGTGGCATCATGGTTATGATTATGCGGCCGACCCTTTGTGGCATGAAGATAAACAAGTTGAAAAGTTTGATCTAGTTTGGTTTTACCACTGTGACCACTTAAGTATACCAGAGGAAATGAGTGATCAAACAGGAACAATTGTTTGGACAGCACAGTATAAGGAATGGGTGAGCGAAGATAAGAAAAACAAAATTTTTCCTGAGCACAAGACGAGAGTTATGCTCGAACTGAAAGTCTGAATATTGCATTAAATATCCATAATGGAAATGTATATCTTGTTGCTAGTGTTTCTCCAGATAGTATTCAAAGGGCGTTTGGTGAGTTCAAAAAACCAGATAGTGGGATTAAAGGTAAAGGGAATATATCATGCTTAATGTATAGGAGAATGGGTGGGCCTAAAGATTTACAGAGTCAAAGGGGTAAATTAACAGATAATGCTTATTGAAAAATCTGATGGGAGCTTGACATTGGATCCTAATTATAATGATTTTATGATATAGGGGCTGGATTTGGGACATCTGGTGTTGGATTTGATTTTAGTGGATCTAAATCTGTATATAACATTCATAGGATGGAGAAAATCAAATAATACGGTAGGGTGTGATAGTTTATTTCTAATTTAGAGGTTTTATGTCAAAGTTGAAGTCATTGGTGCCTGTGGTGATAGTGGGCTTAGTACTATTTTTTATGTTTCATAAGTGGGATCTTCCTGAACAGCGAGTAAAAACATCTAATGTATATACTCGCTTTATTACTGAACAATTTGGTGTTTATGGACTTACCTTGAAAGAAGAAATGCATACTAGTACAACTGATTATTATTACTATATGGTGGATTATAATAGTTTTCATAGTGAAGAATATGTAAAAGAAAAAGAAAAGTTAAAGGAATTAGGCTGGAGATATATTGGTATTATCTCAGAGAGAGAGATATTTTGTGATAAGAAAAATAATAGTCTTAGTTTTAAATTTCCTGACGAAAATGCTCATCAAGATGATTTATATAGGAAAAACTGGGGAGTAGTTCTGGTTAAAAGTATAGGAGGTGACACTGAGTGCAAATTATCAAAGTAAAACTATATCGCTATCCCAACTCGATGTACTAGATAAAATGGCTAGGATCAAGCCGTACAGCATTATGAATACGATGAGTTGGGTAATCTCAGTTCAGTAAAGACCCTATTGGTTTAGATGGAGGGATGAATACTTCGACTTATGTGAGTGATCCTAATCAGTGGGTCGATCCGATGGAGAATGGTCCTTATTTTAGCTCAGGTATGACAGCATGGGGAATTGGTGAGCAATCGAAAGTAAATGATTAAATTAAAAATCCAGAAAACTACCAACCTAAAGAAAGTAGTAACTATATGAGTGACATGGCAAGACAACAGGCGAATAATTTTCCCTGTAAAAGTACCAACCAAGAGCAGCCATTAAATACCCATATGGTAAGGATCCAAGAAGAAAAGGATGCCAGTGTCCAACTTAAACTACGAAGTTTAATCAAGCTTTGAATAAAGCTTTTAACCATACGCAAAGAAAGATGAAATAGTGATTTGATCATGAGGTAACATTGAATTTCTATATCGGAATAAGTTTGATTTCGTCCATGCTTGCTTTATCGCTGTGCATACTGTTTAGTCTTAGGGGCAGATCAAATAAAAATATTTCTACGATTGATTAAGGCTCGTTTATAGGTAGACTAATTGATTGTTTTGTATTTTTAAGGAGGGAGGTTTCTTCATTTGAGAATTATAGTGTTGGATAAGACTTTAATGATTGGTTTGTGCAACAAAGCCATAGCTAGTTAGAAAAATATAAATCATCATTAAGAGATTGTAATCCTGAGGATTTAACTCCGAAAGAATATCAAGGTTTCAAAAAAAGTTAAGGGATCGAATGTACAATAAATGTTTTAATGATGGGGATATAAATCATAAAGAGGCAGCTAATCAAGTCAATAGGGCGTAAAGACATGTACAGACAAAACTAATATGATTAGAAATAGTCAATACTTTGGGTTTTTAAAAGGAGTTGGATATGAAACTACCTATTAATATAAGTGAATATTTGATTCATGAGAAAGGTCTGGAATTTAATGAGATGAATGGTTTTGATTTATTAGAGCTTGAACGGATTGATAGCATTGAATTGAATAATAATTATTCTGATTATTTTTTTGAAGGTGATTGTTTTAAAAATCTAAAGAAATTAAAAATAAATGGAGATAAGTTTTTTAATCTGGATCTAAGTGAAAATCTTCTACTTGAAGAGTTATATGTTGGCGGGACAAGTATTTTAGATATTAATTTAAAGAATAATACTAATTTGGTGAAAATAACTTTAAAAAATAATTTTATTACTAATTTAAACACGATTTCATGTGGTCAACTTGAATACTTAGATTGCTCTAATAATGAAATTGAAAGTTTGTTTATCAGTGGGAGAAGTTTGGTTTATTTGGATTGTTCATTTAATAATCTTAAAAATTTAGAATTAAAAGGCTGTGATTTTTTATCTAAATTAAATTTTTCATCAAATAAAATTAAAAGAATAGAACTAAATAGAATAGAAGCTCTTGAAGAGCTAAACTGTTCTTTTAATAAACTAGAAGAATTGGATATTTCAGAATTAACAAAATTAAGGGCTATTATTGCGGAAAGTAACTTTTTAAATTATTTTAGTGTGGATAGTAATTATTTAAGTTTTTTAATATTAAGTAATAATAAAATAAAATATATTGATTGTGGTGGTTTTTTAAATCTTCAGTATTTAGACTTAATAAGTAACGAAATCGAGAAAATTAATATATCTCATTGCAATAGTTTGGTGGAGGTTAATTTACATAACAATCCTTTGGTTGAAATTACTTTAAGTAAAAATAATTTTAGACTTATAGATGAAGCTATTTTGAAAAAAATAAAAGTAAAAAATATTTTGGATTAATAAGACTTTGTGGCATAAGGTTTTAGAAGTTAAAGATTTCATACACTACCGATCTAAGGTCAAATCTGGAAATTTAAATAATTAGAAAATGGATGGTATGAAGATCAAAATAAGGATTTAATTCAAACAATAGGTGAGCATTTAAAAGAACGCTTTCAGTTTGACCCAGCAGGGAGTTTAATGGTCGGACAACATATTATGGTTATGATGTATTTGGTCGACGTCTCTTTAAACAAACTCAGCGGGATTTAACCTTATTCGGTTGGGATGGGGACTTGTTGATTTGGGAGTCTGTTAAGCGTAATAACAATAGCCAATCCTATTCCAAATATTATTTGTATGAACCAGATAGTTTTGTGCCTCTGCATATGCTGAAGGAATGAAATCAGATTATTTGTGTCAACAAACAAAAATTCAGTATGATAAAGAGCTTTGTGGTTCTAAGCATGGATGTATTGTTCATGAATATTTTGTGAGCAACAATAATAAATTTTTAACATCATCGGGTACTAAAGCACGTGATTGTATAAATATTTCTCGACAATGTAGACCATTTGGAAATTAAAATGACCAATAAAATTTGTATTCTATTTTTATTACCCTTACTTTTAGCTTGTTCGATGCATGATGAAGTTGACTTGGATGTATTAAAAACATGTAAGGATGATAGTTCGAAGTATGTATTAAATGGTTATCTTCTAAATGATCTATTTAAGTGTAAGAGAGATAAGGATGCATTTAGTGTAATAAAAAAATGAGACAATTTTTAAGAATAAAGATTATGCAGTAACGGGTGATATTTTATTAAATAATCATTATGTTGATGAAGCCTTATACTATCTTAAAATTGCGGCAAATGGAGGGGATTGGATATCTGGTGAGCAAGTTGGAGAAATCTATACATTACATCCTAAGTATAAAAATATTAATGAAGCGCTTAGTTATTTTAAAGTGAATTTAGATAAAGGTGGGAATTCATCGATTATGATGGCCTATATTTATTTGGAAGAGGAGAAATATGTTGACTTAAAAAAGTCAATATACTATTCAGACTACGCAATAAAAAATGGTAATAATTTGGGTTATTACTATAAAAGTATAGCCTTGGCAGAGTTAGATGATTATGAATTGGCAATGAGGAATTTAAATAAAATAGATGAGAAAGAATATAGTGAATATAAAGATGTAGCGCTAAGTAGGCTATATGCATACTATAAAAATTATAGCGGCTATAATCCGAAGCACTCAAAAAATATTTTAGAAGGCTTGGTTAATAAGTCAATAAATAAAGATCGTTTTTCTTGGTTGGCTGATTTTTATATGTTAGATAATGAATTTAAAGATGAGAAAAAGGCATATGAATTATATAAAAGAGGTGCAGAGGCAGGTGATTGGTATAGTGAGGGAGTTTTAATGAATTGGCCTAATAAAAATTAATAGTTTTATGGTATGTGGGCATTTAATAAAGTAAGCCAAGCCATATGAGTATATAAGCTAAAGCTAAATTTTAGAACATGTAAATAAAACTGTGTAAATACTTTTGCAGTCAATTAATAACTCAAAGTAGCTACTATGTAATCACCTTGAAATATCTGGGTTACTGGCATGTGTTAAAATCCACCCTTATCATTTTCCCCCATTTATCCAGCCAAGGTTAATCTAGAGTAATTGGGTAAATCATGGATAAAATATTTTTACATTAAAAGGTTTTGTTGCACAAATACTTAAAAGCTATAAGGACCCTAAACAGCTCGAATTTAAATCACAATTTGAGGATGAGATCGGCCTAATTCCGTAAATTTATTTAGAACTGCAACACGTGCCTGAATCTCATTCATCTGGCTGTCGAATTTCCTTGAACTGAGTTTATCCCCTGAGATGCCGTCTTGATAGCCAATCAGGTTTTAATATTATTCGATGAATAAATAATCTCTCTGATAGGCAGCCTGATGTTTTAATACGCCATAACACAGATGTATAAGCTTGCGTATTGCAGCATCTAAAGCACACATCTTACTTTTACCATGGCTTAATAATCGTCGATACGAGGCTTTAATGTGTGGATTATATTTAATCGTTGTCTACGAGCAAGGAGCAAAACCCCATATTAATATTTATACGCTTTTAAATAGGTTGTAGGGTGTATGCTTAATTTTAATAGGAGATTTACTGTGAAATTCTTTATCTTATTTGTTATATTATTTACTATGGCTGCATGTAGTACAACAAAGAAGACATTCTCAGATAATAGGTTTTATCCGGAGGCTGAAAAATATTTTAAAATATAATTATGAAATTTTAGGAGATACAACTAAGACTGATTTTATAATATTTCAGTTGTATAT
>NZ_BBRX01000100.1 GCF_000829675.1 Acinetobacter rudis
ATAAAAAAAGGCTCTATAGCAAGTGTATAGAGCCCTTTTATGATCTTGGATGATATTTACATCTTAGATCTCTATACTCAAGCCCTTAGGCATAAGTATTACTGTTTTGCATAGATACTGATTTCTACACGGCGGTTAAGTTCACGACCTTGAGGTGTTGAGTTATCCGCGATCGGGTTCGCAGAACCATGACCTTGTGCGTTGATACGTACAGCAGGAACACCTTGTCCTGACAAGTAGTTTGAAACTGCTTGAGCACGTGCTTGTGATAATGGAAGGTTAATTGAGTCATTACCTGTGCTATCGGTATAACCAGTTACCAAAATAACGCTCTTGTTATCTTCTGCTAGTGTGCTCGCTACTTTATTCAAAGTACCGTAGAAGTTAGGCTTAATGTTTGATTTATTGGTATCAAAAGTAATGCTACCAGGCATAACTAAGTTTACAGAACCATCTGGATTACGAGAAACGTCAACACCCGTTCCAGCCATTTGTTCGCGTAATTTTTTCTCTTTATTGTCAAGATAAAGACCAGCACCTGCACCGAGTGCCGCACCAATTGCTGCTGCACGGTTATTTTGTGCTGCAGTGTTTGCATTTGAACGTGATAGACCGTAACCAGCCAATGCCCCAATACCAGCGCCGATTGCTGTTTTTTGATAATCGCTTAAACCACCGCCAGTTCCATTGCTCGTTGTTTGACAACCTGAAAGTGCTAAAGCCCCAGCTACCGCAGAAATTACTAATGCACGCATGACATGCCTCCAACTTGTATTGTGTAAATATGTCGTAATAATGGTAAATACAAACCAATATTGCCATTAATTTTTTGTTAATAGTAAACTTTTAAATTACATATTGTAATATGTTAAATGATATATTTTAGCCTTAACCCTCACAATTCGTTCTTATTTATGCTTCTTTGACATGGCTTAGCAACTCAAGTCAAAATAGCCTCCTAACTCAAGTATGAACATTGGGATAGTTCTATGACTTCAGAAATAAAAAAGCAAACACGATTTAAAAAACTGTCCAAAGGACTCACCGTTGGCTCAGTCATGGCAGGAAGCACATTTTTACATGGACCTCCCGTACTCGCACTAGGTTTAACTAAGTTATTTAAACAGTCAAGTAAAGTGGATGAAACCAATATTCAGATTACCAATAGCTGGCTTAAAGTAAACAACTGGTTAATAGATCATGTGTTACCCGAACTTCAATGGGACATTAGCATCGACCCCGAGTTATCACTGAGTTTACAAGGCCGTTATCTGATGACTTGTAATCATCAAAGTTGGGTAGACACCACTGTAAATCAATATTTTGGGCTCAGTCGCATGCCACTGACTCGCTTCTTTACCAAATGGGAACTCATTTTTATTCCCTTTGTTGGTCAGGCCTTTAAAATCTTAGGCTTTCCAATGATGAAGCGACATAGCAAAGCACAAATTGCAAAAAATCCTGAATTAAAACATCGTGATTTAGATGAAGCTCGTCGCGCTTGTGAATTACTGCTCAGTCAGCCCTTTACCTTATTGAACTACTTAGAAGGCACACGCTTTACAGCAGAAAAACATGCTCAACAACAGTCTCCGTATCAAAACCTACTTAAGCCTAAAGCTGGTGGATTAGCGCTGGCTCTCAATATCTTGGGAAATAAAATCGATGCTTTAGTCGATATGACCATTGTTTATCCTGACGGCGTACCCGACTATCAAAATTTTTGGTTAGGTGATACGTCAAAGATTATGGTCAATCTACGCAAAATAGAACTTCCAGAGTGGATTTTAGCGGGCAGCTATGAAGATGATCCTGAGTACCGTCAACGTTTCCAGCAGTGGATCGATCAAATCTGGAAAGAAAAAGATCAACTTATTACCGAGATGAAAGCCAAGCACATGGTTTAAGCTTGAGCATTAATGTGTATGACTCATCATGCGCCATGCTGTTCAAGCAACAATCATCGTGATTTATAGCAAGGATGTTTATGTCAGCCACATTGCCTCAAGATCAACCAGACCATCCTAAATATGGTCAAAACAGAACAGAACGTAAAATTTACTTGATATATGACATCTTCATGATAGGGATCATTATCGTCAACCTGTTCTGTTTATTGTCCAATGCCATATTAATGAGCAACTTTGCACATTGGCTATTTGGGATGTTGCAGCTTGATGCGATATTGAATTTCTATCGGCAAGAGCTCAATCCTTGGGTGATTATTACCGAAAGCTGGTTCATTAGTTTTCTTCTCATCGAATTTGCTGTTCGTTGGTTTATCGCAATTGTACGTAAACATCATCAACGCTGGTTTTTCTTTCCATTTATTCATTGGTATGAATTACTTGCCATTACGCCACAGCTACGCTTTTTAAGACTTCTACGTGCTGTGGTCATTGGTTATCGTCTACACGAGATGGGACACCATGTTATTCCTGAAAAAATATTAAAGACCTTGAGTTTTTACTATAAATTAATCATGGAAGAGCTTTCTGACCGAGTTGTAATGACGGTTGTCGATGGCGTTCGCCATGAATTAAACAGCAGTTCAACGCATCGTAAAATTATTCATGATTTAATCGACCATCATCGCCAGTTGTTTGCCACTACATTGGCTGAAGTATTACAGGAAAGCTTATCCACTGAGCTTAAAGTACAACAAAACCAAATTAGTTATCAGGTAGGTCAAGTCGTCAATCAAGCGATCGAAGACACACCCGAATTGACGCAGATTCTACGACGTTTACCTATTGTCGGGGGAGTATTAGAGCAGCGTATTCAAGACATAGGCCAGCGTCTAGGTGAAAATATCAGTCGAGGCCTAATACAGCCCTTTACCCAAGGTTCTGTACAAGACCCGAATCAGCTTTTCCAACATATTGCCGACAAAATA
Organism: Acinetobacter rudis; assembly: GCF_000829675.1. GTDB lineage: Bacteria > Pseudomonadota > Gammaproteobacteria > Pseudomonadales > Moraxellaceae > Acinetobacter > Acinetobacter rudis. The sequence goes on from NZ_BBRX01000100.1 coordinate 2,897, forward strand.
AGCAATATTAATATCGATAATCAAAACTTAGAAAAGTTAGTAGAATCGGCAGTCTATGAGAGTCTAGATGCAATAGAAAAACAAATCCAAGTAAAACAATGGAAAATTGAGCTTGAAAAATATGAATCTGCTAGAGATTAATCAATCCCTTGAAAATATTTGTATCTTTGCTAGTGAAATCACGCAAATTGAACTAGCATTTGCTGACTTTCAATTTATTCCGATCACAATATAAATTCGGAGCTCCTTAAGGAATAATTATGGGCGATATACGGATCACCGGCAGAATGGTTAATTTTACCCGATTAACTTTTGACACAAGTGATCATTCCGTCATCCGCAGTAAACTGTCAACGATGTTGGATGAAAATGCGTATCAGGGTGCACTGGTGATTATCGATACCACCGTTGAGCAGGAACTTATTTCTCTGATTCAACTACTCATCGATTTAGACTTACAACCGATGGCAGTCATTGACGGATTACTTGGCGATCAAGCACGTGCAATACAGTTTCCTGTGATTGCGGCAGATCGTCCATTACAAAAAATAAAAGCAACGAAAGAACAAGTTGTTGAACATAATAATGCTGCTAAAACATCAGAGAACACCGCAGCACAACACAATATTAGTCAAGTCACCTCATACCACGATGAAGTGCTTAGAACTGGACAATGTTTAGTGCAGAACCAAGGTGATATCATTGTTAATTCTGGAATAAACAGTGGTTCTGAGTTAATCGCATCTGGTAATATTCATGTATATGGTAGCGTTCGTGGTCGAGTCATTGCAGGTGTTGGTGGTGATACTTCTGCCAGAATTTTTTGCCATTCGTTAGAAGCCGAGTTGGTTTCAATTGCTGGAACTTACTGTGTTTCAGATGATATTCCTGAAGATATGATAAAAAAAGCCGTACATATTTACTTGAATGAACAACAAGAGCTTGTATTTGAAGCTCTACAAATTTAATGTATTTAACCTAAGCACCATTAACCCCATTAAACTGGGAGTATTACCATAACAGGAGTGGATTCGGTGGCCAAAATTGTTGTTGTTACATCAGGCAAAGGTGGCGTGGGTAAAACCACAACTAGTGCATCTTTTGCAACAGGTTTAGCCCTACGAGGCCATAAAACTGTTGTTATTGACTTTGATGTAGGTTTGCGAAATCTAGATTTAATCATGGGCTGTGAACGCCGAGTCGTTTATGACTTTGTCAATGTTTTAAATAACGAAGCACGCTTACAACAAGCACTTATTCGTGATAAAGAAATCGAAAATTTATATATTTTACCTGCTTCACAAACTCGTGATAAAGATGCACTCACTGACGAAGGTGTAGCACGTGTCATGGATGAGTTGTCTCAAGAATTTGATTACATTATTTGTGACTCTCCTGCAGGTATTGAACGTGGTGCGATCTTAGCGATGTATCATGCAGATGAAGCGATTATTGTAACTAACCCTGAAATTTCATCGGTTCGTGACTCTGATCGTATCATTGGTATGCTTGATAGCAAAACTAAGAAAGTAGAACAAAATGAAGGACGTGTACGTAAACATTTATGTATTACACGTTTTAATCCGGAACGCGCAGACAAACAAGAAATGTTGACTGTAGATGATATTTCTAAAGATATCTTACGTGTTCCTACTTTAGGTGTAATTCCTGAATGCCCAAGCGTACTTCAAGCGTCGAATGAAGGGAAACCGGTTATCCTCTATACTGACGCAAGTGCAGGTCAAGCATATGATGATCTCGTTGCGCGCTTCCTCGGTGAAGAGCGTCCTTATCGTCACATTAACGTGAAACCCAAAGGCTGGTTGGCACGTTTATTTGGAGCATAAACATGGCGGGATTTTGGAGTAGACTTTTCAGCAGCGATGACAAACAGTCCAGTGCTCAAACAGCTAAAGATCGTTTAAAGGTTATTGTTGCGTCTGAACAAGGCTTAGAAAAACGTTTAAGCCAGGATAAAATTGACCAAATGAAAAAAGAAATTATGCAGGTGGTCAATCGTTATGTACGTGGTGTAGACGAACAACATATCCAAATGCAAGTTCGTTCTGAAGCCAATATTGAAATGCTTGAAATGAATATCAATTTACCTGAAGAACGATAAAAACATAATTGATTAGTCATCAATGATGAAAAAAGGCAGAATGACTCAGGTTATTTTGCCTTTTTTATATATTTAGAATACGGAGATATCGACATGGCACTCTCTCAGCCAGCGACGTTCAATGAAGAATGGTCAGATGAACGTGTATTTGCCTATCTGACTCAATTACCTCCAGAAGGTGAAGATGCAGACTTTCATGTGCTATATCATGCATATAAACACATGCGTACTGGTGATTATCAACGTTTATTACAACGTTTTGTTGCAGATGGGCGTAACGTGCAAGCAACCAATAAACAGGGACAAACGATTCATCAGGTGATTGCACAATTTCCACGCCATAGCCAAGACTATCTTGATGTACTTAAGCAGTTTGCTTAAAACACCAACCACACACAACAATTGCTCTGTGTGTGGTTCATCTATAATGCTAAATCATCATCGGTGTACAAAGTTCAATAAGAAAACCATTGATATCTTCAACATAAGCAATTGATTGCCCCCAAGGCATACGCTCAATGGCTTTAATTTCTTTAGCACCAGCAGCGATTGCCTGTTGCAATGCATCCTCAAGCCGATCGGTAACTAGGGCCAATTCAAAGTTTGGTGTCTGACTGTCTGCACGTTTGGGATTTTTCCCCAATGATCGAATCAAATCAAAAGAACTAAAAGCGATAGTCGTCTGACCACTTTCTAACTCTGCATAGTCACCTTTTTCATGCTGAAACTTAAGTTCAAAATCAAAAGCATCTTTATAAAATTGCACCGTTTTTTTCACATCTTCAACATATAAAATTGTATATGCAAACTTCATCTTGTCACTCCCCCTTTCATTCTTCAAAAATAATTGATTTATAGCTTATTCAAGTCCCTGAGTATTAGCGTTTTGACTATGTTCAGAACCAACTATAGTGTTTAAGCACAAATCAACAGTGCTATAACGATGTTATGCACTGAAAATAAATAAACGAATTCAAGCAAATTTCTCTGCTTAGCCCAAACGGCAATCATCTATTCGTTATTAAAGTTCATGTCGTTGCTATAGTACGAACTTTAGAACATTTTGCTATCTTGTAATGAATATCACAAATGTTCAATATAAAAACTGCTTAATTACTACCAACGGTCTAAAACTTCGGAGTATCGTATTGTAATTGTCGTTAATCATTTTTAAAAAAATAAAAATAATATATAAATTCAACCACTTACCAACAAAAACCATTAGCTTACAAACGATGAAGCTCGCCCACATCATTCTGAAACGTCAATCATTTAATAAAAAGGCTTTATACCTATATGACGAACGATTTAAATAAAATGCACTTGTGCTTTAAATACAGCAGCTTTTCATCAAGTGGTTTAATTCAAATATCAAATACGAGGCATGAATGAGACTGATGGCATCTTAGTGTTTTTCTCTTTTATGCTCTTGTCCAAAACGATCAACATGGGTATAAAAAATGCCATAACGTCCAACATAATATTCCAATGATTGCTGTTCAAAACTCCAATACACTGACCATTCACCAAGGTCATAGTCAACAACTTGACTTAAGCATTTTGCTGGCATTTTATTGAGAAACCGTTGTTGAATTTGTTCAGCTAAAACTCTCGAAATAATGTGTTGTCGTTGCTCAAAAAGTAACTCTGCAACTTGATCAAAACGCAAACGATCCTCTGCAAGCTGAGCCAGTTGTTCGGGTAATAATTCAGATTCGGTTATCGTTGGCTCTGTAGATTTCTTTCTCCCAGACCACATGCTTTTTATTTTTTTAGGTTTGCTTTGTACATTATTTTTTACAGCATGTTTACTTTGCCAACGAATCAAAAGATATAGGCAAACAACGATTAGTAAAAATAATAGCACCCATCCCAACATAGCAGACCTTTATGTTTCTAAAATATCCACGAACGATCAAATGTTTATTGATTTAACTCACAATCAATATGACTTTTTTAGTATTACTTTAACAACGCAGCTATTCAAACAAAAAAATAGTAACAACTCATATGAAAATACAGTTCCTTAACATCGACAGACGTCCATACAAAGAACTTAGCTTCATCAAGATAAGCGCTCAGTTTTCTGTCGATGCAATAATTGAATCGATTTTTGAGCTAATTTTATTGCAAATTGATCGATATATCGACTAAAAATTGCCGCACTGACAATAAGCAATAACATATACAACAACAATGCAATGGCTACAGCAAAACTATAATTCAACTGCCAAAACATCAGCTGATTTAAGATCGGTACGCCAAATAAATACAGTAAAGGTAAATGCAATAAATAGATAGAAAAAGACCATCGACCGAGTAATACCAACATTTTTTTATCTAAATATTTTGATAACTCTACATTCATAACTACGCTATAAACCAATAAAGCACCTGCCAAGAAGTTGCCATATTCATAAGCTCGATGACCTAAAAGCTTAACCCACCATTGATATGAAGCACTACTTTGATGTACACCAGCAAAATATAATGCAATAAACATCAATAATACCGCACTTGGCCAACTCAACAACTTGGCATAACGGTAGATATATAAACCAATGACAAAACAGCTTAATCCTAGCAGCATCCCTTCTCCCCAAACCATATAACTCATAAGAGGTAAAACGATTGAGGCAATAAAAAATAAGGCATGACTTTTTTGGCTAATATAAATTAAGAAAAACAATAAAAAAGAGCCAAAAAATTCAATTTGCATTGTCCAAAGTACCCAATTTACAGAGCTTTGAGCAAACAAGAATGCACCTATACTGCCCTGATATAGAGCCTGCGATAAAGTCACGGTCTGGCCCAGATATTCCGCTAACCATGCTTGAGTATACTGAGCATCGACCTGAAAGCTATTGACGATCAACCAAGTGATCAAGCAAGAACTCAGTACAGGTATCATTAATCGAGGATAACGCTTAATCATCATGCTTTTTAACTGAGTATTTAGCTGGGCTTGATGTTTATAAATTGCATAACTTAATACATAACCACTGAGAACAAAAAACACATAAACAGCAGCAGTACCAGAATATAAAAATCCCAGAGGAGAATGATGAATCCAATTGACCCAAGCAATCTCTGTACTCGGTGGATCAAAACGATGTAAACCAGGTAAAAAGCTTAAACTGAGGTGTGAAAGCACCACCACCAAACTAGCCAACCCTCGAATACTTTCCGCAGCATTTAACTTTTGCATAAATTTTAGCTATTGTACCAATGAAAATGAGTGGTTTTGTTTAAAACCACTCATTTATAGCGCCAGAATAAATGGCTCGAGATGAGCACAGCATTAATTGAGATGGGTTATTTTACCCTCTCGATTATGGTGTACATACACGACTTTCTGTTGCCGCGTTTCTTCTAAATGTTTCTGATGTAAACCAAAATATTTAGCATACTCTTCAACTTTCTTTTGTTCAGCCTGAGATTTGGACTTGGGTGAAACAAAAGTACTCCACATCCAAAGCGTTATTGCACAAGCAACTAAAGCGGTAAAACCATTTTCAATCACTGATGAGAATGTCTCTAACACACGATTAAGCAAGTTGATTTGATGTGCATAAATTAATCCAATCACAATAACAATTGGACGCCACAACAGTAACCAACTCCCCCATAGCAATAAAGTTGTCGTATTTGAAACATAACGTTTATGTAATGGGAGCTGTTGTCGTAAATCAATAACCAAAGGATTCTTTTTCATTGATACACTCCCTTAAAATATTTAACGATCATGGCGTATACCTCGATCTGGACTGACCCATCTCGCTCGCTCACTACTACTTCTAAATAATACTCTTGGAAAAGCGACAATGCTTGCTGAAATTGTGATAAGCCAAAATGCAAATGGATACCAAATCATCCAGTAATAGTTTTTCCAAAGACCCGATTCATAACGACTATCCATCCATTTACTGATCGCAAACTGTAATAAACAAGTCGCTCCCAATAATACGCCAGCACCAAAGGGTAAAAATGGTGAACCAAATTTTGGTAAACCAGCCAAGGGTAAAAGCAACTGTACCAGCCACATGACGGCGATAAACAACATCAGATAAGACCAGATTAAAGTTAAACATAACTCAATATATAGTGGCCATAAAAAGTTCAAACGAGGCTTTACAATCACATCGATGTTTTTAATTAACACCTGTGCCCCACCCATCGCCCATCTCAATCGTTGTTTCCATAAACCCGCTAAACTTTCTGGCATTAAAATCCATACCAAAGCATTCGGCTCAAAATGTACATCCCATCCTGCGCGCTGTAGTTTCCAAGTAATATCAATATCTTCTGTCAACATATTGGGAGACCAATAGCCCACATCATGCACTGCACTTTTACGAAAAGCCGTGATTACCCCTGATACGGTAAATACGCGACCAAAAGTACGCTGTGCACGCTTTATCATGCCAACAATAGAAGAAAACTCACCGACCTGAATCCGTCCTAATAAGGTAGAACGATTACGAATACGAGGATTACCCGTCACAGCTGCAATCGCTGGATTGTTTTGAAAATGACGAATCATCCATTTTGCAGCATGAATATCTAATAGTGCATCGCCATCAATCCCAATTAAAAACTCAGCATCAGTCACTAAGCTTCCAGCTTGCAGAGCCATCGCTTTACCTTGGTTTTCTACCAAATGTACAACACGCAAATGCTCATATTGCTCTGCAATCCGATTTAAAACTTCAGCAGTATTGTCTGAACTCCCATCATTGATTGCGATCACCTCAAAATTTGGATAGTCGAGCTTTAAAGCATGACTCACCGTTTCACAGGCATTTTCTCCCTCATTAAAACAAGGTATTAACACTGCAACTTTGGGATAATCTTTAAGTTCTACAGGCTGTGTATAAGGGGGTTCCTTACGCTCAGACCAATAGAAAATCAATGCACCAATCATCCAAAGAAAAGACATAAACAATGGATAATAAAAAATAAAGTTCAGCATAGCCTGCCAAATGCTTTGAAAAGTCGACATATTGTTGCCTTATGGAATCAAACGATACGACTTCGTATCAAAAACTTTACGCATTTCAGCAGTACCTGGATGACCTTGAATTGGATCATCTGGATAATAAGCGACAT
>NZ_BBRX01000099.1 GCF_000829675.1 Acinetobacter rudis
TATAAGCAACCTTTTTTTATAATGGTATAGCTGATATTACATCATTCTCCCCAACACCATTACCTTTTATAACCTTTACCCACTTTCAACACTAACACTTTGATTTACATTATTTTCTATTATTACTGTGAGTAACCTAGCACGAAATGACATTACCGAATTTTGTGAGTAAGATTGTGAGTAATCCTTTTTAAAAATACCGTTACTCACACACAATGCTTAATGACTTAAAGATAAAGAAACTCAAGCCGACTGATAAGGTTTATCGTGTTGCCGATCACTCTGGTCTGTGTCTAGAGATCCGACCAGCTGGTTCAAAATTTTGGCGGTATCGTTATAGATTTCATGGAACAGCCAAGATGCTAACAATTGGCCAGTATCCAGAAATAAGCTTAGCATATGCTAGAGCAAAAACAATGGAATATCGTGAGCAGCTTGCTAAAGACGTTGACCCAGTCTCATTTCAGAAGAATGAAAAAAAATCTGCCATACAATCACACGTTGATACTTTCGAGGCTGTAGCAAATGAGTATCTTGAGACTAAGAAAAATTTAAAATCTAAAGATTGGACAACGCTGCGAATTAGATATTTAAAAAAAGACATTTATCCCGCTATTCAAAACAAACCAATTAAAGATGTAGATTCTCTTGATGTTAAGGAAATTCTAGATAATGCAATTGCTAGAATATCTAGCGGTGGTATCCATACTGGTGAAGTTAAAACGACCCTAGTTCGTCAAATTATTGGTGAAGTAATGCGTTATGCCATTGTCACTAAAAGAATCACTAATGATCCGACTTATGCACTAAGAGGTTATATTCAACGACCTGAGGTTGAACATGCGAAGCCCGTAGATGCCGCAGACAGGCCTTACATTATGTTTAAGATTGATAACTATAATGGTTTTCAGAGCATAAAAAATGCTTTAAAAGTATTAATCTACTCTATGCTTAGATCTATTGAAATTAGGCGTGGTGAAAAGCGTTTTATCGATTTTGAAGAAAAAACATGGACAATCCCTGTTGCCTCTAGAAAAGAAATCCAAGAGGGCAAAAGGAATATGAAGAAAAATAGAACTCATATTGTGCCTTTGTCTGATCAAGTTTTGGAAATAATAAAAAAGCAATTTGAGCTTTACCCTGATAGTGAATATATCTTCCCTGGTGATAATGGAGTATCAATGATTGGGAAAACCACCCTTAATATGGCATTTAAGAATATGGGCTTTCCACATATAACAATGCATGATTTTAGAGCTACAGCATCAACTGACCTTTATGAGGCGGACTTCAATTCTGACTGGATAGAGTTACAGCTCGCACACGTGAAAGGTGATAAAACAAGGGCTTCGTACGATCATGCCAAATGGATGAGTGGTAGACGAGAAATGATGCAAACATGGGCTAACATGGTTGATGGATGGTCCAGTAAGGCAGATCAATCGATCATAGATGAATACAATTTATTTAAGCCAAAAAAGAAGCCTCTGGATTGAGGCTATTTCCACCTAGTTGACAAAACTCATTTTTAGCCATAATCCTTGGTTGACAAATTGGTGATTTAGCCATAATTCAGTAAAACTTACACAGTTTTATTTACGAACTCTTTTAACGCATCTAATTTCAAAAAATCCTTACGTATCTTTATGGCCTGATGTCTAACCTTCTGAGAATACTTCTTTTTATCCTTAATTAGATCCTCAATACAATATAAAACATCACTATCAATATACTCAGGTCTTTTTTGAAGCCATTTTAAAGCTAATTCAGGCCAATAGTTTGATACGCTTTCAGAAAGTGCATGAATGACTACGTTCCTCATATCTTCTAAGGAATATGTATATTTTTCTAGAGTATTTTCATCTAGTTCCAAGAGCAATAATCCACCTCTTACATCATTCATATCTACACAACTCGTATATTTTTATTAGTCTAAAATAAAGGATTAATAAATCACATTAGTATGATTCTTAAATTTTCCTAAAATTAATACAATACACCTTATGCGAAATCAAGTTAACTATTTTCTTTAAATCATATAGTTAAAGTTTTTATATCAAATTTCCGACCAAGTTAAAGTTAGTGACCTGCATTAATGCGCAGGCCACCCCTCACTCAATCGCCCGACATCAACTGCATGCATGGCCCTCACCTAATAGCTTTCACAATTGCACCATGCTTCGTGTGACATACGTTGTATTTCATCACAGTATCAAGCGACCATAGAATTAATACACTACCCGGTCCTGATTCTAGTTGCTATAGATCGTGGCAAAGTACAAGTAGATTAGCTTGTCTTTTAAGTATATATGTCTTGAATTAATCCAAAAAAGAGATCACCAGCACTTGATACTTTATTTTGATATCTATACCTTCAATATAAAACTACCTAAGTTAATACAAGTTATAGAGAAATATATTTATAAATATTAAGATGAAAAGGAAAATCAAATATTTCGCTCACAGGAAACACAATGAAAATCTATAGATTAGCAACATCATTATTATTTTCGTCACTGCTGGCTGGATGTGCTGTTAATTTACCTTTTAATAACCGTTTGAACTACACATCAATTAAACAACTCGCTGAAATACCAAAAACACAAGAAGCTATTGTTATTAAATGGAATCCTAATACTTTTCCTCAACGTATTGATGTTCAGGGTGCAGATAGTTTTGTTGGCAGCGCAACCCGAACTCGAATACCTACAGGGGTGGCCTTATCTAATCGAATTGAAGAGGCGCTTTCTCAATTTGTTAAATTAACACAAAAAGGAACTCCCTTAACTATTACTGTTGATAATGCGAGATCTGGATTTGAATATTCGGCTGCAACTTTCAATGCACCCGCTATCGATGTTGCAAATGTAACATTTACAGCAACTTTTGAATATAAAGAGGAGAAATGGACGAAAACATTTGTATCCAACCTCAAAGATCCTAAAATAGGTGGATCATCACAGACAGGGCTTTTGGACTCAGCTTGGGATGATATTGCAGTGCAAGTAGCAAAAGATATTGCTAACCACATTAATAAATAAAAATTATAAAGATAACTCTATAAGTATTAATTTAAGAAATTCTAAAACTTTAATTTCATTTAAAGTCCATCTATTTTACTTTCGCATAGACTAACCAAAAAGTTAGTTTATGTTCCCCAATCGCCCGACATCAACTGCGTGCCCTCACCTGAGGGCCTCCACAATAGCACCTTGTTTTGCCTGACACTCGTTGTATTTAATTATAGTGTCAAGTGACCATAGAATTAAAGCACTACCCTGTCCTGATTCTACTACTGTAAATCAGGACGATTGGTATTTTCATACAGACATATTTAGGACCTTCAACATATAGATTTCACATAACGCCCATTATATTAAATGGATATGTATTTGCTTAAAAAATTACATCATCAAGAATTGTTGATATAGAATCAAACAAATAATTTTTTTATTTCAACTATATATGAACACATTTAACACAAAAAACTTAATTGCCAAACACGCAATTATTTTTAGCTCTACAGATTCTGAAATATCTATCCATATTTTATGGAGCCATTTATCTACCAAGATGAGATCGTAAGTCCAATTATTCGTTTGGATTATATTGATCTGCCTTCAACAAAGCTTCGAGATTTGGCTGGTAAGTCTTTGACTTTTACTAAGGGTGATTTAGATGGTTCGATATATTTAGATAGTGCCCATCACCCTGTTGATGTAGTAAGTTTAAGCTTTTTCCTAAGCAGACAAAACAAGCTAACTATTCTAGTTAAAGGTATGTACGACTTTGAGTATGAGGGTCTAGATGGTGTAGCTAATGAAGCGTTTGTATTGAAAACATTTCTTAGTAGTTGCGATGTTAATGAAGACTAGCGAAATAAATAGGCTATTTAGTCTTAATTTAATTCTTCTAAAATCAGCATAATACAACTCATATAGAACCCAGTCATTAGACTGGGTTTTCTTTACCCTAGTCACCCTCTCAGTCACCCAAATGTTTTAGTAGAATTTAAACTCCTTTTAGTGATCTTAATAGTTCTCTGAATTGATTGAAGATAAGATAGCGATTGAATTAAATTTTACATTTATCGGATTGTTATAAACGTGAAAATAAAACTTCCAAACACAGAAACCCATACAAAAAAAGACCATCTAAAAATCAATATATTTTTATTTTTATTAATATTATTTAATATGAAAAATAAAAAATTAAGCACACCACATGAAGATATATAAATAATCCAGTAATCATTTTCACTCACCCCAAACTTCACAAACTTTTCATATAGGGATTTAAGCAAAAAACTATTGGGCCACATCCCAATAAGTGTATTGTAATATAGGATCTCAAATCTTCTTTGTTTTAAAAAACCACCCAATAAAGCTAGTAACATTTGAATTAAAAAAAAATATAATAATACAAGAATCAAGACACCTGGGTTCCCTGCGACTGTCATGGCGCCACTCCACAACTTGTCATCAATCCAGTTTCTATATACCAAGTATCTATTCTATATTGGGAATTTAACATAACTGCAATACCTGGTTTAATCTCCATAGAGGTTTTACATGTGAAAATTTGGCAAATATTTTGAAGTACAACTCGCAATTCAACCTGTTCATCTACCAACCTATTAATACTCCACTGCTTTAAGTCTATTAGAGTAATTATTTGAAATAATTATAGCTAAACTTTATCATTACTTCTCTAGCTTGATGTTTCCAATTTACCAAATTATATTTTCTTTTAAATATATTGAAGCAATAAATTGTTGGGTTTGGAGACCCAAATCTAAAGTTGTTGCTGGTACTAAAGGTCCAGCTAACTTTTTATCTAATAAATTTAAATACTCATCAACATGATGTAGTTGTCCACACTGTCGACACTCATAGAAAAATTTATTTTCCTGTTCATTTTTCAACACAAGAAGTCCTCCTCTATCACAACTAAGGCAACTAAGATCAACTTCAAAAAATAATAAACTTTCAAGTGTATATCTCAGCAATCTAGAAAGACCGTTTTGATCTTTGTATCCATGCTTATATCGTTTGAAACAATTTCTAATATGAATAAATTCTGCACCATACAATGGTGAGTATTCTACTGGGTAAATATCTGCATCTAATTTCAACATATCAGTTAAATGATCATCTGAAAAAGGTATATGACTAAATATTTCTCTATTCGATCTCATCCAACCCAATATGACACTTAAAATTTCTCTTGGTGATGATGTCACTGAGAGCTCATCCAACTGCATAAAAAACTCATCTAATTTTCGTTTAGATAGCTTTTTCATTTGGTTCGTATGTTTTCGTGGGACAGCCTTTGTGTAGATCATTATAATTATTACACTTTCTAACATAGAATTTTAATAGATTAATCTGTTTTTTATGTAAATCCAATATGTTGAATAAGTTTAAATTTTAATTTTACTATCTCTAAAATAAAAAGTAGGGATGTTGAGATTGGCCTAAATTGAATTAATTTATAAATTATTCAATGTATACTTATAATCTGTTCTATTAGGGTAATTTGAAGATTAAATATATATTCTTCAGGAACATGTACAATTGAAGACTTCTAATATTTGTATTTGCAAAGCTGGCTCTAAGTTACTCTTAATTCAAACATAAACTTATATATCAAATAACAGCTAACATAAATATAAAATTCAATAACTAGCCTTTGCTATTTCTAAAAGTCTCCCCTAGGAAGTCTTTAAAATTAATCTAAATTCTAAAATGACGAAAGTTGTAAAAAGTAATACGATAAGCACATACAGTTAATGTTACAACTATTACTTGTAACTCTTTTTTTTCAAAAATTTAAGAATGGAATGCCTTAACTTCTGCCCATAATCCTTGTTAAAAGCAATTTCTCTTAAATAATCATCATATAAATCTGCATCATATAAAGTTGCATCATAATTTGACATTTCAACTAACCATTGAAAAGCAAGATTTGTCCAATAATTACTACTACCAATAGAAAGTGCTTCAGTGAATACAACATCAACAATTAGTTTGTCAGGAAAACACTCTATTGAAGCTTTATTATTGATATTTTTAAGAACATTTTCTCTTCCCATTTCTAAAAATGGCAATAATGACAAACCAACTCTATAGTCATTTTTATCGAGATCATGTAATTCGTCTAGAAAATATATTTTCCAAACATTCTCTTCTGTATATTTTAAGTAAATATCTTCAACTGGTGAATTAATTATTTCCATCTAGTTCCTCTCCCCGTGTGTAATAATTTTAGACCACATACTTCCAAAATTTAAATTAGTCAAAAAAATTAAAGAATAATCTCATAATAAAGTTCTTTTACTATATTTATAGAAGATTACCATTTTCATCTTCATGATATACACTAATTGGCATATTTATATCAAATTGACTCAACCTTTAAAGTCTACTATTATTCAGTAATTCAAAATTACATTGATCAATATAATAGACCTCTATAAATAGAGAAAAGCTTCTCATATCATGTTTAAATAATTTTTCATCATTTTCCTCAATAAATACAATAAAATCCTCCTCATAGCTTTCATCAAGATATTCGTCTGAAGACCCCTTGGGTGGTAGAATATGAAACATGACTAATAATCATAAAATTTATAGATGAAATTAGTAGTTATACTATCTATAATTTCTTTGTGATTTAAATTATCACCAACTAATCTAAGACTTAAACGAATTTTCATTTTTAAAAATTTAAAATATCAATCTTGCTATCTTATTTAATTAGTTACCTTTATTAAAGATATCACGCACCGTTCCACGAAAATAATTGACCTTAGAAGTAGAAGCTTAACTAACATTTATTAAAAATATCTGAAATCAGCATACTACAACTTATATAAAACCCAGTCACTAGACCAGACATTCATCACTCTGGCCACCCCACCCTAAAACGCTCAACATCAACTGTGTGTCCTTTATTTAAAGGCATTAACAATAGTGCCATGTTTCACCTAACATTCGCTGTACTTAACTACAACATCAATGGCCCACAGCATTAAATCGCTACCCTGCCCTGATTCTAGTTGTTGTAGAATGTAGCAAGATCTAATTAATTTCACATAACGATCATTATATTAAATTGGCTAAAAATCCTTTACATTTAAAAGCTATATTTTCATCTTCAACTTGCGAAATTTGATAGTGTACATTTTCTAACTGATCATTATTTTTTTCTATATATAATGACATAAATTGTTGAAAGTTATTTAAAAAACTTTCATTTAAAGAAAAATCTGAAATATAAACGAACTTAATAAGTAATTTTTCTACATTTTCAGTGAAAAGATCTTTTGAAAGAATTAAAGTCAGAGTATAGCCATTTTCTTCATGATCATAATTAAGATCTAACTTTTTCACTTGATCAAAGGTATTTAAATGTTCATTTAATTCATCAAGGCTAAGTATGTGCACTCTTTATTTCTCCTAAAATTAACATAATACACCCCATGTGGCACAAGTCTAATTACATAATTCAAATCAGTTACTTAAACTAGTATCAAAAGCCTTAACCACGAGAATAAGGCTCTTAATTCTTGTATAAAGCCCATGATCGTATATCAAATGGCACCCCCATCAACAAAGGTACCACAATTTTACTCAGGCCACCCTTCCCACAACCTCACTGCATCAACCGCGTGTCCGTCAGCCGCTTCTGCCATCGTTCGATATTCAGCGATGCACTCTTTGAGTATGTCTGAGCTGGTATCGATGTATTTAATGATGGTTTCTTTGGGAGCTGTGGACATACGGCTTTTGGCTGTATCGAGTTGCTTTGACAGGCGATCAGCAGTGGACTGAGCACGAGTGGCATCAGCCATGACTTGTTTGATTTTAACATTGTAATTTCGCTCCGCTTTTAGCAGTTGTTCAGACCATTGCTTTTCTTTCAATGCAGCTTCGGCTTTGGCTTTTTCGGTTGAGGCTTGTGAAATGGCCAGTTCGGTTTTGTACTTGGCTTCTGCTTTAATCAGTTCACCACCCAAATAATTGGTATAAGCCAATTGCCCAAAGCAGATAAAAGAAAGGACCGCAATTGCGATCCAGTATTTGTATTTCCAGATGAGGTATAGATTCACTTCCCACCCCACTTTTTATAAGCATTGGCCAGCTTCACATCGTATTGATTTTTTGCATATGTTGGGCCGTTATAGCCACGTGCAAACGCTTTCCAGTCTTTATTCTGCAAAGCTTTAACTAAATTGTTCACCTTGATATAGCAGCACATTGCATCAAGTTGTGATGCTTCATCGCGATACATGGCATTAATGAAATTCTGTAAATTTGGATACCCCAATGACTTCCAGTGATAGCCCATCACCTGACCTAATCCCCAAGATGCTGATTCAAGTGCAGAATCGCGATGATATTGAGTAGCTGCATTTAAACGCCCATGTTGAGCAGAATACAAACCATATCCACCTGCAGTCTTATTGCAGAGATCTGGTCGTTCACGTATAGCCTTTTCGGCAGTTTGCGCTTTGTCGTTTGCAATTAAACGCTGCCGAAAAACGTGACGCTCAAAAAGAATTACTGGCGTTTGATCGCTATTAAAACCACTACCCTCACACTCAACCTCAATCACGGCTCGAAGTGCTGCTACTGAGATACCCAATAATGCAGCTTGTTTTTCAATTTGCTCAGTTGTTAATTTCTTAGACACTACTTTTCTCCAGACAAAATAAAACCGCCATAAAAGGCGGCATTTGGCTTATTTAAACTATTCATCTTTAACTTTCTTTAATCCCTTTACGACTTCAATAATGGTTTTACCCTCTTGCTGATTTATGAAGTTAAAAGTCCAACGTACAATTGCCCATCCTGGTAAACCACAGACGAAAAAAAAGCCCCCAAGGGCAATCATTCCCCAAATGTCTGTTACCCATTCATGTAAGCCCCAACGGACAATAATGAATGAGCCACCTGCAAGACTAGAGACAACTGTACAAATCAAGCCAACTGCCCACTCCTGTGGTGAGCGTGGAAAGCGCATCATGATGACAACTGTTGCTACGGCTGCAATTGCCAAAGTGACAGCAATTGCAGCACCATAGAATTTTAAAAAGGCAGTCAAGCTGCCTGTCGAAACTGGTTCCATTGGTTTTCCCGAATTTTAGACATAAAAAAAACCATCTAAAAGATGGTTTTTAAAAATTTTGCTTTATTACTAACTATTTTAATCTACTAATATAGACATTATTACCCTCTATATCTTTTATGAATGGTATTTTATCATTTAAAATGCAGACCTCCGCATTGACCTCTTTTATACATGTCCAATGCGTTGATCCATCATTGAGATCAATTCCAATAATATCACCAACTTTCCAACCACTAAATACTGAGTTTAGATAAAATTTATCAACACTAATGCTTTCCGGGCTAATGACGGAACTAACCTTGGTATCTAATGAAAAAATACATCTCCAAGATTCACTATACCCATTTACTATATCACCAATTTTCCCAATGAACTTCGATGGTTTATTAAGAGGCATATTAAAGAGGTTATCTTTCTCAATATATGTTCTATCTAATAAAAGTAAGTTTCTCATACTCATCAATGTAACATTTAACCATCTAGCATTACATGTATTTATATCAGTATTAGTTAAAAGAGCTACTGCTATATATTTTATACGTTTTCTAGCCTTTTCATGCAGTGATAAAAATGTAGAACCAACTGATAAGAAATAACCTTCAAGATAAGATTCAAGTTTGTTTATTTTTTTAAAATTTACAGAATAAAACCAATCTTCCTCTATATCTGTACACAGATTCATATCTTTATCATAAAAATAAACACGCGCAATATACTTTGAAACAACATCACTTATAGTATCGCAATAAAAATTTATTATATCAGTCGGTGCAATTTCAAAAACATTAGTCTTGGATATAAATTGATAAGGCAATATGGATGATATTTTACGCCTAGAAACATTAAGATTACTTCCCATATTTAACGGTTGTCCATTAAATATAGTATCTATTCTAGCATCATGTCTAAGAATAGTGTACTTGTGCATACGAGTTTCATGAACTGATGTTACTTTATTTAATACACCTAAGTCTGTGACATTTGGAAAACTTAGTACAGTAGCTTCCGTACTAAACCATG
>NZ_BBRX01000098.1 GCF_000829675.1 Acinetobacter rudis
ACAAAAAATTATTTTAGCTGTTGGCCGTTTGCATGAAGCTAAGGATTATCCAAATTTAATTCGAAGTTTTCATACCCTAAAAAGTATCGTAGAGGGTGCCCAATTACCTAAACTCTTTATTGCTGGAGACGGTGAGCAACATAAGGCTTTACTACAATTGATAGAAGATTATCAGTTACAACATGATATTCATTTGCTTGGACGTCGTGATGATATTGAACAGTTAATGTCAGTGGCTGATTATTTTGTGTTGTCATCTTCATTTGAAGGTTTTGGTTTGGTGGTTGCAGAAGCGATGGCCTGTGAAACTTTTGTGATTGCGACAGATTGTGGTGGAGTGCGTGAGGTCATGGGCGATACGGGCATATTGGTCCCGACTGCAAATAGTCATGCTTTGGCGAATGCATTATTATCTGCGCTTAGTTTGGCGCAAAACCTGATTGATGAAAATAATCTTCGTGCTCGTCAACGTGTTGAGAAAATGTTCTCTTTGGATGGCTCAGTACAGAAGTGGTTAGAAATTTATGCATCATAATAAAACAATCGTACTTATTGGTACTACGGGCGCAAGCTTTTATGGCTTTAGGGCAGACCTAATCAAAAGATTGGTGCAAGACAAACATGTGGTATATGCCTTTACCTCAGAATATACAAATCAATGTTTAGAGAAAATTAGTGCATTGGGTGCGCGACCTGTAACTTATCAGCTGAGTCGTGGTGGATTAAATCCATTTTCAGATCTTATGGCTTTGCGACAACTTGTTCAAAAGTTAAAGCAAATTAAAGCAGATATTGTATTTTCGTATTTTGCTAAGCCTGTTATTTATGGGAGCATTGCTGCTAAATGGGCAAAGGTACCTGTGGTGATCGGGATGTTGGAAGGTTTGGGTTATACCTTTACCGAGCAACCCAACGGACAGACCTTAAAAACCAGAATAGTCCGTAATGTTCAGTTGTTGTTATATCGTTTGGCCTTGCCGCAATTAGACCATATGATTTTTTTAAATCGTGATGATCAACAAGATTTACTCGAACAACATCATATTCATGTTGCACAGTCGCATATATTGGGTGGGATAGGTTTGGATTTATCACAATATC
Source organism: Acinetobacter rudis (assembly GCF_000829675.1). Classification (GTDB taxonomy): domain Bacteria; phylum Pseudomonadota; class Gammaproteobacteria; order Pseudomonadales; family Moraxellaceae; genus Acinetobacter; species Acinetobacter rudis. The sequence continues at coordinate 1,102 of NZ_BBRX01000098.1, forward strand.
CATACCGTGAAGCACCTATAGAGCCAATTCGCTTTTTATTCATTGGCAGATTATTAAAAGAAAAGGGAATTTTTGAATTTATTGATGCAATTCGTTTGGTAAAATCTCAATATCCAAATGCCCAATTTACGGTCTTAGGGGCGATTGATCACGCCAATATGGGGGCATTAAAACAGCATGTTTTAGATCAACTTATAGATGAGAAGTTATTTGACTATCCTGGTTATGTCACTGATGTGCAATCGTGGATTAGTGCAAGTAGTGTATTTGTACTGCCTTCATATCGAGAAGGCATACCGCGCAGTACACAAGAAGCAATGGCAATGGGGCGACCTGTGATTACTACCGATGTACCAGGCTGTCGTGAGACTGTGGTTGATGGGGTTAATGGCTTTTTGATACCGAAATGGGATGCACAAGCTTTGGCTGAACGGATGTGTTTTTTTATTAAGAATCCAGAGAAAGTGAATCAGATGGGGAGCGAAAGTTATAAAATAGCATTACGTAGTTATGATGTACGAGATGTTAATGAAAAGTTGTTGGGAATAATGGGGGTAAGTGATTAATATGAAAAGATTTTTTGATATTATTATTTCTTCGATAGCACTTATTTTGTTATCACCTGTTTTTATTTATGTCATGTTAAAAGTGCGTAAAAATCTAGGGTCTCCTATATTTTTCTATCAAGAACGTCCTGGGAAAAACGGAAAATTATTTAAAATGATTAAATTCCGTTCAATGAAAGATGCAACTGATGCACAAGGTATTCCTTTACCTGATGAAGAGCGAATAACTCCTTTTGGTCAGAAGTTGCGTTCAACCAGTTTGGATGAAATGCCTCAACTAATTAATGTGCTTAAAGGCGACATGAGTGTGGTTGGGCCACGACCAATGTTAAAAGAGTTTGTAGAGTTATATTCACCAGAGCAAGCACGAAGATTAGAAGTAAGACCGGGGATGACTGGACTGGCGCAGATTAGTGGACGTAATGATTTAGAATATGAAGACCGTTTTAAATGTGATGTTTGGTATGTTGATCATCACAATATTTGGGTAGACTTTAAGATTATGTTTAAAACGGTTGCAGTGATGTCAAAGCGTGATGGGATTAATGCGCCAGGCCATGTAGGGCCATCATTGTTTAAGGGTAATTCAATACAGGAAGACAAAGATCAAGCACAGCCTTAATCAGTTGCGCGCTTGATTTTATTTTTTATTTAGTCATTTCAAGTTGTCACTATGATCAAAAAAGCAATTTTACCTGTAGCAGGTCTTGGTACTCGGTTTTTACCTGCAAGCAAATCGATTCCAAAAGAAATGGTGACGGTCGTTGACCGTCCTGCCATTGAGTATGTGGTTAAAGAAGCAGTTGCGGCAGGCATTGAACAAATTATTTTAGTTACACACAGTTCCAAAGCTTCGATTGAAAATTATTTTGACCGTAACTTTGAGCTAGAAACTACACTTGAACTGAAAAAGAAATTTGATCTTTTGGCTGAGATCAGCGATATCATTCCAAGTCATGTCAGTGTAGTAAGTGTTAGACAACCACAGCCATTGGGTTTGGGACATGCTGTGCTGTGTGCTAAAGATATTGTCGGTGATGATGATTTTGCGGTTCTATTGCCTGATGTGTTGGTTAAAGCTTCGAATACACAGCACAATGATCTGGCTAAAATGATTCAACGTTTTAACCAGAGTCAAGCAGCACAAATTATGGTCGAAGCCGTGGCTGATGATCTAGTTGATCAATATGGTATTGTTGATGTTACTACCGCACCAAGAGAGGGTGAAAGCGTATTGATGCGTGGTATTATCGAAAAACCGGCATTAGGTACTGCACCGTCAAATTTATCTGTCGTAGGTCGATATATTTTACCTGCTGAGATCATGCAGTTATTGGCACAAACGCCAAAAGGTGCGGGGAATGAAATTCAACTTACAGATGCGATCGCATTATTACAAAACGCTCAGCCTGTTGAAGCATATCGTATGCAAGGCCAGACCTTTGACTGTGGCAGTAAGCTAGGGTATTTAAAGGCAGTATTGCACTATGGTGTAGAGCATCCAAAACTAGGTGCTGAGTTTAAGGAACTTATTCAAGAGCTCAAGTTATAAAATGAAAATAACAGTATTTGGGAATACCTTACAAGCTGAGGCCATGACAGGGCTTTTGGCTGAATATGGACATCAAGTGTTTTGGTGTCCTGATCCAAATGCGTCAGTTGTTGAGCCGTTTGCACACGTTGCAGATGAAAATTTAAATACACTTCTACAAAAGCAAATACAACATAATTTTTTAAAACGGATTTGTTTTAATCAAGTTCCATTGGATGGAGATGTATTTTTCTTTGGATTTCGCCCAACAGAGTATGCACTTGCAGAAGAGGTGCTACAACATTTTGCGCTAAGTCCAATGATTCACCCTAAACTGATGATTAATGGTTCTACATTCGGTTTGCAAGGTACCAAAAAACTCAAGCAGATTGCCCCACATGATCATTGGGCCTATTTCCCTGATGTGGTTCAAGAAGGTCATGCACTTAAGAGTATTTTGCAAGTAAAGCAGAACATCATAGGTGTTGATAGTGAAACTACCGAAGTTCTATTTCGTGAATTATTAAGACCAATTTTTCCAGCCAAGCATCAATATTTATTTATGCCGATTTTGGATGCTGAATTTACTAAACTCAGTATTTCTGGGATGTTAGCTACCCGTATTAGCTATATGAATGATATGGCAGTTGTTGCGGAAAAACTGGGTATTGATATTTTAAATGTGAAGCATGGTTTGGCCGCGGACAGTCGGATTGGTTCAACTTATCTTTCTCCTGGAGCGGGTTTTGGGGGCGAAAACTTTTCACATGATATTTTAACTTTATCGAGCACAGTATCTGAATCTGGTGTGCAAAGTCGTTTGCTCAAACAAGTTTACGCAATTAATGAGCAGCAAAAAGAAATCATGTTTAGAAAACTGTGGAATTACTACCATGGTGATTTGCAGGGAAAAGTGATCGCAATTTGGGGTGCAGCATTTAAAGAAAATACGTCAAGTATTCAAAATGCACCAATACATGTCATGTTAAAAGCTTTATGGGCGCAAGGCGCGATTGTTCAGTTGCATGACCCAGAAGCACTCGGTGAAATTGCTCGGCTGTATGGGCAGCGTGATGATTTAATCTTAGCTGCTGAGCAGTATCAAGTCGCGCTAGGGGCTGATGCACTTTGTCTAATGACAGCATGGCCTCAATACGCTAGCCCTGACTTTAAGCAGCTACAAAGAATGATGAGGCATCCTTATATTCTAGATGGTCGCAATATTTATGATCCAAGTTTTGTCAAAGCTCAAGGCTTTGCTTATACCGGAGTTGGTCGCGCATGAATCAACCAGTTGAATTGACAACACGATCTAATCCAGTCGATCAACAATTAACGACTTTGGCTGAGCAATATAAAAATATTCATCTCAATGAGTTATTTAAAAATCATCCGGCACGATTTAAACAATTTTCTGTTCAGCATAACAATATTACTTTTGATTTTAGTAAGCAGAGAATTGGTGTTGAGGTATTAGATGCATTAATACAATTTGCCCAAGAGAAAGATTTGGATCAGTGGATCAAACGCTTATTCTCTGATGAGCAAATTAATTTAACAGAACAACGTGCAGCGATGCATTGGGCACTACGTTTACCACATGATCAGCAACAGCATCGCGTGGTTGACGAAGTACATCGTCAGTTAGACCGTATGTATGCCTTGGTTGAAAAAATTCATGCAGGTCAGTATCGAGGCGCAACAGGTGAAGTGATCTGTGATGTGGTTAATATTGGAGTAGGTGGATCAGATCTTGGGCCATTGATGGTGAGTCACGCACTTTCTGATTTTCAGGTAAAAACAGAAAAACCAGTACAGGTTCATTTTGTTTCAACGATTGATGGCAGTCAATTATCTGATTTACTTCATACTTTTAGACCTGAAACGACTTTATTTATAATCTCATCAAAATCTTTTGGCACAATTGATACTTTATCCAATGCTCAGACTGCGCGTTGTTGGTTGGAAAATAGTTTAGGTAAAACACCAACAGTCTTGAAATGCCATTTTGTTGGCGTTTCAACTAAACCTGAAAAAATGACCCAATGGGGTATTGCAGCTGAAAATCAATTCTTACTCTGGGATTGGGTTGGTGGTCGTTATTCATTATGGTCTTGTATTGGATTGCCTATAGCCTTAACAATCGGTGTTGATGGATTTAAGCAATTTTTGGCAGGCGCCTATCAAATGGATGAGCATTTTCAACATGCTCGTTTTGAGCAAAATATTCCTGTACTGATGGGGCTACTTGGTGTTTGGAATAATAATTTCCTTGATATACACACGCATGCTGTACTGCCTTATGATGGGCGATTGAAGTATTTTGCTGCATATTTACAGCAGCTTGAGATGGAGTCCAATGGTAAATCGGTTCAGCGCGACGGCCAAGCTGCGCAGTTAAACACCTGTCCAATCGTTTGGGGAGAGGTTGGACCTAATGCGCAACACGCGTTTTACCAACTGTTACATCAGGGAACACATTCAGTTAGCTGCGATTTTATTGCGCCAGTACAACGTTATAATGCCAATCAGTTTACCTATGCACAAAATGCAGAAACCCTCATTGAGCAACATCATTTAGCTTTGTCAAATTGCTTAGCACAATCACGGCTCTTAGCTTTTGGTAATGAGGTACTAGATCCTGCTGAGTTAGCAGATTTACCCGCATACAAACAGTACACTGGTAATCAGCCAAGCACAACGATGCTGTTGTCAGAGCTCAACCCATACAGTTTGGGGGCACTGATAGCTTTGTATGAACACAAAGTTTTTGTTCAGTCAGTCATGTGGAATATTAATCCATTTGATCAATGGGGCGTAGAAAAAGGCAAGGAAATTGCCAATCAGCTATTACCCATTTTAAATGGGACTGGACAAACACAGATCCCATTGGACTCCTCAACTCAGGGTTTAATTGAGATTTTGCTAGCCAAGTTTGAAAACAGTCTTTGATCAAACGACTAAAAATAATGAACAGATTAGGACAAGTTTAATGACAACAATTTTAGTGACTGGTGGAGCGGGCTATATTGGTTCGCATACTTGTGTCCAGCTCCTGGAAGCGGGTTATGAGGTTGTCGTTTTAGACAACCTTTCAAATGGTTCAGAGCAAGCACTGCAACGAGTACAAGCCTTAAGTAATAAGCCTCTAACATTTATTCAGGGTGATATTCGTGATGCTCAAATTTTAGATCAGTTGTTCGAACAGCATGATATTGATGCTGTGATTCATTTTGCCGGACTTAAAGCTGTAGGGGAAAGTCAGCAAATTCCACTGACTTACTTTGAGCATAATATTGCAGGGAGTATTACACTGTTTAGTGCGATGCAACGTGCTCAGGTGTTCAAATTGGTCTTTAGTTCATCTGCAACGGTATATGATGAAAGCAATACTTCACCGTTAAATGAAGATATGCCTACCGGCATACCAAGTAATAATTACGGTTATACTAAACTGATTGTTGAGCAGTTATTAGAAAAACTGGCTCTATCTGAAACACGTTGGTCAATTGCACTATTACGTTATTTTAATCCAGTAGGTGCACACAAGAGTGGTTGTATTGGCGAGGACCCTCAGGGAATTCCAAACAACTTAATGCCTTATGTGACACAGGTGGCTGTAGGGCGCCGTGAGCAATTGTCAATTTACGGTAATGACTACGAGACCAGAGATGGTACAGGTGTACGAGATTATATTCATGTTGTTGATTTGGCCAATGCACATTTATGTGCATTGAAGAATCGTTTAATAGCAACGGGTTGTCGAGCTTGGAATATTGGGACTGCAACTGGATCATCAGTATTAGAAGTTGTACAAGCCTTTGAAAAGGTTAATGGTATTAAGATTGCCTATCAATGTGTACCGCGCCGTGCAGGTGATGTTGCAACGTCGTTTTCAGACAATACTCGAGCAATAACTGAATTGGGATGGACTCCACAATATACTTTAGAAGATATGCTCGCTGATAGTTGGCATTGGCAGCAAAAAAATCCAAATGGCTACCGCTGAAGCACATCAGCTTATTCTCTTTAATAAGTCAGCATGATGTTGGAAATATCATGCTGATCCTGATTATAAAAATACAGGGTTGCTGAGGTGCTGGGTCCAAGGTTGCCTATTTAAAAAGAAAAGTTCAGTGAGAACTAAAAAATAGAATGTTAATATTTTTCATTTATTAGTTTTAATTAATAATAGTGGTTGTTTTTAGATCAAACAAATAAGTGATTTTTCTGATGTTTATTTTTATTATAATTAATTAAAACAATATTGTAAATTATTTGTTTTATTGAATTTAGATTTAGTTTAATTGAAGTGTAATCTATATTATTGTTAGCTAAACTTAATTTTGATACTGTGTTTTAAATAAAATATGGTTGTCATAATAATGTTTAATAATATTTTTGCCATTTTGGATAAATTAGGTGTCGGATCACAAAAACGTGCGATTCACGTTCGATTCTCAAATGCAGCACTGCAAACTCAAGTCTTGTTACAGCGAATAGAGGGGTACCATGCTATCAATGAGGGGCTATCTGCCGAATTGCTATGTATTTCGACCAATCCTTATATTGAGCTAAAACAATTTATTGGTTGCCAAGTTGCTGTTGATCAAGTGACAGATGCGGGACAATTATTCAGAACAACAGGTATTATCACTGGTGCCAGTCAGGGCCAAAGCGATGGTGCTTTGAGCTTATATCGTTTGACTATGCAAGATGCTACATCACTCTGGTGTAAACGTCGTAATAGTCGTGTTTTTATGAATAAAAGCGTAGTTGATATTGTCGAAATTATCTTCAAAGAGTGGCAGTCAAAAAGCGCTTTATTTGCCGTAAGTTTAATCTTGGACATAAGTGGCTTAAGCAAAGACTATGATGTGCGGCCATTTTCGATGCAATCGAATGAGTCTGACTTTTCTTACCTGACTCGAATATTGCGAGAGGAGTCTATTAATTGGTTAATTGATGAATCAAGTTATCTTGCTGCAGATCACTGTCCAACTATTGAACCGCAAAAACTGCGTTTGATTGATGATAATGCACAATTTAAAGCGCTCGAGCGTAAAGCAATTCATTATCATCGTTCTCATGCCACCGAACAATGCGACAGCATTACAAGTTTTATTGCACAACGTCAGTTACAATCCACTGCGATACATGTACAGCGTTGGCAAGCAGATGTTTTAAGTCAGGAAGATGCTAGCGGTTCAGTGTTGAATTTACATGAACAGAGTAGCCAACAAAGTAATGAAAGTCTGAGTCTGGAACAAGCCTGGACGATTTCACCTGCATGGGTGAGTGATTTGCAGGGAGAGGATCAAACAACTAGGTCAACTAATAGTCAATTGGATAAACTCGGTATCCATTTAAATCAATACCAAACCTTACAAGCCAAATACTTCAGCGCACAGAGTAGTGTACGCGATACACAAGTAGGTTATTGGTTTTGGTTGAATGAGCACCCAGAACTTGAGAAAAATCATAGTTGTGATAAAGAGTTTCTAATTTTAAATAAGCGTTTTTATAACCAGAATAACTTCCCTAAAGACATTCAAAATCAAATTGAAAAGTTATTAATTTTGAATCATTGGCACAATCAGCATGACAGTAATCAACAGCGCCAAGCCAATGAGTTGACTCTAGTGCGTCGTAGTATCCCCATTGTGCCTGAATATGATCCATTTAAGTATCGGCCCATAGCGCATGTACAACGTGCCAAAGTGGTGAGTGATGGTGAAGAAATCTATGTTGATGAATGGGGGCGTATAAAGGTTCGCTTTTTATTTACACGTATTGAGGATCATACATACGATGGTGGTGCTGGGAGTAATGATAATGACACTGACTCAGCGTGGGTTGATGTGCTTACACCTTGGGCGGGTGAAGGCTATGGTGCGCGCTTTTTACCTCGTAAAGATGAAATCGTGGTGATTGATTTCTTTGATGGCAATATTGATCGACCATTTGTCACTGGACGAATTCATGAAGCGCAACGTTCACCAACTCAATTCGATACTCAAGGTCAACTCCCTGATACTAAAAAGTTAAGTGGTATCCGCTCCAAAGAGGTGGGAGCTATGGGGTATAACCAACTGCGATTTGATGATACTCAGGGACAGATTAGTGCACAGCTACAGAGCAGTCATGGAGCAACTCAGCTCAATCTGGGTAACTTAAGCCATCCCAAAGCAAGAGCAGAAAGTGATGGTCGTGGAGAAGGCTTTGAATTAAGGACAGATGATTGGGGAGCGATTAGAGCAAGTAAGGGAATCTTATTGACTTCTGAGTTATCAGAACAGGCCAGAGGTGAGCAACTTAGTAGATCTGAAGCACAAGAAAATATTAATTATCATATAGATAATAATAAATACTTCAAAGAAATTGCTAGTTCGCATGAGGTAGATGAGCCTGATTTAGAATCACAAACGGCACTCAAGGGTAAGTTTGAAAATTGGAATGAAAGCCCTGATGCTTTAGTTGCTTTACATAGTGAGTCAGGCATGATTTTGGATAGTAAAGCTGGTCTACATTTAGAGTCGAAACAGAACATTGATGTTAGTACGTCCAAAAATTTGCAGTTTTTCACAGGAAGAAATTGGATCGCTCAAGCTTTAGAGAAAATAACAATCTTTGCAAAACATGCTGGTATTAAAATTAAATCTGGCGAAGGTGAGGTCGATATTGTTGCTCAAAAAGGAAAAATGACATTATCTGCAAATCAGCAAATGCATATTTATTCATTGAATGATTTTGTGAGAGTAGAAAGTGGCAAAGGAATACTAATCACATCTGGTGAGGGGTATATCAAAATTCAAGGAGGTAATATTGAAATTGCGTGCCCAGGTTTAATGGAATTAAAAGCGGGTCAAATTAAAATGAGCGGTAGTGCTAGATTGTCAAGCCAATTGCCAGTAATGCCAGAATTAAAGGCGAAATATGATGAACATTTTATTCTACATTATCCTGATGGTGAACCAGTAAAAAATATGAAATATAAGATTACTGCTGAAAATGGACAAGTTTTCCAAGGTGTGACAGGTGAGGATGGGAAGACCATGGTGTTTATAAAGGATGTAATGTCGGCAGTGGATATCGAAGTATTTGAATCAGACTA
>NZ_BBRX01000097.1 GCF_000829675.1 Acinetobacter rudis
AACCAAGAGCTTTATACTCTACTTTATTTAAATGAAAGTCTGCTCTATATCACAACTTCACTCAAACAGTTACTTCATGTTTTACGCCATGATGATGTTGCTAACTTAAAAATTAGCACGCAGCAAGAGCGTGAATTATATCAACACTGTTTGATTGAGTTTGATCAAGTTGCTGCGGTAGCTGAAATCAACCAGCTCAACTTAAACAACGTTATGGATGCTTATGGCAACGTCATTCAAAACAACGTCAGCCATGTCGTGAAACTACTCACAGCAGTAACAATCGTACTTTCAGTACCGACATTAATTGCGAGTGTGTATGGTATGAACGTACCGCTTCCCTTCCAAGAAGCTGAACATGCTTTTAGTTTTCTGATTGCATTTATGTTTTTATCAAGTGGATTGATTGCATACGTTTTTTATAAGAAGCAGTATTTCTAAATTACTCAAGCTTAGGCGTCGTGACTTTGAGCAAGTCACAACGTCTAGCCAACTTCGCTGATCTAGAGTGTAAACCCATCATTTAAGTATTTTTTTAAATTAACGCTTTAAACTACACAATTAGACCCTCATATATTGGAAATATTGACGATAAAATTTAGGTAAATACCATGCGTGTAGATATTTGGTCAGATGTAGTATGCCCTTTTTGCTATATCGGGAAAAAACGCTTAGAACATGTTGCAGCCGAAGCTGGCCTAGAACTCGAGGTACATTGGCACAGTTTTGAACTTGATCCTGATGCACCAAGTACACATGACACTTCAAATACAGAACGTCTAGCAAAAAAATATGGTCGTAGTTTTGAAGATATGCAGGCAATGGAACGTAATATTGCCGAAATCGCTGCGACTGAAGGAATTGAATTTAATTGGGAAAATGCCAACTCAGGCAATAGTTTTAACGCCCATCAAATTATTCATCTCGCGCAAAGTAAGGGACTAGGTAGCAAAGCCAAAGAGGCTTTTTTCCATGCATACATGACCGAAGGACTTGCCATCGGCGAACGTGAAATCCTTGAAGATATCGCATCGCGTATTGGTCTCGATCATGGTGAAGTGGAAGATGTACTCAATAGTAATAGTTTTGCTGAATTTGTTCGTCATGATGAAAAAATTGCACACGAGCAACTTAAAGTTACTGGTGTACCCTTTTTCGTTTTTGACCAACGAATTGCCCTTGCAGGTGCTCAACCACGTGAAGTCTTCCTTGAAGTTTTAGAAAAAGCTCAAGCGGATCTTCGTGCCCAAGCTGAACAGGTTGAAACTGACTCGGCGGCTATGTGTAATGATGAAAGCTGTGAAGTTCCTACACAAAATAAAGCCTAATCCGTTTGATTGATGACATAACGACAGCTCCCGGCTGTCGTTATCTCAATTATTTAGATATCTTATTGAGTTTAAAGCAATAAAAAAAATAATCTTCTCTGCACATCGCTTGTTATTTCCATCGATATTTTAGACAATAATTCAGTATTTTTTAATTAAGCAAAGTGACTTGCTCTATGAACTATAAATTGTATCGACGACTTCATTGCCAAGCTGCGATCGCATCGACCTTATTGTTATTTACCTCATTGAGTTATGCCAATACATCGACTACACAAGAAAATGGAGCATCAACACAACAAGGTGAACAGAGCCACTTTCAAAGTATTATTGACCATGTTCCAAACTTTATTGATGCAACTCCCACCATTCTTCCGCCAGAGTCCAATCAAGTTTTAGTTCCGAGTACCAGTCAAACTCAAGAAAATACTTGGGCTGATCAGCAACAAAATCAGATTCACAACTGGATTGACCGTTCAGCCATGAAAATTGATCAATGGTTTGGTCAGCCAGATCCAGAACGTCCAGCTGATGCAAGTCTCCGCTTGATCATTGACCAAAGCTATAATCAACATGACCAATATGAGTTTAAGCCACGTATCCGCGGAAAAATTAAACTGCCAGCGCTAGAAAATAAACTCAGCGTGGTATTTGGTGATGACACACTTGATAACGAATTTGACCATAACGTTGCAATTGTCAATCAAAATCCAGATTATGCCGTTAACAAACAATTTGATAAAAAACAATCCTGGGAAGATAACAGCTCAATTGCACTGCGTTGGTCTGAGATTTCTAAAAAATTGCCTTTTAAATTTGATGCTGACTTAGGCTTACGTTCAGGCGATGACCTTTATCTACGCTTCAAGGCCAAACGTGACTGGCCATTGAAAAATGACTTTTTCATTCACGCCGAACAGATTTATCGCTATGGTTCTAAAAGTGAAAACTTCTTAAGAACCAATCTTGAACTCACTCATGCCCGCCCACAACAGGCCTTTGTTTCCAACCAACTTAGTCTCACTTATGCGGACAAACAAGAAGATGATCTAAGTTGGGATAACCGCTTGTTTAGACAACATCAGTTTTTTGAAAACAACCGATTTAGTTATGGTATTTACAGTGGCGGTTTCTATGATCAAAGTGATTTACGTCTAGATAGCTGGGGACCTTTTGTTTCGTGGCGCCAACCCATAGGACGTGAGTGGTTATTTATACAAGCCGACCTTAACTATTTTAACCAACACCGTGATCATCGCGATCACTACCTCAGCAGTTTAATACGTTTTGAAGCATTGTTTTAAAACCATTTTATATAAAATTCCCTAAAAACTACGCCATAAAAAAACGACCTAATATAGGTCGTTTTTTAAAACAATGTGGCAAGGTTTCCTCACCACAAAATTATTTTTAAACTTTTATTTCAACAACAAGCTATTGATACGCTTTACATATTCAGCTGGGTTTTCAGGTAAACCACCTTCTGCTATCACCGCCTGATCAAAAATCACATTAGCCAAGTCATCAAATTGCGCTGAATTTTCTAACTTTTGTACCAATGGATGTTCAGGGTTAATTTCCAAAATTGGTTTACTTTCAGGGATCGCTTGTCCAGCCTGTTGAAGCATACGAATCAATTGTGGTGACAACTCCCCTTCACTCGTCACTAAACATGCTGGTGAGTCGACCAAGCGTGTTGTTACACGAACTTCTTTCGTTTTGTCTTTGAGTGAATCACTCAACTTTTCCACAACAGGTTTAAACTGTTCGGCAGCCGCTTCAAGTGCTTTCTTCTCTTCAGCATCTTGTAAATCACCAAGATCTACTGCACCTTTAGATACATTTTGAAGTGCTGTACCATCAAATTCATGGACAAAGTTCATTGACCATTCATCAACGCGATCAGCCATCAATAAAACTTCAATACCTTTTTTCTTAAACAACTCTAATTGTGGTGAGTTCTTCGCAGCAGATAAACTTTCAGCGGTCACATAGTAAATCGCTTTTTGTCCTTCTTTCATACGTGACTTATAGTCAGCTAATGAAGTACTGATCTCATCATTATTTGATGTTGCATAACGCAGCAGTTTTAAAATACGGTCACGGTTACCAACATCTTCACCCAAACCTTCTTTAATCACTGCACCAAATTCTTGATAGAACTGTTTAAACTTCTCTTGATCTTTTTCATCTTCAGATTTAGCCAAACCATCAAGCATAGTCAAAATACGACGCGCGTTACCTTCGCGTATCGTTTTCACATCACGACTTTCTTGTAATAACTCACGGCTCACGTTCAATGGTAAGTCGGCGCTATCCACCACACCTTGAACAAAACGTAAATAGTTTGGAATCAGATTGTCAGCATCATCCATAATAAACACACGTTTCACATAAAGCTTAATGCCTGCTTTTGCTTCGCGTGTAAATAAATCTGCTGCGGCTTTACCTGGGATATAAAGTAACTGGGTATATTCTGTGCTACCTTCAACACGGTTATGTGACCATGCCAATGGTGCTTCAAAGTCGTGACTTAGGTTTTTATAGAACTCAACATACTGCTCTTCTGTCACATCATTTTTACTGCGTGTCCAAAGTGCGCTGGCAGAGTTAATCGCTTCCCACTCATCCGTTTTGACCATCTGGCCGCCTTTAGGCTCTTCACCCTCAGCCACTTCTTCAGTTTGCCAAACTTCTTTTTGCATCTGAATTGGTAAGCTAATATGATCCGAATAACGGTTGATAATTTGTTTTACTTTATAAGTTTCTAAATAATCCAAAGCATCTTCACGCAAATGCAGGATGATATCTGTTCCACGTGAAGCCTTGTCAATTTGCTCAACTTCAAATTCACCCGTACCCGCACTGATCCAACGAACACCTTCATGACTTGCAGTACCAGCACGACGCGATTCAACAGTTATTTTATCGGCAACGATAAAACCAGAATAGAAACCGACACCGAATTGACCAATTAACTGTGCATCTGATTTTTGATCACCTGTTAACTTTGACATAAAGTCTTTTGTACCAGACTTCGCAATAGTCCCCAGATTATCAATTGCTTCTTGTTGACTTAAGCCGATACCGTTATCAGAAATGGTCAGTGTGTTGTTGTCTTTATTGAGGCTGACACGTACACGCAGTTCTGGATCACTTTCATAAAACTCTGGATGATTGATCCCTTCAAAACGTAATTTATCACAAGCATCTGACGCGTTAGAAATGAGTTCGCGCAAAAAGATTTCTGGATTAGAATAAAGTGAATGTGTCACTAAATGTAGAAGCTGTGCTACTTCAGCTTGGAAACTATGTTTTTCTACGCTTTGCTCAGTCATGAATGACTCCCTATCATATTGCTTTTCTAGAATGCTATATGAATTGGTGCCCCTTACTGATTTTTCAATACTTGATCTGACTTTTCTCTGATTATCTTGTTAATTTCTCAACAAATCACAATGTTATCCATCAAATAATAGCTTAAAAAGCCTCATTCTTTTTAGGGAATGAGGCTATTAAGCGCTGAATATTCTTGTTTTAATGTCTTTTATGATTCTTTGTTTATGTTTCTTTTCTTATGCTTTTTATTTATGGGCTCTAGTTGTTATCAGTTATGCCTCAATTAGAAACGGTAGCTATAACCTAATGTATAAACGATCGGATTTACATCTAACTTAAACTTAGTACGATTTTCATCGGCCAAAGTAATCTCTGGGTTAAGATCCGCATAACGTACATCTACAAAAACACCCCAGTTTTTTGCATCAGCAGGTTGGAAGTTCACACCAACTTGACCAGCAAAACCAAAGTCCTCTTTCACTTTATGGATTAAACCCGACTCATCCCAAGGAATGAATGCTGTCGCACCAATACCTACATAAGGTGTAAAGCGTGAACTGTTATTAAAGTTATATTTTGCAGTTAGTGTTGGAGGTAAATGCTTAAATTTCCCATCTAAACGAGCACCATCAATAGTCGCATTTTGGTTAAATGGCGCTGCTAATAATAATTCTGCAGAGAAGTTTGATTCACCAAAAAAATACTCTACAGAAGGTGTAAAGTTGAATTCATGCTCAGCTTTAACAGTAGCCTCACCCAACTTAGTATCAGAAGTAGGTGCTAATACACTACCACCAAGTTTAACTTGCCAAGGACCTGCAATTGCAGAAGCTGATACACCTAATAATGCAACGAGAGCTAGTTGTTTAAACATTTGAAACACCTTTACCTAATTCATGCAAATATAATAAACACGTGGCAATAAAATATGCAACACATAATATAACAATCCAATGACATTTATTTACATACACATGATTTATAAAGATATTTATTTATTCATAGTAATTAAGTTGGTTTAAGCAAATATTATATCTTCCATTTACATCTTATAATTTATTTTCACTAGCATATTAATTCAAAGTGTATTACTTGGTTTTCGATTCCTAGTAATTTAATAAGGTTTTCAATATTAATTATTAAAACTACAGCTTATTCTCTATTATTCCACTTATTAATACTACACTTTTTAATATGATATTTTAAATACATCTTTAACCAATAGATAAATAAAAATGGCTCAATTTATTTAAAACTGAGCCATTTATAATTAATCACAATATAACTAAAGTATCATTGCTGCGATCCAACCAAAAATCATCAATGGAATATTAAAATGTATAAAGGTTGGTACTACACTGTCGTGCATATGGTCATGCTGACCATCCATATTTAGTCCTGAAGTTGGTCCTAATGTGGAGTCAGAAGCAGGAGAACCCGCATCACCCAAAGCAGCAGCTGAGCCAATCAAGGCAATGGTTGCTGCTGGACTAAAACCAAATTGCAAACATAGCGGCACATAGATAATTGCCAAAATGGGAACAGTCGAAAATGATGAACCAATGCCAAGCGTAATGAGCAAACCAATCAGCAGCATTAAAAATGCAGCAAGACCTTTACTATCCCCGATCCACTCAACAGAAGCTTGTACCAATGTTGGCACTTGTTGAGTTGCATCGATTACAGCAGCAAACCCTTGTGCAGTGATCATAATAAAACCAACCAATGCCATCATTCGCATACCCGAAATAATGACATCATCAGCTTCACTCCACTTAAAGATGCCAGCAAAACTTAAAATCGCAACACCCACTAAACCAGCAAGGATCATTGATTCGGTATAGACCTGTACTGACAATGTTGCCAGTACAGCAAAAGCGGCCATGTATAAAGTAAAAGGAGCAATCTTAGGTGCCGCCTCTTGCTCGACTTGAATCGGTTCACCTGCAATAGATTGTGTACTCGCTTGAGGCTTAATATCGCGATATTGTCTTGGCTTACGATAACTAAAGAAAATCGCAACCAATAAGCCCACGAACATTCCCAATACAGGAATCAACATTGCTTGAGGGATTTGACTCTTTTCAATATGAAAACCATAAGCTGCACCATAAATATTGATGTTATGCGCTAAGATATCATTTAAGAATACTGCCCCAAAACCTACGGGGATCAACATATATGTTCCGACTAAACCAAAAGTCAAGATACAAGTAATCACACGACGATCAAGGTTAAGATAATTAAACACGCCCAATAGCGGTGGAATAAGTACAGGAATAAACGCGATATGAACGGGGATAAGATTTTGTGAACAGACCGCCGCTAAAGCAATCGCAACATAAACTAAATACTTGACTTTATTACGAGAGCTTGCCCCTGCACTCGCATCTGACTTTAAGGTTTTAATCAGTTTAAAGGCCAATAAATCAGGTAAACCAGAACGGGCTAAAGCCAAGGCAAAAGCACCTAACACTCCATAAGCTAATGCAATTTTTGCACCGCCACCCAAGCCCTGATTAAATGCCTCCAATGTTCCCTGCAGACCTAAACCTGCCAATAAACCACCTGTGATCGCACCTGTAATTAACGCAAATACTACTGGAACTCGCGCCAAAGACAGGCTAAACATGACCACGATAGCCGCTATAATTGCAATCATATTCAAAGCATATTTGAAAAAAAGGGCATTCTAGCAGAGTTTATCCACAAGGTTTGCCCACTTTATCGTGAATTTAGCATAGCAGCCAAATTAACTTAAATTGCATTATGCTGTGTGTTGATGACGCTGAGCAAAGTCAGCAATCAACGCTGCAATTTCTGGTGCCCGACTTAAAATTGCCCAGTGATTAGCATCTAATTCAACGCGCTCTAAATCATTAACCCACTTCGGTAACTCATCAATCAGAGCTGGGCTTACAAAATTATCTCTTTTCAATACAATCGCTTGCACAGGACACTGCGCATGACGCTTACGCGGTTTCAATAAGCGAGCGGCGAAATTTGCTCGATATAATGCAACCCCATAACGCCCATCATGAGCAATGTTTTGGTTTAAAGGCAAATCATCTGTTTTTTCCAAACGTGATAACACCTTGCCCCAACGTTCTGCATTAAAAAACTGCCATACTGTCGGTGCGAGTAAAGGCAATTGAAATGCAGCAATATACCAAGACTTTGTCAGTTGCTGGAAAAATTGGGGCTTATTTTGTTGAAATTGCTCTCGCAGCCAAAATGCTGCATGGTCTAAACACGGTCCAGATAAGGTCGTATAAGAAAGTATACGTGACTTAAATTCTGGGTCAGTTACAGACTCCCAGCTTTGAATAGAACCCCAGTCGTGTGCGACCAAATGATATCTACGATCCGCTAATAGTTCCTGAGTAACACAAGCTAAATCCTGTGATAAACGAGCTAAGCTGTAGTCTCGGATGCGTTTAGGTACGGAAGATTGACCTGCGCCACGCACATCATAGGTCACAATATAAAAATCTTGCATGAGCTCATTAATAATTGGTTGCCAAACCTCCTGATTATCAGGATAACCATGTACCAAAACCAAAGCTTCCTTGTCTGGATGCCCCCAGGTCATTGCATTTAACTGCTGCCCATCTTGGGTTTTAATCCAGTGTTGATTTGTTTGCATATCCAAGTCCCATCTTATTTTCATGATTGACTATTTATTTGTAATCGTGCGCAATTCGATCAATGCTTGCTGCGTGATTGTTGACTATTATGATTCGATATTTATGAATTAGAATTGACCATGTTTAATATTATTAAGAAAATACAGACAGTTCCCTTTATAGCAAAATATCTACTCAATCAATATGCACCATTTAAAGGAGCAGGTATTGAGATTGATCAGTTTGATGTAAAAAACCACCATATCCGTATCAAAATGCCAATTACCAGCAAAAATCGTAATGTTGTTGGTACACATTTTGGTGGTAGCCTTTACGCTATGGTTGATCCATTTTATATGCTGCTCTTAATTCACCATCTTGGTCCCAAGTATATTGTTTGGGATAAAGCCGCTTCTATTAATTTCCTCTCCCCAGGACGTAGTACCGTTTATGCTGATGTTCGCTTAGACCAAGCCGAGATTGAAGAAATTAAAAGCTTGGCTGAAAATTATGCGCCAGTATATCGCAACTACACTTTAGATATTTATGATGAATCTGGTTTACGTATCGCTGAAGTACACAAAACCCTATATATCCGTCGTAAAAAATCAAAATAATTGAATGTTATACAAATACACTAGTGCCGTATTTTAAATTATGTTGAAATGCGATTATTCAACTGCATATTGACTGCTTGAATAATTGCATTTTTCTTAATTTCCACCATGAAATATGAGCCTAACAATGACGATGACAAAGAAATATATTTTATTCCCTCTCACAGCACTGAGTCTATTTGTTAGCGCATGTAGTGACAACAAAACGCCAACAACTGAAAATACAAAAAATCCAGTAACAGAATCTAAAAACGTTACAACCCAAGGCAATTGGCAGATCAAACCTGCTGAACTTTCTTCAAATATCGCAGCTGATATTCAATCTGACCTTGCAGCACTTAATCAAGTCATCAATAGTATGAATAGTCGAGCAGTTGCCTTAAAAGATGAGATCAACGGCCTTGCCAGTAATCCAGCCCAAATGTCAGAAACGTTTAAGAGTGCCAATGCATTACAAGAACAAGTCAAAACAGAAATTATGGCACTGCATTTAAAAAGTGCTGAAGTCCAAAAGGTTCGTACTGACATGATCGATAATTTAATGACAGCTAATCAGCTTTATACGCTATCTACTGCAGCTGACTTTAATCCCAATGCACCGAGTAAAGAATTTGAGCAACTGACACAGCGTTCAATCGCTATCCAACAAAAAATTGGCACTGAACTCGATGCACTCAACCAAAAATATTCTAAATAACTGAGACGCTGGCCTATGGCTGAGTACGTTGAACCAACTGCTGCGTCACTTGACGAATTGTATGTTTGGCTTGGGTATTCAGCTTATAAAAATAAGCCACTAAGCCAATGAACGCTAAAGCATATAATGCCACGAACCAGATGTATTGAATTGCATCAGCAAAAATAACCTGACTGATTGATTTAACATTTAAATCAACATCAAAATATCCCAAGTAACGACTCATAAAAAGAAAAATACAATAGAACAATACGGGTAAAGCCAATATACCAGTCCCGAGATTCGCCTTTTTACGTTTAGCATGAAGTTGGGTAAATTGATCTTGACCTAGATATTTTTCAATCACAATAATCTGTTCATCCAGATCATCTTTTGAAGTAATGGGTAACTTATGCTCTTCAATAAAATAATGCAGCTCTTTTAAGTATTGAGCATCATCCAATGCATCGCTTAATAAGCTTAGGTTATTCATACTATCCGATCTATTAAAAAACAGATTATTTTATAGGACTTAAATCACTGCGTATAAATGTTATATGTTAATTTTCGAAACACTTTTTTAAAATTACTCAACTTATAATTTTAAAACCCTTTAATTCGACCACTTTTCAATCTATGTTCTATTAAAATGCAATACTAAAAACAAAAAGCTGAGCCCTATATTTGATAGAACTCAGCATTATCAACCTCTTAAATTCTTGCCCTCAGTTACATACTACTGAAGCAATAACTTTTCTGGGTTTAATCTTGAATATTAGATTAGGCTAGAATGATTATCGAGTAAGCTATCTGTCATTGCTGGCTGAGGCATAACCAACAAATGATCAACAGCAACAGAATCATTCGCTTTTACAGTCACTTCAACTGTTTCAGAAATTTCAAGTTCATTCAGTAAATCATCAATCTCATTACGATTTACTTGAATGTTTTCTGTACCGGCCAAAGATGCAAAAAGGCCAACTACATCTTCATCCAGTGTTAAGTCAGTCGTTACATCAGCAAGTGAATCAAATATAGGTGTCTCTGAAGTATTCGCTAGAATATTCATGATTTGATCAGCCACTTGATCAGCTGCAGTCAAATCATTCAATAAACCAGTCACCTGATCCAATGGTAATAAACCATTTGTCACTTTATCGAGTAAATCTGCAACTACTTCTAATGATAATAAACCATCTGTTAGACCACCAATCAAATTAGTCACAAGGTCAAGCGGTAACAATCCACCAGCAACG
>NZ_BBRX01000096.1 GCF_000829675.1 Acinetobacter rudis
CTATATAGCAACAAAGCAGATTTTGGGCTAAATCGTAAGCTACACGACTCTTATAATGTTCAGGCCATCAAGCGTAAGTAATCACATTATGCGCTGGTCAAAAGCCTTGTAACTCTAACCAAGTGATCTTTATGTCCAAGCAAATGTCCACAATCCCGATATTTTCCGTTCTTACGAACTATGGTGAGACTCAAACCGAAAATATCGAGATTCTGCACAATGTTGCAGCATTACAGTGGGGGATTTTTTTGTGAATGACAAAATCTGTGCTTGTAGTCAGTGGCATCAATTTGTAGGGAAACCATAAAAAGATCCTTAATTAGACACCCTGTTATATCTATCATTATGCAATAAATAGCATCAAAATTAATTATTTTTATGTCAGTTGATTAGCTTTAAATTTCAATACATAAACTTAAAACACTTAGAAAACAATAAACTTTAGTAGCAAATAATTAACTTATTGTTTTGTTTAAAAAAACCATATTGTATTTTATACACTCAATTTATATAAGAAAAAGTCTTATGCTTTCAACTTAATAAGGTAAATTATTATGAAAAAAGTCTTACTAGTTGTTTCTTTAAGTATGTACAGTATTGCAGCATCAGCAGCTGGTAATCCTGTTGCTGTAGGGGATGTTGTTGGCCGTGATTTATCCGTTTGGGGGTTGGGTGCATTAGTTCATATAGGCTTATTAGCATCTTCAAATAATATTGCATAAGTTATGAATGAAACTGATTATGTAAATGTTGTTCAAAATGTTACTGTCGCCAACTTTAAAAGTACGGATACTTATTGGGGAGCTCGTGCAAAATCTAGTTTTAAATATGCAGCAGGTTATGCAAATGCTACAGCCCAATTGAATGCCCTAGCTACTCAACAACGTCCTCATGTTGTATATACTTTAACCTCCTCTACTCCAAACCCTGCCGTGCAAGTATGTTCAACATATAATAGTAAAGGTCAATGTACGGCTTATACATGGAAAAAGGGTTCATTTCGTTGCGATGCTTATTTGAAATGGTTATATGAAAAAACAACTAATGGTTCACTTGGTGGAATGACCCCGAATGGCTCATATAATAGTTCATTACTCACATTACTAGAGCCTAAACATAGTATTATCAATTAATGACCTTGATACTCTAAAAGAACTTAGGGTATCAATATCTAACAACGGTTTTAAATCATGAAGAAAAACAAATTTACCTTATACATTATTAGTGCCTTATTATTAGTTTCTTTAGGTTATGTTCTAGCAAAACCAGATTCAGATTCGATTAATCCCACATCTGAAAACAATGAAACACCTTCAAAGAAAATAGAAAGTGTACAACAAAATAATCAAGGAGACTTCACTACTGAATATAGAAATAACATATATAAAAATGCTGTAGGTTGGATGAAATCCGCAATAAATATTAACGATGATACAGGGCTTAGTCGCGAACAAAAAATTTCAGAATTAGTTGATTTATTGAAAAAAAATCAAGATGATCCAATTGCTACCCGTGAAATTATTGTCAGTTTGAGTAATTTAAACCCCATTGAAGCAATTGATGAAATATTACCCTTTTTAAATAACACAGATGAAAATATTCAAAATGCAGCAATTGGTGCTCTAAATAATGCAATGATGTTAACTGAATCAGAGTTAGCTCAGAAACGGCAAATGCCAGAAAATGATATTGAACGAAAAAAATAGCACCTGCAATTAGAGAGTTACTTCAAAATAAAACTTTATCCCCTAATACCAAGGATGTTGTTTTAAGTAGTTATGCCTCAACCAATCCATCTATAGAAGATACACGATACATGCTTCAATCATTATTAAAAAGTGATTCTATTAGCAATAATGCGGCAGGATATTTAGCATCAACCATATTAAATGGAAAAGAAATGGCTAATACTATTAGATCTCTAGATTCAAAAAACCATGAATATAAAAGTGCTGTATTAAGTGAACTTAGCACTAATATTGTGGCTAACCCTATCATACTTGAAGTATTAGATCCTGCATCTAAAAAGCAATTACATGATTTTATAATTAAAAATCCACCAACTAGTCGTAGTCAGAGTTTTTCTAATCAAAATGATGAGTGGAAAAGGGCTTTAAATTCATTGGAACTATGAGTTATAACCAATGTCGAGTTTGAAATTTATTTTATGTAAAGAATAAATATCTACCCATCAACTTTCTTATAAAACTCAAAGCCCATTCCCAGTAAATGTAAACTCATTACTATCGAGGAGGAGTTTTCGGTCCAAAGCTTTGTCTACAAAGCAAGCATGGTCTTTGCGGTCTATAAAAAACTCGTTGCATTTCTGGGGTCTATCTTTGCTGTCCCGTGGTAGACCGCGGTCTTTTTGCGGTTTTCGTCAGTTTTTCACACAAAAAATAGCTTATTATTCTTATACCTTGCAAAACTTACATTTGGCTCATCTTCGCCCTAGAAAAGTCAAAAGCTTTAGTTTTCTTACACTTCCTAATTTATCTGCGGTCTCCTCGAACCTATTCACTCCGATCATTCACATCGAATTTAAACTATTGTTTTATATGGTAAAATAATTAAAACTTGTCTCCGCTCATAATCCGTTGGTCCCGTGTTCAAGTCACGGTGTGCCCACCATATTTAATGTAAAAACAACAATTTACAATAGTTTAGTGCAGAATTGATGCCAAATTGTTTTTCATCATTTCTAGCCTCTCACTACCAACTAATCCTTTTACCTTATTATCATGTTTTTCACCCACAACCTACTTACATTCTTGGTTAACAAAACCCATATTTAGCAATAAATCTTGGTTGACAGATTAGCAATTAGCCGAAATTGAGCTTTGGTCACTTCTATTTGTACATGGTTTTATCACCGAAACCAGTTTAGTCAAAAATCTAGAGAGTGCTAGTTTGGTGATATGAAAATCGGGGGTATTCAAGATGGGCTAATTATATCTATTTATTAGTTCTTGTTTCATACTCTCTAGCGTGTCACAACTTCCCGATGCTTGCCAAGATTGAATAATACCTTTTGCATTACTAACGAATAGTGTGTCACAGTACCGTGATACTGAACCTAGCATGGAATACTTATAATAAGTTCGCTCTCGGTAAGTGACATGGCGACCACCATCAGCTCTATTGTATGTATCGGTTGGTCCACCCCAAGCTAATGCTAGATCATCAACACTTTTACCAACCCATTGGTCTCTATCAGCGTTGAATTTTAATATTTTATGAGCTCTTTCTTTATACTCACTCTGTGTTATTGGCTCTACTCTTTCATATTGCGCATAAGTTTGAGTGGTAGATATGGATATTGCGAACATAAAAGCAAACCCGATTGAGCGTATTACCAAACTATTACGCATATAGTTACCCTTTTTCATTCATTTTTTCCAAAAAATCGTTATATTTCCTACTGTTATACTATCTAATTGAGTATATTTGTGCAAATAAAGAAGCCCCTAACTAAAAACTTTAAATAGCTATAATAGAATGGGTATTAGCCCTCACCTGAGGGCTTTCACAACAGCACCATGTTTCGCTGACATTCATTGTATTTAATCACCTTATGAAGCGACCAGAGCATTAAAGCGCTGCCCTGTCCTGATTCTAGTTGTTCTAGATCAGGACAGATAGTTTTTAAAGCGGACATTCTAGTTTAAGATTACGTATCAACTTTGCATGACGCCCATATTTTAAACTGGATTAATCAAAGTGAGTTTTTTCTGGCAATTCTTCTAGATATCCGAAGAATTTTTGTATTTGATCTTCCGTTACTCGTGCTGTCGATATAGGAGGTAATTCATCTCTACCAAAAAAACCTACTTCTGGAGTTTCAATACTGGGTGTTAGCTCACCACCTAAAATTTCACACCAAAAAAATGCTTTATAAACGTGGAGAAACATTGAGGGATGGGGATGCTTTCTTCTGTCTGTTAAAGCTAACAGCTTAGTTGCTCTAACTTCTATACCAGTTTCTTCTAAAACTTCCTTTTCAGCATTTTCTGCTGCTGAGAACCCTACGTCAGCCCATCCTCCTGGAATAGACCATAAGCCATCTTGAGTTTCTTTAGCCAATAAGATTTTCTTTTCTTTAAAAACTACAGCACGCATATCCACTTTTGGCGTTGCGTAGCCGACATCCTGAAGAACATTGGGAATAAAGTCTTTAGTATCTATTTCTTTTAGATCAATTAAAGTTCGAACATGTTCAAGCAGTTGCTCATATCGTTCTTTATCATAAACATCTTTTGTATAATACAAACCAGATTGTGCTAATCCGGTAATCTTGTTCAGAGTTTCAATCCATTCAGCAGAACCTTTCATATACTCTTTTGATCTTAAGAAACAGAAAAGCTAAGTGTAACACTATTCAATTAAACTAAAATTAACATAACACACCTTATGAAAAACATATTTAATAATACATTATAAATCAAATGCTTAAGATATATTAAAAAATCCTAACCTTTACTTTAGGGCTTTAACTCTGCAAAATCTACTCTGGTCACCCCTCACCCAATCACCTGACATCAACTGCATATCCGTCAATGGCTTCATTCTTTAATGCACTCTTTGAATATATCTGAACTGATATTAACGTACTCTTCGGAAGTCATCAGTACACGGATTAAGGTTAAATATATTAAAATCACAGATCCTTAATTAACTCAAACAGACCCTATTATCCCTTACTCTTGAGATTGTATGACCTATTTTAAAAGAGATCATACAACTCATAATACGTGCCTAAAATTCGCAAGTTTAATCCTGAATGGTTTGCTTGCTCACCCACTCTACGGTCTGTTGAATTGTTTTTGAAAGTTCAGTTGATGGTATTTGCCAGCATGTGTTCAACTCATTGTATAAAGCTAGATCTATTTGTTCTGTTCTAATAAAATCTAGTATTTCTGGAGAAGTGTCTAATTTTTTTGCTAACCATTTCCATTTGAATATACGCTTTAATAATGAAATCGAAATAAAATGACGCGGAGGTCTAACTTGTAATGACTGAGCAATAATTCCAACTAAAGATTTAAATGTTAGCTGATGAGGGTTTGCGACTAAAACCTCTTGTCTCAGTGTTTTAAAATCCTTTGCAGCATATAGAATAGCTGTTACCAACATATTGATCGATACTAAAGGAAGAGTATGTGAAGATGAACCTGGAAGAGCTCGCATTTTTCTCTGTTTAAGTTGTAGAATCAAAGACGTGATTGGTTGGTTATTTGGAATTTCCCCTGTTACTTCGTCTCCAATAACAGTGGCCGGATGAATAACTGTCCATGGAATACCCAATAATTCAGCTTGTTTAATCCAGTTAAAATGTCCTTGGATTTTAGAAGCCTCATAAGCACCCAATGTTTTGTAAATTTTTGACCAGTTAGTTTTTTCAATACTTTCCCTATAAATACCAACTCCCTCTAAATGATTTTTTAAAGTCAGCATATATCCAGACATATGAATTGCGCGCTCAATATGGCAATACTTGTTGATGGTAGACAGTAAATTTGTCAATCCATCAACATTTACCAACTTAGCCTGCTCCATCGTTAGATTCCATTCAAACAATGCACTGGCATTATAAAGATACTTAACATCTCTTAAACTTTCCCAGTCTTGGGGTAATAAACCCAAGTCAGGTAGTGTAACATCTCCCTTGATAAAGGTAAGCTGTTGATGATCTATTCCCTTTTGCGTTAACCAATGCCGCAATTGATCAGCCTGATCACCAATATTACGACAAAGAGCTAATACACGAGCATTTTTACCAAGAAGGCTTGCCACAAGAAATTTGCCAATAAATCCAGTAGCACCCACTACTAAGGCTGTCTGTGAATAAATAGCCATAAAACTAAACTCAATAAATTTGGTAAGATTTATGCTAAACCTTAGAGTATACTCAAAGGTCAAGGGGCCTAAAATATAAATGGTTAAGGTTTATGCTAATTGGAGAGCTTTCTCAACTGATTAATCTTAGTCGAGATACTATTCGTTTCTATGAGAGAATGGAATTAATTCAACCGTTAGTACGCAATAATGGATATAAAGATTATTCTGAACAGATCTTACAACAATTAAAACTTATTCAAACTGCTAAAAATCTTGGTTTCACCCTTGCAGAGATAAAACAAATTATCGACTTAATCAATGTAGAAGAGATCCCAGCTACACAATTTCATCAAATTTTATTGGAGAAATTAAGTACTATCCAAGAAAAGATAGCTCAATTAATACAAATGCAGACTATGCTGGAAAACCTTTTAGAAGGCGAACCTTGCCCTTTAAATAATAAATGTGAAATAAAATAACAAGGCATAAACATTGAGTTTCGTAATATGAGGTTGGTTTAGATTAAATTTGAGGAAAATGCATGCTTATTGAAAGCAACACATTCAGAAAATTAAAATCAGCCTTTATATAAATTCTCTAAAATATTTACCTGTATGTTCAAAACGTCATTACAGTTAAGCATTTTAATATAAAACTTAATTTTAATTTAAAACGAATAGACAACATTCTTCTACTGCCATCTTTCCAGCAAAGTCAAAATATCAGCGAAATGCTTATGCCACTTTTCCTATGCGTAGAATATGAATCGCACTCTCTTTAAGTGAGTCAATCCACAGTATTGATGTATTTAATCATGGGCTCAGAAGAAGTTGTTGTCATATGGCTTATAACTATATCAAAGCACTTTGGTCATCGAACTGCTATTGATTATGAAATAGATGTCTATTTTTCCAAATTCTTTCATAAAATTAAACGACAATTAATATTAATGATAGAGTGACACAGAATTTCTGCAATACCAGGTCAAAAATGAAAAAAACTTTGAATATCTTTTTAGCTTTATTCGGTCTCACTGGCTTGTCCAATAATGCTGCCGCCCAAAGTATCGACCCGATACAAGATATTTTGATGTGTAAATACGCGAAAACAGATGGAGATATCGTTGTTCTAACCAATTACATTCACATGTATAACGCGAAAACTGGTGATTTTAATCTCAATAAAGAATTAAATTATCGTCGTTATGCGGATATATTTAAAAGCGCAATGCTATTTAATGAAGAATCACCTATAGTGACCTTTAAGAAACCACATCCTGTAATGGTTTCATGGCATGAGGTTCCAGCCGGCGAGGCAGATGGTGGATTATTCAACACTGAAACAAAAATGTCTTATGACAATTTAAAGAAACTGGTTGAAAAAACTAATGGTATAACACTTAAAGAATATACCTCGCTCATTAAAAAGAAGAATATCGTCTTTTATGATTATGAAAATGAAGGACTCCCTCCAACTAAAGTTGCTGGCTATATAGCTAAAAACTATGGCATATATGTCTTTGAGTTCAAAAACAAAGCCTATGTAACATGTTCATTTGAATCAGCTTCAAATCTTATTAATTAATACTATGTATATATAATTATTTTAACAATACCTAATCGAAAGCCCTTTAACTCAGGGCTTTCACAATCGCATCCTATTTTTTCTTGTTGAATTTAGCTACAGGAGTAAAGATTATAAAATCATAATACTCCTTCACCCTAGTTCAAAGGACTAAAATCAGAATTAAGCCATGTCAGTTCGACAATATTGTTGGTGATGTTATCTGTTAAATCAAACCATACCTATATGTATGCTTAGTATGATAGCCATCGTGTTAACTAGATTTTTACGCACTTATTCCCATCGCATTAAAAACTCTTTTGATCTAGTTTCCTCATCTAAGGTTTCAGCAACAACCTTAAAACCAACTGACTCATAAAATCTAACACTATTAATATTTTGTTGATATACACTTAATTCTAAATTATTTCTAATGCCCTTAGCGTGATTGATGAGAAGTTTACCAATACCTTTACCTTGCAATTCAGGTGATACGAAAATTGCAGCTATCTTATTTTCGACTAGAGCGATGAATCCATAAATATTGCTCATATCTTCTACAAGATAAACCTCCGACATTGGAAGATAGGTATCGTGCATTTTTACTTTATTATTTTTCCAATATATTTCAGAAATAAAATCATGAGCTTTTACTGATGCATTAAACCATATTTCTGTTAATTCGCTAAAATCATGAGGATCTGCTTGCCTAATAGTGAATGAACTCATCATGTTTTACTCCTAAAAATTTATTTAAAAATAACACAAGACAATTGAAATGAATTACATTTAATTATATTTTAATCAGATGAGCTCAAAATATGCTTGAAGACCCTATTTAGACTGGACTTTTTGTTACTTTCACTTCTCTGTATAAAGAGTTAAATAATATTTACATTTTTATCATAATAATATTTAAATAATTTAAGCCATTCCTCCCCAGCTTTCAACATCAACTACATGTTTATTAGCTCCTTTGAAAACAGATGATACTTTATCTTGTTTGACTAATAATCTTGCCACATGTTTTTTGCTTAAACCACTATACCTAAACAATACAACTTGGCCTATCAGTAGGAATTTGAAAAAACAATTGAGCTTCTTTTATAAATATTTACACCCTTATCTTCCTTTAAATGGTTCAATGTCTTTGTAATATAACTTTGAGAATAGAATATTATGAATACAAAATCACGAATCCTTGCAGGTGTGGTCCTAATCTCTATCTCCATACTGACTATACGAGCACATGCCAAATCAACAGTTGAAGCTGTTGATCAAATTGATGTTCAAAAATATGTTGGTAAATGGTATGAAATTGCACGCCTACCGATGTACTTTCAACGTAAATGTGAAAGCGATACTACGGCTTTCTATGCATTAAATAACGATAACACTATTGATGTAACAAACAGTTGTTTAGACAAGAATGGGAAGAAAAATGTAGCTCATGGTAGAGCTTTTTCTCAAAATGCTGGAAATAGTAAATTAAAGGTAAGTTTCCTACCTAGCGCACTGCGTTGGATGCCATTTACAAAGGGAGATTATTGGATACTAAGAATAGATCCAGAATACAAAGTAGCTTTAGTCGGTGGACCTTCAAATAAATATCTATGGATATTATCTAGGACACCTAAATTGGATGAAAGCACATATCAATCTTATTTAGAGACAGCTACTCAGCAAGGTTATGATATTTCAAAACTGATTAAAACACCCCAAAATACTTTAGAGTAATACTTAAATATTTATTGGTTTAATTTAAGCCCTTATATAAGGGCTTTTATCATAATATCTTCTTTACAAAAACCATATAACGCAAGAATTTACTCTAATAGTTTTACTTTTATCTCACTTTAAATTTATTAATTTCCAGCCCAATTTAATTTAATTTAATTTAATTTAATTTAATTTAATTTAATTTAATTTAATTTTTTAAAACAATAAAAACCACATACAATTTAGATATTAAAAATTCATCTTTAATATTAAAATTCTCTATAATTAAAAACTATGATATTTTAGCATTTAAAGTCATAAAAAGCACACTCACATTCGGATAGAAAACTCAGAAGATGTTTAATTATGACACTTTATAATAACACCAAGCATTAACAATAATACTTAAATTTCATTAATGTTTAGATTAGACATGATGATCCATCTATATTTACACAATTATTTATATAAAATATCGATTGCCAACACCAAGAAATACCATACAATTCTATTAATATTTTTATTTGAATTATGACATATGCATAATTTTTAATAAAAAACATGTGCTTTTTATATAAACAACATTAAAGTTACAATTATATAAATTATTAACTTATTAAATTTACTATAAATTTTTTAATATTTTCATTTAAGTGACAAATTATGTCGCACAACTCAGTTTGAAATGAGAATTTTGCATCAGACTTTATATAATGATCACAAACCATACAGTTGTTGATGAGTATTATGACCGAACGTATCAGAGAAAAACTTCAAATTTTAGCAGATGCTGCTAAGTATGATGTTTCCTGCTCTTCAAGTGGGAGTAATCGTAAAAATAAAGACAAAGGCCTGGGTAATACTGGATCTGGTATATGTCATAGTTATACTGAAGATGGCAGGTGTGTATCTTTGCTTAAGATTTTATTCTCAAATGTATGTATTTTTGACTGCGCTTACTGTGTATCAAGACGTTCCAATGATGTAAAACGTGCAGCTTTTACCGTACAAGAAGTGGTTGACTTAACAATTAACTTTTATAGACGAAATTATATAGAGGGATTATTTCTAAGTTCAGGTATCTTTAAATCTGCAGACTATACAATGGAGCGAATGCTCCAAGTGGTGAAAAAGCTACGACTAGAAGAAAATTTTAATGGTTATATTCATCTTAAAACAATCCCAGGTGCTTCAAAAGAGATCATTCATGAAGCTGGCTTATATGTCGATAGAATGAGCATTAACCTTGAAATGCCTACTGTAGAGGGTTTAAAAAAATTTGCTCCAGAAAAATCACACATTGAGGTTCAACAAGATTTAGGTATTGTTAGAGATAAACTCATTGAACTCAAAGATGAAAAAAAATTCATAAAGAGTGTACCTAAATTTGTGCCAGCTGGTCAGACAACTCAAATGGTTGTTGGTGCACATAATGAAACAGATAAAGATATTCTGTTAATGGCGGACCACCACTATAAGCAATTTAACTTAAAACGTGTATATTACTCTGGCTACATACCCATTAATAGTGAAGATGAATCATTACCATCTATAGGCTCTCATCCCCCATTATTGAGAGAAAATAGATTATATCAATCTGATTGGCTCATTCGTTTTTATGGATTCGATGCGACTGAAATCGTTAGTGATCAACATCCAAACTTAGAACTTAATATTGACCCAAAACTCAGTTGGGCACTCCGACATCCTGAATACTTTCCTGTTGATATAAATATTGCTAGCTATTGGCAAATATTAAGAGTACCTGGTATTGGTGTTCGTTCTGCTAAAAAAATAATTCATGCACGTAAATTTGGAAAAATAGATATAGATAAATTAAAAAAAATAGGAATATCATACAATAAGGCT
>NZ_BBRX01000095.1 GCF_000829675.1 Acinetobacter rudis
TTGTGGCTAACACCCGTCGCTCATATCCTCACCCTGAACGGTGAGGTTTTACGCTCCATTGGATAAAAAAGTCATTAAGGCTAAACCGTTAGCGCTTTATTTGAAGATTTAACTTGCTCATTTAATGCGTATTTTCAATTTAGAAACTTGCCAAACTGCTCTGTTTCTTTAAAGTAAAAAGTGGTGCATAGAGCTTTTTAGATGAAACTATAACGATCATCAAATCTTGTGATCTTGGTTAGATCATATTCTCAGCATCGAATCGCTATCCCTCTCGAATTTAGAGTAAATGTCCAATTACACTACAAGTATGATCGGACTTTTTTAGTGAATTAAACATTTACCTTAAATTTTCATAAAATTACTGTAATGCTAACGTAATTTTTTCATCAACCATGAACGTCTTTTGGTGGGTTATTTTTATTTAAAAATAATCGTCAATATTGAGGATCATCAAAGCCTTCTAGGGAATACTGTGTCTTAGTGCTACGCTTAAATAACTGTACTGAAATTAAATCGACTCGCCCACCGAATGGCTGTAGCCGTTTGCCTGTTTAAAGTTTAGTATTAGCAATGACAAAATAAGCTCCAGTCCCATCTGCTCTAAGTCCTGATTAAATTTGATCTGGTGCTGTACCCATATAATTTGATACTCATCTTTTCTAAACTAAAGAAAAGATCCTTTCGTTATCAAGGAGTAAGCCTTAATGCCTTATTATACAATGCCTGATCAAACTCAACTCTTTGTGCGTGAAATTGGACAAGGTGATCCTGTATTGGTGCTTTCCGGGTTAGGAATGCAAAGTTGGCAATGGCTTCCCTTTCTTTTACCCAGTATAAAAGGTCATCGTTTTATTATCCCAGACTGGCGTGGTTTTGGTGGATCTAAACACTGCACTATTCCAAACCAACTCGATGCAATTTCTAGTCACTGGCGCGACATAGAGTGTTTGGTTGAACAACTAAAATTAGAGCATTTTAAACTTATTGCCTATTCAATGGGTGCTAGTACAGCAATGCATGGCATGCAGTATGGCAATTTATCAAGTAAATTAAAAAGCTACTTACATATTGATCAAACACCAAAAATTTCAACAGACAGTAGTTGGTCTTATGGTTTATTTGGTACTAACTACTCTAAATTTATTGAGTTATTACAGGCACTCTCTACATTTTTAGCTGAACACCAAGATCATCTAACACTACAACAACTCGCACCGCAGCCTCGTCAGCAATTATTGACCATGTGGCTTGATTTTATAGAGCTTCAAAACAGTAACAAACTAAGCCCTATGCTTTTTAAAATAGCCTTAAAACAACCTCAATTTCAAAAGCATTTATTGCCCATCCAACGATTAGATTATATGGCTTGGTACATCAACAACTATCTACACCATCAACAAGATTATCGTACAGCTATCAGTACATTAGACTGTCCAACCACATTTTTTATTGGCGAACAATCCACCTTATACCCAGCACAAGGCCAACTTAAAATCGCGGAAAAAGTTAAAAATGCGAATACAATATTATTTAAACGTTCAGGTCATACTCCACTTTTAACTGAACCACTCAAGTTTAGCCGTGCTTTACATCACTTCTTATATGCAAATTAATCAAAATCAAAAGAATTTTATCTAATGTTAAAACTCAGTGCTGAAGATTTTATTCGGCACAATCACCTCAACATACTTCTCTCACCGTACATTGAACTTATTTATACAACTCGGTTTAAATCAGGTTATATTGCTGAAAATTTTCAATATGATCTCACACAACAGAGGACATTTTTTATCCGAAGAGTGGCGTGATTGAGCTGCTCTTGAAGCCTATGTAAACTCAAAACATGTTTAATTCAATCAATTTTTCCCTTGCTGCCTGAGTTCCACAATCAACTTTGAGGCTACTAATCTGTCATTAAAATACGATCCAAGGAACTTGCAATAAAAAATACAGATCATTCATAACCCCCAAATTAAATCTAATATATGCTCAGGATTGCTTAATCATAGATCTGAGTAAATTACATACTTAGTCCCTTTGATCAAACAGATTCTCCTAAACTCTTGAGTAAAAGTTTCGCTTGATCATGACCATTGCTCGCAGCTTTTTTTAACCACATTAAGGCTTGTGTCTTATCTTTAGGTAAGCCATTACTGCCATTAAGATAATGCTTTGCTAAAGTCATCTGTGCATTACTATGATCATTATTTGCAGCCTTTAAGTACCACATATTCGCGACTTTCGTGTCTTTATTTACCCCTTGGCCATTTTCATACATCAATCCACAATAAAACTGTGAATCAGCATCATTCTGTTCTGCTGCTTTGCTCATCAATTCAAAAACTTTTGCATAGTCTTGTTGAATACCTTGGCCATTGGCATACATCAAAGCTAGATTATAGAGTGCAGATTTATGACCCTGATTGGCTGCTTGGTCATACCACTTAAAAGCCTCAGTATTACTCTGTACTACACCTTGACCCTGATCATAAATCACACCAAGATTATATTGTGCGGATGCATTACCTTGTAAAGCCTTTATGTTTATTTCATAAAATCCCAGTTTATGTGCTAGTGCAGTATTTTGAGTCATACTCAACACTAGAGCAAAAATCACCTGACCGCAAAACTGTTTCAACATGCTCATATCACATAAGATTCTCTTTATATTGTTGACTACTTTAGACTAAAACTCATTGATAATAAATGCTATATATTCGACTTTATCTCGACTATTTTTCTAAAAACAGTGAAGCCTGAAGCTGAGCGTATTTTAGTTTTTAAATAACGATCCTATGTAGTTCTTGTATTTTTTAAGATTAGCTCGCTATTCTTATACAGCATATCCAAAACCAACTTGGTCATTGCTTTATCGTGTATACATGATTTGCTCAGTCACTCAAATACGCTGAAATACATCAGTAGGGCAGTTAAAGTTTTATATCTTACATAGCTAAATTTTGCTGTTAATCCGCATTATTTTATGAAGAAAGTACTGCTTCATTGCAAAGCTTGCATATACTTTTCACAACGTTATTTACTTCAAAATACATAGCTTCTGGTATATGTATGTCTCTATACTGCTTTGAACTACAATCTTTTCGCAACTTAAATAGTTAAGCAACATATAAGCCTTCATATTCATTTTTCGCAGATTATATCTTCATAGAAACCTGCTGTTAAATTATATATTTAAAACAGCTTAATATACAAAACAACACTATTGCCAACAACATATATCTAGCTAATGGCTTAACTTTATTTACAATAAATATTTTCTCATTCCACACTAAGTATCTACAGAAAAATATATTTACATAAATTCAATTTAAAAATACAACAATAAACAAAAAGTAAATTAAGTTAAACTTAATTAAAATATTCAAAATTGATTTATATATCGCAAATAGGTTTATATCAATAGTTAGATTTTATAAGACTAATCCTTAATTTTTAAATTTTTCTACTTAATACATTAGGATAAAAAGAAAACATAAGGATCAATTTAAATTTAAAATGAATAATTTAAATAAAGAATAGATCTATCAAAATCTAATTTTTAATTAATTATTTAAAATTACAGCTAGTTATATGACTAAAATATTTCTATAAAAAATCCCAATAACACTAAGTTACTGGGATCTAGATTTTCTATTCAAATCGATACAAATATCAATTCAATCCACGATCAATGCTATAGGAATTAACTCCTAATGATTTCATCGACTAACTTCAACTTCGGTTGATCAATAGTAAACTTTTGACCAGTAGGTATAAGTTCTCTTCCATTAAAACTAGATCGGTGCAACCTACCCTGCGTACAAAACCATTTACATTTTACCTTTGTATCAGACATAGAATATACAATCATCTCAGGGCTACCTAATACAAAAACCACAACACTACCAACTTCTAATGTCATATTGCTCTCAATATAAAAAGTGTTTAAGGAATATGCGCTAGTCCATTATATTCAATACAATCATATGGTTAAAATTAGAAATACTTTTTTTTAATTAGAGGTTTTGTATACAAAAAGTACATTAATGTAAATAGCTCTTAGCTTGATCTATCTAATCAAGATCACAAAGCACTATTCAACTCCTCTAAAACCATATATTCATTGAAACACTTAATTAAACTGAGTACTCAGTCGATCGCTGTCAAATTTTTGCCCTGTCAAAATTAGTTCACCTATATTAAAACTTGAATGATGTAAACGTCCTTCATGACAGAACCATTTACATTTTACTTTCTTACTAGAAGTTTTATATACAATCATTTCTGGGCTACCTAATACAAATATAACGACACTTCCAACTTGTAATGCCATTTTGTCCTCGATCTTAAAAATAATCAAATAACATTTAAACTAATATTTTAGACAATATGAGTATATTTTATAAAATGATAATTTTTCACTTTTAATTGATGTTTTTTCTATAAAAAAATTATTACAATCAACTATACTAGTGTAACTATTAAATCTTTTAAAAGTAAAAATTTATACTCTCAATAATTTAGATCTTATGCACACTTGAAACGATCATAAATATTATATAGCATCGTCAGTGTTATATTTGACTTATACTCAATTAGATATCCACCACATTATATTCATGTATTTTAATATCAACACAAATTCCATATCAATAATTCATATAAAATCAATTTAATGATAAATTAAAATAATTTACTCTTCATTTTGCTCTCTTAGTAATGTCAAATATGTCAAAAACAACTCAACTCCATCTCTGCTAACAGTTTATTTCTCAAAGCTTGAAGATAAAAATTTAGGTTTTTACGATCAATGATCGTTAATCGATATTAAATGAATACATAAAAAAAACTCACCAGTTACGGTGAGTCTTCGCTGAATTATTTCTTTCATATTATGATCATTATGTAAATTATTTTTGATTATTAATGCTCAAGTAACGAGTTTCCCACACCGCCCAATTACGTGACATATATTATGCAAACATTATAACAATGTGATGCACATCACACAATATCATGAATAGAAATTCACATTCAGAATCTTGAAAAATAATAATAAGTCATAAAAAGTTAAATATTAATTACTGATTTTACTAATTTTTATATTTTATTTTTTAAAAAATATAAAAAACCAACAGCTCAAAAAACACCCAAAATAGATGATTAATATCAGCTTTTTATTATTTTCAGTCCCCCAAATTAATAAAATTATTAGGCCATCTTGTTCAATACTCTCTAGAATGTAGGTGAACCTCTCCTATCTTATGGCAAAAGAGGACTGCTTCCGAGTGAGGATGGACATAAATTTTGTGAATAGCTAGCCTTGTTGCTTTTGCATATATTGTTTAATTCTTTCAAGTGGTGCACTTTCACAAGATCCAGCAAAATAAGAATGTGATCATAGAACATGACATGGAAAAACTTGCACTTAGATCGATAAAATGACTTCTGATTTTCTGATTGTTACGAATTTTAAGTTATTCACCAATTTTCTAAATTGTACTGATGCCGAATCTGCTTAAGTATCAGCAAAGACGAAGACAGAATTTACGTGTTAATGTGAATTCTTAATACACCTGTTAATCATGCTTTCAATGTGGTTTTGTAACGAAAGAAAAGAAGCTGAGTCAAACGAAATTGAGCATGTCCAATATAATCATGCTGCGAATGCAGATTTAAACGTATCACATATTATATTGGCTATGTATCACACTGTTTTGTCTATCGAGGCTAGATACTGGAGATTATCCGAAGAAGTAGAATACACGTGACAGATGAGAGGGAGTCACCTAACAGCGTATGCTTTTAGAATCCCTCCATATGAATAAATTGAAAGTAAGGGAATATGTCAATCTTTAGATCATATACTCGACTCATTCAATAAACTTCATTGCAAGTTCACTTGCTTATAAATTGCTTGAATCATATGCTGTGCTTGAATACCTCGCATTCCGCTTTGCGCCAATGAATCTCCAGAAAGCGCATGCAATGTAACGATCTGATGCAGCTCAATATGCTCATGCAATTGTGCTTTTAAACTAGCAATCATCCCAGCTAATATATCCCCCATTCCACCTGTCGCCATCCCAGGATTTCCTGCAGTACAAATCCATAATTGCTCTTGCAAAATTAAACTACCTGAACCCTTTAATACCCATTGTCCTGCATATCGATTTTGGAGTTGCTGAATTGTAAGAACACGGTTTGACTCAATTTCATCAACTGTTTTTCCAAGTAACTTTACAGCTTCGCCCGGATGTGGTGTCGCATAGCTATTTAAGTTCAAATGCGCTGGATATTTAGCTAAAAACCATAAAGCATCTGCATCATAAACCACTTCTAAATTAGACTGATTTAATTCAGTAAACCAGGTTAAATAATGTTGCTCAGCCCAAACATCACGCCCCAATCCCATACCAAAACTTACAGCATCGACCTGTTCAAGTAATTCTCGAATATCACTTTGCTTCATCTCGTCAATATTACGCAACATCAAATTGGGGGCGCGGCTTAAAATAGCAGTATGATGTTTACCATGACATACCACCGTCACTTTTGCTGCTCCTGCACTTGAAGCAGCTTCAGCAGACATCATCACTGCACCTCCCATTTGTGCATGACCACCCACAACTAATACATGCCCATAATCTCCCTTATGACCAAAGGCTTGTCGTTTCACAAGATTTATTTTCAGAGAACTCAGTTGTGCCATTTCTTTTAACTTTGAATCACGAGGGATCAAATCAAGTAATTTCAACTGCCCTGTATATTCTTTTGCTTGTCCTGTAAACAAACCAGCCTTAAAACCAAGAAGCGTAAAACAATAGTCTGCTTTAACTGCACAAGGTAAAGCTCTTCCTGTATCAGCATGTAGGCCACTAGGTATATCTATGGAAATTTTTAAAGCAGATTGATCATTAATACTATAAATAATACCTTGCCAATATCCATCCAAAGCACGATCTAAACCAATCCCAAATAAGGCATCAATATAACAATCATAATTCTGCTCAAAGTCAAAACCTGCGATTATATTAACGCCTTCAGCCTCAGCATATTGGTAAGCTGTTTTTAAATTCTCTGATGAACCTAATTCAGCAGCATAGACATCAATATCAAAGCCAGCTTGTTTTAAATATGCAGCCACCAAATAGCCATCACCTGCATTATTACCCTGCCCACAGCAAACGGCTACTCTACCGATTTTCTGCTGTTGTTCTAAAAAAATTAATGAAATCTGAGTATATAAAGACCAAGCTGCCTGCTGCATCAGACCATATGCACTATTATTTTGCGCAAACCAGCGCTTTTCCCAATCTTGAATATCTTTACGATAATAAACAGATGATTGCATAGCTTTTCCCATATTTCAAAAGACAGCGTGATTGGTATATTTTAAAAAACTTACTTGGTTCTCATTTGATAAGTGATCAATAAAATACGCTTTGATTCAATTTAACTCATCAAGTTTTAGAAAATATTGACGTTTGGATAGGTCATCAAAACTTAATTGTTTGAGAAACTTCTGAGCACTCTCTTCAGAACCATCTTCACGAAGACAACGTTCAACAAAGGCAATATCTACAAACTCATCTGCCAAGCCAGCGCGTCCTAAGTCCAAAAAATAAATCTTATTTGACTGATCAACGAAAATATTACTGTCAGTAATATCTCCATGTGTAAACACTAAATTTTCTTTCACACGATGATTGTTTAACTCTGTCCACAGTTCTAGATAACTCTGATGCTCACCCCATAGCTCTATATCAATATTTTCATCATCAACCTGATTTAACAACCCAATCTCCATAAAGTATTGGGATTCTTGTAAACGGCTATTGATATCTGAATTAAATGGACAATTTTGTACAGGTACTGATCGTAACTGGCTTAATACATCTTGATAAAGCATGATTAATTCGGATTGAGCTAAGGACAAATCTGATATAGGTTGAGCATCAATAGACTTGCTTAACATATACTCAAAATTTTGATCTATTTCACTGAATACTAACTCAGGTACGTTAATCTTATCAGCTAACCAAAGCATCATCTGTGCTTCACGCGCAACACTATAAGTTGTTGTTGCATATTGCACACTAGACACTTTTAAGAAGAACGTTTCCCGATTTCGTTCAAAGCAATATACATCAGAAGGTGATTGACCAACTTTGTTAACGATTAATCGATTATTTCCAATAAAATTTCTAATTTTCTGAGGTAGTTTCATTTACTCTATCTTAATATCAATTAAACAGCACACGAATATCAATCCCATTTACTTCTAACAATAACTTAGACAAAAATCCACTACAATATAAATATATTAAAATTGCTCAATATAAAATTAGTCATTCTCTAAAAAAGCCAATATCATATGTCTTTGAGCGAGTTAAAATCGCGGCTATTTAATCCTTTTATCATTTTCAACAGTCTCAATTACTCTATTCAATCCTCAGTCACATCAAACCATTAACTGAAAAATGCTACATCTACTTAAACCGCATCAATCACGTCTTAAGCAAATCATAACAATTTTATCTTTCTATTATGATGTTAGTCATGGTGAAGTAATCTGGCTCACTAAATAATATTAAATGTCTACACTTAACTTTACTCATCATCCTATTTAATTAATCAACGTATTATAGGTGAGTAACTAAAAGTATTAAAAACACATAAAGACTAAAAATCTAATTAAATGATATTCCTATGATTGCTTAAAAATTCCTCATAGATTGACAAATGAATTGTTCGATATATTTTAGCTATAGGTTTGTTCATCTAAACAGTATTTAACAGAATAAATACTCAGGTGACGATTTGTACAATAAAGCCTATTTATCACTGGACACGGAATGTCACTATGCTTTTACAGCAAGATTTAACTCCTAGTGAGTTTAAACTTTTCACTGAAATATTATGGCGACTTGGATCAGAACAAGGGAAAGATGATTTACGTAAAAATATTCTTGTCGATGTTGCCACCTTACTGCGAGCAGATTTTGCCGCATCTTATGTATGGGATGCAAAACATAGTGTGTCCAAGCATGCGATTATGTGGAGAATAGATCAAAAAGCTATACAAGATTATGAAAGTATTTGGCAACATGCAGATCCGATTACCTCCCTCCTTCGTAACCAGCAAAAAGCAACATTTGTAAATGAGATCATCAACTTTTCTGCCTTAAAAAAAACAGCTTACTTCAATGAGTTTTTAAAGCCCTATGGCTTATACCATGGTTTAAATATCTATTTTTTTCGCAATAATATTGATTTAGGAGATTTTAGAATTTGGCGTGCATCTGATTCAATTATGTTTAATGATCGTGAGAAAAGAATATTAAACATTCTTGAACCTTATATTTGTAATGCCTTACCCATTGATCTTTCTACACGTTATTTATTAACACCACGAGAACAAGAAATTGTCATTTTAGTATCTAAGGGCTTAAGTGATAAAGATGTTTCAAATTTACTTAAAATTAGTTTTACAACAGTCAGAACACATCTTCAAAATGCGATGAGGAAAATAGGTTGTAATAATCGAACTGAAATGGCTCTGATGATTCACTAAAAATTCAATCCTTAATTTTGAGGATAACCCAAACGTTGATATTGGTACTAAATTCAATCCATGACAAGCTAAATGGATTTTAAGTTATGGTATCAACCTATCAAAAAAGCACAAATTTCAATCAAGATTTAAATTTACTAAATTTATCTGTGAAAGAAATATCTAATCTTATTCAAGAGAGAAAGATTTCATGTGAAAGTTTGTTGCAACTATATTTTTCTAATATTGAAAAAATGCAATCATTAAATGCATTTATAACAGTAGATCAAGATTCTGCTTTGCAACAAGCAAAATTTTGGGATAAACACATTTTAGAAGGAAGAAAATGCCCTGCATTAATTGGAGTGCTTATTGCTGTTAAAGACAATATTCACGTAGCTGGATTTACGAACAGTGCTGGAACTCGTGCATTGGCCCAGTATCGACCTGACCTTACCGCTCCGATTATCCAAAAACTCATTGACCAAGGTGCAATTGTCGTTGGAAAAGCACATATGCATGAATTAGCATTTGGTGTTACAGGCTATAATTTAGCAATACAGCATACTGATGTAATTGGCACTAGAAATGCAAGAAATCCACTACATATCTCTGGTGGTTCATCCTCTGGAAGTGCTGTTGCAGTTGCTGCGGGTATGGTACCTATCTCGATTGGAACGGACACAGGAGCATCTGTCAGATTACCCTGTGCATTAAATGGATGTGTAGGCTTTCGCCCAACAGTTGGTCGATATGTTCAAGAAGGGATTACGCCCATTTCCCATACCAGAGATACTGCAGGTCCAATGGCACACACCGTTTCAGATATCGCTTTAATTGATCATATTATTACACAACAAGCTATTCAAGCCCCGATCCCAGCTCACAAAATCAGACTAGGTGTTAGTCAATATTTCTGGGAAAACCTAGATAACGAAGTGAACCATCAAGCATGCCTCGCAATTGAACGTTTAAAATCAGCAGGCGTT
Organism: Acinetobacter rudis; assembly: GCF_000829675.1. Classification (GTDB taxonomy): domain Bacteria; phylum Pseudomonadota; class Gammaproteobacteria; order Pseudomonadales; family Moraxellaceae; genus Acinetobacter; species Acinetobacter rudis. The sequence continues at coordinate 10,549 of NZ_BBRX01000095.1, forward strand.
AAAATTATTCCTGTAGAAATGCCCAGCCTAGCAGAACTTAATCATGCAATTTCTTTTCCTATTGTTATTTATGAGGGCAAGTATGATCTTATTGAATATTTAAATAAATATACGCAAATCGGTCTAGAGTCTTTAGTTGATCAAATCGCGAGTCCCGATGTCCGTGCTTTATTTATCAATAATATTCTTCCCGAATTAATTACAAACGCTGAGGGCTGTCTTACTTCTGTTATACCACTCTATCAAAAAGCAATACACGTGCTAAGACCACAATTGCTCAACCTTTATGAAGAAACATTCAAAGCGCATAATTTAAATGCGCTAGTATTCCCAACCTCACCTATAGTCGCCCCTCTAGCCAATGGTGAAGCAAGTTCAATTGAAAACTTTCAGAAGCTCATTCAAAATACTGATCCTGGGAGCAATATCGGACTCCCTGGATTAAGTATACCTATTGGAAATTCAAAGGAAGGAAATCTTGCCATAGGACTTGAAATTGATGGTTTACCACATACCGATGGCGAGATCCTGGCAATAGGTTCTACTCTAGAAGTATTACTCGCTGAATTATAAAAATAAAGCCTAGCAATATTTTTTAAGAACCAGCCTCTGTGTAACCTTAATACATCAGTTATATATCCGCCACTTGCTGATAATCATCTCAATAGCACTAGACTTTCCAGCATTGTAAGTATTAACAAACGGGTACTATATTGAGTAGATGTATTAAGGTGTTTTTCTTTTTCTAAAGATTAGATCTAACCATTTTAGGTCATAAAAGCCAGCAATACTTTTTTAGCTATCAAGTGGTTCACTATATTTTTAATCATGCACTTAGCTAAAATCTATTTTTAGCAATAACTTTAGGTTATTGACATCC
>NZ_BBRX01000094.1 GCF_000829675.1 Acinetobacter rudis
ATCCATTGACCAACGCTAATCATCCATAGTAGATAGATATAAGTTGAATAGACAAAAGATACTGTGCATTAACCATAAAAACTCGTTGTTTAGGCTGCGAGTTTTTATACATTGTGTAGTTTACATATTTTAATGAATAAGCTATTTAAAAGTTCAAAATCATCATTATTTAATTTTAAAATTAGAGGATTTTAATGTCACTATTGATTAGAAATATTTAAAAATGAGTTGAAATTAGCTTAAATATTATCTTCAATAATTTATTAATAATATTCAAACCTATTAAGTTGTTATACATATTGTTCTAAAAATGATAAAAAATATTTATAAGTAAATCAAAGTGATAAGCATATTTTTTTATGTATTGTTAAATTTTTGTTTTATTTTTTAGTAATTTAAGTTAACTTTACTGTGAGTTGTATAGGGGAAGCTATAGGGGAAACAACTTGTAGCTTTATAATTCAAAAATAAGAAATTTTATATCTATCATGCCAAAAAATTATTCATTAGATTTACGAAAAAAAGTCATGCAGTTTTATACAGAGTCTAAGCACAAGTCTAAAACATGCCGAACATTTAACATTGCCAGATCGACTTTGGACGATTGGATACTCTTGGAGAAAAATACTGGCGAATTAAAACAACAAAAGTCGGATAAAGTGGGCCGTCCTAAAATGATTAAGGATTGGGAAGCTTTTAAAAACTTTGTTGAAATGACACCATTTACTCAAGCCAAGGAATTGGTACCACTGTTTGAACTAAAATTTGGTTATCCCATTTCTTATGCTGTAATTTTATTAGGTTTACATCGCCTAGGGTGGTCTCAAAAGAGAATGTCCGCGGCGCCTACAGTAAAGCGTCGCCGAGTTAATCTAAGCTAAGCTTTCTGTTTGAGTAAATCAGCTCCGATCTTGTTGTAGCTTTGACATAGCTATATCATTTACAAGATTGGAGCTGATTTTCTATTTGGCAGTTAAAATCATAAGTAGCGCTATTCATTGACTCAACTAATAACATGAAATCTTATCGAAATTTATAGATATTTTTATCAGAACAATTAAAAAAATAAAAACGCACCTAAGTGCGTTTTTTGCATCACATTGCATATGAAGATTATTCTTCAAGTTGTGTCATGACATCTTCTGAAAATTCAACGTTGGTATAAACGTTTTGAACATCATCTAAATCTTCAAGCATATCAATCATTTTTAAGATTTGTTTCGCTTGATCGATATCAGTGATCTCAGCTTTTGTCGATGGACTCATCACAACTTCAGCATTGTCTGATTTAAGACCAGCAGCTGTGAGTGCATCTTGAACGATACCAAAACTTTCTGGTGTCGTAATAACCAAGATACCATCTTCTTCAACTTCAATATCTTCTGCACCAGCTTCAAGTGCAACTTCCATGATTTGGTCTTCTAAAGAAACATCTTCAAAAGTAATCTCACCACGTTGTGTAAACAAGTAAGCCACAGAACCAGAAGTACCTAAGTTACCATTTGTTTTTGAAAAACAATGACGTACATCAGGAACGGTACGGTTGAGGTTGTCAGTCATCGTTTCAACTAAAACCGCAACACCACCAACACCATAACCTTCATAGGTGATTTCTTTTAAATCATCATTGTCTTCACCACCAGCACCACGTTGAATAGCGCGGTTGATGGTATCACGCGTCATATTTACAGAAAGCGCTTTTTCCACGACCGCACGTAGGCGTGGGTTACTGGCTGGATCAGGACCACCGAGTTTTGCTGCTGTAACCAATTCACGAATATATTTGGTAAAAACTTTACCACGACTAGCATCTTGTTTTGCCTTGCGATGCTTAATATTGGCCCACTTGGAATGACCCGCCATGCGTAATTTGCTCCTAAAAGACTGGGGTTAACCAGAAAAACTGTAGCGATTCTAACATAAGCGCTTTTTATTGAGAAACAACAACAGCGTGCTTTTTAAACTTGTTTACGCCGATGTTGTTGTGATTATGTTGATTGTTCCAGTGATTAAGCTGGTTGTTGGGGTGTTTCAGGAATAATGACATTCAGTCCAGTATGCTCAAGATAGAGTTGCTGAATAGTTTTTAAATCTTGATCTAAATCAGATGGGTATATTTTGGCAAAGATACCACCATTTTTTGTCTTAGCATTTGCATACATTAAAACGATCGGCACATTGGCTGCTTTTGCGATATGCCAAAATCCTGTACGGATTGGTTTACGGACTTGTCCGTTTTTAGCCCGTGTTGCTTCAGGTGCAATGACTAGATTAAACTCTTCATTTTCTTCAAAATGTTTAACCATTTGCGCAACAATATCTTGATTTGAATGGCGATCGACAGCAATAGCACCGATTGCATTTAAGAATGGCTTAAATGGTGCTTTAAACAATTCTTTTTTCATTAAGGTGTGAATCTTGATGCCACAGATCTGGAACAGTGCCAAAGATAAAACAGCATCCATCATTGAGGTGTGCTCAAAACCAATAAGAACTTGTTTTTTTTCGAGTATGTTGTCCTCGATATGATAGTTCCAACCCGAAAGTTTAAAGGTTAATTTGCCTAGTTGCTTTTTCATCAATGGTTCCTGAAATGGTCGGCTCGAAAAGATTGCTGATTCTGAGAGAAATCACTAGAAAACACAATGTTGTATTGCATGTATTTGTACTAATTCTGATTAATGCTTGTAGACAATTGAATTTTCTTGAGCAACTACTCAGAAATAATGCTGAGCGATAAGATGGATAAGGACAACAGATTAAAATTTGCGCTTTGCAAAGCCTATTTAAATAGCCTAAGCATTAAAAATCTAGAGATTAAAACCTTCATTTAGATATTGCTCTTCAACCATCTGTGCAGATTAGGGTGTGAGTCAATGTTTGTTATATCTTGCTGAGGGTAGTGCATGATTTAAAATGTAATCGCTTTTTGAAGTCTGTTCTAGGCTCTAAGTTGATTCGGCTTAATGAAGACTTGGGTGACGACGGTTCAAAAGTCACTTACACCGCTAGGTTATTCATGTCGATTAGGGACTCAACAATGAATAACTCCAGCAGCATAGGAGGCGAGTTAGATATGTCTAAACAACGCTGAACGAGACTCTCCAGCACCATCAGCAGCACTTAAGAAACGTTCTGTATGAATATCACGCTCAAATAAACGACTTTGCATTAATGTTGAAATCGCAGCATCGATCATAGGAGGTGGACCACACAAATATGCTTTATGGCCAGCACACTTATTTTCAAAGTAATTTGCAACGGCTTCATGTACAAAACCTGTGAAACCTGTCCAAGCATCTTCTGCTTTAGGTGCATTCAGTGCAGGGATATAGCGGAAGTTTGGATGCTTCTTCACTAAATTTTCAAATAATTCACGGTTATATAACTCAGCAACATCACGTGCCCCTTGGAACAGGTAGATGGTACGAGTATCACCTTCATCGAGTAGATCGTGGATCATCGATTGCGGACTAGAAAGTCCAGAACCACCAGCAATAAAGATGACATCTTGCTTATCCGACTTACGGACAAAGAACTGACCATAAGGTCCAGTCAGCTGTAATTCATCACCAACACTAAGTTGCTCATGAACATAAGTTGTTGCAGCACCGCCTTGTACTTGGCGGATATGTAGTTCAATAATGCCTTCTTCACTTGGTGCATTGGCAATAGAGAATGCACGTGTGCCCTCAATACCAGGCAATTGCAGGTTAATATATTGGCCTGCTTGGAATTGCATCGTACGATCGATCTCTAGACGGATGCCTTTAATCGTTGGCGAAAGATCTGTGATATCGATGACTTTAGCTTGGTAATCTTCGATTAAATAGCCTAAGAAGTCTTCGTCTTCATCAACATCAGCTTCAATGACCATGTCTGATTCTGGTTTACAGCAGCAGGCAAGGACTTTGTTTTCTTCACGCTCAATATCCATGAGTGCAAAAGGTGATGCATCACCGAGGTCATAAAAACCATCAGTAACTTGGACTTTACAGGTTCCACAGGTGCCGTGACCACAAGCAAAGGGCAACCAAACACCTTGACGCAATGCAGCATCAAGGATGGTTTGATCTTCTTCAACTTCAATGGTGGTACCAATCGGTTCAATGGTGACTTGATAGCTCATCTTGCACCTCGCTTACACATGACTGCCGTTATACCCAGTAAGACCTGGTGTACTAAAACGTAATAAAGATTTATGACCAAAACCTAAATCTGACAACTTTTGTTCAGGTTGTGGCTGAATTTTTGTACGGTCTACAACATACTCAACTGTGGACCAGTCAATATTTGCAAAATCAGGATGTTGTGAAAAACCAGCAGGAAGTAATTCATCGACTAGCTGTTGAAACGTTGCTTGTGGTGAAATTAAAAATGCTTTTGCTGAACAAAATAAAGTGTGATGATCCCAGCCAATATAAAGCAAAATATTGTCGCCATAATTGCTTTGAGTATCGCGTGCAGCGAATTCATAATTTGGGGTAATTGCACGGACTGCCATAGTCATTCTCCTTGGAGCAGAAGTTGAGGGGAAAGCCACCCCAACTTTGCTGATATCCTATATATTTTGATGAATTCAGTTGAACGGAATCAGATTAGGCTGAGTTGCCTTTCCATTTATTCCAACGTTGTTGATCAGGAGAACCTTCGATATCCATGTTATCTGCACCAACATTCATGTTGTAGTAATCACGTAAAATCGACTCAAGATCAGGACCGCCACAGTTGCCTTGTAAAATTTGGTTTACAGGTAACCATGCTTGAGAATATTTCTCTGGTTCACGTTCAAAGATGTCATGACAGCCATCTGAACAGGTATGATAACGTTCACCTTTATAAATACTGTCACGATAACTAAACATAGTTTGGTCACCATCCATTTCAGTAAAGGTCATTGGAATCTGACAGATTTGACACAATTGTGGTAAGCCGTCTGAGTAGAAACGTTTACCTTCTGCTTCCATTTTGCGTGCAAGTTCCCAGCGTGGACGATAGTACTTGTCGAAAGTATCTGGATATTTTTCAGATAACCAATCCATCTCTTCGTCAGTTGGAATCCAAGTATGGAAGCCCGCAGCATGACCAAAGTTATAGAAAATCCACCAAGCCTGATGTGAAACGTGCTCTTTTTCTTTCACGATAACATCAGAGTATTTTGGCATGCGAATACCATAACGGCTTAAGTCTTTAAACAATGCGCCGCCCGCTTGTTCAAAGTAAACTTCCCAAGCTTCTTTCCAAGACATCACTTTGTTTGGCAACATGTAGTCCATCATCATGCCGACGATTGACAATAAGCGTGTACCACGCCAGAACCATTTATCGATCCATTCTTGGACAATTGGCACGTTATCTTCGTGCTGTTCAAGCAAGAATTTTACGATTTCTAGCCCAAGTGTCATATGACGAGCTTCATCTGATTGTGCGCTAAAGCCAAATGTTACTGTAGCCATATCACCGTTATAAGCTGCACCTGACATGAAAGGTACAAATAACAAGTTCGTCAATACGTATTCAAAAGCAAAACTAATGGCCAGTAAGAATTCAAATGGACCTGCAGAACGCGCATCTTCAAAGAATGACTTCGGTACAGACAAATACCAAACGCGGTCATGCATATGTGCCCAATCTTGGAAGCCATCAAAAAACTTGTTGTAATGGCTCATTGCATGAATCTGAGTTTGTACGTGACGTAACTCATCAATCGATTGCATCTGTGAAGCAATACGAGCGCCGATGCCGCTGAACTGACGACCCACATGGGCATAGCCTTGGTAGGCTTGATACTCAAGTGGGGTCACTGCAGTTAAGAACAGTTTGATCGCATTTAAATAACGTTCATTTGAAACGTTCATTTGGCCATTATTTTGTGCGAATGCATCAAAAATAGCGTAAAGTTTTTTCTCTTTTTCTGCTTGATATTTCCAGTAAGAGTCCATGGTTAAACGGAATGGATCTTCCCATTTTGACCAGTCAGTGATTTTAATCCCTTCAAATTCTTCATAAGGGAAAGCATCTTTGCGATCGACATAGGAAAAGTCCCAGTCTAGATCACGGCTGAGCATACGGTAACGGTCTTTGGCATTGAGTTTCTTCGTTGCCGTTTTTGTGTTGTTTTTAGCTGGACTATTCATGCTGATTATCCTTTTCAATCTGTTTGAACGCTAGAGGTGAACTTGGCTGAAGGCGAGTTCAACACATTGATCATTCAAAAGTTTTAATTCCACTTTAAAGTAAAGCTATCTTCGTCTTCGTCTACGTTACCGCCAAGGGTAATCATATTGAGTTGCAGTGCTTGGATGTCCCAGTCTTGACCGAGTTTTTCAGATACGGTTTCGGCGCGGACCACAAGTGAACCCTCACATTCCACACGAATCATCGCAGGCAGGTATTGAATGCTTGCTTCAGGATTATCTTCTTCAATTGCTTCAATGATGTAGCGAGAAACGTCATTGTCTTGTAGTGCTAAATAAACTTTAGATGTCATGTTGATACTCCTTATATCGCGGCGTCGCAGCTTAAGCCGGCTTTTTTACAACGTTCAGCGATGAGGTTTAATCCAGCATCAATCGCATCATTTCCAAGTGCAGTGTTTGACCAAGCAGAAAAAGCAGTCTTAATCACAGGAAGATATTCTTCGATCCACTGTTGCATCAATGCCTTGTTGTGCTCTGATTCTGCAACAGCAGTTTTAAATACAGTGTCTGACCATTTACGTAAGTCACTTAGGCAGTCCTGCATAAACTCAGTCAACATTGCAAGGTCACGGCCACCGTTGTTGACTAACCATTGATCAAATTCACCAAAGACCATGCTTTGCAACATACTGTCGATCAATAGGTTTTGTAGAGTGAATAATTTAAACCAATCTTGTTCCAGTAAGCTTTCTTCACAAAGACGACGTAAAGGTTGCCAAGTTGCATCATCCATCCAGGCTTGTTTCGCAACTTGCAGAATTTCACCTGTATTGTTGTCAAGTAAAAGACCGATACGTGACACATACTGCGCCATACCTAAGCGATCCATTGCCGCAAAAATACATGCTTGTGTAATGACCGTACCGTAACCATAGGCACTGCCAGACATCATATGTAAGTTTGCTGTTTGTTCTACATAACGTAGTGGCAGTAAGCATTCAGCGATTTTGGCTTTAACTTCATCAGAAAAGTTGTCAGCTAATGCGCGCTTTTCAAAGAAGGCATAGTTACTTTCAGCAATATCTTGTAAACGGGCACGATGTTGTACATAGGCGCCGTAATAAAACTGACGCGGATCTTTAAATGCGTACCAATCTTGCATTTGCAAAGCCGTATGGGTTTGATCATTTAAGGTTTTGTCTGGTTTCCACAATGGGCGATAGTGGAAGTTTGCAGCGCCTTGAACATCAAAGCTGACTTCTTGATAGCGGGTCGCAGGCTTTTTACCAAATCGACGTTCGATATAGGCATAAGTGGGACGAATAGGTTCAAGATTGGACGTTTTAATTTCTAAAGTCATCGCTATCTCCTTATTGACTTAGGATTGATCTTCTTGATCAAGGTGTTGACGTGCTGGGCTGAGGACAGTCGGTTCAGTGCCATAACGCCATTTGTCTTCTTGGGCATCATTCCAAGCCTGCTGTTCTTCGGTCATTTCTACGACTTGATTAATTTCGCAAAAATGTTGGAAGGCTTGCTGAGGCAAAACCAATTCAACAAAAAGTGTCGGATCATGAATGGCAAAATCGAACTCGACAAAGGCAGCATTACGATCCCCTGTAATACGGATGAACTTTGTCAGTTGAATATTTTGTGGTGCTTGAGTCATGTGGGTTTTCCTTCTGTCTCTCTGCACTGATCGTGAAGAGAACGAACAGTGACGCGACCTTGCGTTTGTTATAGCTATATCAAAAGTCGTGCCAACTTTTTAACTCATTGTTTTATATGTAATAATTAAATTTTTTGAAAAAATAAAGATCAGTAGGATAGTGAATTTCATGATTTGATGAACTTTTTAAAACAATTTTTTCAGCAAAAGATGAATTAGATCAGCTAATCTCTATAAAGTAAGCTGAAAATTAAGTTGAGTTTTTTGCTGCGGTTTTTTTATATACTTTAAAGGTATGAAAACATGAATTTATGCTACTCAACTTTGCAGCCAGTTTTTAGGTAAGATTCAAGTTAGACGTTTAGCCAAGGATGGATTTGGCCATGCCTCAAGCCAAGGATGTAAAGTTCTACAAACAATTGTTAGAACAAAATAAAGAAATTCAGGATTTACTCGATAAAATTCACTTCGATACCCAACATGGACAAATTTGGTTCGAAGAAAATCGGATGTTACTGATGCATACCAGTATTTTAGGTTTTTTACGTAAAGACCTATATCAAATGCTGGGATGGGAACGGACCAAGCGCTTTTTCATCCGCTGTGGTTATCAGGCGGGTATGCGCGATGCTGAAGTCACTCACCGTATGCGTCCGAATATGTCAGCAGCGGAAGCTTTTATGGCGGGGCCGCAAATGCATGGCATACGCGGCATGGTTAAAGTTGAGGTAAATCAACTTGAACTTTGTCATGACAATCAAAAGTTTTATGCTGATTTTAACTGGCACAATTCTTTTGAGTCAGAAGTGCATTTGAGTGATTTTGGAAAATCAGATGAACCTGCTTGCTGGATGTTATTGGGTTATGCCTGTGGTTATACCAGTTTTGTTATGGGTCAGACGATTATTTATCAGGAAATCAAATGCGTAGCACAGGGTGATGACTGTTGTCAGATTATTGGAAAGCCCTTAGCTGAGTGGGAAAATGCAGATGAACTGATTCAGTTTATGTCTCCTGATCCAGTGTCTGATGAAATCATTGCTTTGCAAGCCGAATTAAAACTCTTGAAAAAGAATATTTATACGGAAGCTGAAGCCGATTACACCATGTTCAATTCGGTGGGTGAGTCACAAGCTTATCGTAATGTGTGTGATTTACTGAAAAAAGCAGCAGGCAGTAAGGTCGCCGTACTGTTACAGGGTGAAACAGGGGTAGGTAAAGAAGCCTTTGCACGCGGGATTCATCAAGCCAGTCAACGTAAGCAGCAACCATTTATCGCAGTGAACTGTGCGTGTATTCCACCTGATTTGATTGAAGCAGAATTATTTGGTGTTGAAAAAGGTGCATTTACTGGTGCTGTACAATCACGTATGGGGAAATTTGAACGTGCACACGGCGGGACGATTTTTCTCGATGAAGTTATAGAGCTATCACCAAGAGCACAAGCTGCTTTGCTGCGTATGTTACAAGAAGGTGAGTTTGAACGGGTCGGTGATTATCAAAGCCGTAAAGTCGATGTGCGTATCGTTGCTGCAAGTAATGAGGATTTACAACAAGCCGTAAAAGATGGTCGTTTCCGAGCTGACTTATTTTATCGATTAAATATTTTCCCTGTCAGAATTCCACCTTTGCGAGAGCGTCGTGAAGATATTCCACTGTTGATTTCACATTTCATTAGTCGTTTTGAGAATATGTACGATAAGCATTTAAAAGGATTAAGTGATCGTGCCAAGAGCCAACTCATGAACTATGATTGGCCGGGGAATATTCGAGAACTCGAAAATATGTTGGAACGAGCGACTTTATTGACTGAAGATCAGCAGGAAATCAAACTCAACCATTTATTTCCTGATATATCCGAAACGCACCTGTCTACTCATCAGCAACATGATCATATCGATGGGTTGTTTAATGAGGAATTTTCTTTGGATCAATATGAGCAAAAGATTATTCAGGCTGCAATGGATCGAAGTAAACAAAATATTTCTGAGGCTGCAAGACTTTTAGGGATTAGTCGTGCAACTTTAGATTATCGTTTAAAAAAAATAGCGCAAGTTGCTTAGCTGAAAATGTAAGAAATTGAACTAGCGAAGTGAAAATTACCAATGTTAGGCTGAGTTCTAAATTTTATTCAGCCGAATAACACTATGATTTCATTCGCATCAATCGCATTATATCTTGCAGCTGCACTGACTTTAGTTGCCGCACTGTTACACTTTATCTGTGTGTATTGGGGTGCTGAGGGTTTTCGTGTCTTAGGGGCAGGTGAAGCGCTGGCTAAAAAAGCCGAAAAGGGGGATTGGTATCCAAATCTTATTGCGATTATGGTTGGATTGGTGCTGAGTGTATTTGCGCTTTATGCATTTACAGTAGCGCAAGAAAATATTTTTTTGCCATTGAGTAAATGGGTGCTCACATTCATCACTGTAGCTTTACTAGCCCGTGGTTTAGGATTCCCATTTATTAAATCACGTTTCAAGGGCAATAGTGATCTGTTTTGGTATGTCAGTTCTAGTCTTTGTATTGTGCTTGGAAGTCTTTATGCCTATGGCACTTATATGATGTTTTATCGCTAAGATCCAATCACCAAAGTGCCTGAATATGAGATTCAGGCACTTTGGTTAAATATCCAAGGCTAAGCCAGTTTAACGCTGATTTGACTACTGATGTTTGTTGTCACCGATAAATTGTTGTAGATCTAAACCTGAAGGCGCCTGATAAATTTTAAGACCAAATAATGGAATGATTGCAATAAGATGATCAAAAATATCAGACTGAATCGCTTCATATTCTGACCACGCCGTAGTCGTGGTAAACCCATAGATTTCTAAAGGAAGACCTGTACTCTCAGGCTGCATTTGGCGTACAAGTAGACTATCTTTTTGTGAAACTTGTGGATGGTTTTTAAGATAGTTCTCCACATAAGCGCGGAAAGTACCAATATTGGTTAATTGACGCTGATTATGCCATCCTAAATGTTCAACTTCTTGGTTATACCGCGCAATTTCATTTTGTTTATCTTTGAGATACCCCTGTAATAGTGCAAAACCAGACAGTTGTTCAATTGCAGCCTCATCTAAAAAATGAATGCTGTTTTGGTCAATATAAATAGAACGTTTAAAACGACGTACTCCGGCATTGGACATACCACGCCAGTTTTTAAAAGTGTCAGTAATGAGTTTGTTGGTTGGGATGGTTGTAAAAGTTTTATCGAAGTTCTCAACTGTGACAGTATGCAGAGAAATATCTGTCACTGTACCATCAGCGTTGAGTGAGGGCATTTCGATCCAATCGCCTAGACGGACGATTTCATAGGATGCAATCTGTACAGAGGCCACCAGAGACAAAATGGTGTTTTGAAATACCAACATGAGCACGGCAGCCATTGCACCAAAACCAGCCAAGACATTGAGGATATCTTTTTGTAGAAAGGTACCTAAGATGAGCAAGCCACAGACGATAAACATAATGAGTTTAATCAGCTGTAAATATCCCTTAATCGGTTTGTCATTCGATTTAGGGTTTTCTTTGTACATCATGTTAAAGGTGTTCAGTAAACCACTGATGGCGAGTGCGATCGTCAAAATGATAAAGGTTTGGGCCAGCATCTGAATAAAGATAATGGCTTTAACTGAAAGATGAGGTACAGCAACAATCCCATTTAATATCACCAGTGCAGGTGCAATATTGGCGATGCGTTGTACGATGCTGTCTTTTATATATTGGTTATAATGCGAGGCTTTTAATTTACCTAAAATAAAGAATAGTCCACGCACCACAATATACTTGGCAATAAAAGTGATAACTATGGCGACCATAATCAAAATGCTTAACGAGCTGAGCATTTCTAGCCAAGGATAATTATCAATCCAATCTTCTAGTCTTTGCAAATAGGTGGCTTGTAACAAAAGTTTTTCCTCATATTTTAATTAAGTTCATTTTATGGAATGTATTTTATAAAAAAATTGAAAAATACCTTTTCTATACAGGAAAGATGCAACTGTACTATTGACTATAATTTTATGTTTTTAAAAGAAATAATAAAAAAGCTGAATCAGAGGAACACAAAATAGCCTTTACAACTATAAAGTCGTGATGAAGAACCTGAGTGATCGTGTGGATTTTAAGAGAATAATACTCAATTTACATGAGGTGTTACTGGGTATATGGCAGTGTCCAGAGGTTGAGCTATTTTCAGAGGGTAAAATATTAAAAGCATATTTTAGCCTTGACATCC
>NZ_BBRX01000093.1 GCF_000829675.1 Acinetobacter rudis
TCTTTTATACGAAAATTAAAAAAATAATAAAAAACCCACAATATTCCACCAATTAAGAATGCAGCGCCAGTAGCAGTAAGACTCACACCATCAAACCTACTATTCAAGGATTCCATCATAGAGGTCACTCCATCAACTCCCTTGAACGCATAAGTGAGAAACATAAGAGTTATATTTACTATGAATGCTATCCAAAACTCGATATTTAAGTAGTGAAAGAAAATTCCAGTTCCTTTAAAAAGTTTTTTTAACATATTCAATTACTTTGTAAAAAATATGATCATAATCAAAAACAAATAAAATACAATCATTGCCCTAGCTCCCGATCCAACACCTCTACAACCTGATCACACAACCCACCATCTTCAAAGATATCTAGCTGGCCAATCTTATATTTGTACGTCAATTCTTCACCCTCCAGTGGGATTCGTTTAATCCCTGTTTCCGTTTGCCATAACAATTCAAACGCACGGCCATTGTCATAGTTAGGCACTCCACCCCTTGCCCATTCGCTTACTGTTGATGCTCCACGAACTGGAAGAACGAAGGCAATCTTTTCATGTGTCCAACCGATCTTACATAGATCTAGAATCATGCGATTGAAGTCTGGACGCTTGTAGCCTCGTAGTTTTACTTTGAACTCTTTGACCTTTTGTTGTGACTTGAGATTAATAAAACGCGCGCGTGCGCGAGGATCATCACTTGAAACATCTAAAACACTCAAACTCTCACGCAAACTCGCAACTCTAACCATGTCCATTCCCCCTTAGAAATTCTCATAATCCCAACAGTTATATTTTTCGTTCCACTTAACTGCGATAAATGGAATTGGGTGCATTCTTGCGGCAACTTTGATCTTTACTCTTGCATCGTCTTCCCAGTGGCCTTTCACTTCATGTGCTTCAAGTTCACCTGTAGATCTAAGAACGATAAAATCAGGGCTATAAAACGTCTTATCAGCTAGACGAAATTTCATTGAATCGAATGCGAAATATTGAATCTCTCCAACGCTTTTTAAGCTCTCAAGATGATCTGCATATTTTTGCTCTGTTTTATTCATTACGCCCTGTTTGAGTCTTCCTAGTACCCTTGCATCACTTTTATGTTTTGTGGTGCTTGGTGAGGCTATACGTCGATTCTGGTGCGTATTTAAATGCTCATTCAGTCTTTCCTCACTCCATCTTAGTGTCATGCTGATTTCTCCAAAGTTGCACCTAACCAAATCAAAATCCAAAGCAAACAAGCCAAACGGACTAAATTTTTATTGCTCATGGTTTTAAGCCACCATCGATAATTTATTTAAAAATTTTTCGTCAACTTTGCCGACAAAGTGAGACCATCCCCATCGAACATTCCAAAACATCCAAATCCCTTTTTCTTGTTTCCAAAACGTACCATCTGATTCAATGTGAGACGCTCCAACTGGTTTCATACGAAATCCTCCAGTTTTCCAACAAATCCAACCTCATGCAGATACGAAGCCCATGCGATGGCGTTTTCAGGGTTACCCAATTTCTCAGCAATACGAGATTCAAACTGCTTCTGAGTTTCACCAACGTTTGAATGATCACTTGCAAATTTTAGATGTTTGCAAAGCTTTGAACTGAACGTTCTGATTTGAGAGAGTGAGAGTCTTTTTGTTTTTTGAGGTGCTGCTGACGGTGATTTCAATTTCTGAATGCGATAGATCCAGAAGTTCATCCAGTTTTGAGCTGTGGTTTTTGAACGACCTGTCGACCACTGAGCAAAGTTTTTAAGTTCGCTGAAAACTAGATTTTCGTTTAGCTCTGGATTGAGTTTTTTCGCTTGAGCTTGAAAATCAAATTGAACTGGGTATTTGCTTGCAAGTTCTCTCAAGCTGTACAGGTTTGGATTGTCCTCGTGGTATTTCACAGAATCGTCAAACATTTTTGATTCTGGTTTATCCACAGACAAATCTCTTTTTTTAAATTCTAAAGAATCTAAAGAATTATCTATTGATGCTTCACTTACCGAAGCGCTAGATGGATTTTCCGCATCACCTACTGAAGCGGACTGCTTCACTTTTGAAAGTGCTTCACTTATTGAAGTGCTTTCGTTACTGAAGCGCAGTGCTTTTATTACTGAAGCGCTAAATTCCTCAAAATAGTGTGCTAAAGATATTTCGTTGATCTTGTATTTATTGCCAATTTTGTTGTTTTGCTCGATAACTGTGATGACACCGAACCAGATAAGCTCTTTCAAACCATTATTTACCGTTGCAGATCCAAGCTTATTCGCCCCCTTTAGTGCCCCACCTTGTATTTGACGATGGCTCACATGATCGGTTTCCTTTAGCTGTCCATTTATCCAATCTTCTAATTTTTCATATACATTATGAGCTGCATCGCTGAGGAAAGGCCTAACTTCCTGACGATACAAACGGCTAGACATTACATAGCCTTGCGTGAACTTATCGCTATACATGCTTTTTGCCTCTTGTGATGTTGGTTGAGGCTTGGTGAAAGGAATGATTTTTGCTGCATTCATGCTGCAGTACTCCTTTCGTGATATGACTTAACAGCATTAATCCCTTTATTTTTATTTCGATTGGGTCTGTAACGCAGGTCATAACAGCACTTGCATGCTGCCTCGTAGTAAATTTTTTCAGGTCTTTTCTTGTTGCGGTACGTAAAATAAAATTCACTATCAAGTGGCCAATACTCATTGCAATGAATGCAAAGTTTTTCGGTGCCAAGATCTGTCTCGATATATTTTGGCAACTTTTGAACAGTTGCATTTTGTTGTGGTACATTAGTCATCGTTAGAAGCCTCATGTCATTGTTTATCAACGGCATGGATCAAGCTCAACTGTTCCCGCAGTTGGGCTTTTTTAATGCCTGTGGTTTTTGGTGGTGTTACATCTCGAAGTGGTGGGGCTAATTCAAAATCGTTGGCTCTGGTATCTGTGGTAACACCTAAGGCAGACATGAGAATCTGTATCCGTTCAAATTCGGCAGAGATACAGACTTGGTTATTCAACCTCACAAGCTCAGACAGTGTTACTCCCCTAGCCTTAGCTATGGCTTCAAGTTGACTACGTTCAGTCAAAGAACATTTATGTGTGATGGTAGCGAGAAGCTTTTCAGACATTGGATTACCTCAAGACCTTGCAACTTGGTGTAAGGGCTTTCTTCCAGCTGCTACGTCTTTAATTTGGTATTCACGTGCAATGGGGATCTCCCTGTCGCCCCACTTATAGATAGCCTCTGTAGAAATTTTTAAAAGTTTGGCTAATTCAGGAACTGTGCATTGCAGTAATTCCAACGCCTCAGACTTTTTCATAAACACTAAAACCGATAACTTAAGTTATCACCATTCTATTACCTAAAGTTAGCGTGTCAATAGCTAACATAAGTTATCTTCTAGTAGGGCACATTTTATGGAAACCATAGGTTCACGCATTCTTGCGCTGAGAACAAAAAAGAAGCTCTCCCAAAAAGCTCTCGGTCAACTACTGGGTGTTAGTGGTGTTACTGTTTTAAAGTGGGAAAAAGATGAGAATGTCCCTAAGCACGAAAGCCTAGAATTGTTATCAAAAAAACTAGATACAACAATCAATTACATCCTATATGGAGCGACTGAGACCAAAGGAACCAACCTTGATAAATTAATAGATAAGATTATTGCATTATCAAAGAATGGCGAACTAACCGATGAGCGTATTTACATCATTGAGAGCATTATAAATAGTTGGAAACCGCTGTCTCAGAGTGAAATCACAGCACAAAAAACGGGCTAAATTGAGAATTTTGCCTAAGGTCTAATTGAGGTACGGGGATTACCATGAATATAGATAAAGGTGTGTTGGCATTTTGGATATGGCAGCTAGGTAGCATTCCGACTCTCATATACTTAATGTTTTTCAACACCAGTTATAACTGGTGGAATTGGATTATTTTAATCCCTATAAATATTTTCTTGGCTGAAATATGGCCTATTTACTGGCTCTTAAAATGGATGGGGTTTGCATCGTGAAATATATTGTAGTATTGGCTACTATGCTCTTAATAACAGCATGTTCCGAAACCAAGCAGAGTGAAGTTATTACAGATACAACCAAGCAGGATGAGGTTATTGCATATACAACCGAGGGTTGGAGTTCTCAAAAAACACCAACTGGTTATGGCTTAAGCTGCACGACTTGTGAAAATCAAGTAATGGTTTCTATTGATGTTGTTCCTGTTGATAAATCAAATAAATACACTCAATCCAACTCCGATTTCATTAACTATTTGATGTCTGATAAAGATATAGTGTCTAAAAAAATGGCTTCTGATGTTATTCCCAATGCCAAGGTTGAAATGCTTAAAAGTGGAAAAGCTAAAATAGGTGATAAGGAGGTTTTTAGGTATGCATTTGTTGTAAATGATGGTGTTAACGACTCTTTTGATAATACATCCCTGTTAATACATAACGATAATTTAATAAAAATAACACTTAATTATTATGATGGATATTTTTCTGAAAAAGATAGAAAAATGGTCGATTCACTTTATAACTCAATCAAGTTTAATTAGTCGATGATAATCTGCGAACCCGACGCAGACGTACTGATCGGGTGGAGAAAGTAATTGAAAGACAAGTTTCTAAAAGCTCTCGATAATAAGCAAAAAGTGAAAATTACTTTTTACTCTAAAGAGGATGGGCGAGATATTGAGAGAATTTGTGCCCCTATGGATTTTGGTCCAAGTAGAAGATTTAAAGATGGTATTGATAGATTTCATTTGTGGGATTATTTTCCCGATCAAGGTCAAAAACCACACCCACTCCCACTTGAGCCAAAATTTTTAAAGAGCATTGTTGTTCTTGATGAATATTTTAATCCAGGTGAATTTATTACTTGGAGTGTAGATACTTCCCCTTGGCATTACTCAAGAGATTGGGGTCAATACTCATAACTTTATCAAGTAGCCAAAAACATTGATCACTTGTTAATTCTATAGACTCACTTTCACTAGGATTGTGGCCATTAAATGAAAGAAACCATTGGGTTTTTTCTTCACCCACATGCTTTATAACTACGGGTGGGGATGTGACTTGATTACCATTATTAAAGTTATTATTACGCTCGAGTTTAATCAGAGCTAAAGCAATCAACTGTAAGGCTTCATTGGTATTTGTGATCCAAGTAACACCTGATTCAATATTATCGGTGACTGTTAGATTGTGCAGCGTGGTTAACTCGTGTTGTGCTGCCAATAATGCTTTTAAAATCACATCTTGATTATCCATAACAAACTCCAAGCAACCCATCCCTGTGATGGGTTTTCTTATGTTTATTAAAACACAAATTACCAAACAAAACTAACTTAAGTTATTGACCAATACACTAACTTAAGTTATCTTAATTCTCGTACCCAATAAAAAACCGCCGAAGTTTGAGACCCGAGGCGGTTTATATGAAGCGAGATAATTATGAAGCAAAAATCTATCAAGAGTCAAACGACTCCTATTCTCCGCCAAGCCCCTACTGCTGCTGAGCTACGTCCATCACGTATCGCCGTGATCATGGCCAATGTTAAAGACTTTGTTCTTTTCATAGTACTAGCACTAGTCATCTGGTTCGTTGTCACTATCGCTTTATCGTTTGTGATTGGTGGCTGATATGAACGCATTTATCGAACAAGAACTCAATGCACCAAGAATGATTGAACAATTGTCTAATGATGATTACCACGCTCGTCCTGAGTTTAGTTCATCGCAGCTTAAAGACATTCTCCGTTCAGGTGCTCACTTCCATTCACACAATATTGCTAAAGAGCATGAACGTGAAACCAAGAAACACCTAGATTTTGGTTCACTTGCACACGCACTGTTCTTAGAGCCTCAAGTGTTTGCAGATGAATTTGTTGTTGTACCTGCAGATGCACCACGCAGACCTACGGAAGTAATGCTTAAAGCTAAAAATCCATCAGATGATTCTTTAGCCCGCATTGCATTTTGGCAAAAGTTTGATGCTGAAAACGGTAATAAAACTGAAATTAGCCAGGAGCAATTAGATGGTGCAAATCGCATCGTAAATAACCTGAGCTCACTCAGTACATTCCAGTTTATGAAAAATGAATACGGCATGGCCGAGGCAAGCATTTTCTTTGCAGATCCTATCTATGGTCTACAGCTTCGTGTACGTCCTGACTGGCATATCCCACCTTGCAAGAACTTTCCTAATGGATTGATCATCGATGTAAAAACCTCTCGTGATGCTCGACCTTTTAAGTTCTCAAGAGATAGTAGTGATTACGGCTATGACTTATCTGCAGCAATGTATCGTGAGGGTTTTCAGCAGTACTACGACACAGAAGATAAACCACCTTTCATATTTATGGTTGCTGAAAATGATGCGCCTTATAACGTCAAACAGTACAACGCCTCTGAGTTGTTTTTAAGTGTTGGCGATGCTCGATATAACAAAGCTAAAGCTCTACTTGCTGAATCACTTCTGATTAATGAATGGGATGGATATAGCAGTGAATTGGAAGATCTCAACCTACCGCCATACATGGTAAAGCAAGCTTTAGAGCACGATTTTCACTGATTTTATTCATATATCGCCAAATTTATTCATTTTAAGACCAAATTATTCAAAACTTAGGAAATTTTATTCATGAACGTACAAGCTCAAATCACACACTCTGCAGCACCAGTTGGCCTTTTAAACCTTGAATCTTTCGAGTTGTCTCAACGCATCGCAAAAATGCTTTCTAGCTCTACTCTAGTTCCTGAGCAGTACCGTGCAACAACTAAGGTTAAAGCGGGTAAAGATAACTTTGGTAATTGGATATATAAAGATGAGCCTAACCCTAACGGCTTGGCCAACTGTGTTATTGCTTTGAATATGGCCAATCGGATGGGTGCAGATCCGTTAATGGTTATGCAAAACCTTTACTTAATTGAAGGTCGCCCTGCTTGGTCTAGCCAGTTCATCATGGCATCAATCAATAATAGTGGTCGCTTCTCTGCTCTACGTTTTGACATTGTTGATCTTGGCGAAAAAGAAGTTGAATACTCAACAACCGAATGGTCAAACGGTCGTAAAAATACCGTAGTTAAAACAATTAAAATTCACGATATTTCTTGTGTTGCTCATGCTATCGAGCGTGAAACTGGTGAACGTATTGAGTCATCAAAAATCACAATTGAAATGGCTGTAAAAGAAGGTTGGTTCACTAAGAATGGTAGTAAGTGGCAAACAATGCCAGAGCAAATGCTTCGTTACCGTGCTGCGTCATTCTTTGGCCGTGTTTATGCACCTGAATTGTTGATGGGTCTACGTTCAGCAGATGAGGAACAGGATCGTATTATTGATGTTACCCCTGCAGCTGAACAAGCAGCTACAGCCACTAGCGTAAATCAGTTTGATTTCAAACAATTGAAGCGTGACATTTTGACAGCTAAATCACCTGATCAGTTGCAAAAGCTAGAGATCTTTATTGAAGAACACAGCAATGAGGATGAGCAAAAAGAACTTGTTAAATTGATGCAAGCTCAGATCAATAAATTAACTGTTGTAGCTGAGGAACCAAATGCAAAAAAGCCTGAGCCTCAAATCGAGGCTACCTCTACTGCAGCTGCAGTAGAGGAAAAGCCCAAACGTACAGTGAAAAAAACTATTGAAGAAGAACCTGAAAAATACCAATCACTTTTAAGCGACCTGATTGAACGCGCCAAAAATGCAAAAACAGAAAAAGAAGCAACTGTTTTAACTAAATACACCAACTCTTGGTCTGCGGAGCAACGTGCACCACTGCATGATGCAATTAAAAATCGCATTGCTGAATTAAACGTTGATCAACCAGTCGACGATGAAAAGCCATTGCTTGAACAGATCCAAGAAGCACCATCAATCGAAGTACTGGACGAATTGCTAAAACAAGCACGTCGCTTCACTGGTGAGAAAGGTCATATTCATATGACTGCATGGTCGGCACGTAAAGAGTTCTTAAATCAAGGCGATATTTTTGACAGCCTTGATGCTGAACAACAAGAAGATAATCTAACGCTTTGTGGCCAGATAGTTAAATCTATTCAGGCTTGCAAGACTCAAGAAGAAATCAACAAGATTTTTGAAGATCCTAAATTGAGTGAGTTGATTCCTGAAGAACAAGCGCTAGTTAATGCAGCTGCAGATCGTCGCGAAGCGGAAATTACAGGTTAATGAATATGGCCACATCGAAAACGGTGTGGCCATTAATGGAATTGAAATGACCGAATATTGTTTTTTATGCAAAAAGTACACTGTCCGTTGTGGCGTGTACTGCAAAGAATGTGGGATGAAGTGAGGTAAATATGAGCGGTGCATTAAAATATACATTCACTGTTGAGAGTGATACCCCACCCCAGATCATGCTTGGCCAAAGTATTTTTGGTGGTAAAGTTGTGGGAATGGAGATGGAGACAGTACCTAATCTAGTTTCTGTGGCATGGCTAGCTGAACGATATGGTTTTTCTAAAACAACCATTATTAAAAAGCTTGAGGGTCACAACAAAGGAACTGGTGGAAAGCATCTGTATGATCCCAAGATTGCCATGGTAATGCTTTCACAACCTCAAAAAAATAAACGTGGACCTAAACGAGTCAATTAGACTCGTTTAGCATTTTGCTTATTTCGCTGGCTGTCGGGTTATAATAAGTATTAATCAATATCCCTGCAGTTTTGTGGCCAGTAATCTTCATTAATATTTCAATTGGAACTTTCCGCAATTTAACCAGTCTTGTGATTCCCTCATGTCTGGTATCGTGAAAATGTATATCATCAATACCTAGCTTTCTTATTCTATTGCCAAACATGTTTTGAAACGTGCTGCTTTCAATATCGATTAATCTTTCAGACTTGGTTGGAGCGATTAATTTTAATAGATCTTTGGCACTATCCAATAAAGGTACATCTCTAGAGTCTCCGTTCTTTGTTTCAGGTAAGTGAATGTAGTCGTCAAAGATATTTGATCTTTTAATAGATAGTATTTCTCCTTGCCTCATTGTTGTTTCAATTGCAAAAAGAAAGGCCCAAGCAACAAAGTGCTGTGGATCTGTTGGAACCTGACCATGTTTATAATCGTGAGCCTGTAGAATTAAATCAATTTCAGCATTACTAATACGTCTGTTTCTCGACTTTGGTTGTGATGGCTTAACTACTAATGCAAACGGATTGATATCAATTAAAAATAATTCTTTTTGTGCATAAGAAAATATAGATGAAAACAAAGAAATATCACGAAGTACCGTGCCAACACTAACCTGTTTTAATCTCACATTGCGCCAGTCTGTTAAAACTTGTGGTGTAATGTCGTGGACTGACATCTCTGCAATATTGGGAAAGTTCCTGATAAACTGATTAATTGAAATATGGATAGTGCGTTTTGATTTTTTATGCTTACCAATACTTTCATAATACTTAAGCAGTAAGGCTGAAAACGGATAGTGTGGTTTTATCCTTGGATCTTCATTTGACTGTGTTTTCAATTCGAGCAACTTAATCATTGCCCATTCTTCACATTCTTTTTCTGTATCTCTAGTTGCACTGATTCTTTTCCCATTAAACATTAATTCAATGCGATATGATTCACCGCGTTTTCTAGCTTTTGGTAGTTTCATTTTTGTGGCGTAATCTTGGCGTAAATTAGTTGTTATTTTAGCTTAGATAATAGTAAATTTGTTCACAATGTCCAATTAATTAGCCTTTTTAGGACAATAACAGACATAAAAAACAAAATCTAACTATTTGATTTGAATATATTATTTTCAGTTTAACTTTGATGTAGTGGAAAATAATAAAGCACCTAATTTAGGCGCTTTTTCTAGCAGTAGAACAATTTTTTTAATGAAGATTTCACCTCATAATCACTCACCAATATCCTAAAAACTTCCACCAGACACCACCGAGGACAATAAAGATCGTCATATTTGCCACACTCATGACAAAACCAGCTTTCCACCATTCCGCTAAAGTGGTGTAACCAGATCCAAAAATAATCGGTGAAGTTCCTGTCGCATAATGCGTTAGAGTCATCATGATACTTGAGGCGGCAGCCATCATCAGTGCAAACAACATAGGCGGTGCACCAACTGCAATACCTGCGATATAAAATGCAGAGAACATTGCGGTAATATGTGCTGTAGTACTGGCAAAAATATAATGTGCATACATATAAGCCATGAGTAATAACAAACATGCTGGAATCCAGCTTAAGCCTAACTGACCAATCCCTGTTTGTAATAAACCTGAGAACCATGTGATTAGACCCAGTTTATTTAAAAAGGTGGCCATCATGACTAAAGCAGCAAACCAAGTCACAGTATCCCATGCACTTTTTTGGGTAAGTACATCTTCCCATGTCAGCACACCAGTCAATAGCAATAACGATAAACCAATAAATGCTGTAGTTGTTGGGTCTAATGTCCATAAGTCTCCCAGCAACATTGCAGGTATTCCAGCCCATAAGAGCAAGAGCAAACCAAAGACAACAAGCATAATCATTTCATGCAAACTGATTGGCCCCATCTCTTTTAAACGTTCTTGAGCAAACGCTGCTGCATTGGGTGTTTTTTTGATTTCAGGCGGATAAAGCAAATAAAGAATTACAGGCATTAATGCTAAAGCAACCACACCAGGTAAAAACATGGCCAAAGCCCAAGTGGTCCAACTTAAATGAATTTGGCTATCGGTTGCCTTAGCAATTAAATCCACCACCAAAGGGTTTGGTGCAGTTGCAGTAATAAACATAGCTGAACTGATTGGATTAGAATGATAGTTAACCAAAGATAAATATTTACCAATTTTACCCTCAGTCCCTTTTTCAGGATCAGAATCAAAACTGGTTGCGATAGACCTAACGATTGGATGAATAATACCACCGCCTCGTGCAGTATTACTCGGTGTAACTGGTGCTAAAATAAGTTCAGACAATGCCAAACTATATCCAATACCAATCGTGCGCTTTCCCCATACCGCAATAAAATAATAACCCAATCTTGAGCCTAAACCCGTTTTTTGCAGGCCCTTAGAGATCATAATGGAGATACCAATCAACCATATTAAAGGATTGGCAAAACCACTAAGTGCATCTTTAATCGCATCACTAGGGTTATCTGCAGTTACACGAGTAATTGCAACTAAACTAATGGCAATAATTGAGATTGCTCCGATCGGCATCGCTTTACCAATAATGGCCGAAATAACCCCCAAAAACATTGCAAATAATAGCCAAGCATTAGGAGATACTCCCTCTGGAACAGGGATAAAAAACCAAATAAAAAGTGCCAAACTAAGGGATACTAAAGTTGGTATTAATTTAAACCCCATAAAAGCACTCCACAAATAAGCAAGCCACTGATAAATACTTTATAGATAAGCATTGCACGGATATTTACTCCACAGATAAATAGTTATTATTAAGTTAATATATACTTGAAAATAAAAAAGAAAACCACCCCATTCCTTAGTGGTTCGAACAAAAAGCCATCGAAGATAATATTTATGTAATATTAATGGTCTAATTTCGATTCATATTAAAAAAAATCGCAAAAATTCAAGCTTTGAATAGCTAAATAAGATCATAAATAAAAAATCAAACGATCACAAAACGATCTAGTATCTGTGTCAAACTCTGCTGAGCTTGTAATAAGCGTTGCTGATCTGATTTTGAAATCCAGAATGCAAGCTCAGTTAAACTGCCGTGTAAAAATCTTGCTAAAACTTCGGCATCACAATCAATTATTTTCTTCATTCGGATTAATTCGATTAAAATATGTTGTAATGAGTGTACGCATTGTTGTTTATTTTCTTCTGCCAATAATACTGCGGGTGCATCTTGTAAAATAATTCGTTGGATTTCTTGTTCTTGTGCCATTGATAAAAATAACTGGCAACGTGCTTGAAATCCCACCCAAGGATCTAAAGCTGACTCATATTGCTGCTGTAAACGTTGATCCATTTCCAGATCAAGCTCATCAACAACAGCTTCAAATAGCGCCTTTTTATCAGAAAAATGATGATACAACGCACCTCGGGTTAAACCAATTTGCGCAGTCAAATCATCCATAGAGGTTTTGCCATACCCCTGCTGAGAAAATATTTTTCGAGCACTGGCTAAAATTGCAGCGCGTGTTTCCTGCATCTCTTGTTTACTACGACGTGCCATATATTTCACACCCATTTGAATTGTCGAGATATTCTATCACTTACATACACATTGTATGAATAATTGTTGTATACATACAATGTGTATGTATAATGATTTCTCTCTACTTCGATCTAGATGATGAGCAAAATGTATGCTTAACCACTATATACAGCTATTTAAAGCACCAGGAAGTTTGGCCTTTACTTTATCTGCCTTTATTGCACGCCTCGCCTTACCAATGATTGGTATCGGAATCATTACCCTATTGGCACAACTCGATTATGGTTATGCCCGTGCGGGTATTATTTCTGCAGTATTTGTGTTGAGTTATGCACTAATTTCACCACAAGTTTCACGCTTGGTCGATCAACGTGGCCAAGGTAAA
>NZ_BBRX01000092.1 GCF_000829675.1 Acinetobacter rudis
CTGCGTCCGTGGTCCGCATGTGATGAAGCATTATTGGCGACTACCAGCTGAACAACAGGTGGATATCTTTGATCAAGAAGGTTTTTTCCGAACTGGAGATGCAGTGCGTTTAGTCGACAACAATGACCCAACACAAGGTCTAATGTACGATGGCCGTATCGCTGAAGACTTTAAACTCAACACGGGCACTTTTGTCAATGTAGGGACTTTGCGCAATAAAGTACTTTTACTTGGTAATCAACTCATTCAGGATGTTTGCATCACTGGATCAAACTTAAATGCTATTGGATTTTTAATTTTCCCTAAAGTTGATGCCTGTGCAACTTATGCTGGCCTAGATTTAACAAAGCATGGTGTTTCTGTTGTGCTCAGTCACCCTAAAGTTCGTGATTGGTTTCAACAATTTTTACTCAAGTTCAATCAAGATGCGACAGGCAGTTCCAACAGCGTCAACATGTTGTATCTCATGGTCGATCCGCCTTCAATTGATGCGGGTGAAATTACCGATAAAGGCAATTTAAACCAAAGCAAGATTAATCAACTACGAATTACTTTGATTGAAGAAATGTACCATGCGCACAGCATTAACCCATTAATCACGCGCATTTAGACGCCAAAAACTTAAATCAAGCACACTCGCCCTACAGCCTATTCAACATGGCTGTAGCGACAGCGTCTTGCCTAAATTATAGATAAACTGAGAATCATCATGTCCCTAGACCCTGACTTTGAGTTGTTTCGTGATAACTTTAGACGCTTCTTAGCACAAGAAATTGCTCCCCATTATGAACAGTGGGAAGACCAAGGCATGATGCCTCGAGAAATCTGGAATAAACTTGGTGAAAATGGATTTTTGTGTGTCGATGTCCCTGAAAGCTATGGCGGCTATGGTGCACCTACTCATTATTCATTGATGCTTGTTCAAGAAGCGGCCTATGCGGGGTTTACCGCTTTGGCTGTAGCTATCGGTGGACAAAGTGAATTAGTTTCACCATACCTACAGAACATTGGTACTGAACAGCAAAAGCAATACTGGCTACCTAAAATGGTAACTGGTGAAGTCGTGACTGCAATTGCCATGACCGAGGCCAATGCTGGATCTGACTTACAAGCCATTCGCACCCAAGCAATTGCAGAAGATGGGCATTATCGAGTAGATGGCTCGAAGACTTTTATTTCTAATGGCCTACACGCAGATATGATTGTTTTAGTGGCCAAAACTGATCCTCAAGCGCGTGCCAAAGGCATCTCAATATTGCTGGTCGATGCCAATTTAGACGGTGTTAAAAAAGGTCGTGGCCTGAAAAAAATTGGATTACATGCCCAAGACACAGCAGAATTATTTTTTGATCAAGTTAAAGTACCCAAAGATCAATTACTTGGCCAAGAAGGCCAAGGTTTTGCCTACCTTATGCAAGAACTACCACGTGAACGTTTAAGCATTTCCATGATGGCACTTGGTTCCATGCTCGGAGCGATTGCAATCACTCAGAATTACGTGCTTGAACGTAAAGCTTTTGGTCAACCCCTTAGCCAACTGCAAAATACTCGCTTTGTACTGGCCCAAGCCCAAATTAAAGCCAACGCAGCACAATGCTATGTGCTTCACTGCGCTGAACGCTACCAACAAGATGCTTTGAGCGTTACCGAAGTTGCCGCCTTGAAATGCTTCGTCACTGATACTCAATGTGAAATTATCGACCAATTGTTACAGCTATTTGGTGGCTATGGCTATATGCAAGAATATCCAATTTCACGCTTTTATGTCGATGCACGAGTACAAAAAATTTATGGCGGAGCCAATGAAATTATGAAAGAAATCGTCGCTCGTAGTTTATTGGGCCGATAACCCTAAGCGGGGAAGCTGAATGCTTCCCTTTTTTATGTACATGTATTTTCAGGAAGAAATCACATGCATTACAAACTCTGGATGAGCATGGCCTTGTTATTTGCAACGCCTGCATTTGCCAATGACTTTATCGATCAAAGTAAGGTCGAGCTGACCTTACGAAACTTTTACTTTGATCGAGACTTTCAACAACAATCAAACTATCCCGCTGCCAAAGACTGGAGCCAAGGTTTTATTTTTAAAGCCCATTCAGGCTATACCCCAGGCAAAGTTGGCTTCGGTCTAGATCTACTGGCCACAGCAGGATTTAAACTCGATGCTGATGCAAACCATGCCGGTACTGGTAATTTACCACGCGACCCTATAACCAATAAACCCTCAAGCAGTTATGGACAAATAGGGCTCACCGCCAAAGCTAAAGTCAGTGCAACTGAACTGCGAGTTGGTACTTTATTACCTATGAACCCTGTAATCGTTGCCTCCCCTGCACGTTTATTGCCTCAAACCTATCGTGGGGTCTCACTCAACTCCAAAGATATTCCAAACTTAGATTTAGAAGCAGCATATATCGACAAAGTTAATCATCGTGACTCAACGAATTGGGAACGTATTAAAATGACTGGGGTCAATGGACGTTTTAAACCTGCTGAAACAGATGGTCTATATTATGTGGGTGGGCATTATCAATTAATCCCCAATCTTAAAGCGTCAGGCTTTTATATGAATGTAGAAGATCTCTATGATCAATCCATGTTTGGTCTAGCCCATCAATGGAAGTTCAATGATCAAACTCAGTTAAATTCGACCTTACGTTATTACCATAGCCGTGATCAGGGACAAGCTAAGGCTGGTGTGGTCAATAATGATTTAATTCATGCCAACCTTGAGCTGAAACATGCCACACACAAATTTATTGCCAGTAGTTTTCACAACCAAGGGAGCACAGCCTTTCCTTATCTATCTGGAGGTGAAACTGGATTACTCATCGATACATGGCCAGCAGACTTTTTAAATCCCAAAGAAAAAGTCTACAGCTTACGTTATGAATATGATTTTAAAAACTATATACCAGGCTTACGCTTCATGACCCGCTATACATGGGGCAATCATATCGAAGCACCGCGTCTCGGTGGTCATCAATTAAAAGAAGATGAACTAGATTTTGATCTAGGTTATACCATTCAACAAGGCCCTTTTAAAAATCTAAGTTTACGTGCTCGTTATGCGATTTATGACAACACTATGCTCGCCAATGCCAATATTAAACCAGCCAACGAAACACGTATTAATATCGACTACACATTGAAATTTAAATAGTTCACCCACCCTCAGCCCTGCCTGAGGGTTTTCTTATTGTTTTGCTTAATTTAAATGGATCATATGCCATGTTTGACTTGAAACAACTGCCACCAATTCACTATTTCCTACATGGTCACGAACTCAATTGGGATACAAAAACACGCGTCCTTAAAGTTAACTATGTTGCCACACAGGCCATGTGCAATCCACGAGGTCATATTGAGGGTGGTATGCTTTGTGCCATGCTAGATGATACTATGGGCATACTTGCAGCACTCAATCAGGCTGAACGGCCAGCGACGACAGTGAACTTACATATGGACTTTTACAGGCCTTGCCAAATCGGAGTGGTACACTGCATCGCAAGTTTTCGTAAAGAAGGTCGTAAAATCCTCAACCTACACAGTGAGGCTTGGCAAGATGAAAAAATGATTGCCAGTGTTGATGCTGCATTTTTACTTTTATAAAAAGTTCATACTCATTTTTGAAATCACATTAATTAAAAAACTTTAAACCATCAAGATATGATTTTATAAGCTCCTCTTTAAATAATCGATATTGCCGGAAGAGCAGATTTTTAATGATGAATGACTTACCGTGATTATATTCCTTGGGTCTAATACTGCTGATCAACTGTTTTAGCCTGAAACATACCAAAGCACTTTTCTTTCAATGAATTCTATGGCTTTATTCTTTAAAATTTCTCAATCAATAGCAATCAAAACAGTTTTCTTAACCGCAGCGAATACACCGATTTTATACTGCAAACGGTGTGGCTTAACCATTTTCACCACCATGCAGTTCAATCTACATGGTGGTTCTATCTCTTCGCTTACAAGCACCCAAAAACTTTAGTGATTGAGCTCCAAAGCCTTGAGCTCATAAGGTAATCCTACATAGTTTTCAGCCAATGTGGTTTGTCCTGCCTCAGAGTCCAATACATAGGCCAATTCGGCTTGTTTAATTTTCAAATCAAACTCACTATCTGATTCAAAGCGGTGTAACAAATGAGTCATCCACCAAGAAAAGCGTTCTGCTTTCCAAATTCGTTTGAGACACTTTTCAGAATATTCATCAATACCTTGCTGAGAACCTGTGGTATAGAATTCAACTAAAGCACTAGATAGATAAGCAATATCAGAAGCAGCAAGATTAAGTCCTTTAGCGCCAGTAGGTGGCACGATATGCGCGGCATCACCAGCTAAGAATAACTGTCCAAACCGCATTGGTTCAGTTACAAAGCTACGCAGTGGGGCAATGCTCTTTTCAATCGAAGGGCCTGTGACCAAATTTTTTACACTCTCTGTATCTAAACGATTTTTCAGCTCTTCCCAGAAACGTTCATCTGACCATTGTTCTACTTTATCTGTAAGAGGAACTTGTAAGTAATAACGACTTCTTGTTTTAGAACGCATACTGCATAAGGCAAAACCGCGATCAGACTGCACATAAATCAATTCATCAGCAACAGGTGGTACATCTGCTAACACCCCTAACCAACCAAATGGATAAACTTTTTCAAAGGTTTTAATCTTATCTTGTGGCACGCTTGCACGACATACTCCATGGTAGCCATCACAACCCGCAATAAAATCACAATTAATACGATAAGCTTGACCATCTTGAGTAAAGGTCACATAAGGTGAGCTTTGATCAGTCTGTGAAGAAGTAAAGTCATGTACTTGAACATCATGTGCTTCATAATATGATGTTAAATTAGCCTGTTGACGTGCCTGCATTAAATCCTTGGTGACCTCAGTCTGACCATAAACTATAACCTGTTTACCATAGGTCAGCTTATGAAGATCGATACGATGTTTTACTCCATCTGTTAATATCTCGATTCCCTCATGAGCTAAACCCACCTCATTTAAATGCTGATCAACCCCTGCTTGTTTCAGTAAATCCACTGAAACCTGTTCTAAAATACCTGCTCGAATGCGTGCAGCAACATAATCAGCATGACGTTGCTCAATAATGATATGAGAAATACCTGCCTTATACAGCAATTGGCCCAATAATAACCCTGCTGGGCCTGAACCAATAATCGCGACTTGCGTAGTTAAAACGTCCATAATTCAAACTCCATATCCTTATTCTTAAGTTAGAGTTTTATCTTTTTAACTACTAGTGCATGGCGACGATGCTGACCGCTTTGTGTTAATATTATCCGCATAACGGTCAAAAATTCATTGATGAATAAATAACGATAAGGAATCTCTATGCACAAGGAAATAGGCATAAATTCAGTACCAACCTCTTATGTTAAAGATGAAGATTTTGTCGTTTCATTTGCAAGAGGAATCAAACTACTAGAAGCTTTTGGTGTTGAGAAACAAAAACTGAATGTCACTCAGATTGCTACGCGCAGCCAACTCAGCCGCACAGCAACTCGACGTTATTTAAGAACACTTTATACACTTGGTTATTTAGATAGTGACGATCACTATTACTGGTTGACTCATCGTGTATTACGATTTTCAAGTGCTTATTTAAATTCGTCACATCTTTCCAAAATATCACAGCCGATATTAAATTTACTCAGTGTAGAAACTAAGTTCACTTTTTCTGTGGTGGTTTTAGATGAACATGAGGTTGTGCCCATTGCACGCAGCTATTTACCACAGCAAGATAACTTACGTATTAGTCCGTATGGGATGCACTTAGGAAATCGTTTACCTGCCCATGCAACGTCAACTGGTAAAGTTTTATTGGCGAGTTTAGATGAAACTTTGCAGCAAGAATGGCTTAAAAAATATGGTCTAAAACGCCTAACCTCATATACTGAGATAGATGAACACGTATTTTTAGCATCATTAAAACAGGTTGCTATACAAGATTATTGTCTATCCAGTGAAGAACATGAACTTGGTGTGATTGCTCTAGCTGTTCCAGTTGTAAATACACAAGGCAAATATGTTGCCGCTTTAAACTGCATTGCTCAATCCAATAAAACTACAGCAACATATTTGATTGAAAAAATATTGCCGTTATTAAGAAATACTGTCGCTGAACTTAGAGCAATGATTTAAATATTCAAAAAATGACCATATATTACTGATTTTTTTGTCTTGGGATGACCTGTCTGTATGTGCATGCAGAATTTGAGCCTCTTAGGTTAATATACTTTTGATAGCTCCTTAAGCCATGACCATTAAAAAAGATAAGGTCTGGACTAGTCATCTTTTGTTCTTTTGCTGAAGGCTTTGGGGTTGATCAGGGATAGTCCGTTCTATAAGTCGGGTATCCTTTGCTTGATTTAGATAAGTTCTTTGAATAATAGATAAGTACATGCTGAAATTCAGCCTTGGCAAGATACAAATATCAGCTTATAAAGTAAAATAAACGGCTCTGAAATATTAATCTTGCAAAGTTGTGCATTTCAAGTAATAAATTTAGTGCTTGAAATTTTCAAGTCAAGTAAATGTCTGCCTCTTCGTGTGCAGTTCTAATAATTTTACAAAACAAGGTATACCCCCATAAGCCAGTTGTATCTTAAATTTGGGTTGATTACTTTCGGATAACCATTAAGTTGGAAACTATCTACTCTTGCAGTCTCCCCGATTACGGCAATAAATAATAAGCTTTGGACGCTTTCCTACTAATGGTCGAGAGACATCTTCATCGATGGCTTGAAGCGACTGAGCATTGACATTAAATTCTCTGTTGTAGTAGCCATCGATATTGCTCACCAAGGTTACAGGTAAATCTTGACTAGGAAGCTCCCTATAGGGAGCGAAAAACGATGCATAATCCTTGTGAAACACCACACAGATAACTGCAAGTACAATCAGACTCATCAATACTTTCACGATCCAAGAGAACATGGTTTTTAATGGTCTTCCAAGCTTTTTAGAAGCAATGGTCACCATTGCAGCAGACAATTCATCAAGTATTAAAATAGTCAGTGCCAATGAAATTGTAAAATACCAATTCATGTCCGCTTGATACATTTCAAAATTGTTTTGTATGATGTTCCGATCAACTGTTATGTAATAATGCAATATGACGTAGCTGCAGCTGGTGCTAATAATGATTAGTAAAGTTAACAGTGACTTACTTAAGTAAGGTAAAAAAAAGAATGGCGTAAATAATAAATTTAACAAGCAAAAAAGAATGACCAATAATCCAATAAAAAACAACAAACTACGTAAGCCGTAATTTTCTATGATAAACCTTGGTGTATTGCAGCATATTATTGCAAACAACAATATAGTTAACCAACCCCATTGTACTGCGTTTAACCTCAGGGATTTAAGATGCTCTAACACATGCAATTCCATCAATTGAATAATTTAGGAATTATTGAAAAGCCTCTGTCAGGAAGTTGTTAAGATTTAGATTATTGATTAAGATAAATTTTACCTATTCAAAATACGATCGACTATGACTCGCCTACTCATTATCGAAGATAATCCTGAATTAGTAGCCAATCTATACAATTTTTTCGAACCATTAGGTTATGTATTAGATGACGCACGTGATGGTATTGCTGGATTACATATGTCCACGCAAAATAATTACGATGCTATATTACTAGATATCATGTTACCTAGATTAGATGGTGTCACCCTGTGCAAGCAATTGCGTAATAAATTTCAGAATCCTGTACCGATATTGATGCTAACCGCACGGGACATGATTGAAGACCGAGTCCAAGGACTGACCTGCGGTGCAGATGATTATCTCATCAAACCATTTTCATTAATCGAATTAGATGCACGCATAAAGGCACTCGTCCGTCGAGCACAAGGTAAACAGGTTAGAGGCACAATTTTTTGGGAAGATTTACAAGTAGACACGCTTACCCCACAAGCTTGGCGACAAAATCAACGCATCAGCTTAACACCTATCACACATCAATTATTACTCATGCTTATGCGTGCTGCCCCTAATGTTGTCAAAAAGCAAGAAATGGAATATTTAATTTGGGGTGATCATCCTCCAGAAAGTAGTGCACTACGTACACATATCCATGATTTAAGACAGCAAATAGATAAAAACTTTCCATCAGCACTGATCGATACTATACATGGAGTTGGTTGGCGCCTATTTAAAGCTTAAAAGTCATAACCAAATAATTTATTACTTTTTTAAAATAGGTAACGTAATCCGGATGAAATCTACTTTTCTTAAAATGTCACTCCAGAAAAGAATCACAGTATCATTCGTATTACTAATGATTGGTGTAATGACGTTGATCATTGTCGCAGAACAAGTAGAGTACGATGAGATACGCGCACACATTGTCTCCAAAAACATGTACAGAAAAGTCCCTGATCTACAGTCTGATCTTACTAAAGGTATCAAACCTGATCTCCCTGAAGGCACTTATCTCTATAACGAACAAACCGTACCGGCCCCACTAAGAAAATACACAGAAAACTATCACTATTTAAATAACCCTATTGATCATCACTTACTGGTATTTAAGTTTAATGATCAGCTTTATTATCTATTCCAAGATGGTAAAAAATATAAGTTATTAGAATTTCTAATCGACATCTTCGCACCATTAATCATCTTATTGTGTATTCTATGCGCATTTTGGATTGGACGATTAACTTCAGCACATGTTATCAATCCTATAGAGCGTTTAGCTGATGCTGTACAAAAAAAACAAAAGCCACTTCCATATCAAGATGAAACTGATGAAATAGGTATTCTTGCAAGAGCATTTGCTCAGCATAGTAATGAATTGGAACAATTTTTACAGCGTGAACGATTTTTTGTAGGTGATGCGAGTCATGAGCTTCGTACACCACTCGCGATCATTAGTGGAGCAGCAGAAACCATCGTATATCAACTGCCTGCTGATAGTCATCTAAAATCTAGTGCTGAGCGAATTGTAAAAACAACACAAGAAATGCAGCAACAACTTTCTTGTTTATTATTACTATCGAGAGATCCACAAACCTTGTCCCAAACGCAGGTATTCTTATATCCAATACTTGAAGAATGCATTGTTCGTTGTGAACCTTGGTTAGATAAAAAATCTGTATCACTGGTTCTCGATGTACCTAAAGACACTTCCATCCTAACCAATCCAGAATTAGCACGAAGTGTATTTTGGAATTTATTACGTAATGCCTGTCAATATACAGATCAGGGTGAGGTTCGTATCAGCCTGCATGATATGACATTGATTATTTCAGATACAGGCCCTGGACTACCTTTAAATATTGACACTCAAAATTTTAAACGTTTTTCTCACAAGACACAGCACAATGGTGAAGGTCTTGGCTTATCAATTGTACAACGCATCGTAGAACATTTAGGTTGGCACATGGACGTTGAAAGTCTAGAAACAGGTTGCCGTTTTAGTATAGAAATGTATAGATCCTAGCAATAAACAAAACTCTATCGAATCGAAATATCAATATGCTTTTATTTTTTACAAATAAATGAGTAATCTGGCGCGGCCCAATCCAAGGCCAAAGGGTTTGAAGAGATTTTTCACGAAGCCTGTGACCATTCATAATGGTAATAAAAAACCCAAGCTCATTAATATTTAAGGCTTATTTACATTTAAATGGACTTCTCTAAATTAGAATTTGGTGGAGATGGCGTCCATTGAATTCAAACCACAACATACTGTTTTATATAATTTTATTTTAATATAAAAAACTCTTTTACCCATAATTTACCCATTTTTTTATAATCAATCTATGAGGGGTAAAGGGGGTGTTCAAATGAGGGAGATGGATTTGAACTTGTGCTAGCATCCAAAATCACACTTCGGGGTAACTATGAGCAATTACCTTGGGTCGTTTGATGAATAAATGGATTTACATGGAATTATTTACAGGGTCTAAAATTTAGCTTATATATTCATATGGCTTGGCTACCTTTGTGAAATGTCCAAAGCCCCCAACAATATTAATTTTTATTAGGCCAATTCATTAAAACTCCTTCACTATACCAATCACCTGCACCTCTTTTATATAATTCATATGCATTTTTCTCATCTTTAAATTCATTATCTAACATATAAAAATCAGCTAACCAAGAAAAATGATCTTTATTTGATGATTTATCAACCAAACCTTCTAAAATATCTTTTGAGCGTTCCGGATTATAACCACTATAATTTTTATAGTATGCATATAGCTTACTTAGTGCTACATCTTTATATTCACTATATTCTTTCTCATCTATTTTATTTAAATTATCCATTGCCGAATCATAATTACCTTGTTCTGCTAAAGCTATACTTTTATAGTAATAACCTAAATTATGGCCATGTTTAATTGCATAGTCTGAATAATATATTGATTTATTTAAATCTATATAATTATCTTCAAATAAATAGATATAAGACAATAAAGATGCAGCATAGTAATTACCTTTATCCAAACTTTTCTTTAAAAGACCAATTGCTTCCTCTATGTTTTTGTAATGATGATTATAAGTATAGATCTCACCTAGCCTTTCATAAGCTATAGCATCGTCACCATCAATCGCAATATTTAGATAAAAAATAGCTTCCTCAATGTAGTTATTCATTAATAAAACGCCACCAGTTACAGAATAATCTTGAATTGTAAATAATTTTTCATTTTCTTTTACTAGGGCCATTTTAAAACAATAGATTTTTGCCCATATACGCTAATTATCTCAATCCGTATAGCTTTATCCGGTCTTTGCTTTTGATCGGGTACCATATTCAAAGGAATCGAAATAAATTCAGTCTGAGGCATTACCCGTTCTGGTCTCAGTTCTTGCTATTTGGCTTTATGTCGCCATTTATAAATCGTATTTTCATGAATATCATAAAGCTGAGCAATCTCAACAATCGATGCATTCGGCTATTGGCAAAGCAAGAGTATTCCGGCACGTTCAGCTGGATTATATGTTTTACGGACTTTTCTTGATTTAGTAACTGCGGAGTTTAGGGTTTCTGAAGTCATAATACATGCCTATAAATGAATATAGGCACTATCTGAAAAATGAGGCGTATTTAAAAGTGGGGTTCAGCGGATGCTTACTTAGGTCGCCCTCATACCAGAGTTGTAACTTAAATATGAATGGTCTTAGGATCGCTTTAACTCATACATCTTTGTGCAACAAAGCCATAGATTTGTGAAACAAAGACTATTTTATTCAATATTAATTATTGGTAGGCTCTGACCACAAAAAAATGTTCCTTGCTCTTGATAATACATACCAATATTCCATTCTGTTTCTAGGGCTGAAAATGCTAATTTGTCATTTTCACCAACAATCTCTCTAGAATAATCCTTAGGTCTTATTATTTCTAACTGCCTTTGATTGCCATGACAAAATATATCAGCATTTTTTATACTCTTTTTAAATACCCAACCACTTTCTTTTATTTTAGGAAAAATATCACTATGGTAGACCTTGATATCTAACTCTTTCATAGGAATTTGAATTACAAGAAAGCCCTGTGTTGGTGCATAAGCAATTCCCTCATCCCTTAAAACAAATTTGTATGTATTAAAAATTATATCAAGTTGCTCCTTGAAAAATTTTAATTCTCCCCTAAATTGTTCTGGTGGAAGATGACTATAATCTTGTTGAATCATTTCATTTCCATTTAATGAAGGGTTCACTACCGGCTCTTTATTACATGCTGATAATATAGAACTAATCCCCAATGCCAGAATTAAATAACTTAATTTATTCATTTCGCACTCCCCTTCTTTTCTTTCGTATCCGAACGCAATGGTACTCCAACTCCAACTTCTAGAATAGGACCCGGTGTACCAACACCAGCATTATAACTACGCGTATGGCTCATAGGATCTTCCTTAGGAAGAATAGGTTTCGTAGTAGAGAGTACCCCGTAAAAAGCTCCTACCCCAAGAGTAGTCGATCCGCCTGCTAAAAATTGATCTGTGATTGTAGCTTTATTAACAGTTGGCACGATTCTTTTATAAGTACTTGCATCAATCCATGAAGCTGTACAACTCCCACCTTTTGATTTTCCTAAACTTTCTGGATTACCAATAATTGCTATAGGCGTTTTTCCACCACTAATATACACATTACCATTATGACCATTCACACTCACAGCTCCTGAAACGCCCACAATACCTCCACCACAAGAATAATAATCAGGCTTTACTATTTGTACCATTTTCTTGATGTCTTGCTTAGCATAATAAATGCTTGTTGGAGGATGATAATTTTTCTGATCACACTGCTCTTGACTGTAGTATTGGTAACACGAAGCTTTTTCAGCAATGGCTGGTCCTCCTAAGGAGGTCAATGCTCCCCAGTTATCATTCAATCCCATCGGATCGACCCACTGATTAGGATCCCTCACATAAGCCGAAGTATTGATCCCACCATCTAAACCAATCGGATCTTTTCCGATATACCTTGCACTATGCGGTTCATAATAACGATAGCGGTTATAGTGTAAGCCCGTCTCTTTGTCATAATACTGCCCTTGGAAACGGATATTAGTTTGCTCTAGTAAGTGATCACTGGCCTTAATTTCTAAGGCTTGACCCCAAGTATCTAAAGTTAC
>NZ_BBRX01000091.1 GCF_000829675.1 Acinetobacter rudis
TCCTTCGATCATCGCTGATTGCAGTGACCATGTTCCTGCAAATATCTCACCATTTCCCGCCATATCAGTCGTAGATCCAGCGAGCTGCGGGTTCAGTTGTGCGTAGACTCCTTCAGTCTTTTCAGACAGTAGCTTTTGTCCATCTGTGATCAGTTTCATTTCACTTTGAACAGCAACAAATCCTTCATCCGTAGATTGTTTAAGTGTATCTACGACATGTAGCGTGTCTTTATTTTTCTGGTCAATAATTTTAGTCAGACCATCTTCAGAAGCTTGAATTGCCTGCTTCCGATCCTTAGTTTCTGATTCAATCTGTTCCTTAGTCTTCCGAACATCCTGCTTAATTAAATCAGCATCTTTAATTCGAGCTTCAGTTTCTAAACCAATCTGCTCTTTGGTCTTCTGAACATCCTGCTTTATTAAATCCGCTTCTTTCAATCGGTCTTTGCTTTCTTGTGCAATCTGATCTCTTGTGTCCTTGATATCCTTCTGCAGCTTAGGTATTTCGGCATCGATCAGTTCAATTTGACCCACCTTTGTTTGCAAATCTTGATTTAACTGGCTTTCAGAGATTTGCTCAAACAGGATAGTAAGTACCATCTCTTAGATATGGAGTAATTCTTGACCGCTTAATCGCCATTACAATTTTTTTATCTATACTTTCTAATCCACTACTTTTCATTATTTTAGTGGAAGCAATTGAGCCATTTGTATAGGTTACAATGTGGACCGAAATGGTTCGATCATATCCCTGTAAATCATTATTATTAAAATTAATGCGAGGATTTCTTATCCAACTTACCCGTTCATACTCGCTGCTTATGACTAACCTTTCTTCAGCTGTTGCACCAACACCGACGCTAAATACAGATAAACATACCGCCAATAATATTCTTTTCATAAATCCCCCTAAATTGCTCACAAAATAGCAAAGGAGGTAAGAAAACGCCAACAGAAGATGGTGCTCTTATTCAATCTTTAAGTAATGCTTTTCAGCGACAATTCTAATCTCAATCCCTTTATAGTATCGAATCATCGAATTGCTCCTATCTCTAGTGACATGATAAACAAACTTCTCTTCCTTCATTAAACCAGAATATGTTTTATAACCAATTACAATGCCACTGGGCTTTTTACCACCATTATTAAACTCTTCGAGATGTTTATTAAATTCCTTGAAACTTAACTGCACATTTGTTGCTCTCAATAATTTTGATTAACTTATCAATAAATTATGAAAAAATAAAGAAATAGAGACCCTGAGAATACATGCTACAAAATGAGTGGTAGAAATTAGAATGGTAATTTATGCTAATAAGCAGCAAACCAATCAGAATTATTTTCACACTCTTTCAATTTAAGCTTCTAGATCCAGCATCAGTTAGTTAAATATAATAGCAAGTGTATAGATTATATAATCCTAATTACCCCTATAGTACAATGAACGAAAGATTTTTCGGTATATCTCAATGATTGGAAAAAATAATATCGCGACTTTGCGAGAGCAAGCTGGTATGACAGGTTATCAATTAGCTAAAAAATGTGGATTTATTTCAAATAATCACGTTCTCAACAGATATATAAAAGATGCAGAAGCAGGAAAACATCTAAGCGTATACCGAGCCTTGCTCATTTACAACGAACTCAGAAAAGCTGGTGTATGTGAAAAATTCGAAGATGTTTTTTGGGTTGAGGATTCAAATAGTAACGAAGAGCAGCCTTCAAATATGAACATCAAAAAAACACCCTAATGTGTTTTTTTTACTCTCTCTTGAAGTCGTTGAGATGGATATCAAACATAGTGTTAATTGCTTTTAATCTTGCCTCGTCCTGATCTTTGCTTTCACCAACAATATGCTCTTTTGCATTTTTTGTGAATTCTAGATATTCATCTAAATCTATCACACCTTTTTCTGCCATAAAGCCTACAAGATTTCCAAGGATGAATAAATTTGCACGATTACTATTCATTGTTAATCCAACCAATTCTTCTATAACTGGTTTAAAAACATTACTTTGTTGATTCACGTCGATTTCTCCTTATGTGAATATTTATGTTTGTTTAGGTAATAAAAAACCGCCTTTCGGCGGATTAATTATTGGTTTGATTACCAGTCTTTAGACTCTGTTTGCTGATTTATTACATCAGCTTTGTACTGCTGAGCAATCAATTTTAATTTGCTCTCAATGCGTTGTTGGTGCTCAACAATTAATATTTGTCTTTCGCCCCCAATATTATTCATACCACCCTTAACATAGGTTAATGATGTTGCAGTAATATCCGAGAATGATATACGAGCCTTATTATCCTTTGTATCAATTTGGATTGTAAAATTCACTCGATCTTGGCCAAATGCACCACAATCAATGAATCCATCACATGGAAATGGAATAGTCCCTTTTCCAATAATCTGCCCTGTTGATTTATCTTGGTATTGAATCACATTATTTGCTGATTTAAATGATTTAGCGATCCATATTTTTGACTTTTCAAAAATTTGATCTTTTGACTGTCCATTCAATGCAACAATATCAACAACATTCGTCATAGGTGTGCTTGGGGTTGGCATACTCATACACCCTGTCACCCCCAACACCAATAAACCAGCAAATAATAATTTTTTCATTATAGGAACTCCCCAAAGTACCTATAAAATATCAATTTAATGGGAGAAAAGCCATTTA
Source organism: Acinetobacter rudis (assembly GCF_000829675.1). Lineage (GTDB taxonomy): Bacteria > Pseudomonadota > Gammaproteobacteria > Pseudomonadales > Moraxellaceae > Acinetobacter > Acinetobacter rudis. The sequence goes on from NZ_BBRX01000091.1 coordinate 2,686, forward strand.
TCATCTACCTCTTCGTCTTAACTCATTATCAATAATTCCACCTTGCCTACACTCATCAAGTAGCATTTTTCGAACCCCATTACCAATCATAAGCCCCAACTCTTTTGATGCACCCTCGCTTTTTACTTCGCTAGATCCATCACTTTGAACTGTCACATATACCGTTACTGGTGCACTCAGCACTTCTGCTCGACTTGCTTTAGCCTCCCCAATCGCAGCTAAACGCTGACGCTCAATCATTGGGCTTTGATCTTGTGGATTATTTCGTTTTTCAAGATAGTTGGTTAAATCTTGGTTTTGTTTAGGATTTAAAACGCGCTCGCCACCATCCAACAACCAAGTGCCTTCTCTAGGAATGTTATTTATACCATTGTGAGCCATACCTTGAATGGTTTGAGCTGCGATTAGACCAACCGAGGCATATCCCATTCCACGTGTCATCATTGACATGAATCCAGTTGGATCAGTTTTAAGTGCTGCGGTCGCCCCAACTTCGGTATTAATAATTGCCTGACCAATTGCTATTGCTTGCTGCGCCAAAAACATTGCCTTATATGCAGCACTTGACTCACCCGCACTATCCCGAACCATCTGAGTCATACCACCCCAAACAGTTGATGCTTGTGTCAACAATTGATTATACATACCAAAATAATCAGTCTGGCTTTGCATCATAACATCTCGCTCATCCAGCACCCCTTTCCGCTTAATCGCCAAAAGTTGTGCCTGATAATTCCTTTCAGCCTCTAGGTACATCTGATAGCGAGTATTAGCATCATTTAAATACTGATCAGTTTTGGGGTCTTTTTCATCAGCCTTATTAATCGCATTTTGCTTATTATCCCAAGCCGCACCAATTTGATCACTGTAAGCGTTCTGAGCCTCCCAGCGATTAAAGGCAGGTTGTGGCATTGAATACCGCGCCAAAGCATCGTAATACATACGTTGGTATTCAGCGGTTTGCTGTTCGAGTGTGGATCTAAACTCCTTTATCTTCTCCTGTTGGAGGCGGCGATAAGCAGATATCTCTAAATCACGTTGCGCATCAAGTGAGACTTTAAGCGCTATTTTGCCTTTCTCAGAATACTCTCCGTCAATATCCAACATTAACTTTGCAGTTTCATTGTGATAATTGATTTTCTGTTCTTCAGTCCACTTGTAGCCATTAAGCTCATTGTCAAACTGCAATGAAGCAAGTGTGTCTTGGGCATCATAACGCTGTTTGATCTTTGGAATTAAATCAAGCTGATTGAGAATAGTTGCTTTATTGATTTCATCATCACGAGCCTTAGATCGCTTAATCGCATCAGTATCATATTGTGCTTGGAGTTGTTTAATCTCCTCCTCGGTTTTAACTCTGGCTTTATAGGCATCATCCTCATACTTGGATAAATTCTTAATTGAGCCTAATGCCGTATCAGGATCTTGCCCTAAAATTTTGCTCAATTTCGTATAGTAGTCATCTTGTTTCTTAAGATGTTTAGCTGATGTTTTTGAGCCAAGTTTATTGCCATCGTAATCCCAAGCAATAAAGTTCTTACCAACAATTTTTTCCAGTTCACGATAGCTAAGATTATCGTTATTTAGAGCGCTTTTAGTTTTACCATAAGCTCCTATTGTTGAAACCTCTTGCATTAAGAATTTGGCCATAGCATTCAACGCTTCTTGAGATTGTTGAATGTTGCCATTCTTATCAAGAACACCTTGGCCTTGTAGACTCTTCATCAGGTTAATAGATCGGTCTTTTTGCCATGAAATAAATCCTGTGTTTGTATAGCCGTTATTACGGTCTTTATGACTCCCAAACATAGCACTACTAACAAAATCATTTTCACGACCAACCTGTGCTGTCATGACTCGTGCCTGCTTGTCACCTAAACCAGCATTACGAAAAGCCTGATAAACACGAAGCATGTTTCGTGTTCTTTCGTCATTACCTGCTAACAGAACAGCTTGTTCCTGATGTGCCTTGGTTTGTCGCTCTAATGCTTGAGCCTTATCATCCTCAAGTTTTTTTCTATCCTCCTCAACTTTTTTAACTTGATTCTGAAGCAAGAGCTCTTGGCCTATAACTGCAATAGTACCAAGGGATAACTGTTGGTCTGTTCCAATGAATCCAGATGCCTCTCTAGTTTTTAAAATGATATCAGCTGCTTCTTTATTAAGACCTGAATTGTATAGTTTTAAACGCTCAATATTGGACGCTGTATTATTCATAGAGTTCTGAATAAACTTCTGAATTTCACTGTCTAAGTTTCTGACCTTCTCCGAAGTAACCACTGCCTCTGTTGAAATTGCTTTCAAACCATCAGCAGAATTTACGCCAGCTACTTTTGAGTCGTTCAGCGTTTTATTAAACGCTTTTTGAGAGGCATCATTTTGTGTTAACTCATTGCGGTTTTTGGCTAAAGATTTCTCATTAGCTTCGATATTCCGAGCCAACTGTAAATAAGCTCGTAGATCTGTCTCACTAATCGGTATGTACTTCTGAAATTCTTTAAGCAATGCAGTTGCTGAAAGCGCCCCCTTGTTGTATTCATCAATAGATTGCTTTAACTGGCTAATTTTACCTGCTGACAAACCAGCATTGGCTGCGGACTGTAAAAGTGAATCAGTAATAAACTTAAAACTCTCTTTTCCATCATTAAGGCTCTTATTTAATAATTGATTCTCAACTGTAAGTTTTTCGCTTTGGTCTATAAGTTCACTATATAAACCCGAAGCTTTATCTAACGAACTATTAGCCAATTCTCTCATAGCTATATTCTTAGATAGCTCACTGTTACTTTCTTCCATAATAGAAAATAATTTCTGAGTATCCTTAATTTCAGCCTTGGAGAATAATTTAGAGTTGTTAATTTCCTGAAGCGCTGCAGATGTGCTTTTACCTTGTTTTTGAATCTTTTCGAGCTGATCCAGCATTAAATTTTGCCGCTTAATATCTTGAGCCGTTACAAACTCAGGATTTCCAGCAACCATAGCTACAAGGCTCCGTCGTGCCTTATTAATCTTTTTCTCCGACTCGTCAATCTTGTCATTAATCTCTTCAATATGTGAGATTAATTTTGAGGCAGACATTTTTTGATATTCTTCTGTCAGATCAGAAACACTCTTACGTTGTTGATCCAATGAACTGGTAGCTGTATTAGTATCTTTACTAAACATCAGCATTGATGCAGCTGCACCTGCCAATACAACTGCTAATCCTACTGGTCCACCTACAGCTAGATACAGGCTTTTTGCCGCTGTTGCCGATGCTGTCATTGCACTAGTTTGAGTTAAAATTGCAGCAGTACTCCAACCTGCCTTAATTGCACTCTCTGCAAATGCAGCAGCTAAGCGTCCAGCCCAGATCGATGCTGCAATCCCACCAACAATAGCTAATTTATCAATATGCTCACTAAGGAAACCAATCGCGGCAGCTGCATGTCCTGTAAGTTTGGTTGTTTCATTTAATTTTCCTAGAAACACCGTAGTCTCATTGGTAAGTTTTTGAAGACCATCTTTAAGACTGTTTTCCATGTTATTGGCTAGAGCTTCGTTTTGTTCGCGTGTAGCAACCAATGTCTTAATTAAATCTTCTAGTGATGCTTTACCAGTGGCACCAAGCTGACGAATTTCAGTTTCAGTCTTTCCTGTCGTCTTAGCCATATCAGCAATTACATTATCAGCGCCTGTAACAATCGAAATCCAAGCATCAGCATCAATCTTTCCTTTGGCCATAGACTTAGATAATGAGTCCATAGCTGACTGTGCCTGATCTGCACGCGTGGCGTTAGCGGTAAATGCAAAAGATAGAGAATCGGATAAATCTAGCGTTTGTTTAGTTGAATACCCTAAAGACTTCATGCCACCAGCTAAAGACAGATAGACTTCCTGCGCCTCGGATAATGCACGGAATGTCGTATTAGCAGTTGCAAGTAAGCGATCTTGAACTAAATTATATTCCTGAGCACTTGTAGTCGCATTTCGGATACGTGCAGCCATTTGTGTATAACCATCTGCTGCTTCAATGCCTTTGCTAATAGAGATATACCCAGCAACAATCTTTGCTAGGTTTTTCATTGCTAAAACATTTTTATCAACCGCATGTGTTTGGTCAGATAATGCTTTTGTACTCAACTCAACATGTGTGCTGAGCCCTTTAACTGATGTACCTGCTGTTGATGCCGTTTTGCCAAGTGTCTCAACAGATTTACTGGCTTTCTCACCACCATCTTGAACTTTTTCTAATTGAACGTTAAATGCTTTTGCATCATTGGCAGCATCTCTTGAATCAAATGCAATCCTAAGTACAGATTCTTGTGTCATAACTTTTCCTCAGGCGTAAAAAAAGCGCCTAAGGCGCACAGATAATAAATTGGTTTTGAGGGAGTTGATTGATACATTTGTTATCAATCTGCTCCTAAATAGATTTTGAGATATTGAAAGCCAATTTTAGAAAGCTTTAGTAATAATATTGCGGCAACAAGATGCCAGAATATTTCAACAAAATTAATGCTTATAGAAAAACTAACTGCATCACTGTTGCCAGTCCTAGCAAATTCAATATTTTTCTCAGCCACAACTAGATTCTCCAATAACCATGTCTATCATCCAACCTACCACCATCTCACTGCTTCAATATAAGCAGGGAGACGCACAAGTAAAATCATGACAAATAAGATAAATGCCGTCAGCCTTAAGGTTTTTCTAACTTCATGTGGTGTAACTTTTACAATCTCCACAGTAAACACTCCTAGAAATTTAAATGTGAATCGGTTATCTTTATAGGACATTGATATTTTCTCCTTATGATCTTGCTGGTTCATCTGGAAACAAAAAACCCCAATAGCGCCAACTATCGGGGTTTTGTTTTGAGCTAAAGAAAACCATATAAATATAGTTTCTATCTTACACGTGTAACTCTAATTGATGGCCTACCTCTTCCGATAAGCCTCTTCTAAAAAAAGATTATCCAAAGTGATAATGCAATCATTGAATATCCAACCCTCACACGGCGCTTCGTATTGTTCCAAGTATGCTGTAATTGCTGATAGATCAATCGGCATCGGGATACCTTGCTCATATTGTCTCGATCGCGAAATTATGTTGTATGCAGAGAGAATGGCTTGTGCAGTGTGTGAATATTCAGGCCTTACTATGGATTTAACTTGCGGTCTTCCAAGAGCTTCAGCTATGGCTTGCTGTTTGAGGTTGTATTCCGTTGCTTCTTCTTCACTGTTGAATTTTGACCATTTGTAGAGTTCTTGGACTTTCCCAAAGTCTCAGCCTTCAGCTTATCAGCTTCCTCTTGAATGCGTTCTGATTGCTCATTAATGAGCAGAATTAAACCACCTGTGAGTTTCTCTTTAGTATCTGGATCTACAGCCAGTGTGCAAAGTTGCTCAGCCATATCTTCACTGTATTTAATTGGATTGCCATCGATATCTACAACGCCATCCCAATCTAATATTAAATCCGCACATGCCTTGTTGTATTCAAATGGAATAGACTCCGCTGACTCGTCTGTAATCTTTCGATTCCCATTCACTTCTTGACCAATCTTAGCTCCTAAAATATCCATTTTACGTCTAAAAGCAGGCTTACTTGATCCAGCAATTAAGAACTTTGCCCCCTCAAAGTCACACCACTCGCTAGGCACATCAATAGGTTTCTTTTCTTCAATTTGAATTTTCATCTTTCATTCCAAAAAATAAACCGCCCTAAGGCGGCATGTTGTTATGGTCCAGTTTTAACTGGGGTTCGAGTCAAGAATGGTGCTTGTTCTACAACCTTAAATTCAAATGAACTTTTCAAAATATCAGTAGCCCCACCTGTAGCCAGTGATGCAGTGATTTCTACCTTAGGTAAACTGAGTTCATATTTGTTGCCTAGCGTGTCAACAATTGGAATCACAAGAGAAATCAGCTCATTGGTAAATTGCTTTTCGTACAACTTCGCAGACTCATCCGCCCAAGCCATACTAAAGCTACCAGTACCCGCACCCATCATTTCTAGAATTGCTGCAATCTCTAAGCCACCGCCTAAGCAGCGCTGAACTTGCATTGAATTATCCCAGTTAAAAGAGAATGAATCGATGCAGGCTTTACCTTTAACTGATAGGCCATTAACCAATAACTCACCAACTGAGATATTGGACAGCTTGGGATTAGTAGAAGCGTTGGTAATAGTTCCAGTCGGTGCTGTCGCAGCAACTGTTCGCTTCATTCCCATAAAACCAAAGCTAAACGTAATTAGACCGGTTTCAGGAATTTCAATCCCAAATGTGTTGACATGAAGACCAGCGAAAGTGTGATAGTTTTTAATATCTTTATAGCCAAGCAACATACTGATCGTTTGGCGCAAGTCACCACCAAATGTAAGTTTGTCCGTTTCCCACTTATTAAATGCTGCAGCAGCAATAAAATCATCATAAGCCCCATACTGCGCTTCACAGCTAATATCACCTGTATATTCTGAACTGGTGATCATTGAGGCTTGTTGAATACGGCCATCCGTGATTGATGCTGATTCTGTCTTTTCAGCAGTCTGGTTTAATGATTGGTCTGTAAATGCAATTGTTTGTCGAGCAAAAGTCGTGGGTGTTACTCCCACAGTTGTTTCTTTTGCATATTGCAGAATTTGAGCACTACCTTTAGACATGATGTCTCCTTATTTTGGGCATAAAAAAACCACCTTTCGGTGGTTTAACTTTCATAGTAAAATTAGAAAATTAAATTAAAAGCTTTTCTCTCTTAAATAAATAACTTTGAATACACTTAGTAGCCTCAGTATCATTAATATCGGCTAAAACCCAAAAGATATATTTAACTCTTTTGATTGTTGCTAATCTTTTTTGATATATACTTACAGTGTTTAATCCTTTTATTTTAACTCTAAAAAATTTCTTATCATAAAGCTGATTTTTTAATATCTTAAACCTATTCCAAGAACCACCTATGCAAATATCCATAAGCTTGACACCTATTAAAAGTTTTATCGATCAATAAAATAAATTCTTAGTGAATCGTAATTTCTAATCCATTTGTTTTAAATTTTTGTCCTGTAGGAATAAGTTCACTTCTAGAAAACTCCGAAGTATGTAACTTTCCTTTCGTACAGAACCATTTGCACTTAATCTTTTTCTTAGAAATAGCATAAACAATCATCTCTGGACTGCCTAATACAAAAACCACCACACTACCAATTTCAAGTCCCATAATTTATCTCTATTAGGATTATTTAAGTATATTAAGAGCCTATTATATTAAAATTACAGCTCATTAATATTGTTTAATATATACTTATAGATAAATAAAACATACTAATTATATTAAATTTTTTATGTAAAAAAACCACCCAAAGGTGGTTCCTATCGATAACTGTTATTCTGTAACTTTACGAAGTATGTTCCCGACCTGCTCCTCAGAAGACTCTTTATCAATGGTTATAGCGACTCTATCACCACCTACAAAATGAATGTTTAACATCGTTTGCCCACCATTTTCAATCAAACGCGCATAAGTCACATTTTTAGGGTTAACAAAATATCCATCGTTTATCTTAACTAGCATATATCTATATCACCATTATTTACTTTAGTTTGTTGGTCTTGCTTCACAGCGAACACATCTAAAACTTAAGCTTATGTTTGTATACTAAGCAACTATGAAAAAGCAACAACTGTGAAAGACAATTACATAATTTAATATGAGATAGGATAAATATTAAGTTATTTAATAGTTTATAGGTAACGCAGAACATTAAATTGACTAGGGCAACTAAAAAAGAGAACAGTTACTATAACTCGAACTCTTAATTAATCCGATATTCAAAAATCACATTAAATTGATAGAAATCCTCTTTTTCACCGACATCAATGACGGAACCTTGTAAGATTTCTAATTGCCCTACATGCTTAAACTGTAAGTGCTCTATCCAAGCATCACCTAAATCCGTTAAAGCTACGGTGCTATTTCCAATGCGATCAAAACATTGAATGATTAAATTCCCCACTGTCCGAGTACACGGAGTATCACCCAACCCTGAAATAAATGTCGGTGCGTTACGAATAAAGACTCGACACCACAAGCCTTCTTTAGGGGGTTCAAATGCTTGACCATTCCTCATTGGTTGGTTTTGGGTAAGAACTTGGGCCTTATCAATATAATCAAAACTATCAATAAGCTGCATAAACACCTTACGGGCTTCGGCATGAGTCATCATCTGTATTTCTCTTTAATCAAAGTAAAGGTCACGCCATAAATGCCAAGTGGTGCTTGTTTACTAAATCCCTTATCAGACTTAATGGCATAGTATCCGCCTTTGCCATTCTTACCTTTTATCCAACTCCCTTTCTTCACAGGATTAGGATAGCCGCCATATTCCAGTGCAGGACCATAAGGCGCATTATTCTGAATATTGATCACTGAGTAAGGTACTAAGCTAGAAAGCACACTTAGTCCTTTTGCTAAGGCGTTAGCACCGGAGGCATCTTTTAGGTTTGGATCAAAGCCTTCATCAATAGCATTAATACTTAATCGATGATTGCCCTTAAACGCACCAGAATCGACAGGTGATGCTTCGATAACACCACGTAGGGCATCGGTTGCTATTTTCTTCTGTAGATCACATAGATCACTTTCAATTTCTTTAATGAAGTCGGTGGGTTTAATGGTCCAACTCATATCACATCGCCCTCAACTGCACTCTCCAAATCGTCTTGGCTGGATCTTGGCCTTTATGAATGATCTTGAATTTATCCTCAGTTGTCACCCACTCATCACCAATCAAAGGCTCGGCAGTAACTTCATTTTGCAGTAATGTTGCCTTTTTATCTGTAGCCAACACACCTAAGGTCTGAACTTCATACTGGTTATAACTACCGAATAAAATACCACGACCTGAATATTTAAAAACTTCCTGATCTTCATATTTTCCAGTCACATGATTATAAGCCCCATCATTCATAATGCGTTCACATGTAAATGAATACACGGCGTCTGAAAGCTTATTATCAAATGCTTTGGCAAGTTTGCTTTGAATCTTATCTCTTAATCCCATATCACACCCGTGTTAGAAATATGCCAAATGACGATGCTTTGCTGTCATCCACAACGGATGCAATCAGGTCTAAAGCAATCTGCTCGAAACTCGATAAGGATTCGCTGCCCTCCTGGTACTCCTCTTCTGACTCAACCCCATCGGCTTTGACTTTTTCACGCTTTAAAGTTTGGGTTTTACCGTTATAAATCGCCTTGGCCAGAATTCCTTTAACGATTTCACATGAGGCGATCTTTAACTCATCGGGTATAGGATCAGGGGCCACACCTGCATGTTTCTTCATCCAAGTATTAGCCAGCAGAATCAAACGAGCCTTATCACCATCAGGTGCAAAGTCATTCCCCAGTATTTCGTTCGCATCTTCAATAGTGATAAAGCTCATAGGGTTATTCCTTTGGAATGAGTGCTAAAAGCTCATCTTTTGATGCAGATGACTTAAAGCCAATTTCTTTGGATGCCAAAAACTCTTTGATTTGTGGCACTGTCCAACTTGCATAATCATTTTCAGCAGGTTTAGCTACTGCCTCTGATTGATTGACAACTTGCTCTACAACTTCATCACCAGAGCCAATAGGCTGTGTTAATTCATCAATACGGGACTGCATTGCATTAACGTCATTCATAAATGCTGTGTGAATTGCTCGTTCGGATTCCAAATCCTCAATAGCTTTGGCAAGTTGATTTTTGAGGAAGTCTTTTTCATCCAAAGCAGTTTTAAGATCAGCAATCAGATCGGTGTTTTCTATCTGTAGCTTTTCTAAGTCTGCTTTAGTGCTGCCCGTTGATGAGCCACTGACTACACTTGGCTGTGCTGACAACTTCTCACCTTCACATAGCTCATGTAGACCATGTTTGAAATCAGATTCATTGATGATGCGATAGCTTTCACCATCTTTAATCTTGACGGTATTTAATGGATTCATTTTTTTATTTCCAAAAAATAAGGGCGATTGCTCGCCCTAATAATTAACCCAACAGTAAGCCAATATGACGTGATGTCACTGCCTTAACACCCCAAGCCAAACTGACTTCATAAACCACTTGTTTGTATTGACGGTAAACTGCAATTTCAAATGCTAAACCGGTGACTGGATCAACAATCTGTGTACGGTCATCAGCACTATCCCCGCCATCTGGTAATGCAGGTGCACGTGTGGCCAAGGCAATCGCAGAGCGCGAAAAGACTAAGTTCGGCACATAAGTATTGCCTAAACTCAATGCTGATTTATCAGGTACCGGAAGAATCAAACCAGAATTTAGTGCCAAAGTGCTGCCTGACAAACCACCCGATA
>NZ_BBRX01000090.1 GCF_000829675.1 Acinetobacter rudis
CTGCCTTAACAGTCGCACCTGCCTCGGTCTGACCTGTAACAGTTTTATGATCTGCGGCTAGGCTTTGAGTTAATAAACTTGGTGGATCATAATCACCATTATCACTGCTACTTCCACCACTACTCGCAGCAGCAACAATTCCACCGACAAGCAATGCTCCGCCAGCATATGACAATGCTTTATTTTCCTCAAACCAGGATATTTTATCCCCTTCAACCAGTTTTTCTAATTCATCTATTTCATCAGACTGAGATAAGGAATTAATACTTATAATGCCCTGATTATTATCAAGTAACTCAATAGAGAACACATCACTTTGATTTAAAATGATTTCTTTTCCATCAGCAAGTTTAAGAATTAGTTTTCCTTGCTCTCGAATTAACTGATTTATATTGTTTACATCTAAATTTGTTTTTACACCGTTAGATTCAATAATTAATTGCTTCATAATTTTAACTACTATTAAAAAAAACATATTGATATTAATATATATTTTATAAAAATAATCATTTTTATATTTTTTAAACTTAATTATTATTTTCTACCCGAAAGTAAGTATATTTATTAAATAAAACAAGTTTTCAGAAAAAAACTCAAGTTGATTTTTCATGTTATCTTGAGTTAAGCAACTCTCATGACAGAAATAAGACAAAACAAAGGGCGCCCATTTGGCGCCCTTTGTCATTCACTGCTTAAACTTAGAATTGTTCTTCGTTTAAAGCTTGTGAGAAAGCTTGGTCTACATCAGAGAAGTCGTTGCTGAGTTCAAACTCTGCAGCTTCCGCCTCTTGACGACGACGCTCTAAGTGGTAAGCCAAACCAGTACCCGCTGGGATCAAACGACCCACAACAACGTTCTCTTTTAGACCACGTAGATCATCTTCTTTACCTGTTACAGCAGCTTCAGTTAACACACGAGTTGTTTCCTGGAACGATGCAGCAGAGATAAATGAGTCAGTAGACAATGATGCCTTGGTAATACCCATCAAGATACGTTCATACTTCGCAGGGAATTTGTTTTGTGCACTCACCGCTTGGTTCTCTTGAACCATGCGAATGTACTCAACTTGCTCACCTTTGATGAAGCTTGTATCACCGCCGTCTACGATATCTACTTTACGTAGCATCTGACGAACGATAACTTCGATGTGTTTATCGTTGATTTTTACACCTTGGAGACGGTAAACGTCCTGAACTTCGTTCACGATGTAGTTAGTCAACGCCACTTCACCTTTCAGACGTAAAATGTCGTGTGGGTTTTGTGGACCATCAGAAATAGTTTCACCACGGTTTACATGTTCACCTTCGAACACGTTGATTTGACGCCATTTAGGAATCAACTCTTCGTAGATTTCGCTACCATCATCAGGCGTGATCACTAAACGGTTTTTACCTTTAGTTTCCTTACCGAAGCTTACAACACCAGACACTTCTGCCAAGATTGCATGCTCTTTAGGCTTACGCGCTTCGAACAAGTCAGCTACACGTGGCAAACCACCGGTAATATCACGAGTACGTGAAGTTTCTTGCGGTACACGGCCGATAACATCACCTACACCGATGGTTTCGCCATCACGTACAGTTACGATGGTATTCTGTGGCAAGAAGTAGAATTGTTCTTGACCATCAGCCATATCCAATACGATTGCAGGACGCAAATCTTTACCAGATACAGGACGTGCTGTAACAGGCAGGATTTCAACAGTTGTCATACCTGTTGCATCATCAGTTTTTGATGTTGCAGTTACGCCATCCGCAATTTGACTAAAGCGTGCTTTACCAGCAACTTCTGTCACAAGTGGATGTGTATGTGGATCCCAAGTCGCTACAACACCGCCTGCATCTACAGATTCGCCATCTTTTAACAAGATGCTCGCACCGTATGGCAATTTATAACGTTCGCGTTCACGACCTAAGTCATCCGCAATACCGATTTCACCAGAACGTGAAACAGAAACTAAGTGACCTTTAGCATGTTGTACAGTTTTTACGTTATGGAAACGTACAGTACCTTTGTTACGTACTTGAACACTGTTAGCAGCAGAAGTTCGGCTTGCAGCACCACCGACGTGGAATGTACGCATGGTTAACTGGGTACCCGGTTCACCAATTGATTGCGCCGCCATAACACCAACAGATTCACCTGGGTTAACCAAGTGACCGCGTGCCAAGTCACGACCATAACATTTCGCACATACACCAAAGGTAGAACGACAGTTTACAACTGAACGTACTTTAACTTCATCGACACCGGCATCTTCAAGTTGCGCAGCGATTTTCTCATCGATGAGTGTACCTTGTGGCAATACCACTTCATCATCCACAGCGCGACGTACATCAACTGCAGTTACACGACCTAATACACGGTCACGTAAAGGCTCGATCACATCACCACCTTGAATGAATGGTGTCATTACTAGGCCTTCTTCAGTACCACAATCTGGCTCAGTAATTACTAAGTCTTGTGCTACGTCAACTAAACGACGAGTCAAATAACCTGAGTTCGCAGTTTTCAATGCGGTATCGGCCAAACCTTTACGCGCACCGTGTGTTGAAATAAAGTACTGAAGTACGGTCAAACCTTCACGGAAGTTTGCTTTAATTGGGGTCTCAATGATCGAACCATCTGGTTTCGCCATCAAACCACGCATCCCAGCAAGCTGACGAATCTGAGCCGCACTACCACGGGCACCAGAGTCAGACATCATATAGATGCTGTTAAATGATTTTTGCTTCTCATCTTCACCCTGTTTGTTTTTAACAGTTGTGAATGACAAGTTATCCATCATCGCTTTCGCAACTTGGTCATTGGTACGTGCCCAGATATCGACAACTTTGTTATAACGTTCACCAGCAGTAACGAAACCTTGCTCAAACTGTTGCTCGATTTCACGAACTTCGGTTTCAGCCTTATCAATAATGATTTGTTTCTGTGGTGGAATAACCATATCTTCCATACCTACAGATACACCTGAACGCGTCGCTTGACGGAAGCCCAAGTACATCAATTGGTCAGCAAAGATAACGGTATCTTTTAGACCAAGTTTACGGTAGCAAGAGTTGATTAACTTAGAGATGTTTTTCTTAGTCATCTCAACGTTAATTTGTTGGAAATCCATACCTTCAGGTACAACTTCCCATAACAAACAACGACCTGGAGTTGTATCTACAACGATCGTTTGCTGCTCGCGATGACCATTTTCATCGATTACAGTTTGATGTACACGTGCTTTAACGCGAGCATGTAAATCAACTTGACCTGTTGCAAGTGCACGGTTTACTTCGTGAGTATCCGCAAACACCATGCCTTCACCTTTGGCATTTACTGCATCACGAGTGATGTAGTACAAGCCTAATACCACGTCCTGAGAGGGAACGATAATTGGCTCACCGTTGGCTGGTGACAAGATGTTGTTTGTAGACATCATCAAAGCACGTGCTTCTAATTGTGCTTCTAAAGTCAATGGTACGTGTACTGCCATTTGGTCACCGTCAAAGTCGGCGTTAAATGCAGCACATACCAATGGATGTAGACGAATGGCTTTACCTTCGATCAAGATCGGTTCAAATGCTTGTAGACCCAAACGGTGAAGTGTAGGTGCACGGTTTAGCATAACCGGATGTTGACGAATTACCGATGCGAGTACGTCCCAAACTTCTGGTGTCTCACGCTCAACCATTTTCTTCGCAGCTTTAATGGTTGTTGCTTGACCTGATGCTTGTAATTTAGCAAAGATAAATGGTTTGAATAATTCAAGCGCCATTTTCTTCGGTAGACCACATTGGTGCAAACGTAGGTTAGGACCTACAGTAATTACCGAACGACCAGAGTAGTCAACACGCTTACCAAGTAAGTTTTGACGGAAACGACCTTGTTTACCTTTGATCATGTCAGCCAAAGATTTCAATGGACGTTTGTTCGAACCAGTAATCGCACGACCACGACGACCATTGTCTAACAACGCATCTACAGACTCTTGTAACATACGTTTTTCGTTACGTACAATGATGTCAGGTGCAGACAGGTCAAGAAGACGCTTCAAACGGTTGTTACGGTTGATGACACGACGATACAAATCGTTCAAGTCAGAAGTCGCAAAACGACCACCTTCAAGCGGAACAAGAGGACGAAGATCTGGTGGAAGTACAGGTAATACATTCATTACCATCCACTCAGGCTTGTTGTTTGAATCGTTAAATGCTTCCATCAATTTCAAACGCTTAGAGGCTTTTTTAAGCTTAGTCTCAGAAGTCGTTTGTGGAATTTCTTCACGTAAACGTGAAATTTCAGCATCTAAGTCGATGTCTTTTAACAAGTCTTGAACAGCTTCAGCACCCATTTTCGCTGAGAACTCGTCACCGTGTTCTTCAAGTGCAGTGAAGTATTCTTCGTCATTCAATAACTGGTTTTTCTCAAGTGGAGTCATACCAGGATCGGTAACCACATAAGATTCGAAATACAATACGCGTTCAATATCACGCAAAGTCATATCGAGTAATAGACCGATACGGCTTGGCAATGATTTTAAGAACCAGATATGCGCAACTGGTGAAGCTAATTCGATGTGACCCATACGCTCACGACGAACTTTTGCAGTCGTTACTTCAACGCCACATTTTTCACAGATTACGCCTTTGTACTTCATACGCTTGTATTTACCACACAAGCATTCATAGTCTTTTACTGGACCAAAGATTTTGGCACAGAATAAACCATCGCGTTCTGGCTTAAACGTACGATAGTTAATCGTTTCAGGCTTTTTAACTTCACCGTGAGACCATGACTTAATCATTTCTGGTGAGGCAAGACCAATACGGATACGATCAAATTCAACTGGTGTATAACCATCTGAATCCGTCTTTTTGCGCATGATATCGAGCAAGTCTTTCAATTTTTTTCTCCGTGTGTTGAGGAGTTCACACTCCCCAACTGGGTCACAAATATTGTATTACTGAAAATTGGAAATCTCAAAATTCCGGCCTCCTCTTCACACAGAGGAGCCGGAAGAGATTTATTAGTCACCATTTTTCAGTTCAATGTTGATACCTAAAGAACGGATCTCTTTGGTCAATACGTTGAACGATTCAGGCATGCCTGGATCCATATAGTGGTTACCGTCTACGATATTCTTATAGATACGAGTACGACCTTCAACGTCATCCGACTTCACAGTCAGCATTTCTTGCAGTGTATATGCTGCGCCATATGCTTCGAGTGCCCAGACTTCCATCTCACCAAAACGCTGACCACCGAATTGAGCTTTACCACCCAATGGCTGTTGCGTTACAAGTGAGTAAGAACCCGTAGAACGCGCATGCATCTTGTCATCAACCAAGTGGTTCAATTTCAACATGTACATATAACCAACAGTTACAGGACGGTCAAAACGCTCGCCTGTACGTCCATCATAAAGTACTGTTTGACCAGAGCGTGGCAATTCTGCAAGTTCTAGTAACTCTTTGATTTGACCTTCTTCAGCACCATCAAATACTGGTGTTGCTAAAGGTACACCCGCACGCAAGTTGCCAGCGAGTTTCATGATTTCTTCGTCAGTTAAAGTGTCTAGCTGTTCTTGCTCGCCACCAACTTTGTTGTAAATCTTGTCTAGGAATTCACGAAGCTCAGCAATCGTACGTTGTTGCTTCACCATCTTGTCAATTTGTTCGCCAAGACCTTTAGCAGCCAAACCTAAGTGAGTTTCCAGAATCTGACCCACGTTCATACGTGATGGTACACCAAGAGGGTTCAAGACCACGTCTACAGGTACACCATGGATATCATGCGGCATGTCTTCAACAGGTAAGATGTTTGAAACAACACCTTTGTTACCGTGACGACCCGCCATCTTATCACCAGGCTGGATACGACGTTTTACAGCGAGATAAACTTTAACAACTTTGAGTACACCAGTGGTGAGCTCATCGCCAGTAGAAAGTTTACGTTTCTTCTCTGCAAACTTCTCATCAATTTCGAAGCTCTTCTCTTTCAAGAAGACTTGAATTTGAGTTAAACGCTCAGCAATTGCTTCGTCATTTGGTTGGATTTCAAGTAAGTCAACCAATGCTAAGTGTGATAACAAGTCTTCAGTTAGCTTGTCGCCACGTTTAGTATTACCACCACCATTTGACTGCTGATCTTTCAACAAACGAACAATACGTTCACGTGCTGCTTCTTCAAAGATTTTGTATTCTTCTTTCAAGTCCTTACGGTAAGCATCAAGCTGAGCTTTTTCGATTGCTTGAGCACGGTCATCTTTTTCAATACCGTCACGCGTAAACACTTGAACATCGATTACTGTGCCTTTAGTACCTGATGGTACACGTAAAGATGAATCTTTTACGTCAGCAGCTTTTTCACCGAAGATTGCACGCAATAATTTTTCTTCCGGCGTTAATTGAGTTTCACCTTTAGGTGTCACCTTACCAACCAGAATATCACCCGCTGTTACTTCAGCACCGATATAAACGATACCTGACTCATCCAGCTTAGACAGTGCAGCTTCACCTACGTTTGGAATATCGGCAGTAATTTCTTCCGCACCCAACTTAGTATCACGTGCTACACAAGACAATTCTTGGATATGGATCGAAGTCAAACGGTCTTCTTGAAGTACACGTTCAGACAATAAGATCGAGTCTTCGTAGTTATAACCATTCCACGTCATAAATGCGACGCGCATGTTTTGTCCAAGTGCCAATTCACCGCCATCAGTAGATGGACCATCAGCAAGTACGTCACCACGGCCAACTTTGTCGCCAAGGTTTACTAATACTTTTTGGTTAATACATGTGTTTTGGTTCGAACGGGTATATTTGATTAAGTTGTAGATATCTACACCTGCCTCACCCGCGATCATTTCATCTTCATTCACACGAATCACGACACGTGACGCATCAACAAATTCGATCATACCACCACGTTTAGCGATGACACATACACCAGAGTCACGTGCTACGTTCGCTTCCATACCTGTACCGACTAATGGTTTGTCAGCAAGTAATGTAGGAACAGCCTGACGTTGCATGTTCGATCCCATCAATGCACGGTTGGCGTCATCGTGCTCAAGGAATGGAATCAAAGATGCCGCTACAGATACAACCTGCTGTGCAGATACATCCATATGCGTTACTTTTTCAGGTGGTATACGTACGAATTCACCTTGGTGACGTACAGAAACAAATTCTTCTGTGAAGTTGTTATCTTCATCAAGCGTTGCATCCGCTTGAGCGATAACTGTACCCACTTCTTCAATCGCAGAAAGGTATTCAACTTCGTCAGTTACACGACCATCTACAACTTTACGATACGGAGTCTCTAAGAAACCAAAGTGGTTTGCTTTCGCATAAACAGACAAAGAGTTAATCAAACCAATGTTTGGACCCTCTGGTGTTTCAATAGGACATACACGACCATAGTGAGTTTGATGTACGTCACGTACTTCAAAGCCCGCACGTTCACGAGTCAAACCGCCTGGCCCAAGTGCAGAAACACGACGTTTGTGTGTGATTTCAGACAATGGGTTGTTTTGGTCCATGAACTGAGACAATTGGCTAGAACCAAAGAATTCTTTGATTGCAGCTGCAACTGGCTTCGCGTTGATTAAGTCTTGTGGAGACAGGTTATCTGTTTCAGCTTGACCCAAACGCTCTTTCACAGCACGTTCAACACGTACAAGACCTACACGGAATTGGTTTTCAGTCATTTCACCAACTGAACGCACACGACGGTTACCCAAGTGATCGATATCATCGACTTCACCTTTACCGTTACGGATTTCTACCAATGTCTTAAGTACATCTACGATGTCATCATTGGAAAGAATGCATTCAACGTCACGTGATTTTTGATCATTACCAACTTCGTAAGGACGACCCAAACGACGGTTGAACTTCATACGACCCACTGGTGACAAGTCATAACGTTCAGAAGAGAAGAACAAGTTATTAAACAAGTTTTCTGCAGCTTCTTTGGTTGGTGGCTCACCTGGACGCATAACTTTATAGATTTCAACCAATGCTTCTTCACGATCACGAGTTAAATCAGAACGTAAAGTGTCAGCAACGAATGAACCACGGTCGATATCGTTAGTGAATAGGATGTTAAACTGTTTAACACCACCTTCAGCCAATTTCACCATGATCTCATGGCTCAATACGGTATTGGCTGCAATGGTTTCACCATCACGTAATACAACATCTTCAGCGATAATACGTTCGTACAGATATTCATCAGGTACAGGAAGTTTTGTTAAGCCAGCTGCTTCCATTTGACGAACATGACGCGCATTAATACGTTTACCTTGCTCAACAATAGCTTTGCCATCGTTGTCAACGATATCGAACTGTGCCATCTCACCACGTAGGCGCTCAGGTACTAGGTCAATCTGGTAACTACCCATATCGAGGTAAACAGGAACTTTTTCATAGAACATATTAAGAATTTGTTCATTGCTAAAGTTCAATGCACGTAAAATTACTGTAGCAAGTAATTTACGACGACGGTCAATACGTACATAAACGAGATCTTTGGCATCAAATTCAAAGTCTAACCATGAACCACGGTAAGGAATAATACGCGCTGAATACAACACTTTACCGCTTGAGTGTGTTTTACCTTTGTCATGATCAAAGAACACACCTGGTGAACGGTGTAATTGTGAAACGATAACACGCTCAGTACCGTTGATAACAAAAGTACCGTTATCCGTCATGAGTGGCATTTCACCCATGTAAACTTCTTGTTCGCGTACATCTTTAATTGATTTGGTTTCGCGATCTTTAATGATCAAACGAATTTTTACACGCATTGGTGCCGCATAAGTTGAGCCACGAAGAATACACTCGCGCACATCAAACTCAGGTTTACCAAGGCTATACTCAACAAATTCTAAAGCCGCATTACCCGAATAACTTTCTATTGGAAATACTGAACGGAATGCCGCCTGGAGTCCGATATCTTCGCGATTTTTTGGAGTTTTACCATCTTGCAAAAATGTTCTGTACGAGTCGACTTGGATCGAAAGCAAGTACGGAGCATCCATTACTTGGGGCAATTTACCAAAATTCTTACGGATCCGTTTTTTTTCGGTATATGAGTATGCCATCTGGAGTCCTCGGAAAGTAAAACCAAGCCCGCCTGCAGAACGGACTTAGAAGGAATTACGCAGGTCGATATGACCACCACCTTTTACAAATGCTGCAATTTTCAGTGGTATGAAACGCTTAACAATATTTTCAAAACTGAAGAATATTGGTAAGCGTTTGTTTTATTTAAATTTTTTCAAAAGTCGACGAATTAATGCTCGAACTGCACAAAATCGAGCCGACTATTGTAACGCAAAAAGGCTGATGACCCAAGAGCCACCAGCCAATTTTTGGAGTTGTTTTTTGAAAAAAACAACTCCCTGTAAGATTACTTAAGTGTAACTGTAGCACCAGCTTCTTCAAGTTTCTTCTTAAGTTCTTCGCCTTCTTCTTTAGAAACGCCTTCTTTAACAACTGAAGGAGCGCTTTCAACAAGATCTTTAGCTTCTTTAAGACCAAGGCCAGTAGCTTCACGAACTGCTTTAATAACAGCTACTTTGTTACCGCCGAAGCTTGTTAATTCAACGTTGAATTCTGATTGCTCTTCAGCAGCAGCTGCAGCAGCAGGACCAGCAGCAACTGCAACAGCAGCAGCAGATACATTGAATTTTTCTTCGAATGCAGAAATTAATTCAACAAGTTCAAGAACAGTTTTTTCAGCAACTGCGTTTAAAATTTCTTCGTTAGTTAAAGCCATGAGATAAACTCCAAATGGAAATTGAATGGTGTGTAAAAAGTGTTGGCCTTATGCCGCTTCTTGCTCGTCTTTCTCTTTGAGTGCTGTAAGTAGGCGACCCAATTTTGAGATAGGAGCTTGAAGAACGTTTGCAAGCATAGTAAGCGCTTTTTCTTGGTTCGGAAGATTCGCGATAACGCTAACTTCAGCACCTTCATAAACTTTGCCATCAAACGCAGCAGCTTTTAATTCAAAAGCCTTGTTTGTTTTAGCGAAGTCTTCGAATAAGCGTGCAGCTGCACCCATATCGTCTTCAGAAGTTGATAAACCGATAATTGTTGGACCAGTCAAGATGTCGTTCAAGATATCAAATTGAGTACCTTCAAACGCACGCTTCGCCAATGTGTTACGAACGATACGAATGTAAACATTGTTTTGACGAGCTTGAACACGCAACTCAGTAAGCTGAGTAACGTTCAAACCTTGATAGTCGGCAACAACAGCAGAGAACGCTGTAGAAGCAGCAGTATTTACCGCTGCAACGATCTCTTTTTTGTCCTCTAAACGTAGAGCCACTGTAAGAACCTCCTAACGGTGATTTATGCATCATTCGATGCACTCCCAATTCGTAAGCCAATCATTCGACTTACACGCGGAGGAGGAACAAATCACACCACCGCGTCTACCCAGGAAAATTAAGAATCAGACCGTAGTCCAGTTCACCTGAGGTCTTTGACGCTGATAAATTTACATCTATCAATTCAAAGTCCGCCTGAAAATCCTTCTCCTTATTAGAGAGGGAGTTCTCAGGACTTTAAAATTCTTTCAAAAAACAATTCAAACTTAGTTTGAAACGTTTGATACATCAATAGTAAGACCAGGACCCATAGTTGAGCTCAAAGTGATCTTTTTGATGTACACGCCTTTAGAAGTAGCAGGTTTTGCTTTCTTAAGGTCAGCAATCAAAGCTTCAACGTTTTGACGAACTGCAGTAGCTTCAAAACCAACTTGACCGATCGCAGCGTGAATAATACCGCCTTTGTCTACACGGTAGCGTGCTTGACCAGATTTTGCATTTTTAACAGCAGTAGCAACATCAGGAGTCACAGTACCAACTTTAGGGTTTGGCATTAAACCACGTGGACCAAGAATTGTACCGAGCTTACCAACAACGCGCATAGCGTCAGGAGCAGCGATTACAACATCAAAGTCTAGGTTACCTTGTTGAATGCTTTCAGCAAGATCATCGAAACCAACTACATCAGCGCCTTCAGCTTTAGCAGCTTCAGCAGCAGCACCTTGAGCAAACACAGCTACACGTACAGTTTTACCAGTACCTGCAGGAAGTGTAGTCGCGCCACGAACAACCTGATCAGATTTACGTGGATCAACACCTAGGTTAACTGAAAGATCCAAAGATTCTTTGAACTTAGCAGCAGGTAGGCTACCCAAAACTTGAACAGCTTCTTCCAAAGTATAAACTTTGTTCGCTTCAACCAAAGCAGCAATGGCTTTTTGACGTTTAGTTAACTTTGCCATGTCTTATAGCTCCACTTCCAAGCCCATAGAACGTGCAGAACCAGCGATGGTACGTACACGTGCATCCAAATCAGCGCCAGTTAGATCTGGTTCTTTAGTGGTTGCAATTTCTTCTAATTGAGCGCGAGTCAACTTACCAACTTTAGTTTTGTTAGGTACAGCTGAACCCTTTTGGATACCAGCAGCTTTCTTAAGAAGAATAGCAGCAGGTGGAGTTTTCATGATGAATGTGAACGACTTATCGTTGTACACAGTGATCACTACAGGGATTGGTAGACCTTGTTCAACTTTTTGTGTAGCAGCATTGAATTCTTTACAGAATGCCATGATGTTAACACCACGTTGACCAAGTGCTGGACCGATCGGTGGAGATGGATTCGCTTTACCAGCTGGAACTTGCAGCTTGATATAGCCGTCAATCTTCTTAGCCATTATCTATTTCCTCTGGGTACAAACGCCGCTAGGCTCCCCAATTTAATACTGTAATAACTATTGATAAACAACAATTATTACAACGACAACGCCCGATGAAATTTAACATCGGGCTTTTTACACCAACTTAAATTAACTGGCTTTTTCGACTTGACGAAATTCCAATTCAACTTGAGTAGGTCGATTAAATACGTTAATTGTCAACGTTAAACGTGACTTGTCATAGATGACCTCTTCCACCACACCTTTAAAGTCAGTGAACGGACCATCAATAACCAATAATTCTTCACCTGGCTCAAACATCGTCTTAGGACGTGGAGCTTCACCAGTGTTACGCACGCGTGCCAAAATCAAATCAGCTTCTTTTTGCGTAATTGGTGCAGGTTTCTCTGCTGTACCACCAATAAAACCAAGCACTTTTGGACACTCTTTCACGATGTGCCAAGTTTCATCGTTCATTTCCATTTCGACTAACACATAGCCAGGAAAGAACTTACGCTCAGACTTACGCTTTTTTCCATCCTTCATTTCAACAACTTCTTCAGTTGGAACGAGGACTTCACCAAAGCAATCAGCAACAGTACTGCGCTGGATTCGATCATTAAGTGAACGCATCACTTGTTTTTCATAGCCTGAATAGGCATGAATAATGTACCAACGTTTCATTGCTAACTTACCCGATAATGAACTTCATGAACCAACTAATGAGATAGTCAAAACACCACAATGCAATTGCAGCGATAATCACAACCACTAAGACTTGCCATGAAGTAGTTACTGTTTCCTGCTTTGTCGGCCAAGTCACTCGACGTAGTTCGATACGCGAATCTTTAAGCAGACGAACAAAGCCTTTGCCTTGATGGGTGGCGTATAATAAACCTAACGCGACTATAATACAAGCCAAAATTACCCCAACACGGACCCACACATCATTTGCTGGCACCCAATATGCAGGTAAATATTGATTCACCATTAATGCGGCAGCAAGCAAAGTCAGTGCAACCAGCCAAAGCACCACATCAAACGGTGAGCCAGTCTTAACCACTTCTGCGGAGTTATTTCTTTGAGGAATTGGCGCTTCGCTTAATGCGTCACGCGATTTATCGTTCGACATTTTTCTACTCGTCGTTGAGTTCGCGACTTATTATAAGACAAATTAGTCAGCATCAAGCTTTTTATTTAAAAATTTGGCAGGTCAGGAGGGACTCGAACCCCCAACATTCGGTTTTGGAGACCGACGCTCTACCAATTGAACTACTGACCTATATAACATAAGCCGAAAATTGACTTTCCGGCTTATGAAGTATTCTAACGA
>NZ_BBRX01000089.1 GCF_000829675.1 Acinetobacter rudis
CACTGTCCCAAAACTCAGAAAAAGCACCAAAGTGGAGTACTCTATTTTTTAAAAAGGCAATCACATGTTGAGATAACTGATTTCCCCCATTGACTCCTAAAGTTAAAATTGCTGGCTGATTATTTAAGTCATCTTTCTCATGCACACTTAGACGAAAATGCTGATCACCTAAAGCTTCTCGCTGTTTTAAATGATTCATCTCTTGTATTACGATGTATTTTTTGGTCGACTCCCATGCGACTTTATGCATAAATATAATGAGGTTTTTGAGCTGAATACTGTCCTCATCAGTTTCTGAATCAGCGTTTAAACGCTGAGTATTTTTATTGGTCAATAAATAATAAATAGACTGTCGAATATACTGATTTAATGTCTCAATAGATTGTTTACTCAACCAGTTGGCTAAAGACTGTGTGAGCTCAATGTGATGTGGATTGTGATATCTACAACTTATTTGTGGATGAAGTAAATGTTCCCAATCTATATTTAAAGTAATTGTATTCAGTAGACTCAGGATTTGCTGATGACTAATTTGCTTTAACTGACTTTCATCGATTGAGTAATTCAAAATTTCATTGTGTCGTATAAAGGGTAAAAATTTAATCCGCTTATCATCATCCATAAAATCTGCAATTGCTTGTCGTTGAGCATCATAGTCGGTCGTCAACTCTGAGCGTGTAAATAGCGCAGGATAAAAGCGATGACCACCAGTCAGCACTGTCAAATTTATTCTATATTTAACAATCTTTTCAATTGCACGAGTAATTGTGATCAGACGTGAAATACTAAAAAGTTCAGCTAGATCTGCATAGGGCCCCATACATTTAATTCCCCCTGCAGAGCGCTTTGGTTGCCCCCACGCAATGACTAAACTTAAGCCCTGATCAGCATGTATGAGCCATTTACAGATATTTTTTTGTAGTTGTTTTAAATTTAAACGACCTGCATTTTTACAAATTGATGGGTTTCTAAAAACTTCTGCAACTTGAGCTGCAAGGTACCAATTATGATATTCCAAGTTGGAATAGAGTGAATCCTGAGGCAAATCAGTAAGTAGACTTAATGACTGCCGACAAAGTAAGGTTGAATCTCGCTCAATATTTTTTTTCCATGAGATTAGCAATTGTTCTAACTCTAATGCAGATAAAAAATATGTATCAAAATTAGGAATCTGACTAATATTAAATTGTGGATCACACATAAACAGCTTAAGTAAATTTGACTCGCTCAAAATATTTTTTTTAATTTTATGATCATTATTCATTGTTACTCTCGGTGTAAACTGGACATGCTCATTAATTTCTTTTTTAAGTTAGTAACATTAGAGACATAACAAATGGGTTGTTTTCGTATATAGAGTAAGAAAAAATTTCCATATTTAGCTCTGTTATAAGGTGTGTCCTCAAGATTTTCGATCAAAATTGGGATTTCATTTTTTAGCTCTCGCTCCAACCGATACTTGAAAGAAAGTTTTGTATTTCCTCGTTCAAAATCAAGTCCACCACAACAATGCTGAGCCGTAATATTTACGTCTTGTTTTGTTGTAGATACAAAATGGATTTCCCCCTTCTTGCCATGAATAGTGAGTTTTAATGCACTTTCCTTAACAACTTCTAATGAATTTAACTCTCGATCTGTTAGAGAGATTGCAACGTATTTCATTGCGGATTCCCATGCTCTTTTTCTCATTTTTATAAATATTTCATACACTTCTTTAGAGGGTAAATATCCGATTTTATTCAGTGATAAATCTGGATAAAAATGCTCATGAATACATAAATTTAATGATGTTAAATATAAAGAGTACAACTCTTGAATATCATCATTATAATAATGCTCAATAAAGCTTAAAGAATCAGCATCAAATAAATTAAATAACTCCTGATAGTAAACTGAACTCACAATAGACCAAAAAGTAAACCTCAATTGATCTCCAATCTCATTACTTTTTGCTATACCATCCAAGCTTTCATCTAACTTATTAATATTAAAATTTAGATCATATTCTTTTTTTAGGTCATTATACTTATTTCTAAAATGTATTTCACGACTGAGTGCCGCCTCTTCTGATAAGCCACTATTGACCCAATTTTCATAGTTTTCAAGTTTCACAACATCATGAATAGCTAATATATTCATCCAATACTTTAGACATAATTGATAAAGTTCAATTTCCGAGTTTGGAGTTCCACATGCACGATTATATTTAAAACCATCAGCCAAAATTATAAATTCGCATCCAGTTGGACTTAATGCATTAATGGTATAGGCTGCCTCGGCACAGCGCGCAAGTGTATGTAGTTCTGAAAGATCAGGTAGAGTACCTTTATTTTTAATTGGACTAAAAGGTTTCCTTGATAATATGGGTAAATATAATTGTATTTTTTGATTTTTATTAATTATTGAAAGTACCTTATCGCGTAGTTCAAGCCTAGATATATGCTGAACTTTGACCTTATACCAATGGGTGTCGAATAAAGCTTCTGAAATTAACTCAGGAATACCAATAACATCTACATCATATAATTTGATATTTTTTCTTGCTCTAGAAATAGCAGCACTAATTCTATTCGATATATTATTACTGATATTTATCTTTAAATTAGGCAGAAAACTATGCAACCAAAAATCAGCCGATATATATATTGCCTTAGCATTAAACTCTTTGTTCGTATATAATTTTTTTTCATTAAACTGAACCAACCTAATTAACCGATGACCAGATGATATTTGACTTTTTTTATCTTCATTTAACATAAATACAACCATATTGTCTTAGCTAATATCAAGATACCTAAAGTATTTAATCTATACTAAAAACTTGATCTAGAACTGTGTCTAATTTTTATAAACTCTTCTCTTTGAATATATTTTTATAAATACACTAAAATCTTTCTTTAACATGAATAAATATTTTCGCTATAAATCCGAACAACCCTATATAAAATATTATTTACTTTTTTCACATAAGCGCATTTGAGATATTGAATCAACCACACATCATACTTTTAATGATTCAACATATAGTATCCATAGTAGTTAATTAAATTATTTTTTAATTAGATATTTTTTATAAGTTAGTATTTCTTGTATAAATGTCTAAAATTAAAAATTATAAATTATAGTGAGTTAGAAATATTTATAGATTTAATCTTAACTTAAGATATTAGTCCGATCACATAGAAGAACTATCCTTAACAAAAATCTTTGACAGTTGCGAAAAGAACAAAGCATAGAAACAAAAAGAAAGCTTAAATTCATACTAAACTTAAGCTTTCTTCGCTCACTAAATGTCGTTAGTTTGGCTGTACAATTAATATTTCCATTGTAAAACATCCAGAGATCGGTCTTGTCGTAAACTACACTCCACAGCTTGTGCCAACTGTCGAATCGTGCTTTCAGACTTAATTTTACCAAACCAATTTTGCTGTTCTTGATGTGTATTCGAAATTTCACAGATTAAGCGGCCATCATGAGAATCCAAACGACAACTAATCGCTAAAGCGACTTTTTCATCATTCACATTGACAGAAATTGCATCTTTTTGTTCATGTAATTGAGTTCGAAAACCATATTGTGGCAATTGAGTGGCTAATAGTGTAGTAACGTAGTGTGCTGGGCATTGGGTAACCCCTGGCTGCTGAATCGCTAAAAATTCTAATTTTCTCATCAGATAATCCTATTCCATAATTATTATCTGGAATGAGCATAAGCAATTTTAACAAAACAGCCAAGTCTAAACTTGGCTGTTTTTTTTCACACCTTGGTATAATGGTGCACAAAATACTGGTTTAACTATTAATTATTCAATAACTTGAATATTAAAGCCTGCTTGTTGAGTTAAAGCAGTAAAGGTCGGAAAGCTTGTCGCGACTGTTTCAGTACCATTAATGATAATTTCACCATGGCTACGTAAGCCTGCGATACTAAAACTCATTGCAATGCGATGGTCGTGATGTGACTCAATCTCAGCACCATTGAAAACTGTTGACCAATCACCTGCTTTGCCTTGCCCTTCAATAATAATACCGTCTTCAGTTGGAGTGCATTGAATGCCCATCGCCTGTAAGCCATCCGCCATCACTTGTATACGGTCAGATTCTTTTACTCTTAATTCAGCTGCACCAGTAAGCACTGTTTGTCCTTCTGCGCACGCTGCCGCAATAAATAAGGCAGGAAATTCGTCAATCGCTAAAGGCACTTGATCTTCAGGAATATGAATTCCTTTTAAAGTACGTGTTGCACGAATACGAATATCTGCAATAGGCTCACCACCTGCAATACGCTCATTGAAGACAGTTAAATCAGCACCCATTTGTTTTAAAATTTCGATAATACCTGTTCGTGTTGGGTTAATTCCAACAGCCTCCAAGGTAACATCAGCATTTTCACAAATTGTTGCACCAACCATAAAGAACGCTGCAGAAGAAATATCCGAAGGTACCTGAATATGCGTGGCTGTTAATTTACCACCACCTTGCAACGAAATACGATTACCCTCAGTTTTAACGTCATAGCCAAAAGCACGCAACATACGTTCTGTATGATCGCGAGTTGGTTCTGGCTCAGTAATCGAAGTTTCACCGTCAGCCCAAAGACCAGCCAATAACAAACCTGATTTAACCTGTGCAGACGCCATAGGTAAATCGTAATGAATTCCTTTTAAACCTGCATTCGCACTGATTGAAAGTGGTGGAGTACCACGCTCACCAGTAGATTGAATCTGTGCACCCATCAAACGTAGCGGTTTTGCAATACGCTCCATCGGGCGTTTAGACAATGAAGCATCTCCTGTCATCACTGAGTCAAACTGCTGAGCAGCTAACATTCCTGATAATAAACGCATCGAAGTCCCAGAGTTACCCATATACAGTGCGCTTGCTGGTGCTTTTAAGCCATGCATCCCCACACCGTGAATCGTGACTTCACCATTTTTAGGGCCTTCAATAGCCACGCCCATATCACGGAATGCTTGTAATGTTGCTAAAGCATCTTCACCTTCTAAAAAACCTGTAACCTGAGTTGTGCCTTCGGCAATCGCACCAAACATGATGGAGCGATGCGACACTGATTTGTCACCCGGTACGCTAAATTTTCCTTGAAAGTTATGTGCTCCAGGCGAAATACGGAATTGTTGTGTCACCTTAGTATTCTCCATCAAAGGTTTATTGGCCAACATATGATTAAAATGCTGTCTTGCGGCTTGGGCATGTCCCAGTCTTCCCATAAGCGCTTGTGAATCTTCATCTTCAATCAATTGTCTAAAAATTGCCAGTTGTGCTTCAAAACCATCAATCGCTTTTAAGATCGCTGGCTTATTCGCAAAGAAAATGTCATGCCACATATGTGGGTCACTGGCGGCAATACGGGAAAAATCACGAAATCCACCAGCAGCATAACGGAAGATATCGAGATTATCTTCACGATTTGCCAACTGCTCAACCAAATTAAAAGCCATTAAATGTGGTAAATGACTGGTATGCGCTAACACTTCATCGTGTTTGTTAACATCCATACAAATCACATCGGCTTCCGCTGCTTGCCATAATTGGCTAAGTTTTTCTACAGCCCAATCGGCACTGGTACTCAGTGGCGTTAAGATCACTTTATGCTGTGCGAATAAGTCCACTCGACCTGCATGTACACCCGTATGCTCTGCTCCAGCAATAGGATGACCTGGTACGAAACCAGCAGGTAAATCATCACCGTAAACCGCTTTAGCTGCTGCCACCACATTACCCTTGGTACTACCAACATCAGTAATAATGGCATCTTGAGCAACATATGGACGTATACGTGCCAAAACTTGCTCAGTCGCACGTACAGGTAAAGCTAAAACAATCAAATCAGCGTCTTGAACTGCCTCAACTGGATCTTGAAACCCAGCTTCGATTAATCCCATCTGCAGTGCAGCATCTAAAGTCTTCTTTGAACGTGTAGATGCAACAATATGAGAGGCCAATTGCTGTTGTTTGATCACTCTTGCCAAACTTGAACCAATAAGGCCTAGGCCAATAAACGCAACTTTTTTAAATAATGGTTGATTGATCATTTTAACTTATAGCACCGCTACCGGATATGAGCCCAATACACGAACTTCTTTGACCAGTGGACGAATATCATCAATCGCAGCTTTAACATTGTCATGTTCTACATGACCTTCTAAATCAATAAAGAACACATAAGCCCATTTTTCTGGTAAAGCTGGGCGCGTTTCAATACTGGTCAAACTAATATTGTGTTGAGCAAATGGCGCTAAAATATCAAGTAAAGCACCAGCACGATCATGCGCTGAAATTAATAATGAAGTTTTATCATTACCGCTTTGTGGCACTCTTTCACGCCCAATCACTAAGAAGCGTGTGGTGTTTTCTGGGTTATCTTCAATATTGCTATGCAGAATTTCAAGTTCATACAAACTCGCGGCAACATCTGAAGCAATTGCAGCAGAATGCCATTCATTACGAATACGACGTGCAGCTTCAGCATTTGAACTTAAAGCAACCAGTTCTACCCCTGGATAATGCGCATCGAGCCACTTACGGCACTGAGCCAAAGTCTGTTGATGCGCATAAATTTGTTTAATACTGTCTTTACGTGTATTTGATGAAACGAGGAATTGGTGATGAATACGCAATTCTACTTCACCAATGACATTGAGATGCGAAGATTTAAAACAATCTAAAGTATGGTTGACTACCCCTTCAGATGAGTTTTCTACAGGGACCAAACCGTAATGTGCACTACCCGCTTCAACTTCACGGAATACCTCATCAATAGTCGGTAAAGGTCGAACTAGAGCATCGTGGCCAAAATGTTTTAATACGGCCGAATGGGTAAACGTACCCTCTGGACCTAAAAAGGCAATACTTTGTGGGGCTTCAAGCGCCAAGCATGCAGACATGATTTCACGGAACAAACGTGCCATAGTCAGGTCAGAAAGAGGACCTTCATTGCGTTCCATAATGCGGCGTAACACCTGTGCTTCACGTTCTGGACGATAAAACATTGGGCTTTCTTCCGACGAAAACTTAACTTTAGCAACAGACTCCGCCAGTTTGGCACGGCGATTAATTAAGTGTTGGAGTTGTTGATCGACCGAATCAATTTCTTCACGAATTTGGTCAAGATTGAGTGAGTTCGAAGAATGCTGATCATCATGGACCATGTGTGCTACTGCCCTTTTTTCCAGTTGTGTAATTTTAAACCCAAGCTAGTATAACAAGACTTTAATTTAAAGTGTCACACTGCAAAAATTTAATCTTTTCTAGATGATGAGCACTTTTCTTGGCTTATCGCTGGCCATTTGTAGATCGAATAAAAAAATCCAAAGCTCACAATGTAACTTTGGATTTTTAATCAAACTTATATTATTAAAACATTAAGCTGTTTTGGCTTCAGTGCTTTCCTCAAGCATTTGACGATCAAGCTCTTCTGGATTATTCAAAGCAATATGTAGCTTCTCTTCATCCAAATGGTCAACAATTTTTGCGACCACGATCGTTGCCAAACAGTTACCAACCAAGTTAGTCAGTGCACGTGCTTCTGACATAAAACGGTCAATACCTAAAATTAATGCCAGACCTGCAACTGGAATATGACCAACAGCAGTTAATGTCGCAGCCAAGACAATAAATCCTGAACCTGTTACACCAGCAGCACCCTTAGAAGAAATCAACAGCACCAATAACAAAGTAATCTGATGCGTTAAATCAAGCTGAGTATTGGTTGCTTGAGCTACAAAGATCGCAGCCATAGTTAAGTAAATTGAAGTACCATCTAAGTTGAATGAATAACCTGTAGGAATCACTAGACCCACAACTGATTTTTCACAACCAGCAATTTCAAGTTTCTTTAACATACGTGGTAATACAGATTCAGAAGATGATGTACCAAGTACAATCAATAATTCTTCACGAATCATACGAATCATCTTAAAGATACTAAAACCACAGAAACGACTAATCGAACCGAGTACAATAAAAATAAATAAGACACAAGTCAGATAGAAACACATGATGAGCTGAGCTAACTGCGCTAAGCTACCAATACCATATTTACCAATGGTAAATGCCATTGCACCAAAAGCACCGATCGGAGCAAGTTTCATGATCATATTTACGATGTTAAAGAATACATGCGCAACTTGATCAATTAACTTTAATACAGGCTGACCAGCAGCCCCTAAACGGTGTAAAGCAAAACCAAAAAGAATCGCAAATAATAAAACTTGTAATATTTCACCGTGGGCAAACGCACCAACCACTGTATCTGGAATAATATTCATTAAGAAATCAATAGTCGATTGCGACTCACCTGATTTCACATATTTATCAATACCAGCAGTTGATAAAGTACTTGAATCAACATTCATCCCTACGCCTGGCTTCCAGATATTAATCACAAATAAACCGATTAATAAGGCAACAGTAGAAACAACTTCAAAGTACAACAGTGCAATACCACCAGTTTTACCCACTGATTTCATGCTTTCCATACCTGCGATCCCACTGACCACAGTACAGAAAATTACAGGTGCAATAATCATCTTAATCAGACGAATAAATGCATCACCCAGAGGTTTTAGCTGTTCCCCCAAACCTGGAATATTTTCTTTTACACCATCAACGAGTTGCGTACTACTTGGGTAGAAATGCCCCACCAATACACCCGCAATGATTGCGACAATCACTTGAAAATAAAGTGATTTATAAATAGGTTTTTTAGCCATTTGCTCAACTTCTTTAGATTCTGACTGCTAACACCATTCCGAACTATAATCCTTGTTTTAGGAATAGTGTCACCACCCCGATAAAGTGTGGCAGTATAAAAAATAATGAATTGTGTCAACCCATAAAACAGGCAACGCATCTAAACTAGGCTAAGGTCTAGCTTCAGTGCTGCTTGCTGATTTCGTATACTGAAAAATTTTGAATATTTTAATAAATAAAAAACTTAACAGCGCAAAAGAATTGTTAAAATTGCCTAAATATTAAACGCATCCCTGTTAGACCTTAGTCTTATGCCGTTTATTTAACACACATTTTCTCAATGTTCCTTTATCTCAAGCCCTGAATCTGAATGTTTTGTGGCATAGTGGTTTTATTCTAATTTTTTACCTTCACCCTCTTGTGATGAGCGACCATATGAATACTACTCGACGTAATCTATACCAAGATTTTGAACATGCTTTTGCCAACTATGTCCGTATCATTGGGAAAGGTAAAACAGGTGCTCGCTCACTTAGCTATGATGAAGCTTATCAGGCATTTACTATGATTTTACAGCGCCAAGTCATGGATGTTCAGCTGGGGGCTTTTCTGATTGCATTACGTATTAAAGAAGAATCTGTTGATGAATTATGTGGTTTTGTCCAAGCCACCAAAGACCATCTACAATATACTCCAATGCATGTCGATTTAGACTGGCCAGCATATGCAGGTAAACGCAAACATTATCCTTGGTTTATTTTGGCTGCGCTCACCTTAGCCCGACATGGCCATAAAGTTGTCATGCATGGTGCAGCTGGCCATACCATGAACCGACTTTATACCGAGCAAGTATTAGAGTATCTAGGTTATTCGATCAGCCATACACAAGCTGAAGTTCAACAGCAACTGTCACAACATAACTTTGCTTATATGCCACTGAGTGCTATTTCTCCGGTATTAAGTGAATTAATTGATCTGCGTAATGTGCTAGGTTTGCGCTCTCCCGTACATACCTTGGCGCGTCTTATTAACCCTTTTCAAGCCAAAGCGACTTTACAAGCCATTTTCCATCCCAATTATCGTAGTTCACACCAACAATCTGCTTACCAATTAGGCTACAAAAATAGTGCTGTCATTAAAGGTGAAGGTGGCGAATTTGAACGTAATCCAGATGCTCGTACTCTCATCTGTGGAATTAAGGCGGGAGAATGCTATGAACATGAGCTACCCAAGTTAACTGAATTACGTAGCCCCGCAGAGGAACAACTTGATCTGTCTATTTTTAAAGCTGTCTGGGAAGGTCAGCAGACACATGAGTATGGTGAGATTGCAGTGACTGAAACCTTATCAATTGCGTTATATACCATGGGGCTCGCCAACGATTTTGATGAGGCAAAACAACTTGCAATTGGTTTATGGAATGAGCGTTTTTAATTTCTGAGTTTACCAATGGACTATGGCATTGCACTCACGAGCAGATGTAATGCCAAATCCTTTTATGATCAGACCCATTCAACAATTTAAAACTAAAGTACTTCATACCTATACTGTAATAAAGCCACATATCAACCTATTTGGGATTCCACATGACAAGAGATGGAATGAAGAAATGATTAATATTCATTACAAACATTTGTATCCTCACAGCGAATCCAACCTATGATTGTTTTTTTATTCTTGCTCGTATAAGAAACCTTAAGCCATCTTGATGTAATATCTAAAATGTTGAACTTATCACCAGAAATAAGATAACCTAATTTTTCAGAATTTAGCCCTGAATCATTATAAATTTCAGTTTTATTTTTTATAATTCCATTTTTTAATTGTTTATTTAGCCAAAGTTTTAAAAAATTAGAGTTTAAGTCTTTGCTTACCTTATCTGCAGTTAAATAGGGATATTCCCACACTATTTTATTGCTTTTAACTTCAACTAAATTTGCCCCATCACCAAAAAAATTGATCAATTTTTTATTAACTTTACAAGTAAAATCAAAACAATCGAAAACTTTTATGAAATTATATTTTCCATTTTCATATACATATTTAGAATTTTCTTCATATTGATCAGTTAAAACATAAGTAGAAATAAATAAATGATTAACACCATTACTCTTTTCAAAAAAATAATAATTTATCTTAGGGCTATCCCCAAAATATCCAAAAGATTCTACTTTTCTCGAATTCTTTTGACAATCTGTTATATAAACATCTAAATCATACATATTTTCATTATTATACTGACTATAATCTTTCTTAAAAAGAATACACTTATTTTCCTCAGCATATACATTAAAGGATAAAAATATAAATAAGACCCATGTATATTTTCTCACTTACAATCTCCATACTTTGCTATAAATTCAGTTGCTATTTTTAATTTTTAGTCCCGTCTTTCTTTTGCTTTTTTCATTCCTGGATTAACTATTACTGTTACTTTATTCGTAAGTCTTTCATCGTTAATTTTACTATTATCATTCTTAGTGACTTTATTAATATTATTATCTTTCCAAAACCATGTTGCACTTTCAATAGCTGCATTATAATCTGTTTGTAGCAATTCTGGATTTTTTTCTATATCCAAACCTGTCTCTTTTGCACATCGAACATAAGTCTCAAAGTGTGTTAAATGGATTAGCCCTCGACCTCTGTAATCATTCTTTGGATCAGCCTCATACCATACAAGTGAAAATAGTACCCCTTCCTCAAAGCTGTAAAATCCAAAGTCTCAATTTTTCCTTGAGATAAAATATTAATTAAATCTCAACATATATTAATAGAATATTTTTTGATGAATTTAGGTAAATTTAAGGTCTCTATTTCTAAGCATTTAAACACTTTTATTTACAGGCTCTACAAACAATTTACACCTTTTAATTTTAGATCATATTCTCTATAGAATTAAAATTTTTTATTATTTTCAAGTTAATATAAGTTGCACTATAAACAAGATAACCTTGGGACATAAATGTGTATTGACCTGTAATTTTATTTTTCACGATTTCATTCATTGTGTAATACGTTTCAGGTTTTTCTCCATCTTCATCCTCATACTCTATTTTGACAATATTTTAAATTTTTATTGGCTTCATGTAAGGATAATATTTTATTTCATCAATATTGGGATATTTAACAGGGAGTAATAAAAGATTATTTCCACCATTAGATAGACAAAAATAATCCTCCGCATAAGCACTAATGCTCAATAAATATAATATAAATAAAAATACATATTTAATTTTCATAGTTTTTTTACTCTATTTTCGGCCCATGCTTTAGCCTCATCTGTACTAGCTATTGCCACTACTGTATTTTCATAAATACGAATTTTGATCTCACTTTTTAACATAGTTCACACCAACAATCTGCTTACCAATTAGGCTACAAAAATAGTGCTGTCATTAAAGGTGAAGGTGGCGAATTTAAACGTCACCCAGATGCTCGCACTCTCATCTGTGGAATTAAGGCGGGAGAATGCTATGAACATGAGCTACCCAAGTTAACTGAATTACGTAGCCCCGCGATCTGTCTATTTTTAAAGCTGTCTGGGAAGGTCAGCAGACACATGAATATGGTGAGATTGCAGTGACTGAAACCTTATTAATTATGTTATATACCATGGGACTTGCTGACGATTTTGATGAGGCAAAACAACTTGCAATTGGTTTATGGAATGAATGTTTTTAAATCTCATTATTTAAGTCAGAAAATGATGAGACACTAATAACACTCACAGATTAGAATCTAAAGGGATCATGATCAAAGCTCCATCTAGAACTGAAGTTTCTTGTAATTTGTTACTCCTAATTTCAATAACTGTGGTTTTAGCTCACGCCATGTCTTTCCATTGGGGTGTAATTCAAAGTGTGGTGGATCAAATGGTTTTTTCCAGCGTCCACCCCAAATTAGGCCTAAACTCTCTCCAATCGGCGCCAGTAAAGTTTGATCTGCAATCGCTTGATCTTGACGTGATTGGCGCTTTAACCTTGAATCGTAGTTTACTATTTCACCATTTCTCACTGAAACGATATCTATAGCAAGTCCGTACTGATGGTAGCTTTGTAAAGGACCTGCGTTGGTGACACCACCTGTTAAAGCATCTTGTGCATCAGGACTTCGATAACTATCTTTGATCGTCCAGCAAATTCCTAAGCCCTGATACCCCATATTAATTAACTTAATAACATAGGGCTGATATACAGGATGCAACTCAGCAATTCTCTCTAATGCGCGTTTATAATGTTTTTCTCCACCACATGCCTGTGGGATTAATTTCCCTACATTTTGTATGGTTAATGATTGAGCTTCCCAGTTTAAAAGCTGCTTCTGATATTTAGATGTAAACCGCTTTACTCTTAATTTAATTACGGCATTTATATCTGTTTTATCTACCGTCTGCTCTTTAACTACAGCAGTTGTAGTTCTATTTTGTTGTATTTTAAAATTTGGATTTAGACTTTTACTGCTCAAACTATTCAATTTTTTAATTTCATTGACCATATTCGCTTTGAATTGAGCTAAAAGAAATCTTTTTTTAGCATGGTAGGCTGTTAAGAAATTGAGCTCCTGAAGCATAAAATTCGGGTAACTTATAATAAAAATGCTTTTGAGACCCTTAAGCTTTATTTTAACTTTTGATTTATATTCTGCGAATGCCTCACTTCTGACTCTTACATCGATGGTTGTACCCTCAGGATGCCTAATCCATACAGATTCACCTCTGGCTGTAGTGACATATTCAGAAATGAGCTTTGAACCCTCCCAAAGTTGATGAGCCAAACCATTCATTGGCTGACCAAAAGCATCTAAGAACTTAATATTCGCTAAGCAGTCCATACGCATATTTCCTCTTTATTCTTATCACTAATTACAAAGTCATATACAAGTGCTTTTCGCACTTTCGTCTTCAAATGAAGTTTCATCTCATCATTAATATTGTTCAGCGCCACATAAAAATATTTATCTTGAATTTAGTCTAAAAC
>NZ_BBRX01000088.1 GCF_000829675.1 Acinetobacter rudis
CTGATTCTGAAAAATTTAGTAAAGATATTGATGCACTCAATATTAGACAAAAAATTGAACAAACAAGCCAATCTAAATATTTCAAACAACTTTCTCCACAATTGGATTTATTATTTTAAATGGCAAATTATATTTTTGATGGCACAATGACAGGCTTATTATGCTGTGTATTTCGTGCATTTAAATTTAAGGAGTTTGACGTTCTAGTAACGAGTAAACAAAACTGCCAGTCTGGTTTATTTGACGAAAATATAACTGTTGAATCTAATCAAGAACATGCGAATAGAGTATGGAGCGGTTTAAAATCATTCAATTCTAATGTCGGATTACGAAACTTCTATTATGCTTTTTTATCAGAGCAAGAAGAAGTTTTTCAGCACTTATTCAATTTTTGTATTTATTGTTTTCACTCATCTGAATCTATAGATAGAAACTATGGACATCCTGATGTTTTAGCAATTTCAAAATGGGCAAAACAGGTTGGTCGTGAAAAACATCGTATGGAAGCATTCGTTCGCTTTAAGAAGTCTAAAGATGCACTATTTATCAGCCTAGTAAACCCTGACTTTAATGTTTTACCATTGATTCAAGCGCACTTCATCGCAAGATATAAAGATCAAAAATGGTTAATCTATGATGAAAAAAGAAATTTTGGTATCTACTATGACTTAAAAACTATTCATAATGTACATATGGATGTATATGAAGTCGATAATAAAATTGAAGTTGGTTCCAGTCAAAGCTTTAACATTGAGTTAGATCCAGAAGAAATTTTGTATGATCAACTTTGGAAAGACTATTTTAAAAGTGTTAATATCGCCTCTCGTAAAAATTTAAAGCTTCATATTCAATATGTACCCAAAAGGTATTGGCGTTATATGAATGAAAAGACAGTTTAAATCTATCAAATTTTATATTATCAATTTCTAAAAATTTATGACTTGAATATAAACTAAAAAAATCTCATATCTTTTCATATATAATTATTAAATTTAACTATAATCTTGAATGCCTAAAATGTCACTACACTTTGCACATTTATATGATTCATAATAGAGTGCTTGAAGCATAGTTTACTATAACTTTTGAAGATTTTTCAGTAAGTGTAAAGTGAGCAAACTAAATAGACATTGATAAAAAATTAATACATATCTAATATTTATTCGATGAGATGATATATACCATATTCTTTATAGAAATTTAATTTAATGATTTTTATTCAAAAAAAAATGGGGCAAGCAGCCATCATGACGATGATTAGCTGTTTGGGTATGCAATTACATGCAAATGAAACAGGACAAAATGAAAAAAGTATTGAGAGTGCTATCACTCAATCTTTTAAGCCGCTGATGGATCAGTACGGTGTAGCAGGTATGGCTATAGGTGTAATCTATAACGGTAAAAAATATGAACAATATTATGGTATTCAATCGGAAAAGGCCAACAAGAGTGTTAATCATCAGACTCTTTTTGAGTTAGGTTCCTTAAGTAAAACTTTTACTGCAATTTCGGGTACATATGCTAATAACTTAGGGAAAATATCGCTCAATGATCATCCGAGTAAATATATGCCTGAATTAAAAAACTCAGAAATTGATCAGGTTAGTTTATTAGAGTTATTGACTTATACTAGCGGTAATTTGCCATTACAATTTCCAGATCACGTGAAAACAGATCAGCAGATCTTAACCTATTTTAAAAACTGGAAAATGAAGAATCCCCCTGGGACTTATCGTGAATACTCCAATCCAAGCATAGGTCTTTTTGGGCACCTAACCGCAAAAGCAATGAATCGTTCTTTCTCGTCATTATTAGAACAAGTTATTTTTCCACAACTCAATTTAAAAAACACATACGTCAATGTTCCAGCAGAACAAAAAATCAATTACGCTTTCGGTTACGATAAAAATAATCAACCTATTCGAGTTAATCCAGGCCCATTTTCTGATGAAGCATATGGGGTTAAATCAACACTTCCAGATATGCTTAAATTTGTAAGTCTAAATCTTAATGTCAATCTAAATAACCCAGCCATGAAAACCGCTATATTAGATACGCATCAAGGATTTTTTAAAGTTGCAGATAGTGGTATGACACAAGCCCTTGGATGGGAAATGTTTTCTTATCCTACTACGTCTAAAACTCTACAAATGAGTAACTCTGAACAAATCTTATTAGGATCAAATCCTGTAGTAAAAGAGTTATCTCAGCCAAAATCTAAAGTTTTTCATAAAACTGGATCTACAAATGGCTTCGGAGCATATGTTCTATTTATTCCACAAGAAGGGTTTGGATTAGTGATGTTAATGAATAAAAAAATACCCAATGTTGATCGAATCAAGGCAGCATATAATGTCTTTGAAACATTAAAAGATAATCCACATTCTACAAACTAGCGCAGCATAGTGTATCAAAATCTATTCTTCTTATTTCTAGTCACGCTCAATTAATCATAAATAATGTATTTAAGTAAGTTGTCGTAAACATCCTCAAAAAAGGATCGCTTTTGCGATCCAGTATTTTATTTGCAAGTAGTAAACCAAGCAATTGACTTGTCCACTCGCATCACTCAGCTAAGTCATCTAAGAAATCAACAGTAGGTACAAAAAATAAGGTGCCAGTTTTTGCTGTACTAAAATCAAGTAAACGGTCTAAATTTCCTTCCGTATCTCCCAAGAACATATGCTCTAACATTTGCTTTGTTACACTAAACTTACGGGAGTAACCAATGAAAAAAGTTCCATATTCATTTTTGGAGGCATTGGCAAAAGGCATATTGGCTCGCATAATTTTTAACTCATTCCCCTCCTCATCATGTGCCTTACTCACCACATTATGTGCTGTTTTTGGTTTGATCTCATCACTTAACTCAACATCATTGAATTTCTTACGACCAATGACTTTTTCTTGTTCTTCATCACTCAGTGCACGCCATTTATTCATATCATGTAAATATTTCTGAGCAAATGCATAACTGCCACCTTTAAACTCAATATCTTCGTTTCCGACTAAAGCGTAATCAGCTGCAATTTCGTCTTCAGGGTTTTCAGTTCCATCAACGAAGCCAATGATTGCACGACCATCAAAATAACGGAAACCCGATACTTCATCGATGGCTATAGTCACATGCTGCAACTGCTCTTGAATGATACTTGCCAACTCAAAACAAAGCGCTTGACGATCTGCACGTATATGAAAAAATAAATCGCCTTCAGTGGAAACTGCGGTATATTTTGGCCCTTTAATTTCTTTGAAGGTTTCTAATTCTTGTGGTTTTTTCTTATCATGAAACAAGATATCCCACGCATTTGAACTAAAACCAAGTATGGCTTTAAAATGTGCTTCAGGATAACGCCCCGTTAAGCTGCGAGTTAAAGCTGAAAAATTGGCAGAAAAATCAATTACCGTATTTACGGTATCTTCCGCTTGTTTCAGATTTAAAATAATAAATAAGGCATTTTCACCTGGGCGGCTTATTATTGGTTGAACGCGAGCATTTTGCATTGTACTTCTCTACCCCATTATATTTTGCAACTGATCATTATTCGTTGATTCTAAATCAATACATTACAATTTGACAGGCGATTTAAAGTTATTCATCTCAGCTAGAATATAAGTTGCATAGAACCGTACTAAACAAATAAAAATAAAATTTAAGTTTCTTTACTAAGGTAAATTGTTACAGAGACATCATTCTAAAAATTTAACCCTAGTCATCAATAAAGAGCTGCATTTAAGGCTTGAGAATAATGAATCATCTGGACCAGTACAAAATGCTAAATAAACTGACTCAAGTATGCTGATATCATTTTCGGATGATAGGATAAATATCTTAGGATTAGTTTTTGATTTTAATCAGCATACTCAATCATAAGCGATACAGGTGATGAACTATTTTTAGCTACTACAGTTTTATTTAATTTAAGAAATATTATGCCCAAACTTATCAGCAAATGGATTGCAATTTTATAGTGCCGAATGCTTAACACAACCATGTCTAGTCACTGATTCATGTTCAATCAAAGCACTATTTTCATTCTTATAACTAATTAAAACCAAGAGTTACTATGTACTCAGAAACATGTACTGAGACCGAATCAAAGATGAAATGCGGACAAAGCTCTTTGGGTCATCAAGCTATTACGTTGTTTACTGTAGTGCCAATTTGTTGTGAAAAGAACGTGAATTCACTTTTCAATTTATACTCAAATCACTCACTTATAGCAAGATTCGGATTTTTTTCAGTGGTTCGACTTGTTAATGTTTAATAAGTTAAAGGTTTGGGTAGAGAAGCATGTTAAAAGATATAAATTACATTCGTATTTCGAAGGCGATTGAATATATTCATCAGAACTTCAAAGAACAGCCGAGCCTATCTGAAATTGCAGAACATATTCATTTAAGCCAAGCACATTTTCAACGGATTTTCACTGAATGGGCCGGAATTAGTCCTAAAAAGTTCCTTCAATATATCAGCGTTGAACACGCCAAATCAATTTTAAAAAATCACAAAGAAAATAGTGTATTAGACGCTACATTCGATACAGGTTTTTCAAGTCCAAGTCGTTTACACGACTTATTTGTACAAATAGAAGGGATGACACCTGCTGAATATAGAAACGGTGGAGAAGATTTACAAATCAATTATAGTTTCTCAGAAACTATGTTCGGTTCAGTACTTATCGCCTCAACGGCTAAAGGCATCTGTTATATGGCTTTTACCGAAGATAATGAAAATACTTATTTACAGCTCAAGACACAGTTTCCTAACGCAAAATTTGTTCAGCATGAGGATCATTTACAAAAGAGAGCGATCAGTATTTTTCAAGCAGATCAGCAAGACTTATCTAAGATTAAACTACATTTAAAAGGTACTGAGTTCCAGCTTAAAGTTTGGCAAAGCTTGCTCAAGATTCCAATGGGTGAACTCAGTACTTATGGTGCAATTGCAAAAGAAATCGGTAACGAAAAAGCGTCTCGTGCTGTGGGGACAGCT
This sequence comes from Acinetobacter rudis, assembly GCF_000829675.1. Classification (GTDB taxonomy): domain Bacteria; phylum Pseudomonadota; class Gammaproteobacteria; order Pseudomonadales; family Moraxellaceae; genus Acinetobacter; species Acinetobacter rudis. Next base: position 4,997 of record NZ_BBRX01000088.1, read on the forward strand.
ATAGGAAACAATCCAGTTGCATTTCTCATCCCATGCCACCGAGTTATTCAATCTACTGGTCATTTTGGTGGTTACATGTGGGGCACAACTCGAAAAACAGCCATTATTGGTTGGGAAGGAGCAAAAACACATGCACCCTAGTGAGCTCGAAAAATATTTCAGAGAAAAACTAGCACATTTAGATTGGCAGTCTATTTCTGAAACGATGCATGATCAAGGTTTTGTAATACTAGAAAAGTTCTTCACGGAGCAACAATGCAATGTGATTAGAAATAATTATGATCACCCCTTCTTATACCGCAAGACTGTGAATATGCAACAGTATCGATTTGGAATAGGTGAGTATAAATATTTTTCTTATCCATTGCCTCACTTAATTCAGCACTTACGTACACAAATCTATTGTTATCTTATGCCTATTGCAAATACATGGTTTAAGCTGCTTGATTTGGATACTATTTTTCCAGAAACCCATCAAGAGTTTTTAGAGCAATGCCAACAACATGGGCAGATGAAAGCAACACCATTAATACTTCAGTACCCAAAAGGTGGCTTTAATACTTTACATCAAGATCTATACGGTGAGATTTATTTTCCAATTCAACTTGTGATTTTTTTAAGTCAGATAAATACCGATTATCACGGCGGAGAGTTTGTTATGACTCAACAAATTCCTCGCGCACAATCTAAAGCCATCGTGTTACAGCCACAAAAGGGTGATGTACTTATTTTCGCAACACAGTTCAAACCTGAAAAAGGAACGCGATCTTACTTTCGGATGACGATGAAACACGGCGTAAGCCCGCTTCATCAGGGTGAGCGCTATACATTAGGCATTATTTTTCATGATGCAGTAAGTTAAGCATGATACATCATGAAATGATTACAGATCAGGAGCTTAAATTACTCATTCGGCAAAGAAAAATTTTGTTTGGAGGAAATCGGCAGCTAAAAATTTATGGAATGTTAAATTGTTACTCAGGTAAACGCATGAAACGTGATAACCGAGTGTTTTTTGACACTGAAGCTGAAGCAATCATTCTTGGTTATCGTCCGTGTGGACATTGCATGAAAAAAGCCTATATGAGTTGGAAAAATGATTCTGTTTGAATCTAACAATCACCATCAAAATCGATTGCCCTGTGATGGTACGGTTTTATATTTTGGGCAGATTATTCCTTCAGAGCAGGCTGATGCTTACTTTAGTGAATTATTAAGTTCGATTAGCTGGAAACATGATGAAGCGATTATTTATGGAAAGCACATCAAGACTAAACGCAAGGTGGCTTGGTATGGAGATCATCCGTTTTCCTATACATATTCTAAAATGACTAAACATGCCTTAATGTGGACTTCGGCATTACTCGAATTAAAAAATATTGTTGAACAGTATAGTAATGAAACATTTAACTCATGTTTACTCAATCTTTATCATGATGGCAATGAAGGTATGGCATGGCATAGTGATGCAGAGGTAGATTTAAAGAAGAACGGCGTAATCGCATCATTAAGTTTTGGAGCTGAAAGAAAGTTCTCTTTTAAACATAAATGCTCCAAAGAAAAAGTCGAGTTAGTTTTAGCGCATGGCAGTTTATTAATTATGAAAGATACAACGCAGACCCACTGGCTTCATCGTCTGCCACCAAGCAAACGTATTAATACTGCACGTATTAATTTAACTTTACGACAGATTAAAAACCTTGATGGCTAAACCTGCCCATTATTATCTATACAGCGAATCAGTATGATGCGTATACAAATTAGCTTCAAGTGTAGCGTATTAATTAGCCATCATTATAGCCCCATTGTGAAGTACCTATTTATTTGAACTTCAATTTAAATAATCATGACCTAGTAGATCTTTTAAATGGGTCTAAATTTCTCCAACGCTGCTAAAAATACAGTCACTATATAAGCGATGAGGTTTAGCATATTAACTTCACTGTTTTATTAAACAACGAATTATCCCCTGTAAGCCATAAATAAAGCTTTGATCCCAATCATCGTGTACATTCCCCGCGTGAGCCGCAAGCAGCGGGTAGGTTTCTGCATTAAGTGTAATGAATGAAGCCACTTGGTTACGTATTTCTTGTTCATTTCCTGTTTGCCAAGATACTTGCGAAACCACTGATCCGATCAAGAAATTAGATAAAGTGTATTCAAAATAAATAATACTTGATATCGAAAGATCAGTACGTACAAGTATACTGCGAAGGTGTTCCGCATGCGCTAAAGCATTTGGACCAATCAATGGTTTAAACCCTAAAAGACTAATCGACCAAATATGTTTAAGAAGTACCCTTCTCCACTCTATTAAAAAATCTGTTAATGCTTGTTCTACGGCTAAATTCTTATTAGAAAAGGCAACTTCTCCAATAATGCTATCAAGTGCAAGTTCTAGCACATCATCCCGAGTCTCAATATGGTTATATAAAGAAGTAGGACCAACATTTAATTGTTGTGCAAGTTTTCGAATGGTCAAACCATTTAAACCGGCTTCATCTAAAATATGAATTGCAGCATGAATGATCTTTTCCCTCGTCAACAACGGAAGCTCTCGAGGAGATTTTATAGGTTTCAACCATATTGTTGGTATCTGACTAGAGTTGTGATCTGACGTATTACGCTTTGGCATTTCAAACAAACTTGACAATAGTTAAATTTGAGATCAGCATACCACAGAAGAACACTGTTCTTCATAAAGAACATTGTTCTAAATGCATCAAATCATTCAGTTAACATTGGCTTAAGACGTTGAATAGATGAGGAATACGGAGAACTAAAAATTATGAGTAAATTAATAGCAGACTTTAGGCAAGCCTTACCTATTTCAGATGGTTTTTTATCTCTGAGAGTCATGCAGAATAAGGATGCAATACCGTATGCAAATGGTACACATGATCCTTTAGTCAAACGCTTTGCTCACCTACCATTAGATGAGTACACTCCCGATATTGTTCAAAATTTAATTCATAGTGCGATCGAAGATGGCTTAGTAAACGGTACTCTTGCTGTTTTAACAATATCAAATCAATCTACAGGGGATTTTATAGGGAGTTTGGTTTTCTTTAATATTGTAGACAATGAAGCTGAAATTGGATATTGGGTTGCTCCGGAACACAGAGGAAATAAAGTTTCGATTAAAGCCCTGATGTTGGCCAAACAACTTGCAAAAAAAATAGGACTTACCCGTTTATATGCTAGGACAGTTTTTGATAATGTGCCATCACAGAAAACCCTGATAAATGCTGGATTTGTACAAATTGGAGCAGCTTATCAAGACAAAAATCCCTCTGGGACAGAAACATTAAATCTATCGTTTTCTGCTGTTTTGTGAGCTTAGAAAGATAGTCGACCTTTACCATCTTTTTATGAGTTATATCTAATTATCACTCATTTCTATATAAGCCTAACCCAACAATAACCAAAGTTTATTTATTATGGTTTTTGACATTTTATACTTAACTTTTGATCAAATATTTTCTCCTCTGCAGTGTTAATTAACTTTTTGAGAAAAAATTTGAACAATAAGCTACATAAAGGTAATTTTTTGAATGGTAAATTAAAAATCTTATAAATAATCATGCAAAAAAATTTGAGACCATTAAATGAAAAAATACCTCGTCCTTATTACTCTTCCATTATTATTAACTGCTTGTGCAACAAGTAATGAAAGCTATGAAAGTCTGAATAAATCAGAGCAAATCAATACTGAGTTCAAAACTGTCTATTTAGAAATTTCGCCTTTAGTTCAAGAATGTTCTGGTGAAGGCATTTATGAGTGTTTGCAAGTGCGCAAAATCACCATAGACAACAACGGCGCTTATGTTGCTAAAAATTTAGAATGGGAAAACTTTTATGATGGTATTGAGGGCTATACACATAATAATAATGAATCAGTTATTCTCAAGTTAAAACAATATGAAGTTGAGAATCCTCCGGCTGATGCTTCAAGTGTACGTTATGTATTAGATCGATATATACAAAGAACACCCGTTAAGCAAAACTAAGGTCTCTACTGCATTATATGTACGCTTAGCAAAGTCAATTGCTCATTATCAATTCACTTTATTGGTCAACCCTATTTTTTAGCAAAAATCTCAGTTATCAGATTTAAACTTTGATACTCATGTTAAAATCTCTTTTGACCTTATTTAGAGCTACATATAATGCATTACTCTCATGGTCAGTTAAATTATCCGATCTATGCCTATGCACAGTCTTATACTGCTGGATATATAGAAGATACTCACCAACATGATCGAATCCAATTATTACATACGCTCTCGGGCGTGATTCATGTTCGAACAGCTGAGGGAATTTGGGTCATTCCGCCATCTAAAGGGATTTGGATTCCAGAAAATAAAAAACACGCCATCATGATTTTTGGTGAAGTTGAAGCTCGCGGAATATTTGTGGAGCCCTTTGCACGAGCCGATTTTATGACAGAGTGTAGTGTTGTCGCTATACCAAGATATCTTTCAGAATTAATTAATCAAGCTGTACTCATCAAAGAAGAAATTTTAGCTCATACAAGAAATGAACGACTTTTAGAGCTCATTCTAGATGAAATACGATTTTTAGAAGAGGTACCATTTCAATTACCAGAAGCACAGTCCGAGCGTTTAAAAAATATTTGTAAAAATATCAGAGAAAACTTGTCAGCAACAAATCATTTAGATGACATTGCCAGACAGCATCATTTAAGCGCAAAAACACTCTCACGACTTTTTTTGAAAGAACTGGATATGAATTTTAGCGTATGGCTAAAGCAAGCAAAACTATTACAAGCACTCACTGATCTTGAAATGAAAAAACCAATATTAAATATTGCATTAGATTTAGGTTATGAAAGTCCTAGTGCATTTTCATATATGTTTAAACGAGAAATGGGACTGACACCGACAGAGTACTTAAAGAAAAAATCAAATTAAAAATGTCCGTTGTTCAACACTGATTGTCTTTTAATCTAAAGAAAGACAAAAAATGATGATTCATGATGATGTTATTAAGACATCGAGAGAATATCATGTTAAATCATCCTCAAAATAAATATCGTAGCTTTGAATTTTTAGAGTTTTCAGAAAGAACTTGGCCAAGTCAAAAAATCACTTGTGCTCCTATTTGGTGTTCTACAGACCTTCGAGATGGTAATCAAGCTTTAGCTAATCCGATGGATCACGAGCGTAAATTTAAGTTTTTTCAATTACTCGTTGCATGTGGCTTTAAACAAATAGAAGTTGCTTTCCCCGCCGCATCAGAAACAGATTTTAACTTTGTGCGATATCTTATTGAACAAAATAAAATACCGAATGATGTTTCGATTCAGGTCATGACGCAGGCCAGAGCTGATTTGATTGATAGAACTTTCGAATCATTAGTTGGGGTGAAACAAGCGATTGTTCATGTTTATAATGCTACAGCTGAAGTATTTCGTAGAGTTGTTTTTCAAAAGTCAAAGCAAGAAATCATTGATCTTGCTGTGGCGTCAACAAAACAAATTAAATCTTTATGCCAAAAATATCCTCAGACTAAATGGACATATCAATATTCGCCTGAAACCTTTTGTTTTACAGAAATTGAGTTTGCTTTAGAAATCTGCGAGGCAGTTGCTCAAGTTTGGGATCCGAGTCCTAATAATCCGATGATTATTAATTTACCGACAACAGTTGAAGTCAGTACCCCAAACATTTTTGCAGATCAGATTGAATATTTCTGCAAAAATTTTTCTAAAAGAGAACAGGTTTGCATCAGCGTACATCCTCATAATGATAGAGGCACAGGCGTTGCAACCGCAGAATTGGCATTGCTTGCTGGTGCTGATCGTATTGAGGGCTGTTTATTTGGTAATGGTGAGCGTACAGGAAATGTTGACCTAGTCAATATCGCTTTAAATATGTACACACAAGGCATTTCTCCTGAACTTGATTTCTCTGATATCAATCAAGTTGCAGAGATCGTTAAGGAATGTAATGAGTTGCCGATCCATCCGCGCCACCCTTATGTAGGTGAATTGGTTTTTACAGCTTTTTCAGGCAGTCATCAGGATGCGATTAAAAAAGGTTTTCAAGCCAGAGAAACTCAAGTCCACTCGTACTGGGAAGTTCCATACTTACCGATAGACCCAGCTGATTTAGGTTGTAGTTATGAAGCTGTCATTCGTGTAAATAGCCAGTCAGGTAAGAGTGGTGCTGCTTGGATATTGCAACAAAATCATGGCATAGACTTACCTAGGGAATTACAGAAAGATTTTAGCCAGATTGTCCAAAAAATATCGGATAGCTACAAAAGAGAATTATCTCATGCTGAAATTTGGGCATTATTTCGCGAAGAATATGGAGTTAGCCCATCTGAAAGTGAATTTAGACTTATAAATTATCAATCAAATAAACAGAGTCATACTTATGATGTCAATATCTCCATTGAAGTACAGGGTCAACTGATGCATCTTGCTGGACATGGTAATGGCTTATTATCCGCTTCAGTTAAAGCACTGAATATAAAATGGCCATGTCAAATCACCATTGCTGAATATTCTGAGCATACTTTAGGAAAACACAGTAATAGTCGCTCGATTAGTTATATTCGATGTGTTGACCCAAAAGGCAAAACGTATTGGGGCGTAGCCATAGATACTGATATTGCAACAGCATCTATTCAAGCACTACTTAATGCTTTTGCAAAGTCTTATAGCGTTAATTGCTTAGCAGCGCTATAAACAATCTATTTACCTGACTTAAAAATTAAATGTTCTGGTCTTATATATTTTGAGATATGCCCTACTTTCACTTTGTCCAAGTAGCAGATTCTAAAAGCGTACACGTCTTGGCGACGCCTTGATAGGTGTCGCTTGTTTTCTGCTACTTAGGGTGATCTTCACTGCATCCACCTTCAAGAGACAAAATGATTTTAAACAACCTGTTGACCTGCATAGCTTCAAAGCTAAATTGATACGCCTTGCTAATTTTCGTTATTGTGCGTATATCTCGTAAATACCATCAACACCAGCATTGAATGATGTCAAACTCAATTCATGAGATACAACAAAGCAGCAATGCCCTTTAACCATTAGTTCATTGAGTGTGTTGTTGACGTTTGCTCTAAGACTTTGATGGCCAATTAAAACAGTGTAATGATGAAGCAAACCATAAGCACATGCTAAGTCAGTCTCCACTCACAGTGCAATTAAACAAATCGGTGTATAACTTAAAATCCTACTCAGCAAAAGGATGCGAAGTCATTTATTGAACTAAACGCAGGTTATTCCAAGCCAGTTTATACAGTTATGCTCTTATTTTTCAGGATCTTGTGGAGGTGCACCATTAGAAATAATCAAGCAATACATTCAAACCAACAAAGCGAGTATCTGCAAAATTCATCTTCATCTTTGCTGGGATAACGATGAATTTTGCCTTTGACATAGAGCACCTTTCAATTAAAAGTTTTCATCGCCTAGTAAAGCTTTAAATTTTTTAATAGATTTTTGGTTATGCTATCTCTTTTGGTTAACTGAAGCGTGTGTTTGGCACCATGAATATTCACTTGATGTACCCGATATAGAGCATCATAAGTTGTTCGTGCAAGCTTTCCATATATACTCAATTCGTTGAAAATCTCACCCACCGCACTTTTTTGTCCCAAAGATACAATTGATCCTTTTTCATTAAACTTAAACATGGGTAAAGATTTATTTGAAATTCGATTCATTAAGCTCGTACAAAGAAAATCAGCTTGTTGAGATGCAACTTGAGCCCTTGCGCCCAAAGGTGGTTGCGTTGCATCCAACTGACAATTTGCACAGTCACCAAACGCGAATATGTTAGGATCTGAATAAGTTTGCAGTGTTGCATACACTTTTAAGCGATGAATCTTATCTTTTTCAAAATCTTTTAAGCTTTCTAAAACTTGAGGTGCTTTAATACCAGCAGCCCAAATCTTTAAGTTAGCTGCCAGTTCAGACCCATCAGCAAAATAAATCTTATCTGCATCAATCGAAACAACTTGCGCATTTTTTAAAACATTTACTCCCATAGTTTTTAGACTTTTTTCTATTTCTTTTGAAATATTAGGAGATAAGGCCATTAAAAGACGATCAGAAGCATCAATGACAGTAAATGTCATTTTAATCTGATTTAATTCTTTAAATAGCGTCTTGGCCATTTGATTCTTGAGTTCAATCAATTCTGAAACTAATTCAACCCCAGTAGCACCTCCACCAATGATTGCCACATGATATTCTGGATCTACAGGAATAACTTCTTGTTTTATATCTAAGTAAGACATAAAAATTTTATCGTGAATAGTCTTTGCTTGCTCAGGACTATCTAAAAAATAGCAATGATCAATAACACCAGGCACATTAAAATCATTCGAGATCGACCCTAGCGCCAAGACCAAAGTATCGTATTTAACATTACGAACACACTTCTGTTCTGGATGACTTAAACTATGAATCTCTATATCAATTGATTGATCATTCTTATCTATATTAATTAATGAGCCATAAATATAGTTGTAATTGTTCTGATGAGAATGAATTAAATAGTTCACTTCATTTTCAATTAAGTTAAGGCTGCCACTGACCACTTCATGGAGCAATGGTTTCCAAACATGAGTAAGTCTGGCATCAACTAATGTAATATTAATATTGTCTTTTTGCCCAACAAGCTTACTGAGTTTTGTTACTAATTCTAAGCCACCTGCACCACCACCAACAATTACGATATTATGCATTAATACTCTCAACTATTTTGATTTTTCGTTCAAAGTGTATATCAAATAAAATGTATTATGAGGTATTTATGTTACTTGACATCT
>NZ_BBRX01000087.1 GCF_000829675.1 Acinetobacter rudis
TCTTGCGCTGGTAACGCTGGTTTGCAATAAAACCAGCAATAGCAAGTACAACACCAATGACCGCAAGCCAGTCAATTGACATCAGCAATGCAACTGCTGAGGCTCCACCTCCTGCATACATCGCTGGTGCTGCTTTTGATACAAGTGTTGCACTTGCTTCTAGATATTGAGTGTTATCACTCATACGTTTCCCCAAATTTTAGACATAAAAAAACCGCTTTCGCGGGTCATTCTTAAACTAACTACTCAAAGGTTGAAGTTCTGTTTTAATATCTGTTGAAGCTTTAAGATTTCTTCTTTAGTTGCAGCACCATCGTACCAGCTGAAATATTTAAGGTTTCCAGTGACTTTATCAGAAGCATGATCACCTGACATTAGTTGTAAGTAATTAGCTTCTAATGCCACAGGAACACCAGATAATATGCCACCATCACCTACAACCATCATTGTTTGATTCGCAGAGGCACTAACAATTACCAAGAAATATCCATTAGTTTTATTAGGATCGAAGTCACTAATAGTGATGATATTACTAATGTTTTGACGAAATGATAATGTTTTATTGTTCGCACTATATAGAATATTCTTAGAACTTGATGCATCGGAAGGATTGCCTAATCTAAATAACATTCCACCAGCACTGTCATCATCTAACTTCAGTACAAACGCACAAGTAAATTCTTTTTTTAACAATGTAAAAGTGTCTGTTCGTAAGCTTGAATCGCCACTAAAGCGTAAAGATTGATCTGCTGACATGAGTGGTAAATTTGGGTTATTTACGTTCGCTGATGCACGCAAATGTTTATAGACTGGTAAGCTATTACCATGCACATTTAAGGGTCCCACTCGATCCCCAGCATTGTATTCTTTTGCATAGTAACGTGCATCAAGCAAAGCAAGTACATCTGCCTTAATTTGAGAAACTACATTACGAGATTGGCTTGACTGAATCACACCTTGAGTTGAAATAACTAAGCCCATTAGTACCATCCTTTTTCTAAAATAAATTGTTTAAGTTTTTGAATAACTGCTGCATTAGTTACATCATTTAAATGTGATCCTGTATCTCGCGCTAAAGATAAAGGTAAGCGCCCTTCTTTTTGCTTTTGAAGATCTATTTCATTTGGAGTAATACCTGTGTCACTCCATACTTCTGGACTCATGAGATAAGCATTCATATCAAAATAGAGTGCACCATACTGTTTTTCATATTGAGCATTCACATCGTTTACGATTTTAAGAACAGCATCATTTGAAGTTGTATTTGAGAAGTGCGATGCAACAATGATATGTTTGGCCAATGGTTGCATATGCTTAAAAATACGTAATGTTGAATCATTGATATATGCAGCTGTACCATGCTCATTATTTTGACCAACATTATTTTTACCAGCATTTAAAATTAATAAATCCGAGTCAGAATATGATGTGAAATTAGAAATAAATTCATACTGATTTGCTGCATAAATCTCATCTGCACTTTGGCTTGTAAACATGAATTTATTTTCAGTAGTGTTATAGGAGAATGTACCTGACACCATACGGCCACCTACAGCAATATGACCAATTACAGGTCTTGTAGATTTAGCACTCACCAAAGTTGTAAGACCATCAAAATCAACTGAAATAAAGTTTTGACCAGGGATTATTTTATCGCCATCAAATTTTATTTTGACTGGAATAGCACCGAACCTATTTGCGATTTGTTCAATAGATTCACCACTTACACCACCCTGATAAATATCAGAAAACTTAAAATCTGAATTTAACATTGATGACATATTAGCTTGCATCAGCCAAAGTGTTGAAGAACCAAGAATAATCGACTTGTGTTTAACACTCTTGATCTTTTTAAGTTGATTATCTGAATCAAAATAAAAATCATTTTCTGACATTGAATCATTTGTACTTAATGACTCCTTGGTATGATTAGAAAATGTTCCATCAGGATTTAAAGCCAAATCGTATAAAACACCATTTTCATCTGTGAACATCAGGCCACCATACTTTTGAGATGAGAAGCTTTGCGCTTTCTGTATTGAAGATAGCGCTTTAGTTGTAAGTTCACCATCCTGATCTGCACCAATCCATGTCTCAAGACCATTTGCGTCAGTAACTGTAAAAATGTTTTCAGATGAAGATTCTAATTTAGGAACCTGTTGTTGTACTCGACTTATAGCCTGATCCAACTCACTTAAACCAGTGTCGTACCAGCCATTATCTTTCCAAAGCCAAACCTTTTTAGTATCCATTGCTTTAGCTGCACTTGGACTAATATTAGGCACATAGGCAAGTAACTCTGCTTCAGTAGCAAATGGCATAAATCCACCATTTTCCATGATTTGGCGAATTGCATTGGGCATAGTTGGATATTCTTTACCACGACGAGTCCTCTCGCTATGGAATTAAAGCGGTTGCTTCTTGGGAGGAAAGAAACGGATTTCTTGAATCGCTGGATATACAGCCTTTGATATCAAATCTTTCATAATTGTCAATAATGGCGCATAGCTTCGCAAACCATTTGCTGTAAGCTAGCGCCTGAGGCTCCAGATACTCATTCAAATCATATGTACCCCAAATTTGAGGCAATCCATGCCCCAACATGATTTCGCAGATATGTGGTGGTGCTAGTTCAGAAATATGTGTTCGCATTGTTCTTCGTAAATCATGGGTTGACCACTTAGGAATACTCACTCCAAATCTTTTCTCAATATTAATATCTACATGCATTGGGATAGTTGTTTGAAAACCTTTAGCAAGCATTGTGTATGTCTGGCCTTTCAGGCTTGGAAATGCATATTCACAGCTATTAGGGGATAAAGAAAAAATAGTTTTAAGAAAAGGTTTAATTTCAGGAATTATTGGACGGACAATAGACTTACGAGATCTAGTTCCCATCTTATGATTCTCAATTGGGATATGCCAAATATTTTTCTGAAAATCAAAGTCACTTTTCTTTGCCAGTCTCAACTCACCTACACGGCATCCATAAAATAATAACATCAATATGATTGCCTTATTTTTAGGTGACATGTTTGTAGATCTCAACGAAGCATGAACCACATAAAATAATTCTTGCTCTGTTAAGAATCTTGAACGAACAATTTTTTTAACATTTAAGTCTGCGGCCTTGATGTGTTGTATTGGTTGATTATTCAATCTCCCGTGAATACACCCTCAGCGCATAATCATCTTAAGATTACCTAGGACTTTGACTGAAACCGTTTTCGCATCTTCAGCAATTTTAAATAGTAAATTTGACCATTCTTGAAGTGAAACTTCATCACATATGCGTTTACCAACTTTAGGGTAAACATGTATTTCAAAGGCCCTTGCATCATCTTTACAAGACACCTTATTGATCGCAATCTTATCAAACCACTCAGTACAAATATCCTTAACAGTTGGCTGCTTATTGTAATCATCATCACGGCGTAATTTTATTTGCTGTGGGTCTCTTCCTTGGTCAAGTTCAGCTCTAAATTTTTGTGCCATGCTTCTAGCATCTTTTAGGCTAACTAATGGATAAGTGCCAATATCGAGTCTTTTTGCTTTCCCATTAAATCTATATCTCAATTGAAAAACAATTTTTCCCCTTGGTGAAATGCGAGCTGACAACGATTCTCTATCGGCAAATTCTTCGACGTTTTCACGTTGTTTTCCATTGTTTGATTTCAACCAGGAATCACTTAAAGCCATTTACCTATCCCAATGAGCTATAATTATGACAAGGATATCCTAAAGAAAATATGTACACAATTATGTACACACTTTCTCTTAAAACATGAAAAACCTTGTTAAACATTGAAAGATATTAAACGATGTTGTTATGCTTTAAGAAATAATATTTTCTCTAATTAACAGATACTTACTTTAACTTTTTGGACATTGAGAAACATTGAGTAAATTTAAATGAAAGATACCATTATTATGTTCGATATGGATGGCACCCTACTTGACTTAGCTTTTGATGACCTAATTTGGAACCAACAACTTGCCATACGTCATGCTGAAAACCATCAATGTAGTCTAGAACAAAGCCAGACAAGTTTAAATCAATTTTATCAACAACATAAGCATACTATTTCTTGGTATTCTTCAGATTATTGGACAGCAACTGTCGGGGTGGATGTCTTACAACTACAATACGACTTTAAACAATATATTGCCCCACGTCCTGGTTGCTTCGAGCTTCTAGAACAGCTTCATAAGCAGGGTTATCGCTGCTGGTTATTAACCAATGCAGATCAAGCAGGCCTTAAATTAAAACTGGATCAGATTGAGTTGAGTCCTTATTTTGAAGTCATTTTAAGCAGTGAACAGTTCGGTTATAGCAAAGAACATCAGTTGTTTTGGCAAAAACTACAAGCATTACATCCATTTTCACCTGAACAAGTAGTTTTTATTGATGATACTGCCCCAGTCTTAGATGCCGCACAGCAGTTTGGTATCCAGCATTTACTCAGTATTGTCCAACCCTCAAGCGGCCGAGCAGCACGTACAGCGACAGAGCTTGACTATCCAGCAATTCAGGATTTAACTGAACTCTTAGATTACTTAGGTAAGATCAATACAAAGGTCAAACATGAGCAAACAGCCTGAATCTCTTCCTTTAGAAGCAATGCGTGTAGACAAATGGCTTTGGGCCGCTCGTTTTTTTAAAACACGCTCTGCCGCAAAAGAAGCCATTGAAGGTGGAAAGGTGCATCATCAAGGTGAGCGCGTTAAAGTTTCCAAAGAAATACGTGTTGGTATGCAACTCACCATTCAACAAGGTTTTGATAAGAAAACTGTTTTAATCAAAGGACTCTCCGCACAGCGAGGTCCTGCACCTGTAGCACAACAGCTTTATGATGAAACTTCAGACAGTATCACACGCCGAGAATTGCATTCTACCCAAAGAAAATTGCATAATTTAGCGCGTCCCGAACATCGACCTAGCAAAAAAGATCGCCGAGACCTGCAAAAATTTAAGCATGACAATGATCAACAGACGCAACGCACCTGGTCTTATCATGATGATTAAGCCATGCGACATACTGTGACGTAATGCCTTAAAAACAGATAGAACATACCCTGCTTTTCTGTCACTATTATTGCCGTGGACATGATCCCAAATCAAAGACATCCACTTAAATAGTTAGTGAATTAAATATTGTATTGAGGTTAGAAAGATGGATGAGAACAAGAGCAAAGCACTCACAGCAGCGCTAAGTCAAATTGAAAAACAGTTTGGTAAAAACACCGTCATGCGCTTAGGTGAAAATACAGTACAAGCCGTTGAAGCCGTGTCCACCGGTTCTTTAACACTAGATATTGCTCTAGGTATAGGTGGTTTACCTAAAGGTCGTATCGTCGAGATCTACGGTCCTGAATCTTCAGGTAAAACGACTATGACTTTGCAAGCGATTGCTGAGTGTCAAAAAGCTGGCGGAACCTGTGCATTTATTGATGCAGAACACGCTCTTGATCCACAATATGCACGTAAGTTAGGTGTGGACATTGATAACCTCTTGGTTTCTCAGCCAGATAACGGTGAACAAGCCCTAGAAATTGCAGACATGTTAGTTCGCTCTGGCGCTATTGATTTAATTGTTGTCGACTCTGTTGCAGCACTGACCCCACGTGCAGAAATTGAAGGCGAAATGGGTGACTCACATATGGGCTTACAAGCACGTTTGATGAGCCAAGCCCTGCGTAAAATCACAGGTAATGCCAAACGCTCCAACTGTATGGTGATCTTCATTAACCAGATCCGTATGAAGATTGGTGTTATGTTTGGTAGCCCAGAGACCACAACCGGTGGTAACGCACTTAAATTCTATGCTTCTGTACGCCTAGACATTCGTCGTATTGGTCAAGTGAAAGAAGGCGATGAAATCATTGGTTCTGAAACCAAAGTTAAAGTCGTCAAAAACAAAATGGCTCCTCCTTTTAGAGAAGCACTTTTCCAAATTTTATATGGCAAAGGTACCAACAAACTGGGTGAACTTGTTGACTTAGCTGTACAACAAGAGCTCGTTCAAAAAGCCGGTGCGTGGTACTCTTACCAAGGCAATAAAATTGGCCAAGGTAAAAACAATGTTATCCGTCATTTAGAAGAAAACCCACAAATTGCTCAAGAACTTGATCGTTTAATTCGTGAAAAGCTTCTGACAACTCAAATTGCTGCAGCTGAGGAACAAGAAGAAGAACCTGCTGACCTTCTTGCTGAATAATCCTCTCTATCGTAATAAAAAACGCCCTTAGGGGTGTTTTTTATTAACCTCAATGAAGGAGCTCAAATGCCCACATCACCTTTTCCCAAACAACTTGATTATCAAAGCATAAAGGCTGAATATGACAACTCTGAAATGTCAGCACCACCAGCCAACATCTCCTCAAATGACCTAGATCAAAGTGAAGATCCTTCAGTAGTACAATCTGATCAAACAACGCCAAAGACCACAGGTCTAACTGGCACACGACTACGCTCATATGCATTTGCTGTGCTTACTCGCCGTGAGTACTCTAAAAAAGAACTCATTGAAAAGTTATCAACTTATGCACAAAGTTATGATGAGGTACTGGCTTTAGTCGATGAATTTGCAGCAGCAAACTATCAGAGTGATGAACGAGTTGCTGAAATGACCGTACGCAGCCAAATGCAACGCGGTAAAGGGCCACAACGTATTAAGCAAGTATTAAAAAGCAAGGCATTAGATCAAGCACATGTAAAAGAACAATTGAAAGAAATAGACTGGTTTGCCCAAGCATATCAACTCAAAATTCGAAAGTATGGTACTGAGGTTGCAACAGATCCGAAGCTAAAAGCAAAGCAGGCACGCTTTTTACTGTATCGTGGTTTTCAAATGGATGTCGTGATGAAAGCAATTTCAAGAAAAGAATATGAGGAAGATTAAGAAGATTAAATTTGTAGTTCAATAAAAATAAAATGAATCATTATAATTATGGTGGCAACCCTACTAGCAAAATTCCGGCACATCATAGATCTGCTACCGTTGCTACCTTCCGGTCCTGGCGGGGTTTACAGAGTATAATTGCGAAACCACCAGCAGGGTTACCATTACAGGAACAAAGTATATTGATTTTTTATCGAGTTGCAAGTCACAACTGTAAAAAAACTCATCTTATCGTTCTGTTTGCTCATTTGCACAGCAAATTGACCAATTTTGTATATTTAAGCAGCGCAGCAAACCACTCAATTAAAATATATAGTGATTTAATTCCTTTAAAATATGCTTAACTTTGTAAATCGAACTTGCAATTCAAGCATCAGCCGTTTTAAATGTTCACTGATCCTATCATACTGATTTTATCTTGCCATGTTGCCCCTATTGTCTAAATATGGTGGAAAATCGAAGGGTTGTATAAAAATACATAAATGATAGATTGCTTATCAGTTCAACTACTCGGGTTTTTCTATGACGCTTAAACAGCATGCGCTACTCGCACTTTCCCTTTTCAGCTCAGCAGGACTCTATGCGATTCCCATCGAATCTCGCGGCTTAAGTCAAACAAACCCATCATCAGCGCAGAGCAGCATTCAAAACCCTAATAGCAGTATGGAAAACAGTTCACCAATCTCTGGTAATCCAAGCTGGGATTTATTGCAAAAGGCACAAAACCTAGAAAATCAAATTCGTGAACTACGTGGAAAAATTGAAGAGCAAGATCATCAAATCGATCAACTTACCAAGGAACTCAATAGCCGTTATGCTGACCTTGATCAGCGCTTAACTTTATTGCAGTCATCTGATCAACCAGATGAACAAGACAACCAACCTGATGCAACTCCTAACCCTGCTCCCACAGCAAACACAAATAATACAGCAACCAATACCATAGTACCCGCTCCTGCACCCGTTCCAGCGAATCAACAGGAACTTGAAAAAGCTGCCTATACTGTTGCTTTAGATGCTTATAAACAAGGTGGTGCAAAAAAAGCCATTGCTCCAATGCAAAATTTTATTAAAAGTTATCCCGACAGTGTTTATACAGGTAATGCATATTTTTGGTTAGCAGAGTTCAATCTTGCAATCGAGCCACCTAACTATAAAGAAGCAAAGAAAAATTATGAAGTTGTAGCATCTAAATTCCCTAATTCAGCCAAAGCATCACGTGCGCTATATCAACTTTATAGTATTGCAAACGATGTAGAGAAAAACCAAGCCACAGCAAAAGTTTATAAAAACAAACTGCTCAGTGCTTATCCAAAGTCTGAAGAAGCAAAATACTTTAAATAAAACCTATGTTCTCTAAAAAAACAGCCCTATAAGTAAACCTATAGGGCTGCTATTTATCCTATTTGCGTATGCTGAAGTACCACTCTTCATCTAGGGGTGATTTAGAGTCACTACCTAAACACATCGCCACAGCAAACTTTCTAAAGCTGATCTGTTGTTTGTTCTTGTTTAAATAAACCAAACTTTTTTAATATCTTATTGCGTGCTTTAGGATAAATATTGGCTTTAGTTAAGTCTCCCTTATAGTGTTTATGCACAAGTGGATCCATGATTTTGTACCACAGCGATGGTATTAATGCAGGTAATAGCATGCTGGCATAACCCCCTGGTAATTCAGGCGCTTCATCAAAATGTCTCAGTGCCTGAAATGGACGTGTTGGATAAGCATGATGATCCGAATGACGCTGTAATTGGTATAAAAATAGATTGGTCACAATATTATTATTATTCCAACTATGTTCAGGCATCATACGCTCATATTGACCATCAGCTTTTTTCTGTCTCAATAAACCATAATGTTCAATATAATTAATCAACTCAAATAAGCTGATTCCATAAAAAGATTGGGTTAATAAATACGGCAGCGATCCACGTCCAAACACAGCGAGTAAGCTGGTATGAAAACCTGCAGTCATTGCCCATCCCTGTAGCAACTCATTTTCTTTGGACCAGAAACCTAAGCCTTTACGCTTTAAACGTCGTGTTTCAATTTCTATTGATGAACGAAATGAACCAATTACTGTTCTCGGCCAAAATGCATAAAAGCTTTCACCCATCTGTGAAGATGCAGGATCTTCTGGCGTTGCAGCACGCTTATGATGACCATAAGGATGCTCAATACGGAAATGATTATATCCTGTAGGAACTAATGCCAAGTGTGAAAGCAAATGATCTAAACGTGACGATTTATGGCTCAACTCGTGAGCAGTATTAATAGCAACACCATTAATAGCCCCCATTGACATACCCAATAAGACTTTATCAATTAACGGAGTATTTGGACGACTTGTCACATACGCTGCATAAATATTGGCAACATATTGAAGCGGAATAAATGACTTGACCAATCGTGCATAATAGCGATCTTGTTCTAATAACTTCACCTGTTCTGCAGTTGGATTGTGTTGGTCCTGACCAATAAGAGTATCAACAGCAGGAATTACAACATGCAGTAAAATAGGTCCAGTCAGTGCAAATGCTTTTTTAAATGGGCGCGGTGCAAATTGATAACCCGCCAATGCCATAATACCAATCATAGGTAAAGCAGGACTAATCATCCATAAATAACGCTTTTTATCCAATTGTAATGGCGACATCATCGACTGATCTAAAGTCGTTAATTTTGCTTGAGCATTCATGCTTTAACTTCCTTATTCTTTGTTAAAAACCACTATTTATATTTATACTTATCCTCGCCATAAAAAGAAGTTGTTATCGTCCATAAATACACACTCAGCGTCTTTGGCTCATCTAGCTAGGTTTTTGTCCTATAAAAACAGATGCGCTTTATCTTTTAAACATTTACAATTTAATTAATTATATAAATCAATATTTTCATGACATTATGGATGCATTAAGTACGGTGCTCGATGATATCCAAATCAGCAAAGCTGAGTATGTTTATCTAAGTACACGCAATGATTGGGCTTTCCAACTACAACAACAATCAGCTTTGATTGTATATATTGTTTTGTCAGGTGAAATGCATATTGAGCTTGATCAAACAGCAGTTCAGCTCACTACAGGTGATATTTTTTTACTTACGACAGGCCAAAGTCATCGTTGTTATCCAGCACCAAATAAGCAGTTTATTGAGGTCACGGATATTACTTCCTACTTTGACCTTTACTCACAACAACGTGTCAGCATTGGTTCTGGCCAGATGAGTCCTAACTTGATTATGGCTATTCGCTGCCAAATTGACTCGCTCATGGCACAGCCATTGCTTAATGCCCTACCTAACTTTATCCATCTACATAATCAAGCTGGTCCACACACCCCTCAGTGGCTTGAAATCGGATTATCTTTTTTGACTTTGGAAACACAGAGTATTCGTTTAGGCCGTGCCAAAATCATAGATCATTTGATTGGGATACTTTTTATCGAGTGTATTCGTGACTATATGCAGCAGGTACAAGATACACAAAACTGGTTAAATGTACTGAGTCACCCTCAACTCGCCAATGCTTTGAGCGCGATTCACAACCACCCTGAACGTGTATGGACTGTAGAAAGCCTAGCTGAATGTTGTTGTATGTCACGTTCTAAGTTTGCCAGCCTCTTTCACCAATGTGTCGGACAAAGTCCTTTGGCTTATCTACAGCAGCACCGCTTAAACCTAGCGAGTCATTTACTTCGCCATAGTCAAAGCCCGATTAAACAAATTGCGCATGATGTTGGTTATCGCTCTGATACTGCATTTAGTCAAAGCTTTAAAAAACAATTTGATACCAGTCCAACCCTGTATCGTAAACAACACCGCTTGGATCAGTAGAGCCGATCCTAAAACTGTTATATTAATCATTTAATTTAAGCATTAAAAAAGGCACCGTAGTGCCTTTTAAGTTAAATATCAACTTTGACGCTTAACTATTCCTTAATTTTTGCTTTTGATTTTAAGTACTCAGTATAGTCACCTAACAGCTGTTCACCACGTTGACGCTGGTACATTTTTGTCAATTGCAATTGCTGTTCAGCAGTTAATGAATCTGCAGCAGCCTTTTCTACTTTTGCCACCGCAACAATGATCATTTCATTACCCATCGCAGCAGTCGTCACAGACCATTGGCCATTCGCAGGTGCAGCAAGACTAAATGCAGCGCGTTCGATCTCAGGGCGCAAACCTTGTGAACGAGTAAATGTCCCAGCATGTTCAAAAGCTAAACCACTTTTTGCTGCAACTTGCTGAGCTGGCTGAGTTTTAAATTCGGCCAATACTGTTGCAATCTTAGCTTGAGCAGCTTCAAGTGCTTTTTGATTGATAAGCTTTTGTTCAACTTTAGCTTTAGCTTGCGCCAAGCTTTGTTCACCAGCAGCTTGGTAATGACGCACTTTCACCCAAACAGTGTCACCATTGGCGAGCTGAATGTTTGATGATGCATTTTGATCACCATTTTTCACGTCATCATTAAACAGTTTAATTTTAACATTTGGATCAGACAGTACAGGATGTACGCTTGATAACATCAAACCTTTAACAGATTCAACTTTAGCACCTTTAACCTGCTGTACCACTTGATCAAGACTGTCATTATTCACAACAGCATCGTTAATACGGCCTACAGCATCCGAGAATACATTGGCTTGTTTAGTCGCCTGTAATTCAGAGGTCAACTGATCTTTGACTGCTGCAAATTCAGGCGCTGCTGCTGTCGCTTGTTTCGCTAAAATTAAATGATAACCAAATTGGGTTTTCACTGGTTTTAGCACTTGGCCTTTACTTGCTTTCACGGCTGCGTCAAATTCACTGCCAAAACTTCCTTCTGCATAGCTAATCTCGCCACCTTTAGATTTAGAGATAGGGTCATCAGAATATTGTTGAGCAGCATCAGCAAAACTCATACCAGATTTAATTTTAGCAAAAACATCATTTGCCAAAGTTTGAGCCTGTTCTGGAGTACGTGATTCTGTACCAATTAAAATTTGTTTTACATCAAGCTGTGCATTCTTGTGGTTTTTTTCTACAAGCTGTGCATAAGCAAGTTTCAACTCATCTTCACTTACTGTCACTGCTTGTTGATTTACCATAGCGGGTGTTAATAAAACATAATCAACATCGACACGTACAGGCTGTTTAAACTGAGCTTTATGCTTGTTGTAATAAGCACTAATTTCCGCATCAGTAATTTTAATAGCATCTTTATAACTATCGAGTTTCACACTCGCTAAAAATAAATCGCGTTTCTCACCTTGCAAATTAATAATATTAGCGAGGTCCTGCTGACTTACTAAAGCATAATTCATCACAGTGCCCTGCAGCATTTTAACTGCATGATCTTGACGTACACTATTAATAAATGCTGGACCACTCATACCTTTTTGCGCGAGGTATTGATTAAACTTTTCTTCGGAAAATTTACCACCCTCTTGCAGCTCAGGTAACTGTGCAAACATTTGAGTAATTTGTGCATCACTTAAGGCAACACCTAATGTTTTAGCTTGATCTAGTAATACAGTTCGTGCAACTAAACTATCTAGTGCAAATTTTTCAATAAATGGGAGATTTAATAAAGTTTCATCACCATTAACATATTTGAGATATTGATCTTTTATATATTTTGTCTGGTTATCTAAATCTTTTTTGGAAATTACCTGACCATTTACAGTCGCAGCAGCATCAGCAGACTGCCCCCCACCAAAATAACTTTCCATCCCAACTAAGGCAAAAAGTGCTAAGAATAAAACGAGCAGGAGCTTCCCAAACCAACCCCTAATGAGATTACGAAACGATTCCATAGGTATTCCAATATTTTATTACATATTGATTCTAACTGAATTTCAAAACTGAATGTATGCGCAAAGTTATAATATTTGAAACATTCAAGAAAAAACGCGCCGATAGGCGCGTTTCTAAAAATCATTATGCTTAAGCAACTGAGTCTTTTAACCCTTTACCCGCTTTAAAGCTTGGTACTTTGCTTGCTTTAATTTGAAGCTCTTCACCAGTTTTTGGGTTACGACCTGTACGTGCTGCACGGTCTTTAACACTGAATGTACCGAAACCAACGAGAGTTACAGTATCACCTTTTTTCAGTGCGTCACCAATAGAAGCAATAGTCGCATCCAATGCCTTACCAGCATCAGTCTTAGACAATCCCCCTTTTTCTGCAATCGCGTCAATTAATTCTGATTTATTCATGAAGATTACATCCTCTTGTATCGTTTGTTTAAGTTTCAAGGCTTGTCGTTAAAATGCCATGACGACTTTATAGCAATGCTTTGGGGTGAAACGCAAGACTAGACCTAGCCTTTTCACAAAAATAAATCACATAAAATGGTAAAAAAGCTGTTTATACGTTAACTAAGTTGGTTTTTTTTAAGTTCCTTTTTTAATTCTTGATTCTCTTCTGCCAAGGAATCGACTTTCTGATGCAGCTCAATAATCAAACTTTCTATACGATGTAAATCTTGAACAGTGACTAAGCCTAAGCGCGCTAAAGCATGCTGTAAACTATGCTCAAGTAGTTTATCAACACGACTTTTAGGGTGGCTCACCAAACTCTCACTACGCTGTTCAGCATGAGAGAAGTGTTGTTCAATAATTTGTTCGGTGGAATGCTCTAGCTCCTCTCCGACTTTTACCAAAGATTCAAATAACTTATTGCCTTCTTCCTCAACTCTAGAAAAAGCCCCTAGCCCAGCCAACCAAATTTGTTTGGTGTACTTGCGAAAATCCAAAGAAGTCTTCGTCGATGATGTCGCTTGAATTTTACTTTTCTTTGCCCTTTGACTATTTTGCTGCTCCTCGGCAGCAACAGCCTCAGAATTGTTTTTTTTATGTCCCATAGCACTGTACTCCAGCAAGTTTTATCGCTTTAACATAATAAATATGTTTAAAATGAACTTATAGTAACAAACAAAATACTTGAACCTTTAAGTAAACTGTTCTACAAATCAGAAAGGATGTATGCAAAATCG
>NZ_BBRX01000086.1 GCF_000829675.1 Acinetobacter rudis
ATTTTAGCGTTACTGATTTCATCAGCAGTTAAAAAAATTCTACATCGTTTCAATACGCATCATAAGCTTTCTAATTTTACTGGCCGAAGTGCAGACACTACTGGCACACTCAATTATGAAACGCTGATATCTAAGTTTGTTTTTTGGTTCATTTTTATTATCGTGCTGATTACCGCACTGAATATATTTAATATTAATGGAGTAAGTGGACCACTTAGTGTCATGATTGGGCAGTTCCTCATATTTATACCTAATCTTATAGCAGCAGCAGTAGTCGGGTTTATTGCTTGGTTATTGGCTCGTTTGGTTCGTTTGGGGTTAACTCGTGTTTTGGATAAAACCAGACTTGATGAAAAGCTCAATACTGAAGCTGGCGTAAATAATTTTAGTAAAAATATTGCTGAGATTGTTTATTGGTTAATTTTACTTCTGTTCTTACCTATTATATTGGCGATCTTAGGCTTAACTGGTTTATTGGCACCTGTACAGAATATGT
This sequence comes from Acinetobacter rudis, assembly GCF_000829675.1. Lineage (GTDB taxonomy): Bacteria > Pseudomonadota > Gammaproteobacteria > Pseudomonadales > Moraxellaceae > Acinetobacter > Acinetobacter rudis. The sequence continues at coordinate 497 of NZ_BBRX01000086.1, forward strand.
TGAATGAAGCCATTGCATTCGTTCCCAACATTTTCATCGCTATTGTCATCGTCTTTGTCGGTTATATTCTCGCTAAAATTGTTCGCGGTATAGTTGAGGGCTTAAGTAATAGTTTTAATTTACAACAATGTGCTGAAAAAGTTGGGCTATTTAAACAATCCAATTTAGGCCAGTTCCTAGGTACATTCGTATTTGCAATCGTGATGATTACAACGCTAATCATTGCATTTGATGCGCTTGGTATTCGCTCTATTTCAGATCCTGCGACAGTAATGTTGTCTGAAATCATGTTAGTGATTCCACAAGTAATTGCTGCAGCGCTCATCTTGATTGTTGCTTATGTCGTTTCACGATTTGTGGCTAGACTGATTACCGAATTGGTTGCAGGAACAGATGTAGATCAAATCCCGACTAAATTAGAGTTACAGCGCTACTTGGGCGAGACCAAAGTCTCTGCTGTATTAGGTCATTTAATTGTGTTCTTTACGATGTTGTTTGCAGTATCTGAAGCAGCTTCACGATTAGGTCTAAGTCAGGTCAGTGATTTAATCGCAATGTTCATTCATTTTGGTGCCAATATTCTATTGGGCGCAGTGATCTTTGTGATTGGGTTCTGGCTGGCAAATATCGTGGCCAGTATTGTACAACGGGGTGAATATTCGAGTTCGCGTTGGTTAGCAAATCTAGTGCGTATTTTAATTATGGGCTTAGTACTGGCTATGGGATTAAAAGCCATGGGCATTGCCGACTCGATTGTAAATCTAGCATTTGGTTTAACCTTGGGTGCGGTTGCTGTCGCTTTTGCATTGGCATTTGGTTTAGGTGGACGCCAGCCTGCTGAACGTTTACTGGATGATTTAATCGACTGTGCAAAAAAACAAGGCGATGATCAAACCACTGAAAAAACCAATAAGACAATTGCTCAAATCGAATCAAATACAGATGTGTCAGATCAGCGACCTTTTGAGTAATATTTTAGTTTAGCTAAACATAATTGTAACTGGCCCACTTGGGCCAGTTTTTATTTAATTTTTCTAAAAGGTAGTCATAGCAGGGGATACAGCCTAAGCATTAAGCGATAAAATAATTTTTAGAATAGATCAAAATGTTTCATATAAAAAATAATTATTGTGATTTAGTTCAAATTTTTTTATAGTAGCGGCTGAGATTGATAAGATATTTAATTAATACGTAGTGAATCATGAACACAAATCAACCTTCTTTGACCCTTGCTCTGCTTGAAGCACGTGAAGCATTAATGTCACATTTTCGTCCCGAATTGAATGAGATTGGCTTAACTGAACAACAGTGGCGTATTCTTCGAGCCCTAGCTCAGTATAAAGAGTTAGATAGTACAACTTTGGCTGAACGAGCATGTATCTTGAAGCCAAGCTTAACAGGTATTATTAATCGATTATTAGATATTGGTCTGATTCTTCGCCGTCGCTCAGATAAAGATCAGCGTTTTTGTTTTATTTCTTTAAGTCAGACTGGTGAGCAGATATTTTCAAATGTTGTTGAGCGAATGGAACAACGCTATGCGGTAATTGAGGAGAAACTTGGTGAAGAAAAAATGATGAAATTATTCGACCTACTCAAAGAAGTACACAGTTTAAAATGCGTTTAAATCAATCTACCCTATGCCATAACTTGGCATAGGGATTAATTGTATTAAGATCTTTTCTTGAGTTGCTCAAGTTCAATATTCAGTTTATTCAGTTCACTTTGTTGCTCAAGTAACTTTCTCTGATATTTACTTTGCTTAGACAGTTCGCCTTCTTCTTGCGCTTGTTTTAAATCACTTTTAATCTCATCAATTTTACCATTTTGATTTTGGATTTTTTTCTCCAATTTTTGGATTTCTTTGTCGACCTTTTTACTAAAATCGGCATCATTACAATTATTTTCGATCTCTGTTAAGGCTTGTTTAAGGCCTCTAATTTGATAGTAGTTGTTGTATTGCTGAGCGTTTTTGATTTTGGTTTCTACAGCAATACGTTTTTCTGCGCAGCTATACTGTTCAGCAGAAGCAAGTTGAGGTAAAACGAGAGAGATGCCTAGAGATAAATACACGATGAACTTCATTGTTTTCTGACCCAGTAGATAGCGTTATATTTATTGGAAGTATTGTACATTTCTTGCTTAAAACTGTCTTAAGAACATAAGATTGGTCTTATGTTGGGATAAGATTATTTAAGCAACGTATAATTACCATATGTCATGCAAAAAATATAGGAAAAATATTTTCTCTACATATTTTCTAAGCACACTCTTTCACTCTAAACAGTATCTTAGCCATCGCTCTTAGACATATTGGGCTGCTGCATAGGCGGATGACCATGCCCATTGGAAGTTATATCCACCTAAGTGACCTGTAACATCGAGTACCTCACCCACAAAATATAAACCTGTTTGAAGTTTACTTTCCATGGTTTTAGATGAGACTTGAGTGGTATCTACACCACCTAAAGTCACTTCAGCAGTACGATATCCTTCAGTACCAGAAGGTTTAACCTCGAAATTATGCAATTGCGTTGCAATTTGTATGAGCGTTTCATCACTTAATTGCCCGATGGCTATATCTGCATATTGAGACCAGATTAATTGTTGTAACTCTAGCACTATACTTTTAGGCATAAGCTCAGCGAGTAGTGTACGGATCAATACTTTGGGTTGACTTGATTTTTTTGCTTTCAACCAATCTATAAGTTCATGTTGGGGTAAAAAGTTAATTTTAAAACTTTGCCCAATTTGCCAGTAATTTGAAAGTTGTAAAGCGCTTGGGCCACTTAAGCCACGGTGGGTAAATAAGAGTGCTTCCTGAAAGGCTGCCTGATCATTTTCGAGAACAACATCTAGTGCATTACCACTCAATCGGGTCGTCACTTGTTTAAATTGATCTGAGAAAGTGAAGGGCACTAGGCCAGCTCGAGTCGGGTAGACATGATGACCAAATTGTTCAGCAAGTTGATAACCAAAACCAGACCCACCCAATGTAGGAATCGACAAGCCTCCTGTGGCAACAACTAAGGATGAGGTCTGAAACTGACCTTGGGCTGTGCTAATTTGATAAATGTTTTCAGTATTAACATTAACAGACGTCACTTCCGCTTGAGTTTTAATCGTAACGCGTCCTGTTTTTTCACACTCATCCAACAACATCTGTAAAATTTCTTTGGCACCATGCAGTGTAAACAATTGACCATGTTTACGTTCTTCATAGGCAATCCCATATTCACAAACCATTCCGATAAAATCCCAATTGCTATAGCGACTAAGTGCTGAAATGACGAAATGGGGGTTGTTTGAAATATAGTGATTAGCTTCAACATCTAGATTGGTAAAATTACATTTACCACCGCCAGACATTAAAATCTTCTTGCCAATTTTATTGGCTTTCTCCAGCACGAGAACCTGACGACCACGCGCTGCAGCCAATGCTGCAAGCATTAGACCTGATGCACCTGCGCCTAAAACGATGACATCATAATGTGATTGCGCCATGTAAAACTCATTCTGCTGGAGGGAAAGCCGCGCATTATAACTTTTATCTAAAAGAATTGGGAAGAAAGCCGCGCACTGCCATATCAAAACAACTTTTATCGAAAAGAATTGGGAAGAAAGCCGCGCACTGTCATATCAAAACAACTTTTATCGAAAAGAATTGGGAAGAAAGCCGTGCACTGTCGTATTAAAACAACTTTTATCTAAAAGAATTGGGAAGAAAGCCGCGCACGACTATCTTAAAAAGTACTACAGATAAAACATAGGCATGCACAGCCGCCCATGGTTTCCTAAATCGAAGTGATTACGAATAGGCGAGACCTTACTTTTTTCTTGGAAAAAGTAAGCAAAACCGCTTGTTTCCCACAGACTACATCCTTGTAGTCGTGGTCAACAGTGGCATCCATGCCACTTTGCACGAATCAAATATAGTGTGTGTTTTTCATTTTCATCTAAAAGAATTAGGAAGAAAGCCGTGCACGACTATCCTAAAAGCACTACAGATAAAACATAAAACATAAAACATAAAACATAAAACATAAAACATAAAACATAAAGCATAGGCATGCACAGCCACCCATGGTTTCCTAAATCGAAGTGATTACGAATAGGCGAGACCTTACTTTTTTCTTGGAAAAAGTAAGCAAAACCGCTTGTTGCTCACAGACTACATCCTTGTAGTTGTGGTCAACAGTGGCATCCCTGCCACTCTGCACGAATCAGATCTTTTAGACTTTAATGGTTGCGGCCCTGTAAGCCACCACTATGGATCACGAGGATGCGGCTGTTTTTAGGAAAATAGTCGTGTTTAAGCAAGTCAAAAATGCCATAGAGCATTTTGCCTGTATAGATGGCTTCCAAGGGGATTTGGTTTTTATATTCAAAATCTTGAATAAAATTTAGTAGTTCAGTAGAGACTTTGGCATAACCACCAAAACAATAGTCATCAGTAATGCGCCAATTTGTTTTTTGTGTATAGTCTTGCACAGTTTCAGTTAAGAAATTTCCTTTAAGTGCTGAAAATCCCAAAACTGATTGCGCTGTATGACTTGCTTCAATGAGTCCTGCAATCGTACCACCTGTGCCGACTGCACAGCAGATCACGTCGTACTGGTTTTGATCGTGGACAGATAAAATCTCTGAAGTTCCCTGTAAGGCAAGTGCATTACTGCCTCCTTCAGGGATGATGTAACAGTCTGGGTACAATATTCTCAGTTGGTTAAGAAACTTAATATCTTGTTTTTTCTTATAGTTTTCACGTGAAACAAAGTGGAGGTGCATCCCATGTTGCTGCGCCGTGAGTAGTGTTGGATTAAGAGCACGCTGAGAGAGTTCTTCACCACGAATAACGCCAATACTCTGAAAACCAAATAATTGTGCAGCATAAGCAGTGGCGGCAATATGGTTCGAGTAGGCACCACCGAAGCTAAGCACCCGTTTAAAGCCTAAACGCTGTGCCTCAATTAAGTTATATTTAAGTTTATAAAACTTATTTCCAGAAATATGTGGGTGAATTAGGTCGAGACGTTTGATTTCAAGCTGTACAGGATGCTCAGTTTTAATTTTTTGATAAATGACATGTTGAGCAATATCATCAAAACGTTGTTGCATGGTTATAGAGACCATCTTGAGAAAAATAGGCAGCACATAGCTTAAAGGCATTGGAATAGACTGACAATCAATCTCATCGTTATTGAGCTAAGTGCTGTATCTGATGCTATGGTAAAGGCTTAGAGTTCGTATCGACTGCACTGACAACAGACATGCCCGGGCGCAAATTTTCAAGACCAGACTGATTTGGATCAATAGCAATACGGACTGCGATTCGTTGAACCACTTTAGTGAAGTTACCTGTTGTATTATCGGGCTTTAAAACACTAAATTCCGCACCTGCAGCTGGAGCAATTTGTTCGACACGGCCATAAAACTTTTGATGATTTAAGGCATCGACGCTAAACCATGCTTTTTGCCCGATACGAATATCTGCAATTTGGGTTTCTTTAAAGTTAGCAATAACCCAAGTTTGTTTGGGGATTAAAAATAGCAATTGGCTGCCCGCCGCAACATATTGTCCTAGACGTGGGCTGACCTCTCCCAGTTGGCCATCCATCGGAGCGGTAATTACACTATAGTTTTTGGTGATATTGGCTTGATCGAGTTGCGCTTGAGCACTATGCACCTGTGCAGTGAGACCGACCTCAGCGACTTGGGCTGTTTTTAACTGTTGCTCAGCGACCATCACATTTGCTTCAGCTTGTTTGAGTAAAGCTGCGTTATTGGCAACATCAGCAGCAGCCTGATCCTGTTCTGCTTTAGAAACAGCACCCGTATTGCCGAGTTGTTGATAACGTTGTTGCTGTGCAAGGGCAAGACTATAGGCAGCACGTGCTTGTTCAACTTTAGCACGTGTTGCTGCAATATCTGCTTTATGCTGCGCAATAGCTTGATTTTGATTGGCTTGATTATTTTTTGCTTGATCTAGACCTGAAGTTGCTTGCAGCACTTTTTGCTCATAAGGACTATTATCGATTTGCATTAATATCTGGCCTTTCTTCACCCAGTCAAAATCTTTTACATTGACGCTTTGCACATAGCCATTGATCTGTGAAGATAAGACGGTTGTTTGTCCTTTGATATAACTGTTATCTGTTTTTTGGATGTGGCTATTGAATGGACCAAGTCGCCATGCCCATAAGATGATAACCACTCCGACCAGAAAAACTGCCAGCATCCACCACAGAACGGGCTTTGGTGTGGCAATTAACTTACTTGAGGCCACAGTTTTCGTGGCTACAGTTGGTGTTTCCACGCTAGTCGTTGAAGTATCTTGGTCAGGCTGCTGTGTAGACGTATTCATGCTTTACTCGTGATTAGATGGATGACTAGGTGTAGAAGTTGTGTAAAGCCGAGTTCTGGCGGCTAAACGAGTTTGTTGTTTGCTGCGGTAGAGTTGATATTTACTCCAAGCAATGTTGCTTCCCCCCCACAGTAACAACAACAAAGCAAATAGACCATTTAATGCAATAACATCATTAAATGCACGTACTTGAGACTCTTGGGTGATATTTTGGTCCAAAGTTTTTAAGGCCAAGCGTTGTTGAAGCTGTGGGTCAGATTGATGGTTTTGATAAAGTAGTTGATACTGTTTTATACGTTGTTGCACGACTTCTTGAGTACTGTTTAGGTCAGTCAAAATTTGACTACGGTAATCTTGGCTGCGGTACTGCTGATAGGTTGAAAAGAAAGAATTCCCCATGAGCCCACCAAAATTTTGTGTTGCTGAAAACAGCACAATAAAAGTCACAACGTAATTTGGCCCTTTCATGAGTGCCTTGCTCATACCAGTTAAAATTAAAGGACCAATAAAAGCACCACCTGCAAAGCCAACTAAAAATTGGCTGATGTAGAAGTTTTCTGGACGAACATCGCGGGTTAGGTGATAGTCCAAAGCACAAGCGATTAATATGAGTGTCTCTGCAAATAATAACTTTAAGAACATTCGTTCACGTGAAAAACTTAAGGCACTAAATAGCGTCCCTAGCGCAATACCACAGAAAATGATGCGGTATAGCGGTACAAATTGATCAGGGCCCATGCCCATGCTTCTTAAAAAGTTAACTGTTGCATAGCTTTGTTCTGACATTAAAAAGCGTATAGCAATCGCCCCTAAAATAAAGTTAAGCATGGAGCCTGTGCTGATCCAACGTGTCATGATCAGTGGGTTTGAACGGTAGTGCTCAAAAGCTAAGCCGAGTAAGAACAGTCCTAAACCAACAATGAGTAAATAAGCGAGCCCAGAGTTGTTAAACCACCATAAGATTGGGCCTTGACTCAGCACAATACAGAAACAAGCCAAAGCAGGGGCCAACAGGGCAAAGGTAATGAAGTCCTTTTTTTCAAATACTTCAATTTTTAGACTGCGCGGAAGTTTGAGTGCAACCACCATAGCTAAACAACAAATGGCTAAACCGAGCTCAAAACGATAAAGATTGGACCAGTCCGTAACATCTATTAGAGCAGGGGAAATGATCCAAGCCAGTGGTAAACCAAGTTGTTGGAAACCAAATGCCAAGTAAACTGCTTTACCAAGGTTAGCTCGTTGAAAGGCCTGCATAATATAATACATACCCAAGGAGCTCAGAGGTGCTGCGACAAAGCCACTGATAAAACGTGTGAAGAGCACCATGCCGAAGCTATGTACAAACAAATGTAAAATCAGTACAGCAATAAAGAGCACAAGCCCAATCTCTGAAAATAAGCGCAGTCCATACTGTTGTCTGGCTTTAAATAAAATCAGATTTGAACTGACATTGGCCATTACATAGACCGTAGGAATCCATGCTGCTTCACTAGGCGTCAGTGCATACTCACCTTGAATTAATGGAAGATTGGCAGTTATAAAGCCATTACTTAGTCCACCGACCAAAGTAATAAATAAGCCAATGATGAAGTACTGTATACGCTTTGCAGTGGCGTGATCGATACTGCCTGGTGAGCCGGGTAGTGTTGGACGTTCGTTTTCACTCCAGTTCGGTGCAGGCTCAAGCAGACGTGGTGTTTTGTTCATGCCATTAACCTAAGCTTTTATGCCATTAATTAATAATTCAATAGCACGCTCAGCTAAACGGATTTGAGCAGCCTCATCCATGCCCTGAAAAGAGGCTCTTAATAGCGCTGTTACCAGCGCATAATCTTGACTGTTTAGGTCTGCACGACAGATTTTATGTTGGATTGCAGTGTCAATTAAGGGCTGTAATATCTGATTACGCCGTAGATAAATCTGTTGTAGTTCAGGGTCATCACGTTCAATGACTCGCCAATATTCCATCAATGCAGTCAAGTACGGTAAATTATGTACATGATTTTTGAGCAAGCGTACAAAGCCATCTGGATATTGTGAAAAAAATGCAGCCTTTTGTTCCAAACGAGCTAAAGCCTGATGCATCAGTGCTAAAACTAAATCACGACGATCTGTAAAGTTACGATAAAAGGTTGCTCGTCCTAATTGGGCCTGATCAATAATCAGCTGTAGGGGGGCATTGATACCATGTTGCCTAAATACATTAGTCGCGGCATCGAGTAATATTTTACGATTTTCAACCGCGATTATTTGGCGTTTATTCATGATCACTGTCGCAAGATTTGTGTATGGATATTTAACGGACATTTTTGTCCGTTGTAAATTTTTTCATTATTGTTTTTTTGTAACTATAAATAAGATTCATTCTATTTTATTAGATCAAAATTTAATCAATCAATGCGAATAGGCTTGTTTTGATCTATATTTAAGTTTTGTTAAATAATATAATTTGTATTGCAATTTAACTACAAAATTATAGAACGGTTACAATGAAACTAAAAAAAACGATTATTTTGAGTTTGCTCTGTCTCTTTATAACAGATGCAACAGCAGTACTTATTTCTCCAAATTCTAATCAGTTACAAGGAACCTTACCGATTGGACATGAAAATTTAACTTTTCAGTTGCGAGACGGTGATTGGGTCCCTAATCTTTTTTTACCTTGGTATGGACAGGATGGAGATACTGTTATTATCAAAAGCTCTGCTGCCTATGCATCACAGATCAGTAACCTTAAAACTGATTTACCTTTTCCACTATCGATTAAGAATAATCAGTCATATCAATTTAAATTTAATGCTAAAACTCGGCTTTGGCATTTACAGTTTGAGAAAACACTATCCCCAAATCAATCACCTGACTTTAATCAGGCAGCACTACAAACAGTTGTCATCAATGATGATAATTGGGTAAGTAGTCTGCGCTTACCGCAAGGAGCGAGGGATGGAAGTATGTTAAAAATTAGTTCAGAGAGTCAAAAAACTACCCGAATCAATAGTGAAGGGGTTTTATTTGCCAGTACCTTAAGCTTAAAAAAAGACGAAGCACACTGGTATCGGTACTATCAGGCATTAAATAAATGGGTTGCGGAATCAACGACTGCTCGTCAGTTTGATGTGAAAAAAGTCGGACCTAAGATGGTTACGGTCAATGCTGCTCTCACGCAGGTCAATTTTTCTGATGCAAATTGGTTAGAAAACTTAACCTTACCTGTCAATGCTCAAGATCGAGATCGTATCATTGTCACATCAACTGCAGCATGGCCTGCGAAGATTAATAATACCAATATCAATAGTAATGCGAGCCTTACTTTACTCAAAAATGATCGCTATGAATTTGTATTTATTGCCGATCAAGAAAAATGGATTATTGATTCAGCACCAATGACTGCATTAGTCGAAAAAAAATTAGTGCAATCTCAATTACCCGATGTTCTCTATCCAGTTACAAAGGTGATTGTTAATCCGTCCAATTGGCAAGCAGCACTTCAATTACCCAACAAAGCTCAGATTGATGACAAAGTTATTTTAGAGTCTAGTGCATTACAGACCATACAAGTCAGCAGTAAAAATGGTTTAAAAGCCAGTCTACGTAATGGTGAAACACAGCGCTACATTTATACTGCTAAAGGGTGGGTTGCTGACAGTCATACCATCGATTTACTTCTTGTCATCGATCCAGCAGTCGTCATGAAAATAGGCGAGAGTGCGGCAAAATTGCGCTTACTCGCAGGATTGGAGCTGACCAATTTAACTGCTCAAAACTCCAATGCACAGTTCTACATGCGTCAAGCTGGCGTTGTTAATCAGGCTATTCAAGGTAAAGATCTATATGAGGTTATGGATAATATTTTATTAACCCCGACAGTTTTATCTGAACGCAATCGTGTGGGGGCAGATATGGTGTATTACGAAAGTAATGAGCAGGCCAAAGGGATTTGTGGCCTAGGTTTTAGCTCAATAAATGCGCCTAAACCAGACTCAATGGTAGCATTGGGACTCAACAGTTGTGGTATAAGTGTAATGCGTCATGAGCTAGGCCATAACTTTGGTTTGCAACATTATAATGACGATCAAGATACTATTCATCGTGGTTTCAACCATATATTAGGAAGTACAGCGATGGGGGGGAATAATCTAAATTATTACTCAAGTCCGAAGCTCTATAGTCCTAAATACGCTGTACGTTTGGGGGAAGCAGGTAAGATTGATGCGGTGTCATTGTTAAATAAAAATGCACCGATTATTTCAGGCTTTAGAACAGCAAAGATGTGAACATAACTGATGTATAAAATGATATTAATTGTAGTATTGGCTCTTAGCATACTACTTTTCTGGATACAGCAGTTACAAACGTCTACTGCGGCTCCATTGAGTGTTGAACCTGTAACTAAATCGTTACAGGGCAGCACGCAAAGTGCGAGTGCAACCGTAGGTGCTGCGGTGAGTAAATGGAATGGGGCTACTCAAGCTGATTTAAATAAACCTGTCCAATTATTCAAGTCATTGACTAAGGCACAGGCTCTAAATGACCCGCAATTTATTTTTGCTCAGCAGTTACAACAAGAAAATAGTCATCCTGTTACTTATGCTGAAAATTTAATTACGCAGCGTCGTGTAGGTGATCAAGTTCAATTTCAAATTGCAGAGTTAGGCATTGATGTTGTTGGAACAATTGAGGATGTGATGGCTGTTGATGATGATATTCATCGTTGGAAAAGGCGTATAGAACCCTCATCTGATCATTCAACATTTAGTGTCTTTCAGAGCCAAAAAGATCATTACACCATTGTGCAATTACATACAGCACAAGGTTTATATATTGCAGAAATTAAAAATGGTCTTGGTATAATTCAACCTGATCGTGCGGATTTGGATCACGATCAGTAGCCCTTGTTTATTGTAGGTAATCAGCACGATTGCCTACAATCATCATGATGATGCTCTATTAAATTGATAAATATTATTTATGTATATTTAAATATTTAATCATTTTAAGTTTTTATTGATTTCAACTAAATTAGTTTTATCAGATGCAATAGAGTTGTAGAAATGCATAACCAACATCGCCTAAATCAACAGCAATATCATGAAAAATCAGAATCTTATTTAAATAGTACTGTACATGCACAAGGTGCAGAATTTGCAAAGATGCTTAAAGTTTGTGAGCATTACCCAGCAGCAAAAGTTTTGGACTTAGGCTGTGGAGGTGGACATGTGAGCTATCAACTGGCTTCACAGGTTGATTCGATTATTGCTTATGACTTATCAGCTGAAATGGTGCAACTGGTTGCGACACAAGCGAAAGAAAGAGCTTTGCATAATGTACAGACTCAAGCAGGTGCAGCGGAACAATTATCTTTTTCCGATCAAAGTTTTGATGTGGTAGTCAGTCGTTATTCTGCGCATCACTGGCAAAATATACAACAAGCTTTGGCTGAGGTGCATCGTGTATTAAAACCACAGGGGCGGGCAGTTTTCTTTGATGTTCTCGGGAGTAGTGATCCAATACTTGACACCTTTTTACAATGCATCGAGATGATTCGTGATCCAAGTCATGTCCGTAATTACAGCATGGCAGAATGGCTAGCGATGGTTGAATATCATGGTTTTCAGGTTGAAATCATTGAAAAGCAATCTTTGGTTCTCGATTTCGACGCTTGGGTTGCTCGAATGCGAACTCCAACTGCTGCGATACATACCATACGGAACATACAGGATAAAGTTTCCGATCATGTACGTCGTTATTATCAAATTCAGCCTGATGGTCGTTTTACCAGCCCAACCTTATATTTACAATTAACAAAAATTTGAAAGCCTAAGATAAATTTACAGAATTTCATAAACTGTAAAAGTTGATTGTGTCAGTTTTACTGTAGGTTTTATAATGATCACTCTTTGCGTATCGCCTAAATAAAGGAAGTTTTATGGAAACATTATGGATTGTGGCTTCAATTGCTTTAGCACTCATGCTTGGTGCAATGAGCCCTGGGCCAACCTTTATTTATGTGGCTAAAAACTCAATTGCAATTTCACGCCAACATGGTTTATTTACCGCACTCGGTACGGGGAGTGGTGCAGCACTGTTTGGTTTATTGGCAGTGTTGGGTTTACAAGCAGTATTACTTGCTGTGCCATCTGCATATTTAGTTTTAAAAGTCTGCGGTGGACTATATTTACTGTGGTTGGCCTATAAAATTGTCCGTCATGCTAAGGATCCACTTGGCCAAATTGATGGAACAGCAAAACCAATGACCTATGCACAGGCTTATCGCTTAGGTCTGGTAACACAGCTCAGTAATCCAAAAACTTCAATCGTGTTGGCCAGTATTTTTACAGCATTGTTACCAAAAGAAATCCCAAGTTATTTTTATGTGGTGTTGCCATTATTGTGTTTCTTTATCGATGCGGGTTGGTATTCGTTGGTGGCCGTAGTTTTATCAGCAGAAAAACCACGCCAAGTCTATTTGAAATTTAAAACAGGTTTTGATCGTCTCGCTGGTGGTGTAATGGGTCTACTTGGTTTAAAACTAATTTTTGGTATGAAGTAAAACAATAATTTGAAATAAAAAATAAGCCCTCATGAGAGGGCTTATTTTTTATTTGATGTTGAGTGATTAGCTCACTTTGTCACCTGGTTTCGCACCATGGTCTGGCGAAATAATGAAGATACCCTCACCATTACCTGCTGCAAGGACCATACCGTTTGAGACACCAAAACGCATTTTACGAGGTGCAAGGTTGGCAACTAAAACCACTAATTTATCTGTTAGATCTTCAGGGGCATATTGGCTACGAATCCCACTAAATACGTTACGTGGTTCAGCTTCACCAGCATCTAATGTCAGTTGTAATAATTTATCAGAACCTTCGACAGTCGATGCGGCTAAAACTTTAGCAACACGTAGATCTACTTTTAGAAAATCATCAATCTTGATAGTTTCAGCTTCAGTAGATACGGCTTCTACTTTTTTCTCAGCAGTTTTTTCTTTTTTCTTTTCCGCCTTAGCAGGTGCAGTTGCTGCAGCTAAAGATTCTTTCGATGCATCAACCATTGCTTCAACTTTTGCTTTATCTACACGTTGCATTAAAGGTTTGAAGGTCTCGATCGTATGTGCCAGCAAAATATTTTGACGTGAAGCAAAATCAAACTGTTCGAGTTTTAAGAACGCCTGAACTTGATCTGCCAAAGTAGGTAATACTGGCGCCAAATAAACTGCAAGTTGACGG
>NZ_BBRX01000085.1 GCF_000829675.1 Acinetobacter rudis
GCAGTACTAAAGCGAGTAAAACGATATAACCACGTTCATGGATACGATTCGATAACTTATTACTCCAAGGCGCTGCAATCTTCATCCCTATATAGCCACCAATGACTAAACACAACAAGGCTGGATAGTAAAAATAACCAATAAAATGAGTACCTAACTGTAGAGGCTGTAGCCAATATCCCACAATAAAAGTGCTTGTTCCAGCGATTGCCAATGGCATACTTAATGGATTGGCCAGTGCAACCGAAGAAGACATATTTAAACCACAGCGACGAAATAAAGGTACGGTCATCACACTTCCCCCGACTCCCAAAGCCGCAGCGACTGCCCCAATCACTATTCCACCTAGACTTTGCTCACTAGAGGTCAGCCCACGTATGTTTTGAGTCTGATCCTGATGTTGTTTGATTTGACGCAACATGCAATCGGCAATCGTCACCGCTAAATAAATCACAAACGCCCATTTTAAAAAATTTGCCGATAAGTAGAACGACCCGAAAGTTCCGAGTACTGCACCTGCAGCAATCCAATAGGCAAGAGGAAATACATAAGGCCATTTAATTCTGCCCATTTTATACTGCTGGTAACTGGCTAGCCCTGAGTTGATAATCATCAATAATAGTGAACTAGCAATTGCACTTTTAAATGCCAACTCATAAGCGGCACTTCCTGCTACAGCATGAAATCGAATGGTGGCATAAACCAATGGTACAACAACGAAACCACCGGCAAAACCAAACAGAATCGTCAACATCCCACTGATACACCCCGCAGCAAGCAATAAAAAATACAGCTCCATAATGGATAACCAATAACAAATAAATCACAGTCTAAGAGGTTTTTACTCCTGCAATTTTGTTATATTCCGCTTTTAACTACTCAAATCAGACATTATCCATGCAGCAAATTTCTATACATAGTGTGGAACATTTACAGCAAAAAATGATTGCCATTGAAACACAATATGCACCCAATCAAGTTTTGGAAATGCATCACCATCAACGTGCTCAATTACTCTACGGCGCTGAAGGTGTCATGCATGTAGAAACACCACAAGGCAATTGGATTATTCCTCCAGAGCGTGCAGTTTGGATCCCACCTCTCGTTCCACATAAACTCACCCTGTTTAATGTCAAAACCTGTAGTTTATATATCCTCGCTAAACATAGTCCTAGGCATAGTCAGCACTGTGAAGTACTGGCGATTTCACCACTGCTGAGACAGCTACTCCTAAGCGCTCCAAAAATCAATGAACCTTTTAATACACGCGATCATTTATTGTTTGATTTAATTTTAGAAGAACTCTCTGCTGCACCAAACATTGACCTACATTTGCCCTTACCTGAAAACAAAGAGCTCTTAGCAATTTGCCAAAAGTTTTTAAAAGCGCCAAATATTCATTTATCTCCAGAACACATCTCAGCTGAACTTCATATGAGTGAACGGCATTTTAGTCGTTTATTTAAACAAGAGGTTGGTATGCCCTTTTCAAAATGGCGCCAACATGCCTGTGTATTATTAAGTTTAGAACGCCTAATGAAAAATCAGCCCATTCAAAAAATCGCCTATGATTTTGGTTTTAAAAATCCTGCTGCGTTTAGCACCATGTTTCAGCGGATTTTAGCCATTAGTCCAAGTCGATATATGCATAACAACAACATCAGCTAAAGGTATTTAACTCGACATAGAGTGCGCAAATATCTTTTATTCGATAAAGAACCTGCTCATCCCCCCTAAAACCATATACAACTAAACACCTGATTTATATACACAATAAAAAACAACTATATGAAATCGTTATAGCTTAACACCTTGTATAAGCCACCATTATTTGTTTAGCCCCCGTATTTTGACTATAAATCCGAGCACAGCATTTGGTTTTTAAAATGCTGCACAAGTCGTAACTAAACATGGAGTAATTATGACTGTTATTGTGCATCCGCTCGTACTTGGTCAGGGCAAGGTTAAAGTCCTGATTAAAGACAGTATTGATATTGAAAACACAGTAACTCAGGCAGGAAGCCGGGCTTTAGAAGATTCTCCCCAAGCGAGTCAAAATGCTGAAGTCGTTGAACGTATTCTTCAACAGGATGGTCTGATTTTAGGCAAAACCAATTTACACGAATTGGCTTTTGGTATTACTGGCATTAATCACTATACGGGTACGCCAATTAATCCGCTATATCCTGATTTAATCCCAGGTGGATCGTCTAGTGGTTCAGCGGCAGCCGTGGCTGCGGGTTTATGTGATTTCGCTGTAGGCACAGATACTGGCGGCTCTATTCGTATGCCTGCAGCATGCTGTGGTGTTTTTGGTTTAAAACCCACTTTTTCACGAATCAGCAGAAAAGGTGTTTTACCCGCTCATTCTTCTTTAGATTGTGTCGGCCCATTGGCAGCCGACATGCCTCAGCTGATCCAAGCGATGCACATGATCGATCCACTTTTTGATCTGACCAAAGCGGTAGATATCGATTTTGATCATTTAAAAGTCATGCTCTTAGATGTGGTCGCAGAGCAGCAAATTTGGCAAAGCATCGATGCTTTTTTAAAGCGCGCTGGCGTTCAAGAGTATTCATCTACAGCTCCACGCTATATCGGAGAAGCTTTTGATGCTGCCATGCACATCATAAACTATGAAAACTACCAAGCTTTTTCACATTTGATCTCAAGTGGAAAGTTGGGAGCAGATGTAGAGCAACGTTTAAAAAATGCGGTGAACAGTAGTGAGCAACATCGTGATCAAGCCCAAGAACTTGGCAGATTGTTCTGTCAGGAAATTGATCAATTGCTTGAGCAGGCAGACGTATTAATTTTGCCAACCTTACCGCAACAGGTCCCAACCTTAAGCCAAGTAGAGCAGGCACACAACTTACTGCAACTCACTGCATTGGTTCGACCATTTAACCTTTCAGGTCACCCTGCTCTGTCACTACCCTTGCAAACAGAACAAGGCCAACCTGTCGGATTACAAATCATCGCTAAACATGGTCAAGACGAAAAATTATGTCTGATCGCAAAATACCTTGTAGAGCAAGCAAATAAGCCAGCAGAACAATGAGTTATTCCCATGCAAGACATCCTCAGCCGATTAGCGCAGTTAGAGGCTCATAACGCGATTCGAAATTGTATCAATCGTTATATGCAAATCTGCGATCAACTCGATGCAAATACTGACCTCATGCAGTTAATGGCGTTATTTGACGCAGACAGTATTTGGGAGGGTATTGGTGAGAAATATGCACAATCATTTGGTCGTTATGCCTCTTGGCAAGCCATCCATGACATGTTTCTCAGTTATATCCAAGGCCAAACACATTTTGTGATGAACGCACACTTTGTCAGTTCAGAACAAATCAACGTACAAGGCCATGAGGCCTTTGCAACATGGCAAATGCTGCAAACCTCAACCTTTCACAATGGGCAAAGCCATTTAAATGCAGCCAAGCTGACTGTGAATTTTAAGCAACAAGATGATGGCACTTGGAAAATCAAACATTTCCAAACTGAAAATATATTCAGCCGACCAGTATCACACTGGCACAGTACAGCGGAATTACCCGTGCCATCTACACATGTAATACAGGAACAGTCCTAAACAGGACCCGTAAAAGGATAATTGAGATGAGTAATTTAATTGCATTACAAAATGTAGAAACAGATTATGCCAGCTTAGTACAAAGCGACCGTGTACACACCTCGTTGTATAAAGATGAAAAAATCTTCAGTGATGAGATGGAAAAAATCTTTTATAGCACTTGGGTTTGGGTTGCTCATGCCAGCGAAATTCCAGAAAGTGGTAATTTTAAAACCATGAATATTGGTGAGCAACCTGTCGTTGTGGTTCGTGACCGAAAAAAACAAGTGCATGTGCTACTCAACCGTTGTCGCCATCGTGCTGCAACACTTTGTGAAGAGAAAAAAGGCAAAACCAACAGTTTCGTTTGCCCTTACCACGGCTGGAGCTATGCACTCGATGGCAGTCTACGCGGTATTCCTTCACCAGAAAGCTATGGTCAATGTTTAGATAAAAATGAACTGCCCATGATTAGCTTACGTGTTGAACAATATAACGGCATGATTTTTGCGACATTTAAGCAAGATATTCCAAGTTTAGATGAATTCCTTGGGCCTGCGAAAAAGTGGATTGATTTGTTCATGAAACAAGGGGCAGGTTTCCCAGTTAAAGTGCTTGGCGAACATCGCTTCACCTTCCCTGGTAACTGGAAAATTCAACTTGAAAATACCACAGATGCTTATCACTTCCCTTTAGTGCATAAATCTTTCCTAAGTTCAGTTGACGATAAAACAGAAGAATTATTTAACTTTGAAAATCAGCCCGGCTTTGTAGAAGATTTGGGCAATGGTCATAGTGTTATGGTCATGATTCCTGAGTTAATTGATTTAGAAGAAGATCTTATGGAGCGTCCAATTCAAGAACGCTTTAGTGATCTTGCTCAAGCACTGCGTGACGAAGGTCATGAAGAGCTAGAGGTACGCCGTATTGTTCGTGCTGTCGGTGGCACTGGATTTAACCTGAACTTATTCCCAAACATTGCTTGCTCAATGGCATTTTTCCGAGTGATGCAACCTTTATCTGTCAATAAAACTGAAATTCACCATTCGGTCATTACTATGGATGGTGGTCCACAAATCGCCAATCAATACCGTTTACGTTTACATGAACATTTCCAAGGCCCATTTGGTTTTGGTACACCAGATGATGCTGAAGCTTGGGAACGTGTACAACACGGCGCCAGTGCAGGTAATGACTTATGGATCTTATTGAACCGCGGTCTACCTGGTGAAGTCAAAACCGAGGATGGCTTAAAGAGTGATGTGAGTGCCGAAACAGGTATGCGCGGCGCATATCAACAGTGGAAAAAGTTGATGACAGCTTAAGGAGCAAGCAATGAATATTAATCTAAATTTATTAAATGAAGTGACTGCTTTTATCTGGACAGAGGCAGACATGTTAGATCATGGCGAATACCAAGCATGGTTAGATCTATGGGATCAATCTGGGGCCTATATTATTCCCATTGATCCTTTGAAAACCGACTATGAGAACAGCCTGAATTATGCATATGACAATCATCATATGCGCCAGCTACGTGTACAACGACTAGAGAATGGTGAAGCGATCTCAACAGCGCCAAAAGCCAATACAGTTCGGAGTATCTCTCGTGTTCGTGTACTGACTGAACAAGACCAGCTGATTACTTTGCGCTGTGCACAAAACTTACGTGAATTCCGTAAAGAAAATTTACGCCACTACACCGCTGATGTGACATATCACTTGCAACGTCAGCCTGAGGGTGGTTTTAAAATTCAGCGCAAGATTATTAATTTGGTCAACTCAACCGATACGCTTGCTGGTATTAGCTACATTCTGTAGAACACAGAAAAATAGCCCGTGTACAAGCATCAAGATATTTATCTGCTTAAGATTTAAAATATTATGAACCCATTATATGAAGTTAAAGTCACGCAGCGTTATAGTGCAGGACCTGACATTTCGATTATTGAACTTGAATCTACACAAAATGAATCCCTGCCTTCTTTTGAAGCAGGGGCGCATATAGAACTGCATTTACCCAATGCAATGGTTCGCCAATATTCTCTATGCCAAGATCCAGCGCAAAAACAATGCTATCGTTTAGCAATTTTAAGAGATCAACAGTCGCGTGGTGGCTCGCAATATATCTATGATCATTTGCATCAAGGTAGTGAGCTAAAAATCAGCGCACCAAAAAATCTCTTTGCACTTGCTCACTCAAATGATCACCATATTTTAATTGGCGGCGGCATTGGTATTACCCCACTTATTAGTATGGCGTATCAGCTCAGTCAGGCCCAACAGTCATTTGAACTACACTACTGTGCTCAAAGTTCTGCGCAAGCTGCATTTATTGAGGAGCTGAAAAATAGCCCTTTTGCGGCACAAGTGACCTTTCATTTTAAAGATCAAGGGGCGAATCACCGTAGCTATTTGCACAGCCATTTTGAGAGTCTGGCCAAATCAAGCCATATTTATACCTGTGGGCCAAACCCGTTTATGGATTGGGTTTTTGATCTTGCCAAAACGCATCAATTCCCAGCAGAGCAAATGCACCGTGAAATCTTCCAAAATGAAGTGAATATACACGGTGACTCATTTGAAGTTGTCGCACAGCGCAGTCAGAAAACCATCCAAGTTGCAGCGGATGAAAGCATCTTAGATGCGCTAGCCAAGAACGGAATATATGTCGAAAAATCATGTGAACAAGGAGTCTGTGGCACATGTATGTGTGATGTGATCGAAGGCTCACCTGATCACCGTGATGTTTACTTAACGGATGAAGAAAAACAGAGCAATGAACAAATCTTGGTGTGTTGTTCACGCTCAAACTCTGAACGCTTGATTTTGGATATTTAACTCAGTAGCCAACAGAGATCAAAAGTAGAGTCAGCGGCTAATTGTGTTTTAGCACTGACTTTTTAATAATTGAATGTAGTAAGGATACCACATTGAAATTAACTCAAATATGCGCTGGCATGAGTCTCATCATGTTTGGCCTACCGCACACGTACGCAAATTTTATAGAAGATGACAAATTTTCTGTGAATCTACGTAATTTTTATTTTGATCGCCAATTTTCAGATCCTGCTGCCAAAGACATGGGAAGCTGGTCACAAGGGATCATGGCACGCTACGAATCAGGTTATACCGACACACCGATTCAGGTGGGTGTAGATGCGAGTTTAAAATATGCACTGCGACTCACTGATCATAATCAGGAACGTGCCGACACAAACTTACCTTTTGATAAAGGTCGCAATGAGCAATATCGTGACTATGGCAAATATGGGTTAACCCTTAAACTCAAATACAGCAATACAGAGCTTAAAGTCGGTGAGCTTAACCCACGTACACCTGTTGTTTTTATTGATGATTCACGCCAATTACCCACGTCTTATGCTGGGGTCATGCTAGAGTCATCAGAAATAACGAATTTAAAAGTCACAGCTGGTCGGATTACTCATATCAATGCACGTAACGATGATCGTTATGAAAAGTTGAGCTTACATGGCCAAGCCAATCGATTAGAAAGTGATGGTCTCAATCTATTGGGTTTTGACTATACCTTTAGCCCACAGTTTCAAGCGTCCTATTGGTTTGGACAACTTGAAGATATTTATCAACAGAACTTTGTTTCAGCGACATATAAACAAAATTTTGATCAAGTAAAATTCAAACTAGAGAGCAATTACTTTCACAACAAAGAAGAAGGTAAAAAACTCTATGGAAAAATCGACAGTCAAGCACTAGGCATCATGGCTACCGTAGCTACGGATAACCATACGTTTAGTGCTGGCGTTCAGAAAAACTTTGGGGATAGTATATTTCCAACTTTAGCAGGCTATCCACCTCAACCTTTTTTACAAGCCTGGTCAAACCTGCCTTTTTATAACCCTGAAGAATTAACTTGGCATGCCAACTATATTTATGACTTTAAGGATGTGGGTATCCCAGGCTTAAAAACCAGATTAAGTTATCACCATGGTAGTGGAATTAAACGTCCAAACTTACTGGACAACAAGGAAACAGAAAAGATCGCAGGTCTGATCTACACAGTTCCTGAGGGTAAACTTAAAGGTTTAGGATTTGAATGGCGATATACCAAAGCAGATTTCAAATATGGTTCGCTTAATAATTTGGGTAATGATTTTAAGGAAAATCGTTTCATTACCACCTACACCTTTAAATTTTAATTCATACCATACGTTAAGGAAGATAGCATGAGTATGCAAAGCGAAAGATCGCAACTCGACTCAAATAGAATACTGTCTAAAAAACATTTAAAGCGTGCGTGGTTGATTACTGTTTTATTAATCATTTTCCAGATGATTAACTTCGCCGACAAAGCTGTACTTGGACTCGTTGCAGAATCTGTAATGTCTGAACTTGGCATGACCAGCACTCAGTTTGGCTTCATTGGTAGTTCTTTCTTTTTCCTATTTGCCATATCAGGCATTATTGTGGGCTTTTTAGCTGAAAAAGTTCAAACTCGTTGGCTAATTTTAATCATGGGAATCAGTTGGGCAGTTTTACAGTTCCCAATGTTATTCGGCGGTGGTGCAATGGCCCTACTGATTACTCGAATTGTATTAGGTGCGGCAGAGGGACCGGCTTCATCGATCTCACTTACCCATGTGCAAGGTTGGTTTGAACCCACTACACGAGGCTTTCCAAGTAGTTTAGTTGCCTCTGGAACAACCATCGGGCCTGTAGTTGCTGCACCAATCCTTGCCTATATTATTGCGCATCCAGATTTAGGTTGGAGATGGGCGTTTGGTTTCCTTGGCATTGTTGGTTTAATTTGGACTATTGTTTGGGCCATGGTTTTTAAAGAAGGTCCTTATAGTCATTTTAATCAGGACAAAAACGCTGTTGAAACAGATGTTGCAACATCAACTTCAATGCCAAACGCCGATAGTAAAAGTATTGCCAATTTTGTCGATACTTTAAATCCTGTGCCGATATTTAAAGTGTTCTTCTCAAAAATGTTTATCGCAGCATTTTTAGCTGGTTTAGGATGCTTCTGGTCATTGGGCTTCTTAACGACTTGGGCACCTAAATATATTGCTTCTATTGGCTCGTTTCCGCCTGAAATTATTGCCACGCTTTCAAGTTTACCGTGGATATTGGGGGCAATAAGTCTGGCTGGCGCAGGTTATATTTCACGTGTCATGATGAAAAAAGACTTTACTGTTTATGCTTCATTGGGCGTGATATTTGGGCTTCTGGTCTTGATCTCTGGTGTTGCTTTTTATCTCATCCCGCATTTACAAGGAAATATCTTAATCGCACTAATTACTGTTGCTGCTGGTTTTGCGATGTGTTTCCCACTTGCGACTATGGCTGTTGGCTTTAGTGTATGTTCTAAACAACGTGCAGCGGTCATGGCAACTTTGGTTGCGACATCATCCATCGGTGGTATTGTCTCGCCAACAATGGTGGGTTACTTAATGGATATCGCAGGATATATCCAACCTGCCAAAGGTGTTCCATTAAGCCCTCAAATGGCAGAAAATTTAATTATTGGTATGAACCATGGCTTTGAGTATATCGGTATCTATATGATTATCGTTGGCGTCATTAGCATACTGTTTTTAAACCCTGACTATCTAGCTAAAAAACTAATGTCCTAAAACACATTCAATTAGGCTTGATGATCAATTCATCAGGCCTGATTTGATCGTCTATGATAATAAAAAAAGCTAATAATCGTGTATACAGAAATATGAATGAGATATTTAGTTTCAAGCTTAAGCCATCAGTAAAGCGTAATTTTAAAGTCAGTAAAATAAAACATTAAAAATGCTATTTTAAAAAATACCAATTTGCTACCATCAATTGATATTGGTTTTAAAAGATAGATTAATGGATAAGTTTGATTACAATCTCATCCGAGTACTCTGTACTTTATATGACACTCGAAGTTTAACTTTAGCAGCTGAACATTTACAAATTAGCCAGCCTGCTGTTAGCCAATTGTTAAAAAAACTCCGTGTGGCCTATGGCGATCTTTTATTTGTACGTAGCAATGGCAAAATGGAGCCAACTTTACTAACCAATAAAATTATACCCAACTTAAAAAAATCAATTGAATTAATCGAGTTGTCACTAAATAACCAAGGGTTCAACAATAACTTACCTCAAAAAGAAAATTATATTATCAGTATGTCTGATCTCGCTCAGGCTTATTTTATTCCACCCTTATGTATGTTACTCGATCAATCCAACTTGAAAGCGCGAATCACTGTTGTACAACGTCAACAAGAAGAAATCGAAATGTGTATGCGCGATGGAAAAATTGATTTTGCCATTGGTAACTTTCCTAAGCTCAGTAACCATAATCAAAATCTAATTATTGAAAAACTCTTTCAAGATGATTTTGTATTAATGCTTAGAGATGGTCATCCCTTTATCTCTGAAAACGACGAAGTGATTAATTTTAAAAAATTACAGCTAGTACAAATTGATACCAATATTACTGGTCACTCTGAAATTATTCATCGAATTTTAAAAGACTTTGAATTTAACACAAAAATTACCATTCCTTATTATAGTGCTGTACCAGATATTATTTGCAAAACAGATTACGGTGTAATTATTCCAAACTCGATTGCTAAACGTTATAACTTTTATAACCAATTTAAAATATTTCAAATTGATAATGAATATAACACCATTGATATTAATCTCTTTTATCATAAGCTATTTAAAAATGACTCTGCGATTAGCTGGATGAGAGAGATTATTTTAGAAAACTTCTCAATTAAGTAATTCGAGTTTTCTTGACAACGATATAGTTTTACATGAGAATATTCTCAGCTTAATAAAAGCCGTAAGCGTTTACGTCAATCAACGCACCAACAATTGCACAGTTTTACGCTGTGTATGGTCTATTGGTGCACTTGTCTGATGGACCTCACTTACGGAGTTTATAATGTCTTCTACAACTATAAAAAAATTACCTGCGCGTTTTAATGGCATTGTCATGCCTTTGTTATTATCCATCTTTATGACATGTATTGTTTCATGTATCAGTACCTTAAAAAGTCTTGGTTTTGAACACTTCCAATTTATGCTGTGGTTAAGTGCTTGGGGTCTCTCTTGGCTGATCGCATTTCCAAGTTTATTGCTTGCCCTACCAATTGTTAAAAAAATAACCGCTTTATTGGTTACTCAAGCCACTTAAGCTTTACCAGCAAAACCTTTATGTAGACTTGTTCGCTTAAACTTGAAAACCAGAACACTGTTCTGGTTTTCTTTACCCACCCACTTAACAACAAACCGTCACAAAAAAAGCTTAACCAATCACACAAAGCATATTATTATACAAGTGTATTTTTAATGAATCATCCCGCTATGACCGCTTCAACACCGCTAGATTATGATCCACGAGAAGAAAAACTTAATACATTAAGCCATGGCCTTGGTGCTGTATTCGCTGTCATTGCTGGCATCTTGTTATTAGTCAAAGGACATGAACTTCCATCCAGTCAGCAACTAGGTCTGGCTGTATATGCTGCAAGTATGGTTTTACTGTTCTCTGCTTCCACGCTCTATCATCATTCACGCGATGAAAAAAAACGTCAGTGGTACAAAAAACTCGATCATACTGCTATTTATTATTTAATTGCAGGAACCTACACCCCGTTTCTCTCAATTGCCATCCCCACCGCAAAAGCACACTACTTATTGATTGCCCTTTGGTTGATTGCTGCCTTGGGAACCTTATTTAAGCTGGTGTTTATTCATCGTTTTCAGAAATTATCATTGGTTGCTTATTTAGCAATGGGCTGGCTAGCAGTTCTTCTCATGGATGATATGCAACGCTACTTAAGTGCCGATTGTCTAAAACTTCTCATTGCAGGTGGATTAGCTTATAGCATTGGTGTCTTGTTTTATGCTGCAAAAAAAGTAAGATATACCCATGCAATATGGCATATTTTTGTTTTGGCAGGCGCTGGATTACACTTTCTTTCGATCTACCTTTACATTATCTGATCCTTCCTGGCTCATCGCAGCGACCCTGCACCGTTCCAAAGGTTCACATGCCGTTGTTTTTTTAAAAAATTACGCCTTTTTTAAGAAGATTCCGCTAAAGAGCAGGGTTGTCTCAACTGTTCTGTATCTACTTTCAGGTCATAAGTCACGTCTATTGCACAGCAATAAGACCCAGCTCCTAGACTTTGATGGGGAATTTTCCTTCTTAAAAACTTAATATTTATGGAAAAATACAGAGCGACGGCCCTTATCATTCAACTTTAATAGAGTGTAAGGTCAATCATGGCGTCAACGACTTTAAGCAATCAACCTCAAACACCAAGCAATTCAAAAGCCCGTGTGCTTTTTGCCAGCTTGGTTGGCACAACTATCGAATTCTTCGATTTCTACATCTATGCGACTGCGGCCGTCATCATCTTTCCACACTTGTTTTTCCCTGCAAGTACAGATCCGACCACAGCGACTATTCAATCTCTAGCAACTTTTGCTATTGCGTTTATTGCCCGCCCTATTGGTGCTGCTTTATTTGGACATTTAGGTGACCGTATTGGACGTAAGGCCACACTCGTTGCAGCCCTGCTCACTATGGGAATCTCAACCGTTGTGATTGGCTTACTCCCGACCTATGGACAAATCGGTATCGCAGCTCCACTATTACTTGCTCTTTGTCGTTTAGGCCAAGGTTTAGGACTTGGTGGTGAATGGAGTGGTGCCGTACTCTTGGCAACTGAAAATGCCCCTGAAGGAAAGCGTGCTTGGTACGGAATGTTCCCACAGCTCGGTGCACCGCTTGGATTTATTCTCGCAACGAGCTCATTTTTAATTTTGGGCGCGGTGATGTCAGAACAAGACTTTATGACTTGGGGCTGGCGTATTCCCTTTATATCAAGTGCTCTCTTGGTCATTGTTGGTCTGTATATTCGTTTAAAATTACATGAAACTCCTGCGTTTCAAAAAGTTCTCGACAAACAAAAAGAAGTAAATATTCCCTTTAAAATTGTTGTTACTCAGCACTTCCCAATGCTCGTTCTAGGAACGATCGCAGCAATCTGTACTTTTGTCGTGTTTTATCTCACAACAGTTTTTGCACTCAACTGGGGAACCACCAAACTCGGTTATGCACGTAGTGATTTCCTACAATTACAATTGGTTGCAACCCTTTGCTTTGCTGCATTTATCCCCCTATCTGCTGTATTTGCTGAAAAGTTCGGACGTAAAGCAACATCGATAGGTGTGTGTATTGCTTCTGCACTATTTGGTTTAGTTTTCTCAAGTATGCTTGAGTCTGGTAGTACACTTATGGTGTTCTTATTCTTATGTACAGGCCTCGCGCTGATGGGAATGACCTATGGCCCAATCGGTACGGTACTCTCAGAAATTTTCCCAACCTCAATTCGCTATACAGGTTCAGCCCTTACCTTTAACCTTGCAGGAATTTTTGGCGCATCATTTGCACCATTGATCGCAACGAAACTTGCCACTGAATATGGCTTATATGCTGTAGGTTACTATCTCTCTGCTGCATCTATTTTATCGCTGTTGGCCTTCATGATGATTCGAGAAACCAAACACGATGATGTAAACAACCAAATCTAATTTGACGCTCAATAGAGCTCTCCCTACCTCTCCTTAAAATCATAGGTATCTACACATCTTTATGTGGATACCTATGCCGAAAAGGTGAGGTAGGGTTTAGATCAACAACTAAGAAATTTCAATAATATCAATCGTTGGTGGTACACAAAAGCGAAAAGGTACACCCACCATACCAATACCCACTGTCACAAAGACATCGGCATTTTCATGCTGATATAGTCCTCGTTTATGTCCTAAAATTGACACTTTTTTCATAATATAGTTCGTCAGCCAAGGTAACTCTACCTGCCCACCATGAGTATGCCCAGATAACATTAACGGGCGTGTATTAAGCTTCGGCACCATATCTACAGTATCTGGATTGTGCGATAAGATAATCCACGGTTTATCTTGTGGTAAGTCAGGCATATAGCGCATATCGGTTTTTCCAGCCCATAAATCACCGATGCCAATCAGACGAAACTCGTCAAACTCAACAATTTGACCTTCAATATCAATAACATTATTTGCGGCAAAAGCACTGTGCAATAGCTCTAAAATTGGCGGACCTGGGTACTGCTCATCATGATTACCATTGACTGAATACACAGGTGCTTGAATCTCTTTCAGTACAGCCATTTCTTCAACAAGTTTATTTTCAGGCTCATAAGTCCAATCACCAGCAACCACCACAAGATCAGGCTGCTCTTGATTAATTTTTGCAACCACCTGTTTTAACTGACGCTCATGTCCAGAAAACAAACCAATATGCAAGTCTGCAATCAAGGCAATTCGAACTGGTCTCTTAAAGCCTTGTTCTGTATCACTAAGTTTATATGGTACGCGTTGAATACGAATTAAATGAGGTTCAATAAAGCGTGCGTAAATTAATACAGCACTCAGTAAAAATATGAAGACCGCTTGTTTAATGGAGAAAATTTGCTGCCAACCAGCATACAAACTATAGAAAATTAATGGAAATAGTAGATAAGACAGGTAAAATGCCAAAAGATGGACAAAGGACTTAAAAGGATGAATAGTTTCTGTACGAGATTGACTTCTCCAAGCTTGTGCAATACCCCACACAGCGAGTATTGCAAAAATCAGATAGAAGTACAAAGTTACAGAGTTTGTTGTCCACATAAATGATCTCAAATTATTTTAGCTACAGTACATGCCGCAAAGTACTTTTACAGTCAACGCGATTGAAACATAGTTTACCTAAGCCTAGCGCGAAAATATTATGCCCTTAAATACTGATTTAGCCCGTGATAAAAAGCAATTCAACAACAAACTCACCAATAAGCACTTTCATATTGCAGTCTTACTGAGTAGTGCAACTTTATTGGGTATGTCAGGTTGCAGTACTTTACCTAAACAGTATCCGCAAACACCAGAATATGTCTACGATATTGATACGCATCAAACATCACTGGCTCAAATCATCAACCCGCTTAAAGCGCAACACCCAGAACTTACCGGTTACCATGTGCTTTATGATCCGCTTAAAGCTTTCGCAGCACGGATTCAACTGATTGATCGCGCAGAAAAAACACTCGACTTACAATATTATATTTGGGATAACGACAAAATTGGTGCTTTAGCACTTTATAAAATTATTCAAGCAGCAGATCGTGGTGTAAAAGTTCGTCTACTCATTGATGACAATAATGCCAAGTCGATGGAAGCCATCTATTTAGCCCTAGATCAACATGCCAATATCCAAGTAAGATTATTTAACCCCTATCGTTTTCGCCAGTTACGCCCTATTGATATGGTTTTGGACTTAAAACGTATTAATCGGCGCATGCACAATAAAACCTTCACGGCGGATCATCAAGTTTCTCTCATTGGTGGTCGCAATATGAGTGACCATTACTACAACTTAAGTGATAGCT
>NZ_BBRX01000084.1 GCF_000829675.1 Acinetobacter rudis
TTAATGCTGTTATTTTAAATACAGAGCGAGGCTATCCTTCTGAGCTCTTTTATAAGAAAAACCATTTCTTGGAACATCAGGGTTTAATGATATTGTCAAAAATGCTGTCTTAGATGGAAGCTAAATATATTTGACTACTCATATCTACTTAAAGCCAAAAATAGCTTTGGCTTTAGCCCCAAATCAGTCTAACCATTAAAGTATAGATAAAATCACCTCTAATAGTTTCACCATACAATACTGATTAAATATTGAGACTATTTTATAAACGAGTGATCATATCTTAGAAATATATCTTTAAAAAAACTAAATAATGTGTAGTATGTTTTTAATAGAAAATTATATTAAGTATGACAGACCTTGCACGCATCAATAATTCAAAAAACATTTAAGCC
This sequence comes from Acinetobacter rudis, assembly GCF_000829675.1. Taxonomy (GTDB): domain Bacteria; phylum Pseudomonadota; class Gammaproteobacteria; order Pseudomonadales; family Moraxellaceae; genus Acinetobacter; species Acinetobacter rudis. The sequence goes on from NZ_BBRX01000084.1 coordinate 396, forward strand.
CATTCTTGCGGAAGTTATACGAACATGTAGGATTACATTTTCTCAGGAGCTTCACAGTATCTATGTTTATGGTAGTGTAGCAAAAGGCATCGCTAAGGTTGGCATATCCGATCTAGATGTTTGTGTGATTTTTAATACACAAACAGCTGATCAAGAACGGCTTATCGTCCAAATTCAGCAAAAACTTATTGAAAAATATCCCATTCTGCCAAAAATTGATTTTGATATTGGTTATATTCATGATGTGCTGCTCGAAAAAAATTTAAACTATTGGGGTGCTTGGATTAAGTTTTTTTGTACCCAGATTTATGGTGATGACCTATCGTCCTATTTTAAAGATGTCGAAATAAATTTAGAGGTGATTAAAGCGATAAATTCAGGCTATGAGAAAGAAGTTTCTCAATATTTCTACATTCTTAACAACGGAAAAAGAAATAGCCTTGAACTGCTCAACACCAAGAAATCTCTGATTAAAAGAATAATTCGCCTATTACCTTTAACACTAAAAACTATAAATGCATCAACATGGCCATTAAATCTTGATGACACTATTCAACAAGCTATAGTTGCACATCCCGATCAAACAAACGACTTAGTCTATTTAAATCAACAACTACATAGCAGTGAGCAAGCGGATTCAATACTGCTCAAAAATTTAAGCGATATTTACTATTGGATTGATGAGCAAATTTTTGAATAAATGCATCAACGGATAATCATCTCATGCATGCAAGACTTCTTTATGCCTCTTTCACCATCATCCCCAGTTAAATATTGTAGATCTGACACTATCTATTTTTAATCAATTCGTCTCCACCTTTTAAAACAGGTGGAGTGCTTATTTGATTTTATCTCCAAATCCAACCACATCTAAAATCTAAAGACCATCGTCATTCTTTTACAGCATAAGTTTTAACTGTAGTTGAAACTCTACGCCAAACAACGCCTGTTTCGATCGTTTCAGAATCAAAAGTAAACATCCCCATAAATCGGTACATCACTTGATGACTTAGATTATCTTTGATTCGGGAAAATACGATTCTTTTATTCATGCCATCTTTGGGCTTCAATGTCTGTTGTTTACCATGAGTATCATCTAAAAATTTTTCAGTAATCAGTAAACCATCGGCTGTGATTTCACTGACTGAATGATTATGCTGGTATAATCTCACAAACCAAATATTTGTATCAGCCTCCCACGGATGTTTAATACAGACTTGTTGATCAAGTTGACCTCTATAACCAAAACAGTTGCAGACATCCTGACGACTTTTTAAAACCACATGATCCTCTAAACTGATTTCACCTAAATCAACATATGTTTTAGGGTTATATTCGGTATGTATATTCCATGGTTTGAATATGGAATTATTCACTAACAAAGCCTTCTCATAGCGAATTTTTTCAATCACTACACTGATTTGATGATGTATATGATTCAAACTATGGATACTCATCGCTTTATCCTGTGCGATATGTATTTTTAATATACGATGTCCAACAATATTAATGATATCTTCATCACTATAAATATCAGAGTTAAGCTGTCGAAGATGTGTTGATTGCTGAGATTCACCTAAATCGATTCTCTGCCCTGTCGTTGTATTTTTATTTGAGTAATCAACATCCACAATCGTTACATGCACTTCTATTTGTGGAAAGTAAAGATCAGTTAAGGCAATTTTATGATCTGATTTCCGTATCAATTGTTGTGTGACAAATTTTAAAGATAAATCATCTAATAGATTGATGATTCTATTCACCACGTAAGCTGCATAACTATTCGTCTGCATTTTACTCATTTGCCCAATTACATAATCCATAGTACTGAAATTAATATTCAACATTTTTTACCATTTAAAATTTGGACTGTTATTTTACGCATAGCCCTTTCTTGTCAATCCACAAGTTGATACACAAATAATAAAAATAGATTTATTCTCTAAAAAATACACTAAACGATTAATTTCAAAGCAATATTTTTTATTATGCTATTTAAAAAACAACACACAACCCGATGATTTAAAATAATATTGAGTGTATATGTTAACCAATTTATAAATCATTTTAATTTTAAAGTGGAATTAAAGTTATTCTTTTTATGTCACTTACTGTGCTTAGCAATCTAATTTAATTATTTGATCACATTTTTATAATATTAATATAATTTCTGCATAAAAATTAAAAAGACTGAGCACTATATTATACTCAGCCTTTAAAAACACTTAATAGAACAACAAATATAGCCCATCATTTTGGGCTATATTTCAATCAATTTGGCGTTCTAATCAACGAGACTGCTTAAGTTGAACAACACGGCGACGCCATGCCATATAACTCGCTAAACTCACCAACCCCAATATAGACCATAAATTTGTACTACCTCCACCACTTTTCCCTTCCTCAGCCGTGGTATTTGAAGTATTAAAATCTAAATCGACAATAACAGGATCATGATCAGAGGAACGATAAGCATCATTTTGATAAAATGCTTCGATTTGTTCAGGTGTTTTATAGGTGTGTTCATAACCAAGTGCAGTAGGCTCATCCGCATTAATGGCCCAAGTAAATGCTTTTTTTACAAATGGATAAAGATTTGCATCAGCGACAGCATGGTCTAGATTACCTGCTCCCCCAAAACCATCAGTATCCGAGGAAACACCAAAAACATAGCTGTAAGCCATTGGCCCTTGCCCAATTTTTTGATCATTTAATAAAACCTTATAATTGGCTTTTTCTAAAGCTAACATTGGCTCTTCTTTGGCATAACTGTTCATATCACCTAGCATTAAGAAGTTTGCTTGATCAACTTGAGTTGGATTTTTTGCTATCCATTGAATTTGTTCTTGTACTGCTTTTAAACGCGTTGGATTCCAGCAGCTTTGACCATCTCTTTGATCTTGATCAACACCTTCTGCTCCCTTACAACCTTTAGACTTCAGATGATTGGGCATCACTGTAAAAGTTTTCCCACCATTTATAGGTTGGAAACTTTGTGCCATAGTCACACGATTTTTCTCAGACTTATCATCAAAGATAGCCGTTGTTCCTACAGGTTTAACACGCTTGGCATTATAAATAATCGCAACTGCAATAACGTCAGTTCCTAACCGCTCAGTGTTATTCGGCTTCACATAGCGCCAATCAGGCCCTAAACCACGAGCTAAATGCGCTACAGCACTTTGATCATCATAACCATTGTTGGCAATCTCCATTAATGCATAAACATCAGCATCAATATTTTTCATGGCACTGATAATCTTCGCATGTTGTTTGTCAAACTCAGCTTTGCTTTTTGCACCACGCTCTGTTGGAAACCCACCACGACCATTATCGTAATTCAGTACATTAAATGCTGAGACTCGAAGCTGTTGGCTATTTTTAGCGGCAATTTCAGGACGTGGATTAGTGTTTGTAATTAACTCTGGGGTTTTTCCAGCAATGGGTTGAATACGCCATGCCCCATAGCGGTATTCCAAAATCCCTTCAATATTTTTAAGTTGGTAACCAGTCCGTAAAGTATTTGCTGCATTAAAGTTTACTGGCAGCCATGGTGTTTTATTTTGCTTACTATAACCATCATCTAAAATAATTTTAGATAATAAATTTTGTTTGGCCAAATTTGTTGCTTCAGCTGATTTTGCTGGATATAAATTGGTTGGAATATATTGACGGTTTAAACTAATCGACAATTCACCAAAACGTGCATAATTGTAGTTTTCACTGACCGTTAATGTTTGCGGCAGTTTAACGAACATTCCTTGATAACGTTTGGGTACATGACCTTGATCAGCAGCTAAACTATTAAAAGGCAGGTTTAAATCAATCGGTTTAACTAAACTACCTGCTGATGAATTACACACCACAGGATCTTGTCCTAAAAGATCAAGCTGTAATTGATTTTCATAAAGGCTGAGGCGCCCATTTAAAATAACTTCCTCACCCACTTTGCCCCCTTTAAATGGGCTACTATTGGGAATATAAACAAAAATAGCATTGCTCAAATCAGCTTTTGCCTTTTGATCAGGTGTCTGTAAATAAAAACCAGAAAAACCTTCTGCATAACGATAATCTGCTGTCATTACCCCACGCACAGTATAACGCTGTCCTTGTGCTGCTGTTTGCAGGCCTGCAATACTCACGTCTTTACTGCTACAACTAACTTTTTCAGTTTCAGGCAACGGCCCTCCATTACCAGAACCTAAGTATTGACTAAAATCATTACGGTTTGACCAAGCAGTCCAGTGTGCATTTAAATCAAATACAGCTAAAGGATCAATTGAGCTCACAGGATTTGAACTTACATTACGTTTAAAGCTATTGCCTTTACTGCTAGGATTACCCCACCCTCCACTTGCTGGACGTTCACCAATACGCCCAAAACGATCTACAGCAGTACCTTTATAATAAAGTACTAAAGCATCATCTCCATTAAATGAGACGCCAGCAACTTGGTTTACTTTATCTTTTAAGGTGCTTTTTAATTCTGAACGACCAATGATATATTTTTGTTGACTTGCCAGACTGCCCTGTAATTGAAAGCGAGCAGTCGCTTTAGTATCACCATTACTATATTGATGAACTTCATAATCTGCTAAGTTGGCTGTTGTGGCATCTGGATTATAAATTTCTAAGCCCTTTTGATTGGCAGAGCCATCAATATATTGGCTAAACATTAACTGAGCTTGGCTTGTAAATGATACACCGAGCAAAGTAAAGCTCAGTGCTAATTGATGCAGTTTTAGTGTACTCATATTTTTAAACTGAATTGTTAGATGTACAGCTAACATAGTTAAAAAAGGTGACATGACCATTAATTTTTAATGACAATCTCATGGATTTATTTATAAAAAAAATGCCATAACCACTTGATCGCTGCGACAGCTTTTAAATCATAATTGAATATTTTCATACTCCAGATAAATCATTCGAATCATTTATACATTTAAGAAAAATTCGTCAAAATTAAGGATAAATAAAACCCTCTTTTAAAAGCGCGCAAATCAAGCCAATAATATTGTTTGTTTTAAATCTTTACACTAACGCTGCCTTCTTTGCTGTTCTGCATATCTCATATCTGCTTCAATTCGCTTTTGTGCTTCCCATCTTTTCCATTCTTCGACGTTATTATCTTTGACAACGGGATCTTGATAATAGCCTTTAGGTTCAGACATTGCACATGCAGTTAAAACCAAAAATGGGGCAAATAATAAAATTGTTTTCATGAATATTAAAACTCTAAATATCGATTTAAAATCATCTACGATGATCTCATAAAAATCAATGTAGGATTTTATACAGCGCACTCACTTCACTGCTGATCTTTAATGAAATCCAACCAGCGATGATCACTGACATCAATCTTTCATCTTATGCGGGGGTTTGACTTCGCTCATTAAAGAATTAAAATAGCGCTTTTAAAAATGTATAGCTCCTCGATATGTCAAATGATCACCTAGAAGCGCAGCCCGTAGAATTAGAACATTTGCCTGAACAACGAGAAATCGTAACGTTCATGCGTCGATCTTCTCCGCTCAACACTTCTCAGCGATCTGCGCTTGAACAGTACGATCACCTTATTTTGCAATATCCTGTAGGTGATTTACGTCAACACTTCCCAAACCCAGCACGTCCATTAACAGTGGAAATTGGTTTTGGTATGGGACGTTCACTGGTCCTCATGGCCAAAGCTAATCCTGAACGCAACTTTGTAGGGATTGAAGTTCATATTCCAGGAATTGCGCAGTGTGTCTATGAAGCAGGCATGGCCGAGTTAGATAATTTGCGCGTACTTGATGCAGATGCAATCCAAGTGCTCAAAGAAATGCCAGATAACAGCATCAACTGCGTTCAACTCTACTTCCCTGATCCTTGGCAAAAGAAACGTCACTTCAAACGCCGTTTTGTGATCGATGAACGTATGCAACTGGTTGAACAAAAACTCGAACTGGGCGGCACTTTCCATGCAGCAACAGATTGGGAACCCTATGCAGAGTGGATGCTTGATGTGCTCGACAACCGCGCAGACTTAGAAAATCTTGCCGGTAAAGGTAATAGCTACCCTCGTCCTGACTGGCGTCCTCAAACCAAATTTGAGCGTCGTGGTATCGAAGAAGGCCATGTGATTAATGACTTCATCTTTAAAAAGATTAAATAACACAAGCAACGTGTAAATTTTACCCCCTAGTTATACGATAAAATCGTGTAACTAGGGCACAATAAAACCCATCTTCTCTTACATCACTCCCCGTGATGACGCTTTACAATCGCCTGACTCATTAACTGATACAATTCACTCAAATCAGGTCGTTGTGCTTGAGCAAGTAACTGCTGATGTAGCGATAAAATATTATGATCTTGGCGCACAGCAGGCCCTGTTTGCATGAGCTGTGGTAGATGCTGTGTTGCCTTATTTGCAGTTTCTAAGATCAAAGGATAAAGCAACTCAAAATCGACTTGTGCCCCATCTAACAACTGTGCAGCAGCGTCATAACAATAATTGCTAAAATTACATGCAAATACTGCTGCCAAATGTAAACTTAGACGTTGAGTTGAATCATAGCAAAACACTTTATTACTTAGAGATTCAGCCAGCAACTTTAACAAATCTAAATCCTGTGTTTGCTTCGCCTCGATTAATAGTGGTGTACTTAACCAATCTACAGTCCGTTCAAAACTAAAACTTTGCAGTGGATAAAACACCCCCACTCTGCTTAAGTTTGGACCAAAAACCTGTATAGATGTACTACCCGAGGTATGTAACAGTAAAACGTTGCACATATGTGCTGGTAAAGCCGCGATAACAGAGCTGATTGCCTGATCACTCACTGCAATAAAAACCACATCAACAGCAGCATCAAGCTGTGCTAGGGTTGTAATTGCTTCAGCACCGACAGTCTGAGCCAGATGCTCGGCATTGGTCAAAGTCGGACTCATAATTTGTACAATCTGATGATCGTTCTTTAAAGTTTGGGCCAAGTGGCTTGCCACTCGACCTGAACCGATAAAACTAATTTTCATGTCTTACTCTAGCATCAACATTGATCATTTCTGATTCGTCACTTAATTGAGTAACTCTTCACGACGTTCAATGGTTTTCATAATAAAACACTTGTCATACTGCATGGCTTGATTCTGCTTACGCATCTCGGCAGTCCAATAATCGGCATGCTTTTGATAAGTCTCTTTTTCGCGATCGCTCAAGTCATAAACATCTCGTTGTGCCAAGACTTTACATTCGACATCACGTTTTTCAAACCATTCTTTTTGCTCTTTTTTCAGTGCTTGACGCATGTCTTCACTGAGGCTTTCCCAAGTTTCATTGAGGAATTCAACTTGGCTCTCTTTCTCCACGCTTAATTCTTTTTGACGAATATTTAATGCGGCTTGCGCTAAGGCCTGTTGCTTATCATGTTCAGCATCAAATTCTTGCTCTGCATCTCGAATCGTTTTATTTTCCTTAGCATATGAAGCAAATTGCACGGCTTTAACGACCATGAAACTTAGACCGTTAATGACTTCATTTTGTGTGTTTGTATGCAAACGCAACTCATCTTTATCCGTTTTCATCAACTCATACTTCAGCTGGCCGACCAATTTATTATTGAGCATACGTACAGAAGCATCTCCTGCTTCTAAATGATCTTGTAGAGTCTGATTCTCTTCACACTCTTCGCAGTCTTTATTTTGCTCAGCAAAGGCATTGGTTGCACGCTGTTCTAGACCTTTTGGAAGATTAATTTCTAATAATGCCTCACAACTGAGTTTGCTTACATCTTTGGTATCAGTAGTGACTGTACGGATTTCTTTCACATCAAATTTTAAATTTTGATTAATGGTACGTAGTAACTGTTGGTCAGCCTCGTAATATTTACTTTCACGTAAATCGCGATCGACTTGTTTTAAATATTGTTCGGTTAATTGTTTTTCTAAACTCTTTATATTCTCAGGATTACTACAGCTCCATGTCGTAGGCGCTTCCTCAGTTTTGTCTTTTTTATTTTTAAAATAATCACACCCAGAAAGTACCATCCCTGAACTGATCAATAATACAGCTAATGCTTTATTTTTCATCTCTTAATATCACTAGATCCAATTTTGCTTTATTTAAGCAAATTTGCTCTTAATAATCGAGAATATTTGTCAAAATAATAATGTTTTTACCAGACAATTTATCATGATTAGTGCATAAAAAATCATCCGAAAAAACATCAATACTGAATTTTATTCGGATGATCTACACTCAACAACAACGCTCCAATCATGTGTTTGGAACGTGATTAACTAAAGTGATTAAGCTTTGCTATCGACAAAAACGGCGATAGTCTTACCTTGTAATTCTTGATGGATTAAAGGTGTGTTTTTACCATGAGACAAAATTGAGTTTTTGTCTAAAGTCCACTTTAACTCAGGATCGACCAGAACCCAACCCGCTTCTTTTTCCCAGCGTGATTGCATATTGGCAACACGTGCAGCAGATAGACTCACTTTTTCAACCCATTGTAAAGGTGTCAACAGACCTTCTCGAACAAGTTTTACACCCAGCGCTACATAGCTATCAAATGCACTAATCCCTGGTTCAGTTTCAGCAAATGGAGCTAATTTTGCCGAGGCACTTAAAGGTTCATGGTGTGTGCAAATTGCATCAATTACACCAGTCTGGACTGCCTCACGTAAGCGTTGCTTATCGTGTTCTGAACGTAGTGGTGGACGTACATGTGCTAGTGAGTTAAAACCATCAATCAAAGTATCCGTTAAGTGAAGTTGGTGCATGGCCACATCACAAGTCACAGCTAAACCTTTGGCTTTTGCTGCTTCAATTAACGCGACTGAAGCCCCGCAAGATAACAAGCCGAAATGTGCACTCACCCCTGTTGCTTCAACCATTAACAAATATTTTGCAATCGCAATCGTTTCTGCCAAAGGTGAAATCATCGGTAAGCCTTGACGTGACGCAGTGAAACCTTCGTGCACACAGCCATCTGTCGCAATTTGTGCTTCTTCGGCATAAAACACCACCGTTAGGCCTAAGCCTGCCGCATATTCAAGTGTGCGTAGGACAACATCGTCGTTTTCAAAGGCAGCATTGGCATTAGAAACTGCACTACAGCCACCTTTTTTCAAGCCCGCCATATTAGATGGCTGTTGTCCTTTGAGACCTTGAGTTTGAGCACCAATTACCTGTAGATAAATACCACCATCTAACCAAGCTTTTTCCACCAAGCCGTGTACTAATGCACCATTGTCTTGCACGATCGGTTGAGAATCTGGTGGTGTAAATACATGTAAGATCCCATTTTCACGGGCAGCACGACCTTCTGACTGTAGTGTCCCATGTTGTTGCTGACCAGGTTCACGCAAACGCGCACACAGATCGACCATGGTTGGCATTAACCATTTACCTTGACCATCAATGTGCTCGCTAAACTCAGTCGTCGCTTCAACAAAACGTCCTGCTTGAATATAAACATCTTGGATTTGATCGCGTTGTAACAGAGGATCCAATACACGAACATTGCTAATTTTTACTGTAGACATGACGATCCCTTATACACTAATCGCTTCAATAAGACCTTTTTCTTGCAACTGGCCTTGCATTGACAATGCCAATACAGCCATCCGCACAGCAATACCGTTGGTCACCTGATGTAAAATTACCGATTGAGGACCATCGGCTATACTCGAATCAATTTCTACACCACGGTTCATCGGGCCAGGATGCATGACGATACAGTCCGGTTTAGCCAATGCTAAACGTGCTTGGTTAAGACCAAATAATTTATAAAACTCAGACTGTGAAGAGAGTGCAGGTGAATGAATACGTTCGTTTTGAATACGTAAAGTAATAATCACGTCACAGTCACGAATGCCCTGTTCCATATTATTAAATAAACGCACCCCTTCACCATATTCATCAAAACCAAAAGGAAGCAAGGTATTGGGCGCAATGACTCGAATATCTTTACATCCCAAAGTTTGCAATGCAGATACATCTGAACGTGCAACACGTGAATGTTTAATATCACCAATAATCGCAACACTGAGTTGCTCAAATGGTTTTTTAGTCTCACGGCGAATCGTTAACATATCCAACATGGCTTGAGTTGGATGAGCGTGTCGTCCATCTCCAGCATTAATAATCGCAATATTTGGACAAACCGTTTCAGCAATAAAATGTGCAGCACCTGAGGATGAATGACGTACCACGAATATATCCGCCGCCATGGCTTCAAGATTCCATAAAGTATCGCGTAAAGTTTCACCTTTTGAGGTGCTCGAACGTGCAATATCAATATTAAGTACGTTGGCAGATAAGCGCTTAGCAGCAGCTTCAAAGGTGGTGCGAGTTCGCGTTGAATTTTCAAAGAACAAATTCATCACGGTATGGCCTTGTAAAATCGGCGTAGTCACCAGTTGATTTTGATCATTAATAAAGGAATGAGCGGTATCTAAAATTTTTGTTAGGGTCTGTTTGGAAAGCCCTTCGATGGTCAAGAAATGCTTCAACTGACCATGCTGATTAAGTTGAATCTGGCTCGGAGTATGCAATGCAGCCACGTGCATGAGAGATTCCTGATCTGTTAAGTTGAACTATTATACAGAGATTCCCCTTAAATGCGCGTCCATGTTTTAGCCAACTAATACATTGCACTGGCAAAAAATCAACGCTTAGCAGAGTAACTATAACTCAGTACAATCGAAAAATATTTCAAAACTCAATTTACATGTTACTGTAAACATGACATCTCATTTCATGAATCTACATCCGCTCATGACCGATTTACAACTTATTTGGTTTAGACAAGACTTACGTATACATGATCACAGTGCCTTATGGCATGCTCAGCAAGCAGGTCCTTGCATTGCCATAGTGATTCTTAGCCCTGCACAGTGGCAACGACATGATGATGCAACCATTAAAATTGACTTTTACCTAAGACAACTAAAATCATTAAAACAACAATTACAGACCTTAAATATTCCTCTGATCATTGAACAAGCTGATCTTTGGGACGACATTCCAGAAAAGATATTACACTGGCTAAATACACTCCAAATCCAAACAGTGCATGCCAATATCGAATATGAGTTAAATGAAAATCAGCGGGATCGACGTGTAATACAGCATTTGGCAAACGCTCAAAAAAGCCTAAAGCTTTACCATGATCGCTGTATTTTTAATGTAGGTACATTACTCAACAAAAATCAGCAGCCCTATAAAGTATTTGGTGCCTTTAAAAAAAGTGCCTATGAACAGCTACACATTAGTCTGCCGCAATGCTTTCCTCCCCCTGAAGTGCAAACACCAATTGATCTAACAACGCAGCTGCCTACCCACATTACTTCAACCACTGAACTTGGTCTTGTTGCAACACCACGTGAACAACAAGAATTGTGGCCAGTTACAGAAGCATATGCTTGGACAAAACTAGATGATTTTATCCAAAATGATGTGCAGCATTACGATCAAACACGAGACTTTCCTAACTTACAACAAACCAGTATGTTATCGCCTTATCTAAATATCGGCATACTCTCTATTCGCCAATGCTTGCAGGCTTTATTTCGACCACATTATGGTCTATTTGAAATCACACAGCGAGGCCAACAAATTTGGCTTGATGAATTATTGTGGCGTGAATTCTATCAACATATCCTTTTTCATTTTCCTCACCTGTCTAAAGGACATAGCTTCAAGACCGAACTTCAACACTTAAGTTGGCGTGATGCAAAACAAGATTTATATGCTTGGCAACACGGTCTAACGGGTATTCCTATTGTTGATGCAGGGATGCGGCAGTTATTACATACAGGTTGGATGCACAATCGAGTCCGCATGATTTGTGCAATGTTCTTAAGTAAAAACCTACTCATCGATTGGCGCTTGGGTGAACAATGGTTTATGCAACATCTTATTGATGGTGATCTGGCAGCAAATAATGGAGGGTGGCAATGGTGTGCCTCAACAGGAGTTGATGCTGTTCCGTATTTTCGAATTTTTAATCCCGTGACTCAGTCTGAACGCTTTGATCCAAATGGTGATTATATTCGACAATGGCTGCCCGAATTGGCCCATCTAAATGCTAAAGTTATTCATGCACCCTATACATTTCAAAAAGATATTCAATTGGATTATCCAAAGCCGATCGTTGACCTGAAGCAAAGTCGTTTACGGGCCATTGAACACTTTAAACAGCACAGCAGTTAATATTTTCTGCTAAAGTTTATCAAACTCATCTGTCTGAAAAACAAGCTAAGCAACATTGCTTAAAATGTTGCACAAGTTTTCCAATTGAAAATACGTTAAAATAGCCAATTGCTAAGCAGCTTTGGATATTTACATGAACTCAAAACCGCGTCTATCAACCTACTGGGTGACCTGTGCGGATGGATTAGAAAACCTCCTCCAAGAAGAAATACATGATTTAGGGGTAAGCGAGGTTGAGCGTTTTCCGGGGCGCTTAGTATTTAAAGGTACACTTGAACACGCTTATAAGATCTGCATGTGGTCACGTTTAGCTTCACGTGTATTGATGCCGATCCATAGTGTTGAAATTGAACGTACGCACGATGCACGTGATGTTGCAGAAGAGCTTTATGAAGCAGCAATGGCTTTTGATTGGTCTTTAATTTTCTCTGCTCAAAGTACTTTTGCAATTCGTCTGCATACCGAACGTGAAATCAAAGTAAATACCCAGTTTGCAACTTTACGTGCAAAAGATGGTGTGGTTGATTCATTCATGGATGCAGTAGGTCGCCGTCCAAGTATTGATACCAAAGCACCTGAAATTACGCTCTTTGTACAAGCTGGAAAAACTGAACATCACTTCTGCCTTGATTTATCAGGTGATTCTTTACATAAACGTGGTTACCGCCGCTATATGACAGATGCACCAATCAAAGAAAACTTGGCTGCTGCAATTTTATTACGTACTGGGCTTGCAAAAAAACGTCCAGATATCTTTATTGATCCGATGTGTGGTTCAGGTACGTTTATTATTGAAGCCTTAATGATTTTGACAGACCGTGCACCAGGTCTAGTACGTCGTTTTGGTTTTAATGGTTGGCAAGGTCATAATCATGAACTTTGGATGGACATTAAAGCTGATGCTGCGGCTCGACATGAACACGCGCTCGAACAACCTTTGCCAGCTTTTTACGCTTTTGATGCGGACTGGGAAGCGATCAAAGCCACCAAGCAAAATATTATTGCAGCTGGTTTTGAGTCAGCATTAGAGCACATCAAAATCGAAGAGCGAACTTTAGCAGATTGGCCAGACTTCCAAGCTGAAAATAAAGTTGCCTATCTCGTGACTAACCCACCATACGGTGAGCGTTTAGGCGAGAAAGCATCCAACCGTGCGCTCTACCAAGGTCTATCTGCACGTTTGCAGCAATATCTACCGAATCAAACTGTGGCTGTGATTGCTTCACAAGTTGAACAGGCCGATGTATTGGCACTGCATGATCCACAAACCATGCGTTTAATGAATGGTAAGTTACCAATTTATATCCGTTCAGGCGTAGTGAAAGCGGCAACAGTCGTTAAGCCATGGTTAGAAACTTGGCAAGTACAAGAGTTTGAACCTATTGAAGGTGCTGAAGACTTTGCTAACCGTTTGCAAAAAAATCTACAGGCCTTAAAAAAATGGGCAATCAAAGACCAAGTACACTGCTTGCGTGTTTATGATGCCGACCTACCTGACTTTAACTTGGCAGTCGATATTTATGGTGAACGTTTACATGTACAAGAGTACGCGCCACCTAAAACCATTGATCCTGAAAAAGCTAAAAAACGTTTTAACCTTGGTTTAGCTGCGATTCGCGCTGTGACTGGTTTAGGCCGCGATGCAATCTTCATTAAGACCCGTGCACGTCAAGAAGGTAAAACTCAATATAGTAAGCAGTCAACTGCCTCAAAACGTTTTATCGTACAAGAAGGCCAAGCAAAAATCTTGGTTAACTTAACCGATTATCTAGATACAGGTTTATTCCTTGATCACCGTCAGATGCGTCTACGTATTGCTAAAGAAGCTAAGGGCAAACACTTCCTTAACTTATATAGCTATACCTCTACTGCCAGCTTACATGCGGCGTTAGGTGGTGCGGCGAGTACAACAAGTGTCGACTTATCTAATACCTATTTAAACTGGTCCAAAGAAAACTTTGTACTCAATGGCTTAACTGTTGACCATGCCGATGAACAACATCAGTTCTTCGCCAGCGACTGCTTCGAATGGTTGAAAGAAGGTCATGAACAATATGATCTAATCTTTATTGATCCACCGACCTTCTCTAACTCGAAAAAGTTCTATGGAACCTTCGATGTACAACGTGACCATAACTCGTTATTGAAACGTGCAATGAACCGTTTAACCTCAGGTGGAACACTTTACTTCTCAAATAACTATCGTGGTTTTGAACTCGATGAAGAAGTACAGGCGATGTTTGAAACCGTTGAAATCACCAATGAAACCATTGGTCCTGACTTCAAACGTAATCAAAAAATTCACCGTGCTTGGCAAATTCGACACTATGGTGTTTAAATTGCTTTAGAGCTCGATCTAAAAAACCTGAATGTTTAAACATTCAGGTTTTTTTATAACTATGGATAAGTCACGCAATTTTTAAAATAGCTTAATGCTTTGGAGATGCATTGGTTGATGAAGGATTCATCCAAATCGTGACCTTATCTTCAGTAATAATTTGAACTGTATTTGCTTGATTACTCACCCCCACACCCAGCTCAAAAATCTTAAACTTCTTTGGTAGATTTTCATCGACTACAGTACTGGGTAACCTCAATATTTTTTGCTGTTGATGCTGATCAAAAACAGTTTGCTCAATT
>NZ_BBRX01000083.1 GCF_000829675.1 Acinetobacter rudis
GTCTTATGACGTGTATAAGTACCCTGTTTAGGGGTACTTATCGAAAAAAGCACCTTAATTGGTGCTTTTTTTTGTCTTAAAATTTTATAAAGTCGTATTATTGTGTGCTTAAGCAACAGCTCATGTGTTGTTGGCTTTTAGCTGGGTGAGCTTGCATTGGGTTCAATAATGTTATGGCCGGTATTGAGTGCTTGGACTGCCTCTGGATTAAATGTTAAATGTAAAATATGTTTTTCGGCATCAATATGGTGTTCTTGGATAATACGCATATCACCTTGTAAGGTCTCAACTCGATATTCATCTGCAATATTTAAGATACTGTCTAAATTAATCGTAACAGATGCCTGGTCTTGCTGAAAAAGCTCATGTAGGTGCTTGGTATAAAAGCTAGCTTCTATATCCTGGGGGTGTTGTTTTATATGTTTCTCAAGATGTCTAACGAACAGCTGTGCAAAGAAATAATAGTCTGCTTTGTGAGTGTATTCGAGATTCATCGTATGTACTCTCCTTATTGTTTCTTTTATAGATTGATGATGAAGTGGTCAGAATACAATAAAAATTATTAACTAATTGTATAGAGTTAATTAAAAAAATAAGCAGTTTTAGCTGTGCTATGAATGTTCATGAAATCATCAGCATGGTGATATGAAATATAGAACAAGGTTATTTGATTTAAGCGACTCAATTTCAATAGTGATTAACTTACCACGAATTAGCTGTGGTGGAGTTTTGTAGGATTGTATTTTTAATATTTCGACAAGTTGGCTTACTGCTTGATCTCGGTTAAAGATAGACCAACTTTTCTCCTACCTAGATTGGCATTGAATAGGGTGGGGCGCAACAATCAAGATTTGCTTTGTCAGACTTGTGTTGTTGAGTGACCTATATCAATCAGGGAATGAAAAGAGGGTAGAAATGAAACTTTGTCGAGAACAATTCCAATTTAGCAAGGAAATGCGAGTAAAAATACTACGGAGCTTTGTTTTTGCTCAAGTATTGCAGGATAATCTTTATTTGAAAATAAAATCATTAATGGTGAAATGATTTGTTTAGTCGATCACCCGTGTCGGCAATCACTGTAATTAGAGTCAATTGTGAGAGCGTCTAAGTAAATCATCCTAAAGACTTAGACTTATGAGCTAGCAAGAGAAATCATAAATCAGGTACAATTGACAGGATTTATTTTATGTTTGGTGTATTTCGAGGCCAATACATACATTCTTTGTTAATAATTAGGCCTGCCAGGAGTTATCCCCGCATGAGTGCCATTACTCCATACGATTGGGCAATCATAGCCTTCGTGATCGGCGTGACATTTTTGTGTGTCTTTATGCTTACAGTCCCTTTACTCCTTGGGGGTAAAGCTTGGGGGCGTGCTAAGCAAGAGCAGTTCGAGTCGGGCGTCGTCGGTGCCGGTGGTGCACGTATTCGCTTGTCTGCAAAATTCTATTTGGTTGCAATCTTCTTCGTCGTCTTCGATTTAGAAGCACTATATCTTTATGCGTGGGCAACATCCGTGCGTGAGGTCGGTTGGATTGGATTTGCAACTGCTGCAGTATTTGTTTTGGTTTTACTTGTTGGCTTGGTTTATGAGCTTTCAACTGGGTCGCTGAATTGGGCACCATCTGATCGTCGTAGAGCAGCAGGAATTAAAGCCAAAGTTGGTACGCCAAATATGGATCTTGCAGAAATCACTCGTTTTAACTCGATCGAAGAGTTGGTAACTGACCCTACAGGTCAAATTCCCGCACAATCTTCTGGTCGTGTTAAAGAAAAAACACCAGCTATGTCTTTTGAAAAGGAGTAACTCGGGATGAAATATACATTGACCCGTGCGAATCCGAGTGCTGATCAGTATCCGATGCAAGAACGTCAAGTGGTAAGCGATCCACTACAAGAAGAAGTGAACAAAAATGTGTTCATGACTCGTCTTGAAGATGTTATGCATAATGTTGTGAACTGGGGACGTAAAAACTCAGTTTGGCCATTCAACTTCGGTACTTCATGTTGCTACGTTGAATATGCAACGACCTTAACCGGCGTGCATGATATGTCGCGTTTTGGTGCTGAGGTTATTCGTGCTTCGCCACGTCAGGCGGATTTGATGATTGTTGCAGGGACTTGCTTTGTTAAAATGGCGCCTGTAATTCAACGTCTATACGAGCAAATGCTTGAACCAAAATGGGTAATTTCCATGGGTGCTTGCGCAAACTCAGGTGGTATGTACGATATTTATTCTGTTGTACAGGGTGTCGATAAAATTATTCCAGTCGATGTCTATATCCCAGGTTGCCCGCCACGTCCAGAAGCGCTGTTACAAGCTTTAATGTTGTTACAAGACCAAATTCAGTTAGAGCGTCGTCCACTTTCTGCGGTTATTGGTGGTGATTTACAACCAATCTATAAACCAAAAATGATGCCTGAACGTGATCGTAAAAACGCAGAACGTATTGCTGTGAAAAATTTACGCTCTATGGATGAGATTGAGTAATTTCTCGGGGAAGTGAAGACGATCTGATCGATCGACTTATCTGAGATAAACAAAATTTGTATTAAATAGGAAGCCAAGCCAATGGCTGAAACTGAAATTGCTATGCCAGAGTCAACTCCAGTTGATTCACGCCCAGCATTTGCCATTGTAGAGGATCTCAAAGCCAAGTTTGGCGAGAACTTCTACGTGCAAGCGACTTGTGAAGACTTTCCAACAGTCTGGGTTGAACGTGCTCGCGTACAAGATGTTTTGATGTACCTACGTACTGTATCACGTCCATACGTGATGTTATTCGACTTGTCTGCGGTCGACGAGCGTTTAAGAACGCATCGTGAAGGTCTGCCAGCGTCAGACTTTACCGTGTTTTATCACTTGTTGTCGCTAGAGCGCAATAGTGATATTCGTATCAAAGTAGCATTAAGCGAACAAGATTTGAGTCTGCCTACCGCGACAAATATCTGGCCAAATGCGAACTGGTATGAGCGTGAAGCATACGATATGTTCGGCATCGACTTTGCTGGGCATCCAATGCTACGTCGTATCTTGCTTCCAACTTATTGGGAAGGCCATCCGTTACGTAAAGAATATTCTGCACGTGCAACGGAATATACGCCGTATATGCAAGACCAAGCTAAACAAGACTTTGAACAAGAACATCTGCGTTTTGTACCCGAAGATTGGGGTCTAACACGCGGTAATAAAGATGAAGACTTTATGTTCTTGAACTTAGGTCCTAACCATCCATCTGCGCACGGTGCATTCCGTGTGATCCTACAGTTGGACGGTGAAGAAGTGAAAGACTGTGTACCTGATATCGGTTATCACCACCGTGGTGTGGAAAAGATGGCTGAACGTCAAACATGGCATTCATTTATTCCTTATACAGACCGTGTAGACTATCTTGGTGGTTGTGCACAAAACATGCCATACGTTATGGGTGTAGAGCAGCTAGCGGGTATTACTGTACCTGACCGTGCGCAATGCATCCGCGTGATGTTGTCTGAATTATTCCGTATCAATAACCACTTGTTATTTATCGGTACTGCGATTCAGGATGCGGGTGGTATGACACCAGTATTCTATATGTTTGCTGACCGTCAAAAGATCTATGATGCAATCGAAGCCATTACTGGTTTCCGTATGCACCCAGCTTGGTTCCGTATTGGCGGTACTGCGCACGATCTACCTAATAACTGGCAAAAACTCATTCGTGAAATTCTCGAATGGATGCCAAAACGTATGAACGAGTACTACACTGCAGCGTTACGTAACTCAGTATTTATGGGCCGTACACAAAAAGTTGCTCAATATGATGCAAAATCTGCATTGGCTTGGGGTGTAACAGGTACAGGTCTACGTGCGACGGGTATTGATTTTGACGTACGTAAATATCGTCCATACAGTGGTTATGAAAACTATGATTTCGAAGTGCCTTTAGAATATGAAGGTGATGCTTATGCACGTGTTATGGTGCATTTCCATGAAATCAATCAATCACTGAAAATTGTGAAACAATGTTTGGATAACATGCCTTCTGGTGCTTATAAAGCAGATCATCCATTGGCAGTTCCACCACCAAAAGACAAAACACTACAAGACATTGAAACTTTGATTACGCACTTCTTAAGCGTGTCATGGGGTCCTGTAATGCCTGCTGGTGAAGCATCTGTAATGGCGGAAGTGGTGAAAGGGGCAAGTAACTACTACATGACCTCTGATAAATCTACAATGAGTTATCGTACACGTATCCGTACTCCAACATTTACTCACTTACAGCAAATGCCATCCGTGATTAACGGTAGTTTGGTCTCTGACTTGATTATTTATTTGGCGACCATTGATGTGGTAATGGCTGACGTGGATCGTTAAGGGGATACAAGTATTATGATGATTTTGACGGATAGAAAGCCACGTGTGAACGTTGAAGGGATTTTGACTCAAGAAGAGATCCATGACATTCAACATCACATTGAGCATTACCCATACTCACGTGCTGCGTCGTTAGATGCATTGAAATGTGTACAACGTCGCAATGGTTGGGTGGATGACGCTCAGATGAATGCCATTGCCCAGTTGCTCAATATCAGCTTGGCTGATCTTGAAGGTGTGGCAACATTTTATAACCGTATTTACCGTCAGCCAGTAGGTCGTCACGTGATTTTATTATGTGACTCAATCGCTTGCTTCTTGATGGGTGCGGAAACTTTGGCCGAAGCATTCCAACGTGAGTTGGGTATTCAGTATGGTCAAACCACAGCTGATGGTCGTTTCACTTTGTTACCAATTTGCTGCTTAGGAAATTGTGACAAGGGACCAACCCTTATGATTGATGAAGATACTCACGGATTGGTTGAAGTGTCTTCGGTTAAACAGTTGTTGGAGAAGTATGTATGAATACTGAACCAAAACCGATTTATGGCGACGGTAACCCAGAAACACATCCACTGACTTGGCGTTTAAGTAAGCAAGAGCATGTACGTGGTGCTGATGACTATGAAGCACTCGAAGGCTATGCGGGCTTTAAAAAAGCCATCACTATGCCGCCAAAAGACGTGCTTGAAGTGATTAAAGCTGCAACTGTAAAAGGTCGTGGCGGTGCGGGCTTCCCAGCAGGGATCAAATGGTCTTTGATGGCGCCTAATGACAACTCAGGTCCACGTTATCTGATTTGTAATGCCGATGAAATGGAGCCAGGTACTTTTAAAGACCGTCTGTTGATGGAAAAACTTCCTCATCAGTTGATCGAAGGGATGCTGATTGCTGCCTATACGCTTGAAGCGACTCAAGGTTATATCTTTATTCGTGGCGAATACATCGAAGCAGCGCAATACTTAAATGAAGCCTTAGATCAAATTCGTGCTAAAGGTTACTTAGGTGACAATATCTTAGACACGGGTTGGAACTTCGAACTGTATGTACATACAGGCGCAGGGCGTTATATCTGTGGTGAAGAAACTGCTTTGATCAACTCGCTTGAAGGGCGTCGTGCTAACCCACGTACTAAACCACCATTCCCACAAGTTGCTGGGGCATGGGGTCGTCCAACGATCGTGAACAACGTAGAGACTTATAACAACTTACCAGCAATTATGTTGCGTGGCCCTGAGTGGTACATCAACCTTTCTGCAGGCAAATCTAAAGATCCAGGCACAAAAATTTACGGCGCGTCAGGCAAAGTAAAATTCCCAGGTCTTTGGGAATTACCTTTTGGTACGACTGCACGTGAAGTGATTGAAGATCATGCGGGCGGTATGCGTGATGGTCTAAAACTTAAAGCATGGTTACCAGGTGGTGCATCAACTGACTTCTTAGCAGCTGAGCACATTGACTTGCCTATGGATGCAGAAAGCATCATGAAAGCAGGTTCGCGTTTAGGTACATGTTTGTTGATGGTTGTAGACGAAACTCAATGCATGGTTTCTGCAACACGTAACTTAGAAGAATTCTTTGCACGTGAGTCATGTGGTTTCTGTACGCCATGTCGTGACGGCTTGCCGTGGGCAGTTAAAGCACTAAAAGCACTTGAATCTGGTGAAGGTAAACAGGAAGACATCGACAATCTACAGGAACTTACTCGTAAGTTGTGGATTGGTAAAACTTTCTGTGCACACGCACCGGGTGCGATGGAGCCACTCATGGGCGCACTCAAACATTTCCGTCATGAATTTGAAGCAAAATTGAAAAATAGTTCAGTTGCTGCAAATCAGAACGTAGAACAAGCTTAAGGAATTCGACTATGGCTACCATTCATGTCGATGGAAAATCGTATGAAGTCAATGGCTCAGAAAACTTGCTACAAGCATGTTTGAGTCTAGGCATCGACATCCCGTATTTTTGCTGGCATCCCTCCTTAGGTTCTATTGGTTCATGCCGTCAATGTGCGGTGACTCAATACGCAAACCCTGAAGATACACGTGGTCGTTTGGTGATGTCATGTATGACACCAGCATCTGACAATACATATATTTCGATTGAAGACAAAGAAGCAGTTGACTTCCGTGCTTCGATCGTTGAATTGCTTATGACGAACCACCCACACGACTGTCCAGTCTGTGAAGAGGGCGGTCACTGTCATTTGCAAGATATGACTGTCATGACACAACACGATCGTCGTCGCTATCGCTTTACTAAACGTACTCACCATAACCAAGAGTTGGGTTCGTTTATTTCGCATGAGATGAACCGTTGTATCGCATGCTACCGTTGTGTACGTTATTACACAGACTATGCAGGTGGTACAGACTTTGGTGTATATGCCAATGCTTCTCGTGTTTACTTTGGTCGCCCAGAATCAGGTACTTTAGAGTCTGAATTCTCTGGTAACTTAACCGAAGTTTGCCCGACGGGTGTATTTACCGATAAAACTCACTCTGCACGCTACAACCGTAAATGGGACATGCAGTATGCGCCAAGCGTATGCCAAGGCTGTTCATCAGGTTGTAACATCTCACCAGGTGAACGCTATGGTGAATTACGTCGTGTAGAAAACCGTTTTAACGGTGAAGTAAACCAATACTTCTTGTGTGACAAAGGTCGTTTCGGCACAGGTTATGTCAACCGTGAAGATCGTCCACGTCAACCACAATTCCGCAGCGGCGTAAATGTTGCTAAAGTCAGTGTTGACCAAGCACTTGATAGCGTGATCGAAAAACTACAAGGCCAAAAAGTCTTGGGTATCGGTTCTCCACGTGCAAGTCTTGAAAGCAACTTTGTACTGCGTGAGTTGGTTGGTGCTGAACACTTCTCAACAGGTATGTCACAAAAAGAGCAACAGTTGGTTGAACTTGCTGCAAGCATTATGCAAAGCGACAAGATTTATAACCCTGGTATGCGTGAAATTGAAAGCTACGACGCAGTGTTAATTTTGGGTGAAGATCTGACTCAGACTGCACCACGTATGGCACTTTCAGTACGTCAAGCGGCGAAAAACAAAGCCAAAGAAATGGCTGCGGAACGTCGTACCCAAGACTGGTTGGCTGAGCCATTGAAACGTATTGCTCAAGATGCAAAATCTCCGATTTATATCTTGGCTGCGACTCAAACACGTTTAGCTGATGTTGCTACAGGTGAAGTTGTTGCATCTCCAAATGATATCGCGCGTTTAGGCTTTGCTGTTGCTGCTGCGGTAAATGGCGAGAGCATTACTGGTTTAGCGGACGATGCGAAAGCGTTTGCCGAACAAATTGCTGCAACTTTAAAAGCGGCGAAAAAACCATTGATTATCTCTGGTACAAGCTTACAAGATCCAGCGATCATGGAAGCTGCGGCTCAAGTTGCACAGAACTTAGGTGGCAATGCAGGCTTAAGCTTGACTGTTCCTGAAGTTAACTCAATGGGTATGGCTTTGTTTGGTGGTTTAAGCCTCGAACAAGCATTTGCGCTTGATTATGATGCAATCGTTGTCGTTGAAAACGATCTTTATCGTCGTTTACCAGGCAAACAAGTTGATCAAGCTTTTGCCAAAGCCAATGATGTGATTGTATTAGATCATAGCCAAACTGCGACAGTTGAGCGTGCGTCTATAGTATTGTCTGCTGCAAGCTTTGCAGAGGGCGATGGTACTGTAGTCAGCCAAGAAGGCCGTGCACAGCGTTATTACCAAGTTTATGATGCCAACTACTACAACCCAGAATACGCGATCAAAGAATCATGGCGTTGGTTGCATGCCATTGAAACAGGCGTGAAAGGTAAGGCGATCAGCTGGACTGTATTGGATGATGTAATTGAGTCTGTAGTACGTAGCGTACCTGTACTTGAAGCAATCCAAGATGTTGCACCTGATGCTGGCTACCGCGTACATGGTTTGAAAATTGCACGTGAACCACGTCGTTACTCTGGTCGTACAGCAATCCGCGCACCATTGTCTATTCATGAGCCAAAACAACCTGTAGATAAAGATTCAGCATTAACATTCTCTATGGAAGGTTATGTTGGGCCACAAGATGCAGCGTCGCTCGTACCATTTGCATGGGCACCAGGTTGGAACTCACCACAATCATGGAATAAATTCCAAGATCAAGTGGGTGGTCATCTTAAAGGTGGTGATGCCGGTGTACGTTTGTTTGACCGTTTACCTAAACGTGCAGCGCGTAGTTATGTTGCGCCAGCCGTTGTAGTTGTCAATCCAGACAGCTTCCGTTTAGTTCCAATGCATCACATTTTTGCTTCAGGTGAATTTACTGCCAAAACACCAGCAATGGAATCACGTATTCCTGAGCCAGTATTTGCAGTTGGCGCACAAGACGCAGAACGTCTAAATCTCACAGATGGTCAACAGTTAACTGTACAAGCAGGCGAATCAAGCATTAGCTTACCTGTACAAGTGATCGAATATTTACCTACAGGTTATATCGGATATCCGGTTGGTCAGGCACCAACGGTTTCACTTGCTGAGCCTGTTTCCATTGCGGTAGGAGCGTGATCATGAATGAAACTATTCGCGCATTACCCACTTGGGCACAAGACTGGCCAACTGCTTATGCAGTGATTCAGGCAATTGTGATCCTGCTGGTGGTGGTGCTTATGGCGGCGTTAATGTCATTTATTGAGCGTCGTTTATTGGCAGTTTGGCAAGACCGTTATGGTCCAAACCGTGTAGGTCCTGGCGGGATGTTCCAGATCGTTGCGGACATGTTGAAAATCATGTTCAAAGAGGACTGGACACCTAAGTTTGCAGATAAATTAACTTTCCGTTTGGCACCAGCAGTTGCGATGGCAACTGCGGTATTGTCATTCATGGTGATTCCTGTAAGCCCAACTATGGGTGTTGCAGATATGAACATCGGTCTATTGTTCTTTATGGCAATGGCTGGGATCGCTGTTTATGCGGTGCTATTTGGTGGTTGGTCATCTAACAACAAATATGCCCTATTAGGTGGTTTGCGTTCTGCTGCTCAAACGATTTCTTATGAAGTCTTCTTAGGTATTTCACTCATGGGTGTGGTGGCAATCGCAGGTTCATTTAACCTACGTGACATCGTTGAAGCTCAGCGTGATGTGTGGTTTATCATTCCACAGTTCTTAGGCTTTATGATTTTCGTGGTTGCTGGTGTTGCTGTGACTCACCGTCATCCATTTGACCAACCAGAAGCTGAACAAGAATTGGCTGAAGGTTATCACGTCGAATACGGTGGTATGAAGTGGGGGATGTTCTTCGTTGCAGAATACGTAAACATCATCCTAATCTCTGCCTTGATCGTGACCTTGTTCTTTGGTGGTTGGTTAGCACCATTTAATTTAGAAATTTCATTTATTCCACCAGCATTCTGGTTTATTGCGAAAACAGCCTTCTTTGTGATGATGTTTGTACTCGCACGTGGTTCATTAATGCGCCCACGTTATGACCAAGTAATGAATTTTGGTTGGAAAGTTTGTTTGCCACTGGCACTGATTAACCTTTTGGTCACAGGTGCTGTGATTCTATTGAATCAAGCAGCTTAGGGCAGCGAGGAAAACTATGTTTAAAATTCTAGCTGGAGTCGGGTCAATTGTTCGCAGTTTGTGGATGGTATTTACCCATGTCACACGCAAGCGTGACACGATCTTGTATCCTGAAGTGCCAGTTCCTGTACCACCGCGTTACCGTGGACGTATCGTCCTTACTCGTGACCCGGATGGTGAAGAGCGTTGTGTCGCATGTAACTTATGTGCGGTTGCTTGTCCTGTAGGTTGTATTTCACTACAAAAAGCAGAAAAAGAAGATGGTCGTTGGTATCCGGAGTTTTTCCGTATCAACTTCTCACGTTGTATTTTCTGCGGTATGTGTGAAGAAGCATGTCCTACTACAGCAATCCAGCTCACACCTGACTTTGAGTTAGGTGAGTACGTGCGTCAAGATTTGGTTTATGAAAAAGAAAACCTCTTGATCTCAGGTCCAGGCAAATATCCTGATTATAACTTCTACCGCGTAACCGGTATGGCTGTGAACGGGAAAGACAAAGGTCAAGCGCAAAAAGAAAGCGCACCTGTTGATGTACGGAGCTTATTACCATGATTTGGCCATTTTATTTGATGGCCATCGTGGCCATCGTTTCGACATTACGTGTAGTGACCAATGCCAACCCGGTACATGCGTTACTCAGTTTAATTGTTTCATTATTGGCGGTGGCAGGAATTTTCCTGACCATCGGCGCACCATTTGCAGCAGCACTTGAAGTTATTGTGTATGCAGGCGCCATTATGGTGTTGTTTGTTTTCGTCGTTATGATGCTCAACTTGGGCCGTGAGACTGAAGAACAAGAACGTAAATGGTTAAGTTCAGACGCTTGGGCCTATCCAGCACTAATGTGCTTCCTAATGGGATTGTGCTTAGTGTGGATGCTCGGTTCTGACTACAGTAACTCTAGCGCTCAAGGTCTAATGATCGGAACACAAATGATCGGTCCTAAAGAAGTCGGTCAAGCACTCTTCACCAAATATTTATTATTGGTTGAAGTTGCTGCCATGTTGCTACTTGCAGCTTTGGTTGCCGCATTCCACTTAGGTAAACGCGATCCTAGTGCAGAAGAGGAGCAACAATAATGGGCAACATACCTTTAGAACATGGTTTGATTGTGGCATCGATTCTATTTGCACTGGGCTTTTATGGTGTGATGGTACGACGCAATCTACTATTTATGTTAATGAGCCTTGAAATCATGATGAATGCTGCAGCGTTAGCATTCGTTGTGGCAGGGAGTGCATGGGGACAACCCGATGGACAAATCATGTTTATCCTGATTTTAACTCTCGCTGCTGCAGAGGCCAGTATCGGTCTTGCGATCGCCCTTCAGTTTTATCATCGCTTCCAACACTTGGATGTGGATGCTGCTAGTGAGATGCGCGGATGAGTTTATTAGCTTTAACTATATTATTCCCCCTCATCGGATTTGTATTATTGGCAGCGGGTCGCAACAAGTTACCTGAGCCAGTCGCTGCAATTATTGGTGTGGGTGCTGTGGGTCTTTCAGCCATAGCTGCACTTTTTGCCGGTTCAAACTTTGTAAATAGTGGCGCAAGCTCACAAGTTGTTCATTTATGGACTTGGTTTAATGTTGGTGGTTTAGCACCAGGCATCAGCTTACACCTTGATGGTTTGTCATTGTTGATGATGGGCATGATCACTGGCGTAGGTTTCCTGATCCACGTATTTGCTTCATGGTATATGCGCGGTGAAGAAGATTTCGCACGATTCTTCTCTTACTTCAACCTATTCGTTGCCAGCATGTTGTTGTTGGTACTTGGCGATAACTTAGCGTTATTGTTCTTAGGTTGGGAAGGTGTAGGTCTTTGCTCTTACTTATTGATTGGTTATTACTACCAAAACCCAGCCAACGGTTTTGCTGCGATTAAAGCATTTACTGTAACACGCGTGGGTGACGTTTTCTTACTGATCGCAATGTTCTTAATTTACCAACAGTTTGGTACTTTACACACAGCGACAATTGTTGAAAATGCACACAGTGTATTGGCAGGGGATCACTCTCTTGCAATCTGGACAGCGTTGATGTTGTTCTTGGGTGCGGCAGGTAAATCTGCGCAAATCCCATTACAAACATGGTTAGCTGATGCGATGGCAGGTCCTACACCTGTATCTGCATTGATCCACGCTGCAACGATGGTAACAGCGGGTGTTTACCTAATTTGTCGTACCTTCACTGTATTTGAAATGGCTCCTGAAGTTCTTCAGTTCATTGCAATTACAGGTGCAGTCACTTTACTTGTTGCTGGTTTTGCGGCATTGGTTCAAACCGACATCAAACGTATCTTGGCTTACTCAACAATGAGTCAGCTTGGTTATATGTTTATGGCTGTTGGTGCAGAAGCTTATCAAGCAGGTCTGTTCCACATGTTATCTCACGCATTCTTCAAGGCATTATTGTTCTTGTCTTCTGGTGCGGTGATCTTGGCTTACCATCACGAACAAAACATCTTCAAAATGGGTGGATTGTTCTATAAAAACAAATTCTTGTTCGCATGTTTTGCCATCGGTGGTGGTGCACTTGCAGCAATTCCATTTGTTACTGTCGGCTTCTTCTCTAAAGATGCGATCTTGGGTGCTGTTTGGGTACAAGGTCAACAAGCAGATCCACTTTATGCTTGCCTCTATTGGGTAGGTGTTGCGGGTGCATTCTTAACTTCGATCTATACTTTCCGTCTGATTTGGGTAGTGTTCTTCGGTAAAGAAAATACGCCGTATCACGAAATCAAAGGGGTGACTTACTGGGCTCCATTGGCAATCTTAGGGGTACTTTCAACAGGTTTAGCTTATTTCCTTAAAGCGCCTGTTGAGAAAGTCCTCAATACAGCCAAAATCCCAGCCTTTAATATTCCTGAAGCGTTGGAAGCTGGTATGCATTCAGCAGAATATACTGCTGTAGGCGTTGCACTGGTTGGCTTGGTTGTAGGTGTAGTGTTATTTGCTTTCGCTTATAAAGCAGTTAAAGCATTTGCAAGCACATCGTTGGGTGCTGGTCTTGCCAATATTTGCCGTAATGCATTTGGCTTTGACAGCTTATACAACATTGTCTTTGTGAAGCCTTATTTACTACTCGCTAAAATCTTTGGTCGCGATCCGATTGATGGTATGTGGTTGGCACTTCCTGCAATTGTTCAGGCGGGTCACCGTTTTGGCAGCGCACGTCAAACAGGTTCATTGCGTGAATACGCTTCAAGTATGGCGCTCGGTGTAGCTGTGATACTAATGATCTTGATCATGCTTCAGATCGTGGGGAAATAACATGGAAATTTCAAACAATTTGATATTACCCGCGCTGATCCTTGTTCCGTTCATTGCTGGTTTTATCTGTTGGCTGGTCGACAAAGTCGACAATCACATGCCGCGCTATATTGCGTTAATTGGTATGGTGATCACTTTTATCCTGACCTTGGTTCTGTGGAACCAAGGGGGCTTTAGTTATACTCTAGGGCAGGCAGTTCCTACTTGGGCTGCTCAGTTTCAATTACCTTGGATTACAAGCCTAGGTATTGATATCCACTTAGCAATCGATGGTCTATCTATCCTAATGGTGGGTTTAACCGCACTTTTGGGTATTTTGGCTGTAGGCTGTTCTTGGGGTGAAATTCAAAAGAATGTAGGTTTCTTCCATCTCAACCTTCTTTGGTCTTTAGGTGGTGTAATCGGTGTATTTGTTGCCATTGATATGTTCTTATTCTTCTTCTTCTGGGAGATGATGCTGGTTCCAATCTACTTCTTGATTGCGATCTGGGGACACCGTGGTTCTGAAAACAAATCACGTAATTACGCAGCAACTAAATTCTTTATCTATACCCAAGTCGCTGGTTTGATCATGTTAATCGGTATCTTAGGTCTAGTGATCGCAGGTTTCGACTTAACCAACAAAATTAGCTTTAGCTATGACCACTTGCTACACGTAGCAAACTTCCTTGATGAAAAATATCCAACGATTGCTTATGCATTCATGGTGTGTTTGTTCATTGGTTTTGCAGTGAAATTGCCAGTATTCCCATTACACGGTTGGTTGCCTGATGCGCATGCGCAAGCACCTACTGCGGGTTCTGTGGATTTGGCAGGTATTTTGATTAAGACTGCTGCTTATGGTTTATTACGCTTTGTAATGCCATTCTTCCCAGCAGCATCTGCACAGTTTGCTGATATTGCCATCATCCTTGGTTTGATTGGTATCTTCTATGGCGCATGGTGTGCATTCCAACAAACAGATATGAAACGTCTACTTGCTTATACTTCAATCTCTCATATGGGATTTGTGGTACTTGCTTTGTACGCGGGCAATATTTTGACCTTCCAAGGTCTGATGATCATGATGCTGGCACACGGTCTATCTTCAGCAGCCTTGTTCATTATGTCAGGTCAGGTTTACGAGCGCCTACATACGCGTGATATGCGTTTGATGGGGGGTATTCGTGGTCAATTGCCATATCTGTCGTTCTTCTTAATGTTCTTTATTGCTGCTCTAGTCGGTATTCCAGGCTTAGGTAACTTTATTGGTGAATTCCTGATCTTGATGGGTTCATTCAGTGCGTACCCTGTATTTACGATTCTTGCTGCAATTAGCTTAGTATTCGCTGGTCTTTATGGCTTGATCCTGATTCATCGCACTTTGTTTGGTACACCAAATGAAGAGCAAAAGCAGCATTATGCCAGCCCACTTAAAGACTTGTCTGCGCGTGAAATTAGCTTGTTGATGATTTGTGTGATTGGTCTCGTTTGGCTTGGTATTTATCCGCAAACATTCCTTGATATTTCTCATTCAAGTATGGCGTGGATTGCCAACAGTTATATGCCTGTGCAAGAAGTGGTAGACACTATGCAACAGGTCGTGACTCAACCCAATGTGGAGATCCAATAAGTCATGAACTTCACACTGTCATTTAATGAACTTATGCCACTTGCACCTGTAATGATCGTCGCTTTGACGGCGATCGTGGTGATGATTTTGACTGCGATCAAACGCAATCATAACTTGGTGGCAACGACTGCGGTCGTAGGTTTAAACCTTGCTTTAGCTTCAATTTTGCTTACTTTATTTGGTGCAACAATTAAGCCTGCAACGGTGATGAATCTGTTTATGGTTGATCCATTTACACTGATTTATCAGGTCATGATCTTAATTGCTGCTTTAGCATGCTGTACATTGTCTCATGCTTATATTGACAGCTATAAGAGTAATCGCGAAGAACTCTACCTATTGATGTTGATCTCTGTTGCAGGGGCAATGTTAATGGTTGCAAGTACACATTTCGCTTCATTCTTCATCAGCCTTGAGTTGATGTCGATTCCAGTTTATGGCTTGTTGGCGTATACCCATCAACGCAGTAAATCTTTGGAAGCAGGTTTGAAGTATTTGGTGCTTTCAGCAACAGCGTCTGCAATGTTATTGATGGGTATGGCATTTGTTTATGCAACTCTCGGTTCATTGTCGTTTGCTGGTCAAATCGACGATATGTTCTGGGCATTGACCAAAGCAGAGTCACCTGAAACGATTATGGCATTACAAGGCTATATGGCGAAGTATGATCATCTTTTAG
>NZ_BBRX01000082.1 GCF_000829675.1 Acinetobacter rudis
TGCGCTTAAGAATATCTTGGGATAGCCCTCAGTCCTAATATTTAAGAATACATTCTTATTTCCAACCTCAAGATTAAGATACGCTTCAGTTGTTTCAAGTGTTGAGTTATAAAATACGTTACCATTGTGTTGATAACTACCTTTTATATCTATCCCCATAATTCTAGAAATATAAAAAAAATTACTATTAATCCACTGACTTCTACTACCTGGACCATCCGCCTCTTGACCATTTTCGTATCGAGAATCTGTATTAAATTCCAACCGTGTAACTAGTTCACCAGTAAATGAGCTATAAGAAATACTTGAATCTCTAGGATAAACACTTGGATCTGTTGATGCATATAACAATAGATAATCTATTTGATCAAAAGTAAATTTTAGACATTTACTCCCCCAAACTTTTACACTAGGTAAACTTAATATTGAAGGTTTTAGTGTAAAAGAATTATTGTAAACAATACCAAGTCTTTGATCTTTTGTTAATGATGAAGATCCACTGGCCCCAACATGAATAGTGCAATTTATAAGTTTTATCTCAGTTGCAGATAAATCAAAATTTAAATGGCGGAGACTTATGTCTCTAGATATCAAGATTTTACCATTAAAACTTATGAGCTTTTTATTGCTAGATCTTGCTTTTAAAATAGCTTTCTCAAACTCTTCTGACTCGTCGGTTCCGTTACACTTACAAAAATCATGGAGGTTGACATAATCAGTATTTGTATCAAACTGTGTTCTCCCAGACCATGTCTTAATTTCAGTATCAGTTATTACAGTATTTAAAGCTTTTTGATTATTCGCATTCATTTCTTTCTCCAAGTTATTGAAATATATAATCATCTTATCTAGTATTAATAATGATTACTACTAGATAGTTTTGTTCTCCTCTCTTCAAATTTTAGACATAAAAAAACCCACTCTAATCAAAGAATGGGCCATTGAGATTTTTCTAAGTTAAGATAATATTAAAATTTAATCGGCACTGAATACTGAGTATTTTTAATGTTTGTACCTTTTACTCGGCAAAACAATCTAATCATATAATCACCATCGCCATCATATTTAAACTTAAATATTGGCATACTCTGATAAAAAATATCATCAATTTTTTCACCATTTTTGTACAGGTATGCTGCGTATTCTAGATTTAAGTTAGAATCAATAATTCCTGCAAAGAACAGATTATCCCTAAACTTATTTTGCGTAATATCAATAATATAAACCAATGATGCTAATTTCTTTTCAAGATTACTCAAGAATGTTTTATAAACATCATCAACATAATGAAATGGTGTTAAACCCCATTTATGTTTTGAATTTGCAATTAACTTTGATGACTCATATGTCATGAATCTGACATCACTATAATTTTGGCGAATATAGTTATATATTTTTTCTAGAAACTTATTCTCTTCATCAATATAGTCTGTATTACCATAGATTTTAGTGCCATCATCCTTTATTTTCGCCCAATAGACCTGATTAATACAGCAACAATCTTGTTTGTTTATTTCAACCAACTTTGAATACAATCTATCAAATCCAGAGCAGAATAAATTAAAAAGTTCATCTGATCTTGGTTCAATCTTTAACACCTGACTTGACTGTTTCTCTAAATCTAAACTTCTAAATTCTGGAAGATTTGTAACAAACCCATTACCATCAATATTTATTAAACCATCTCGTTCATCAATAAAATCTAAAATAAAAATATCAAAGTCTTTATCTTCAATATTAGCTAGTAAATTTCTATTGTGATCATCAACAAGCATACGTCTTTGAAAGTCAGAGCTAATCGAGCTAAGGTCATAATTTGCATTTATTTTGTTGGAAGCCAATGTTGCTAAAGATGATCGAGCACCATAATGCACAATATCGTAACCTTCTGAAAATGGAAATGCGTCCCTAGTTACACAACTTCCCTGAATAAAAACTTTAATTGACATATATATAGCTACCAACCTATCACTAATAGCAAGCTTACAGCAAAGGTACAATCACTCCAACGCCTCATTATAAATAAAATTACCAGCCACGAAATAATGCAACTGGTAATGGTAAAGTGATTTTACAAATTTGAACTTAGGAATGAACCAATTTTACTTGCCCAATGTTTATTACCTTCTATCGCTTTTGGATGAATACCATCACGTAAATAGTATGTATAGTTATAGCGATTTACACCGCTATTGCTGTACATATCAAATGCTGGTACATGATACTTATCAGCCACGTCTAGTAATGCTTGTTGGAATTCTCTGAGGTAGCCATTCGGTGTTGGAGTATCGTCTGAATTATCACTTATAGGGCTTTGTGGTGTTATGAGTCTGTAAGACATGCCAACCAATATAAGTTGCAAATGAGGATATCTTTCCTGTATCTGCTCTACTGCAAAACACATCGCCCCTTTAAATGTTTTACCTTCTGCATCCGCTTCAAGTTCTGACCCTTTTGGCGTACCTGTCCAATCATTTGTACCAAATGCAATAACCAGAATATCTACTTTGTTCCAGTCTAGATTTGCCATCGCGTTAGCCTGCGGTGTATTGTCGTCATTTTTATTATCACGAGTCCATTCTGCACCTGCTATAAGGCTAGAGTAATCATTCATATTTATGCACTTAGCAATGTTATATAAACACTGCTTATCATACCCATCTGGACTAGATGTGTAGCGACCGGCTCTACAACCACCAAAACCAAACTTATGAATAGTTGCACCATGCATATTGCCAATACGCTCTGGATAGTCACCCTGCTCTACAATTGAGTCACCAAGAAAAGCTATTGTTTTCCCTGAAAGTGAAGACATACCACCACTAGAAGTTGGTCCACCCCATTCAGTCCAAACCCTAACACCACCTACCAATGATGATTGTCTTTCTTGTATTTCACCATTGTGCTCTGTACTAGTAGCACGATGTACTATAAAGGAGCCAAATACACTAACATTGATTTTCAATGTGTCTTTAAAACCTTTTGGCCCATTAATATACTTTCCATTAAGAAGGTAATTACCCTCACTTAAAAATGAATTACAGTCGGCATCTGTAAACAACCCTCTGAAGTTGTAATTACTTGGGAATCGGTCATTTGTTAGAGCAAATGGCGTTAACTCTATCCAGTTCCCGCCACCTACTTTTTCAAACTTATTTCGGCCATCTGTTTGTTTAACTGTTACTGACTTAAAACTTCCATCGGTACTAATATTAACCAATGCAGCTCCACTAAATCCCTTTGGTAAATTAATCCCATTTGTTAATACATAACCACCATCAACTGTAAGACTCGTAGGATCAACTGAATCCACTACACCAATAAATTTAGCTACTGGAGATCGCCAAATCCCCACCCCATCCGAAGCTCGACAGGATCGTCCCCACTTAATTGTTGGTGTATTTAATCTATTTAGTTGTTGTTCAAAAAAACCTCCAGTGGCTGGTTTAACACTTAAAACCACATGTTCATCAACAACAACTGTTGGTGGTAGATCTGAGTAAGTATTGCCAGGTATCAGCAAGTAATTTCCTACATTCTTTGCATTATTCAGGCTACCACTTGGTAATGTTATTACTTTTTTTGACAGCAAATCAGTGTAGTCTTTTGCCTGATCCAACTCACTTAAACCAGTGTCGTGCCATTGAGTACCATCCCATTGCCACAACTTAAAAGTCTCAAGATCCTTGACGACAACATGTGGAATACTAGGTTTATAGGCTAGTATTGCTTCCTTATCTTTAAACCCACGATAACCACCATTATCAAGCATTAACTTTTGAGTCTTTGCATGCGTTGGATAGTGCTTACCGCGAATGGTTTGAACATCTTCATCCGCCTTTCCATCCCAATACTTTTCCCACGATTGGCAGTTACCATTTGCATCAATCAACTGTTGAACAGTCACAATTTTATCTGCCATCTGTCTTTCTCCAGGCATCAAAAAAGCCCCCCGAAGGTGGCCTGAATTTAAGTTTATTTAGAAAAATGAATGATCTTTCTCGTAGTAACGATCATCGTAGTTAATACAAGTGAGTTTGTTGGTCATAGCATCATTGGGTGACATTTCAGTAAGCAGAAAAGCCTGCTTATCTGTATCGCTTGCCTTGATAATTGAATATGTTGTTCTGATATAACGATCATCATCAATAACCAATGGCATACGTGGTGCACGGGTTAAAATAACCTGATTACTCTGCTCTGCCTTTAGACATTGAATAATATCAATCGATGCATCAGGCATTTGAAGATGAATGTAGTAGAGCTGACCATCATCAAAATTCACAACCTGAGACAAGGTCAGCGTTAAAACATCGACACTTTCAATCTCACCATCTTGTGTTTCAAGACTGGTTCCATCTGCCACAAGTATTCGATCATTTCGCTGCAGCAAATTAGACTCATCTAGAGCATCAAATTCAACCGACTCTGTTTGGTACAGAAGCTTATTCCATTCACGCCAAGCACGTGTTTTAGCCTGTGCTTCGTTTCTAATACCAGAAGTGGTGATCTTAAGTGGGTTTTTAGCACCACCGCCCTCAGGAACAGAATAAGTAGTTCGAGTATCATCACTTGGATCAGTCCACTCTAACTCAACACCGTCATAGTCTTTATTGATTCCAATGGTCCAAGTACGCTTTTCAGAACCAGGCACTTTATTTCGATGATTAAACAGTAATACAGAGTTAGGTTGAGGTTGTTCAAACTTAAATCTGATCTTATTACCATAACGATACGCTTCACAGAAACAAGCGCTCGCCACCATGCCAACCTGCTCTTCAAATGAGAGCTTGTCATCATCAAATGTATAGCAAAACTCAACAGCCTTATCACTACCAAAATAGTCTTTGACCTTTTGAATCTCTGACTTAATTTGATCAATATCGATTTCATGTAAAGAACGTCGACCAATATAAGGATCTAAAGCCATATTAATAAGAATCTGACCAGCATCTTTAGTTGGCTGTAGTTCTCCAACACCATCGACAGGCAACATTCGTCTGACTAGACAATTGAGCTTTCGATCTTTTACCGATAATGCACCATCTGTAGCAGGTGTAA
This sequence comes from Acinetobacter rudis, assembly GCF_000829675.1. Lineage (GTDB taxonomy): Bacteria > Pseudomonadota > Gammaproteobacteria > Pseudomonadales > Moraxellaceae > Acinetobacter > Acinetobacter rudis. Next base: position 5,062 of record NZ_BBRX01000082.1, read on the forward strand.
TTGTCCGAATAACGGTGATACCATCATAAGAATGCTTATCTGTCTTGGCAAAAGCAAAGACATCCTTAATCTTAACTTCGCCATGGTATGAATCATCTGTGTACCAGTCCAAACAAGCTCGAAAACGGAAGCTACCCACGAAATTAAAATTAATTTCTAATGTTCTGCCAAACTGAGATAGATTGTATTCACGGAAAAATAAAACTCGCTGCTGAACAGCACCTATTACATTCCCATTATCATCAACTTGCTGATACTCAATTAAGACCTTTGATTCAGTTGGATCTCGTCGACCAGATTTGGATTGCCAATACAGTCCCTGTGGCCAAGTGAGATTTATGGACATGCCCTCAGCATTCGACATATCTACATTAAACCACCCTACCCACTTATTACTCACGCCATCAAGTTGCACAGAAACTGCTTGACCAGCAGTACTCTTACTTGGAAGTGTGTAAAGCTTTTCCCACTCATTGTTAATTGCAGCAGGGTTAACGAGTGCAATAACATTCGGGGTTAAACTTGAAATGGTATAAGCACCATTTAACGTAATACCCTGAGTGTTTTTATTGAGCAGTGCTCCTGCAATAATCTGATAATCATCATTTAACAATGCCCAGCTTGGATTCACATAATGTGGATTGGTTAAGGCAATGTCGTAATGAAATCCAGTCGGAATGGTTGTCTTTTGAATTGCTGCAACGGTGTATTGTCCAGATAAATCCCGTGTTACCTTCTTCTCAACAGCCTCTGTCACACTTTCAAAAATTTGATCACCATTTAAATCTAATGCGGGATTTCCCCTTTCATTAAACTTTGGGGCAATCCTAGTCACTGTTTCTTCAGTTACGATCTCAACCGTAGCACCAGTGAGTTGCAACCCAGTAAATAAGCTCACATTGTCAATATCGCGTGTCGTTTCAATCACGATATGATTGTTCTGCTTAATCAGCATCTCACCAGTCAAAATGACATCAGAAACGCCAAATACCGCATTTTGGATTGCGATATTGTCGCCACTTGCAAAACCATGGGTAAAATCAATCGAAGATGAACACTTAATAAGATTAGGTGCTTCAAACCAAATTTCATTGGATGTTAACTTTACATCGTTGGGTTGTTTTAAAGACTGGCCATTGATTGACTCACTCTTCTGGACCTCAAGTGGGAGGTGTGTAAATTCAGCACCTATACGCCAGTCCGCAGGACCAATGAGGGAATTATTTGGGTTATAGACAGATACTGCCATTCCATTGATATTGCCCACATCCGTATCACCATCTTTCATATCTCGAATCTGGTAATAACCTCGACCAATACACAGCACACATTCTTCAACTTCAATGTTATCAATATACTTGGTATAGACTTGCGCGATCAAATCAGAAAATGAGCGAACCTCACCATAGATATCAGGTATGCGGCCATTGAGGCGTGGTCTATTACTACGCTGTGCCAATTCATTGTTTGCTGAACCACTTGCTTGTGATGGAGGTTTTGGCATCGTTAGAACAGCATAAACACTATATGCTGCCATGACCGCCACTATTGCATAATAAACATAGATAAGCCATCCATATGCTGGATGAATCACTACATAGATTGTGCCTGTAAGATTTTCTAGATACTCAATATCAGCAATAGTTTTAGGAGTAACAATTGTCTGTCTTGATACCCCGTTGTGATAAAACTGTAAATTAACAGGCCGTTTGCCTTTAAAGTACTCAACTAGAAATTTGCTTAAGTCGTCTACCTCAAAATATTCATTTTTAGAATTATCATGCTGATCATGAACAATAGTGACTTTCTTCATTTATAGAATCTCACTTCCTTAAAATGATTCTGCATAAACTCCAAAGGAATGAACTGCACACCACACGGCGTTAAATGCAAAAGTTTATCGCAATAAAAAAGCCCAACATGTGTTGAGCTTCGATCATTGTTTGTCATATAGACAATGCAGGGGGATTTCTGTTTCCTAAGTTTTTTAAATGGCTTCTGGCCATTAAGACTGTCTTGAAGCCGTTTAGCAATATCTTCACCTGTAATCTGCATCCAAGCCTCAATAGCAAATTCATTACAGGTGTATTCGTTAGACCATGTTCGATCTAATAAATTATCAATAGACATTAGATCCCTCGTAGTAATGGGTAATCCTTGAATGTATAAAGCAAACCAGTTTTTACACTGTTTAATTCAGGTGCTTGAGCATCAAAGGTCATTAATCCCTCGCTATTCTTTGATACTGTCGGAATTTCCAAAGTTTGCAGCTGCTCTATGGGCTGACCTAAATCATCATCACGAAAAATCTTCAAAGCAAACTTAGGCCTTTCACGTGGCCACTGGCTTTTTTGAATATCCTTGATGGCATCAGCAAGAGAATCATCCATATCGGCAAATGTAATAGAGGTGGTTTGCTCTAAATCATTGGTGACATTATTTCGCTTAATCGACATAGGTTGATAGAGATATGCATTGCCACCAGCAATCACGCCATCTTCATCATTTCTGACATAACGATAAACTTGTGAGAAACTTGGATGTGATATTTCTATACACTCAAGCTGCACAATTGATCCTGGTGCATCAAGATAAAAAGAAGCGTAATTACTCATTTAATCTCCTTTAATGCATTTGGCATAGCTTCATTCACAAGATGGTCTAATAGGTCGTTTAGTTCCGCTAGATCCTGTGCCTCATCACCAACACCCACAATCAAATCATCCATGGCAGGATCTATATTTAATGGTTTAACTCTAAATTGAGCTGTGACCGTATAGACTGGTCCTTCCTTGCTGCTCAATGTTGGAGTGCCGACAAAATAACACTGGTATGGCTGAACAATCGGATCGTCAATACAAAGTTTAGCTAAAAACCTTTGTGATGGATTTCTTGCCCATACTCGATAGAAAGCCATCAAGTATTGATAACCACCTTTTCTAACCACCCATCGCACACTTGCTGTGTGATATGTTCCTTTTAAAGCTCGACGATGACGGGGTGCTCCACCATCAAGCTCTTGAGAAATCACACCATCACCGACCTGTGCTGAATATCCACTTTGAGTGGAGCAATACATTAATGTGTGCATGATTTTTCCAATAAAAAACCCACCGAAGTGGGTTTGTGTATTTTTATTTGCGCTTATTCGTTGCCTGCTACCTTTTTGGGCGCTTTATTCAACAATTGATCAACAAGTTCATTAATCTTTGTTTCAGTACTTCGCCATTTATTAAGCGCCATACCACCATTTCCTTTTAATCTAAATGATGCTTCTGAAACTTGGCGACCACCTTGAATAAGATTAAATTGAGCAGAAACCATATATGGTGCTAAATCCCACGAGCGTAAAGCTGTGTAGTTAAGTGTCGTCTGACATAAACTCAGATCATCAGACTCCTTAACTGTTTTTGCATCAACACCATATCTCTCAAAGCTTTTTTCAACCAGATTATCAAAGTCTTTAATAATCACCTTAGGGTTGTGAACAACACATACCTGTCTTATTGAATCAGGATTAAACCCTGTTACATTATTTACTTGTATAGCTGTACATCCAGATAAACCAACCCCAAGCAATGCTAATAAAAATATATTTTTCATTTACTTAACCCCATTAAGTTGAACACAAAATAGCAGGTTGATTTTGAAAAATCTACTTCTTAAACTAGCGGGCCGGTCTTGCTGTTGTGTGCTGTCGAATAGCTTTCGACTCATCGGAACTTGGTCGGCCTAGATTTCTCCAAGACTGCTTATTAACATCCTCAGCAATCTTTCGCATCCGAACCTCTAAAACTCCATTATTCCACTCAACATCAGCTGTTTGACCGGGTAGTGTGAGGATGTTGATTTGAGGCTGGATATTAATAGGTTGTGCTGTATCAACTTTCGCCTCCCCAATCGCAGCCAATCGCTTTCTTTCAAGCATCGGATTTGATTGAGGAGAACCTTGACGCATCAGATCAACATTGACAGGCCCACCCCAACGCTTAATATCTTCTTGTGACCAAACAACTTCTCCTTTATGGACAATACCAGCTGGATCGTATTTACCCCCTCGACCAGTATACCCACCATCCGCAAAAGTACCCATATACTGCTGCGCCTTGATGAGGGCAACACCCGCATAACCGGTTGCACGAATAACTGCTGCTGCAGGTAAACCAAATATACCTGTTTGCGCTGTAGTTGCTGAGGCTGCCAACTCTGTATTGATAATCTGCTGCGCTATCGCCATTTCTTTTTGTATATAGAACATTGCACGATAGGTTCTAGAGTTTTCACCCTTTGCATCTTTAATCATTTGAGTCATATCACCCCATATCGTGGAGGTCTGTGATAATAGTTGACCATACATTTGCATTTGAGCTTCATACTGCCCTTTAAGCACTTCCTCACTCTTCTTGGCCGCTTCTAGATTAATGGCTTGCTCATTATCAGCATGCAATTTCTTAGCAGTTTCTAAGCGTTTTAAGTGCTCATCATAAAGTATCTCCTTAGCAGCATGCTGCGCTTTAATATCTTCAATCTCCCTCAGATATTGGTCATCATTATTAGAAAGCGCATCGGTCTTCTCTCTGGTAACCGAGTAAATCTGATATTCATTATCATCCATTTTAGTACGCGCCATACGATCATCAATTTCACGACGACGCTTAGCAATTTCTTGCTCATAAACACGTTGCTTTTCTTGCTGAGCAGATCTAAAGACGTCTACATCTAACTGGCGCTTCTCTTCCAAGGACTTCAGGTATACAGCTTTTTCCTCCTTACCGAAATCCATACTGGCTTTGATTCGAAGTGCATTCACTGCAGCATCATTATTAATCTTCGTCTCACCAACCCAGCGCCAACCATCAGCCTCAAGAACCTGCTCAAGCTCTCTAAGTTGCTTGGTATATTCATAACGCTCTTTCTCCATTTCCATTTCTTTGGTGAGACCATGCTTACGGAGATCAGTCATACGCTTTTGATGATCAGAGGCATCTTTTTGGGCAGTGGTGTAGTAGTCAGTTTTAAGGGTTTCTCCTTCTTTGGCGAATTGAGCCTCATCTCGCTCCTGTTGGGCATAAGTTCGAGAGTTAGCCTTGCCATCACTAGCACCCTTAGCAAGCTTCTTATCAATACCAGGAACTTGATGCATTAAATCAATAACAACACCATCCTCAAATGTTACTCTAGAGTAGTGACCTGCATTTTTACCTTGATGAGTAGTAACACTTTTGACAGCAACATTCGTCGTAATTGGTGTGCCTACTGGTGTCCTAAAGTCCCAGCCACCATGGGGTTTACCATCTGAACGAATCTTTCCATAAGGAGAATTGCTATTGTTGGGATTTAGTGTTTTCCCACCTAGTTGAAATCTAGCTAAATGTTCTTTAGTAACACCGCCTTTATTTGATCCCATTGGATATTGAACGTGTAAATGTGGTCCTGTGCTTTTTCCACTATTACCAGAAATTCCAACAAGGCGAGCACCATTTGCGAGGAGTTGGTTTTGCTTATCAATCTCCTTCGTTTTCTCTCGTTCAGCTTTGGTTTGGGCTTGCGTCTGCTTGGTGATTTGATCCTGTAGATTTTCTCTTTTTTGCAAAATAAGAAAATCATTGTGGGCTATTTTTAACTGCTCGGTTGTTAATGCCTGACTAGAAGAGATCTTCTTATCAGCCAACCATTTCTCCATGAAGTTACCCCACTTCACACCATACTCACCACCTCCAGCAGCATTAACGTTGTTAATCCAGCGCTGGTTCTTGGCGTTTTCCTCCAAACTTGATGCTTGAATCGCTGCCAAACGTTGCTTCGCTAACTCCTGTTGAGCACCCGCCTCCTTATTGGCAGCTGTTGTAACTAAATCATGTGAATTTGCTAATGCAGCATTCTTTCCTTGAGCGTTGCTTGCCTCATTCCCTGCAAGCTTAACCTGTGTACCTAAATGCCCCTGAGCATCAGCATTTTTTTGTACAACAATACGTTGATCATCATAAGCAAAATTAGCATCTTTCAATTGCTTAAATTGCTGTGGTTCGATGAAGTTAAGTGCGTTGAGGCGTTTGACTGCTTCCTCTTGTGAAATAATACCCTGACGCACTTGATTGGAAATATCAGCTATTTCAACATTGCCTTTGTGGGCATTTTGGATAGCAATCACATGAGCATTAAAAGTGAAGTTGAGCTCTTTAAGCTTTTTGTTTTCAGCTTCAAATGCTTCGGATAAATTGTTTTCTGTAAGTGCCTTTTCCCGACCCTCCAACTTTTTAAGCTCATCAGCAGTCTTGTCTGCCGCTTCCCCTTGCTGCTTAATCTTCGTAGTAGCTTCTTCAGCTTTACCTGAAAAATAACCATAAGCAGCACTAGCACCTGTAATGCCAATCGTTAAAGCACCAATAGGACCACCAACTAAGGCCAATCCTTTTGATGCAATGTTTCCGAATTTCGCTAAACCTCCACCAAGACTATCAACCTTTGCCTGAGCAATGCTTACTTGATCAAGTGCTTGCTTATATCGTAGTGCTGCAGCTGTTGCCCCGTACTTGGCTTGAGTTGCTGCACCTGTTGCTTGGACACTAGCAAGATGGGCCTTAGCATCATTCAGTACAGCTACAGCTAACTGTTGCTCTTGAACTGCTAATACCTGAACAGCAGATCGAGCTGCTAAAGCATCACTGGCATTTTTCCGTAAAGCATTACCTTTGGTTAGAATGGCCTTTGTTAAGTACGCTACACCACCAAGCATCGCAACACTTGAGATTGTACTAAGGTTTTCAGAGATCAATTGAATAGACTGGGCGATTGCCTGAGCTGCACCACTTGTTTTTCCAGCCTCACCAACAAACTTTGTTATTTCGTTATTGAGCGTTGTCATCGACTGACCAATAGTCATATCGGTACGATTAAACAACTCATCAACATTGTCTTTTGATTTTGTTAAAGCATCAACTAAAACACCTGTGGTGATTTTACCTTCAGCTGCTACAGCACGAAGTTGACCAATGGTGATACCCATACCTTGTGCGATTGCTTTGGAAAGACCAGGTGTTTGCTCCATGACAGAGTTAAGTTCTTCACCACGCAACACGCCTGAAGCTAATGCTTGTCCAAATTGGGTTAACGCTGCCTCAGCAGATGCAGCACTCGCTCCAGAAATAGCCACAGCTTTTGATACTGTTTCAGTAAGCTCAGCAGTCTTCTTCATATCAATGCCGAGTGTTTTGGCATTATCATTGAAACGTTGATACACCTGAACAACTGAATCCCATTCTTGGCGAGAACTTTGAGCAATACGGAAAGTGTCATTCATTGCTTGATTGAGTTCCGTTTGGCTCGTTGTTACTAGCTTTAAACGGTTCTCAAATCCTGCAAAAGCATCCATCTTAGATACAGCAGCACCAACTGTAGCAATCGCCATAATACGTGAAGCTAAAGCCTGTGCAGCTGTGCTCGCCACGTTCATTGATGCTACAGAAGCATTTGAACTTTGAGTGACTTTACCCAAACCATCACTGGCCATTTTTGATTGAGTACCAACTGATCCAATCTGACCAGCGAATACTTTAGCTGAAGATGCACCTTTGGCACCTTCTTGTGAGAATGTTGTTAGAGACTTTGATGTACCTTTAACTGACTTTGCCGCAAAGTCCCCAGTCTCTTGAATAGACTTAAGTTCTTTGTGTACTGCTTTTGCATTGCGTACCGCTTCTTGTGATTCAATTGCAATGGACAAACGACTTTCTTGCTTGGACATAACTTTTCCTCAGGCGTAAAAAAAGCGCCTAAAGCGCAGGTATAAAAAAACGACCTTGGGTGGGTCGGTTTAGGATTTGATTGCAGCAATTAACTCTGATGACTTCCACGTTTAAATAATAAGAACTATAAGAAGTGTTACTTTCCAGAACCCATATTTATCCATTACGCCCTCCACTTTAGTACTACTACCATAATTTCAGGCACAAGTATTTTTCCCTTATTTTCCTTTAAGTTCATCTATAAACAAAAACCCCGATAGCTCCAACTATCGGGGTTTTGCTTCTTGAGTGCATCAAGCGCCATTTGTAAAAGCACCCTAAAGTGCTTTAGTTCTAATTCTTCTTAATTGATTCTAAATAGCCCAAAATAGACCCTATTTTTTGGATGATATACCACCAAAACAAACCGCTTAAGCCTACAGAAACACCCATACCAATCTGAACAATAGACCAAGATGATTCTTTGATCATTCCCGCATATTCTGAATATCGCACGGTCTCAACCTTACCAAATGCAAAAATATAAAGAATACCAACCGCAATAGAGAATGCTAAAACTAGATGCCCTATAAATTTACAGTTCTCGGATTCGCTATCAACAGCACCAATATTTGATTTGTTTTCTTCAATAGTCATAATCTTTCTACATTTTATTAATTTGGTTAAAAATAACACTATACAGAATATTAATCCATCCAACCTACTGTTTTATATCAAAAACCGCCACTAGGGCGGTTGTCACTTAATGTGTTTGAACTGGTAATGTCACTTGTTTACCACTTCCTCAGTTAAGCTACCTCCTGTTTTACAGTTTGGTTGGCTTGTATCAAGTACCTGCGTACCTTCTACTCGATAGCCAATCTTACCAAAAAGAAAAGCATGATTAAGGCTGGTTATCACAACATCTGTCAAAGCCACTGAGCATTTATTTTTTTCAATTGCTTTATCCATTGCCGTTTTCATATCTGGAATACCTAAAGGAAACAAAACAACTGGAACTGAATCATCAGCTGTTACTCGCTCACCTTTAACAAACTGATTTGAATTTAAATTGTAATTTTTCGTACTAGCAACTGTTAAGTCAGCCATTCGGATACTACAACCACTAAGTGTTAATCCTAACCCAATTGCCGCAACTACCAATAAATTCTTCATGTATACAAATACCACCCCATTAAATTTACACAAAGTAACAGAGTGGATAAAGAAAATCCACCCAAAGGTGATTTGCTAATGAGTCATAAAATACTAGTTGATCTCATGACATTGAAGTTATTTTCTTCATTGCCCCACATCAAGTGGGGCTACTTCTTCCGATAAGCCTCTTCTAAAAAAAGATTATCCAAAGTGATAATGAAGTCATCGAACATCCAAGATACACACGGCGATTCATATTGATCCAAATATGCTGCAATAGCCGATAGATCAATTGGCATCGGGATGCCCTGCTCATATCGTCTAGACCGTGAAATCAGGTGATATGCATCAACTACTGCTAAAGCTAATCGTGTTATTTTCGGCGCTTTCGCTTTGATACCGAGCGCTGCGAGCTGACGTTTTTGATGTTCGGTTTTAGCGCCATGCAATTGATATCGGTAGCACTCAATGACTTTCCCAATAGCTCCTCTTTAGCTTTACCTGCAGAAGCCTGAATGAGTTCAGCTTGCTCAGACACAAATAAAACAAGGGCCATTGAAAGCCCCTGTTTTGTTTCGGGATCAATAGCCATAGTACAAAGCTGCTCGGCCATATCTGCTGAATACTTGATAGGCTTTCCATCAGCATCAATAACGCCCTCCCAATCTAGGATTAGATCAGCAAAGGCTTTGTTGTAGTCAAGCGGTGTGAGCTGTGCAGATTCATCTGTGATTTCACGATAACCATTTAGCTCCTGATTAATCTTGGCACTAAAGATTTCCATCTTACGACCAAAAGCAGGCTTACTAGTGCCGGCAATTAAGAACTTCGCACCGTCAAATGGACACCATTCGCTTGGCACATCAATGGGTTTCTTTTCTTCAATTTGAATTTTCATTAAGGGCCTACTGTAGCTGGAATACGTGTAATTTTTGGAGAAACAAGAATATGATTAAAATTCACATCAAGCGTGATCGTATCTTCACCCCCACCATCAGGATGATTAGCTTCAGCAACTTCTAATTTAGGAAATTCGAATGCATAAGCATTTCCACGACTGTCTTCAATCGAAAATTCGACAGGCATCGTATCTCGTGATTTCACCAAATCAATATAGTTAGCAGATTGAGCTGAGAACATGTATTGAGTGTTCAGCGTGATATCAACGATTTTTTCTAAATATGTTGTTGCTGAGAGTTTCTTAGATCCAATACAGCGAATTGCTTCGAGATTGTTATTAATTGAAAGCTCAAGCGATTGCATACAAGCCGTGCCAACAATGCTTTCATCGTTAATTTTCACATCACCTACATTCAAAGCTGAAACCAAGACCACATCATCGACAGGCTTAGGGTTTACTACAGGATTAACCATAGTACGCTCAAATGTGGTTCCCACCATTCCAAAAGTCGCAGTAATCTTTCCTGTTGTAGCAATTGACATACTGACCTCGCCAATACGAACGCCACGATAGATAAAGATCTGACCAATATCTGAGTAGACCTTGACGAGTGTAAATGTTTTACGTACGTCACCACCAAATACTAATGCATCATTATCCCAATCGTTCATTGCAACAGCTGACCAAAAGTCATCAAATAACCCGATGGCCATTTCTACTTCAAGCGAACCCTGTATTTCTGATTCAGTTGCCATTCCACCTTGACGAAAACGACCATCCGCAACACTGTTCGATGCTTCAGTACTTACATTTTCTGATAGGCCATCGGTAACACGGCGAACCGTTTTCCAAATGGGCGTAGCTGGTAACTTTTCTGGTGACTCTTCGGCTGCATAATAAAGCCGAATCTTTGCGCCTGAACTCATAGAGTCCTCCTTATTTTAGGCATAAAAACCACCTTTCGGTGGTTTTTAAATAATCAATTATTAACTGTTTAGTAATCCGAATGCATAATCTAAAAAGACCTTATATCGCCCATCTGCTTCTTGATTAGGCCAACTATGCCCCCAGTTTTTATTGCCTT
>NZ_BBRX01000081.1 GCF_000829675.1 Acinetobacter rudis
AGTAGGTGTTTGTTCGATTAAAATGCTTAGAATCCATCGCAATCTTCCTTTTATGAAAAGAAGAAGCGCTGCGTAGCCAAAGTGATCTCGCGAGTCAGGGCGTAACGTAGAATACTTTGCATAATAACAAGCTTAACTGACATGAGTATCCTAGGTATTCTCACAAAGATGTATAGATACCGATGCCTCTGGGGAGAGATGATGTGAGGGATTATCCGAATAGGTAGAGACTCGGTGGAGCGATAAAAAAGGCCCCATCATCCTGATGGAGCCTTCGAGTATTTGATCGTTTAAGTAAACGTCCTGTTTACGCCTTTTGCATCCGTGTATTGCTACTTTTATTATTATTTTTGTCTGGAGGCTTCCTGTCTCCTGATGATTAGAGAATACTGAATATGTATAAGACGAGATCAGCTAAAGCGAAGATTTAAACTGTATGATATAAATAATTTATTCTATTTGTAGAATAATAATTGTGAATGAACAAATAAATCTGAGGATCAAAAAAGCCCCATCTTCCTGACGGGGCTTTTCTGAATAGGTTTGGTGGTATAACTCCTGTCGTACCTGCATCCTGCTTAATCGTTTACTCGAACATCTCGTTCATAGTGATGGAACTTCCTGTTCCCGATGTATCTATATTAAGTAAATTAACAGTGGTCGGATAGTGGTAATAAAAGCATAGCATGTAAGCTATAGCCTACAATTATCCGCTTAGAATCATCGAAATATATTGAACTCATCAGAATTTTTCGAAAAGCTGCATGACGTCATCTTCATTGAGTTTGACGTTTTGCTCTTTATCTACAGATAACACAGCTTGTGCTAACTCAGCTTTATTTTTCTGCATGAGTAAGATTTTTTCTTCAATACTTTCATTGCTAATCAGCTTATAGACAAATACAGGTTTGTCTTGGCCAATACGCCATGCACGGTCAGAGGCTTGTTCCTCTGCAGCGGGGTTCCACCAAGGGTCATAGTGAATAACAGTATCCGCAGCAGTGAGGTTTAATCCGACACCACCCGCTTTCAGACTGATTAGGAATACTGGAACATCACCATTTTGGAAAGCATTAATGACCTGATCACGCTTTTTAGTTTGTCCGGTCAGTTTTACATGACGAATATCTAATTCCGATAAGCGAGCTTCGATCAGCTGCAACATACTGGTAAATTGCGAGAAGATTAAGATACGACGGCCTTCTTCAAGCATAGATTGAACCATTTCAACCAGATGATCCAATTTTGCTGAATCAACTGCTTGAGACTGGACTGAATCTAATTTAAGTAGGCTTGGGTGGCAGCAGACCTGACGTAGCTTCAGTAAAGCATCTAAGATCTGAATCTGACTGCGTTTAATCCCTTTACTTGCGATGACATTTTGAATATTACTTTGCATGCTCGCACGGACAGCTTCGTAAAGCTTAGCCTGCTGTTCATGCATATCAATATGTACTTCAATCGTTGTTTTAGGCGGTAATTCTTTAGCTACATCCATTTTCAAGCGGCGTAACATGAAAGGTTGAATGCGATTAACCAGTTTATTTTTCTTATGTTGGTCGGCATTTTTTTCAATTGGAACTCGATAATTCTTATTGAAGGTATCTTGTGAGTACAAGAATCCAGGCATCAGGAAGTAAAATAATGACCACAGTTCACCTAAATGGTTTTCCATCGGGGTGCCAGTGAGACAAAGACGATGTTTAGCATGTAGCTGTCGTAAAATTTGTGCCGCTTTAGCGCGTGGATTTTTAATATTTTGTGCTTCATCTAAAATGCACAGGTGATATTGATGTTTTAAAAGTTCATCTTGATCACGCGATAACAATGGATAAGTGGTTAATACAATATCCATATCCGGAATTTTTTCAAACAGCTCATGACGATCTGGGCCTTGCAAAATCATCACATTAAGGTCAGGGGTAAATTTAGCAGCTTCCTTGAACCAGTTATGCATGAGTGAAGTTGGTGCCACAATCAAGGCAGGAGTAGATTGTAAATGTCCTGCCTGTTTTTGCATGAGAATATGCGCTAATGTTTGTGCCGTTTTACCGAGGCCCATGTCATCAGCAAGGATTCCCCCATGTTCAGTTTCAATGAGGAATTGTAGCCAAGCTAAACCTTGTTGTTGGTAAGGTCGTAACTCTCCTTGAAATCCTGCTGGTGTCGGTAAGTGTTGCTGATAACCCTGTTTAAGTTTTTCAGCAAAGATTTTCAGTGATTGATTGCTTTGCCATTGCATACCTAAATGATGCTGTAATTCAAGCACTTGACTAGCATCATAGCGATCAAGCTGGTTGTTTTGTGGTTGTTGGAAAATCTCTTTTAAATGGATTAAAAGTGGCTTAATTTCTTTTACAGGAAGCAGTAATTGTGGGCGATCGCTGGTTGTGCGTAAATGGATAAAACCATCTTCATCAAGTTGATCGAGATGCTGTGGCTCTAAAAAGTGTGGAGAGCTCATGAGTAATTCAGCAACTAAATCGAATAGATTATAAACATGGCCTTGGGCATCTGCGATGGTTGCATTGAGTTCAAACCAATCATAGTTTTTTGCCGAAGCTTGGAGTTGAATATCTAAATCTTGACCTGCTACAACATTAAATAGACTTTGCGGTGTATGTTCAACTTGCCAACCCAAAGCTTCAATTTGATTATTCGGCACCAATTTATGGAACCAATTTTGTTCGGTGGCTGCTACAGCATTGTCAGGTAAATCACTATGTGGGTGATTAATCTCAGCTAAACGTAACCAATCACTTAACCACGTTAAACCTTTGACTTCACTTTGTAGCTGGGCAATGATTTGTTGTTCTTTTTGTAGATCACGGTATTGTTTAACGCGTCGGTCCTGTTGCATGCCCATAAAGGAGGGTTCAGGATTTCCAGCAGGAATACGACCACTTGGGTATTCAAACTCAATTTCAGCAATACCAATATGTTGCTGTGTTGCGAGTAAATTCAACTGAGGGAGCGCACCAAAGCGTAAAATAGGTTGTGGTGCACCATGTGAATCTTCAAGCACTGCAATATGACCCGACTGCGGGAGTTGCTGTAAACTTTGATGCTGTTTTTTTAGCTGATCAAACTGTTGCAATAAATGCGCTGGAATAGCAGGCATTTCTAATAGATCCATTAAGATCGTTTTATCGAGATCACAGTCTAAATAACCCACACAATGTTGACCATAATCGAGGTACACCGGTGGTGTGGTAGGTAATACAACAATTTGTTCAGCTGCTTGTTCACTTAAACGTTGTTCACCATTAATGGTGAAGTGGGGGAACAGTCGTTCACGATCATGCTGATGATGACTCTGCCACGCAAAATGAATTTGATAATGTTCATCTGACCAAGCTAATGCTGGGTTTTGAATGTTATTCCAATAAACCGTACCACTTTGGATAAATGCTTTAAATTGCTCTAAGGCAAGATCTGTAAAGTTAAGAGCAGGCTGTAAAGGGTGAGCCTCTTGCAATTGTGCATGTAGATAAAGCTGTAAAAAGAGATGACGCTCATGATCGAGTAACTTAATACGCTTACTGATGATATTTTCATGATTGTCATAACGCTGTTGATCTCGAATATCACCAGCTTTGTTACGTCGAACTTTATAGGTTGTTGCGAAGTGATTCGGCATGTGGTGATCATTTAACAAATAAATAATCTGCCCAGCTGGCTGAGTAACACTATTTTGTTGAATATGTTTTTGAAGTTGATTTAGCCACTGTATTGCTTTTTTAGTGTATTGATCTTGGTTGGCGGCTTTAGGTGCAACTTGTTGGCGTTCGAGTTCTTTATGGTAATACAGGCGTGCTAAGGCTGCTGCATGTTTGCAATCGACAGCATCAGGACAACTACAGTCTGTATCTAAGATCCGCTGTAATGTGTTGCTGTAATTAATAGTGGTGTCGTAGTCTTCTTCACCCTGAATTTGCGCATAAATCTGCACCTGATCACCTTGGTTGAAGATATCCAATGTCTCAAGATCAATCCGTTCCACGTAACTTTGGCTACGTTTAATAGTCATTTGATTAAATCTTGATAAAAATTGGTTTAAATGCAACATAAAGTGAGTAATTCAAAGATGAAACTGTTAAGTATAAGAGGTATTAGCAGTGAACGGCAAAGAATATATTTTATTGAAGCAATTAAATTGTCGGAAAATAACGATCATCATAAAAAAGACCTCATCAAATACAGATAAGGCCCTATTTTTTACGCTTTAACGACTTCAATCTATGGGGCTTCTTCTTTGTTCATCTATTGCATAAGCCTAAGTTATACAATGGATAAGACTGCCAATTTTTCCGATGTATATACTAGGAAAATTACCTCAGTTTGTCTAGTTGATGGTGTTTGGAATTGTCGCTGAAAAGCTGGGCTCAGCTTGCAAAATTGTGTTGATACAAGGATATTAAGCAAAGTTTTTAATATTAAACAATAATCTATATCAATTTGGAATTTTAGTATGTCGCAAGATGCAACGGAAAAAAATACCTTACAACGTTTGGTGTATCTGCTGCTGTTTGTTCTGCTCCTTGGTTATCTACTTTATATTGGACAGCGCTTTTTATTACCTGTATTAACTGCTGCTATATCGGTCTATATTTTGGTGGCTTTAGTCGACTGGTTAGGGCGACTACCCGTGTTACGTTATAGTCCTTTGTGGTTACGTCACAGTTTAGTGCTGAGTGGTTTTATCGCGACAATCTTTGGTTTAAGTCACATTATTATTTCTACTGGGCAAAAAATTGTGAGTTCGTCTGCTGTATACCAAGCGAACTTAGAAAAAATGCTCATGCAGAACTTATCGCAATATGAATGGGCTCATGGTTTGGACTGGAGCATGTTGCGGGTTATGGCTCTTGATAAGATCAATATACAGTACCTATTGAGCTCAGTGATTAGCGGATTGAGTTCAATGACGGGAATCGTCGTTTTGGTTGCCATTTATGCCGCCTTTTTACTCAGTGAACGCAGTCGTTTTGGGGAAAAGTTTCAATTGGCTTTTAATCAAAAAGATGCGGCGTACGGGCTCAGAATTCTTTCTGATATTAACCATAAAATTGGCCAGTATTTAGCAGTAAAAACGCTGATAAATTTAATTTTAGGTTTAATGTCATGGATAATTTTATATGCATTTGGGGTTGAACATGCCTTATTCTGGGCATTGTTTATTGCGATCTCAAATTATATTCCTTATGTCGGATCCTTAGTTGGGGTTTTATTCCCTGTAGTACTTTCATTGGTTCAATTTGCTTCGCTTCAATTATCACTATTTTTAACGATACTACTGACCATGGCACAATTCTTTGTTGGAAATTGGCTAGAACCTAAAATGATCGGTCGACAAATTAATCTCTCGCCTTTTGTTATCTTGGTTTCACTTTCTTTATGGTCAGCTTTATGGGGAATAGCGGGAGCGATTTTAGCCGTACCACTCACTTCAGTATTGGTGATTATTCTTAGTGCATTTCCATCTACACGTGGCTGGGCAATATTATTGATGGATGATCCAACATTAATTGAAGATAGCTTGAATTAAATATGCGTAGTTGATGCAATCTGAATATCAGTCTAAACCAAAGTAGTTTTGCTTAAGCCAACGTACGAGGACTTCGTTTTATTTAAAGTTTCGATATGCAGGCCATAGCCTCAGTGTAATGCTAAAAGAAGGTTTGTTGATTAAGTCGTGGTTTGTAAAGGTTTCCCCACTCAGCTTTGGCTATCGTGGGGGAGTCAATCAAAAATGTAAATTTAGCCCGAGGTAGGGACCTTTAAATTCCTGTTTAACCTTGTTCTGTTCGGAGAAATCTAAATCTACAGTCATATAGCGATAACCAAGTTTTCCACCTAAGTCGACCAAATAACTTTTACGCAAAAAGTCATATTGAATTTCGGCTTGTAGATCTTTTACGGTGACATCTGATGATTGGCTGAATGTCAGCTCAGTCTTGGTACTTAATCCGGTAAAGGGAAGCTGCATACTGGCTTGTAGATAAAGAGCACCCACATTAGAGCTGAGTTGATACTGTTCGATTGTGCTGGGTGTAAAAAAATTCATTTGACCACTTAAATGAGTAAGGCCAATGCCTAGATCAAGGTTGATCATTGTGTCGAGTATTTCGTAATAGAGTAAATAATTGCTTTGGGTTAATTCGGTATGGTCCGCAGCTAATGTTGTGGGGTTGTGATTGGCTGTGCCACTGAGTTGGCTATATTTGATTTTGCTATTGGGTAGAAGGGGAAGTGGATGCTCAAAGGCGATTGATAACTGTAGGGCATTGTCTGTAGAAAAATCGCTTTCTAGGTTTGAGCGTTGAGATAAAGATGAACCGTGATAGAACCAATTGCTCGCATCGGTATGCAGACCAATGAAATCAGCCTGTACAGCATTGCTACTACATGAAATGTAGAGCAATAGGGGAAGGTGGCGTTTTAGCATAGTATTCCTTGGTGTGGGCATTATTGTTTTTCTGCGTTGTTATCTTAGCGAGTGTAAATAGGTTTCCAATGCATATTAATTCATAACCATTCGGCTTGGCTGTCAAAGTCATTGTCTAGTGCAAATAAGCACGTTATAAATGACTAGCAGATCAGCTTTAATAAAGATGAGAGCGTTGAATAATTGATCAGACTTTGAGCTGTGCTTGATCGAGCTTGAGTTTTTAATATTAAAATTTACCCCAAATGAGTCCACGTGTTATGCAGCATAAATTTTTAAAATATCTATTGGGATGGACCTTATTCTGCAGTAGTTTGAGCACTTGGGCATTTCAAGCACAGCAATTGGTCAATGATGCGCGTAGTCAAATTGGGAAGACTTTATATTATGATCCAAGCTATACCAAACTGAGTTATCCTTTGGGGGATGTTGAGATCAGTAAAGGCGTGTGTACTGATGTTGTGGTGCGTGCTTTACGTGTGCAGGGTATCGATTTACAGCAGAAAATTCATGAGGATATGCAGAAAAATTTTAGTGCTTATCCAAAGAAGTGGGGTTTAAAATCGACTGATAAAAATATTGATCATCGCCGTGTACCGAATATCATGACGTATTTCAAACGTCAGGGATATCAGGTTAATGATCAAAACTATAAAGCAGGAGATATTGTGACTTGGGATTTAGGTCAGGGTCTTAGTCATATTGGCGTGATTTCAAATAAAACTACTTTAATCGGACAGACTCCCTTAGTGATTCATAATATCGGTCGTGGTACTCAAGAGAATGATCTCTTATACCAATATAAAATCACAGGTCATTACCGTTTACCTACTCACTTGGGTAAGTAAAGTTTTACAAACTACATTTCATCGCTATTTTGTTCAATATGCTAATAAACAAGTTAAAAAATGAACAATAGTGATGAAACGCATTTATTTGCACCAATTTTAATTATAAATTGAAGAATTAATATCTAAAAAAGCGTATTGTTTGCTCATTAAACAGTTTTTTGCTGCCTGACTTTAAGTAAGTTAGGCAGTCAAAGCACTGGTTTGTAATTGGAACATGGCACTCAAAAGGTGTGGGTCTTATTCAAACAACAAAATTTTTGGGTTCATTTTGGCTTGTGTTTTTACAACGACAATAAGCAAGTAGGAAATAGCCGATAGACTGGGTGTTTTATGACTGAAAAACGTGAAAACTGGTCTGCACGATCAGGCTTTATTATTGCTGCGGTAGGTTCTGCCGTGGGTTTGGGAAACATTTGGCGTTTCCCTTATGTGGCTTATGAAAATGGCGGCGGGGCATTTTTAATCCCTTATTTGATCGCCTTGCTGACCGCAGGTTTACCTTTATTATTCCTAGATTATGCGGTTGGGCATCGGAGTAATGGTGCGCCACCTAAGGCATATAAACAATTATGGAAACCAGCAGAAACTTTAGGTTGGTGGCAAGTATGTGTATGTCTAGTGATTGGTCTATATTATGCTGGCGTATTAACGTGGGCAGGAAGCTACGTTTATTTCTCCATGGGACAATTATGGGGAGATAATCCAGAGAAATTCTTCTTTAGCACTTATTTGCAAACTGCAGATACTAAAGATTTTGAAATGAATTTTGTTAGCCATTTATTCTGGCCACTGGTTGGTGTTTGGATGATGGTACTGGCAATTTTATACGGTGGTGTGAAGAAAGGTGTAGAACTCTCTAACAAAATCTTTATGCCGTTATTGATTGTTCTGTTTACGATACTTGTTATTCAAGCTGTACGTTTACCAGGTGCAGTAGAAGGATTAAATGCCTTCTTTACGCCAAACTGGGCTGCAATGATGGACTATAAAGTATGGCTAGCTGCATATGGTCATATCTTTTTTAGTTTATCCGTTGGTTTCGGTATTATGGTGACTTATGCATCGTATCTAAAGCCTAAAACCAATTTAACCGGTTCAGGTTTAATTGTTGGTTTTGCAAACTCTTCTTTTGAGATTTTAGCGGGTATTGGTGTATTTGCAGCATTAGGCTTTATGGCTCATGCAGCAGATAAACCCGTTGCCGAAGTTGTAAGCAGTGGTATCGGGCTTGCCTTTATTGTGTTCCCTAAATTAATTTCGAGTTTAGGTGCTGGCGCTGACCTGTTCGGGATTTTATTCTTCACCTCGCTATTTGTTGCGGGTATTACCTCTATGGTCAGTATTCTTGAAGTGCCGATTGCGGCGTTACAAGACAAACTGAAGTGGAAACGAATCAAAGCGGTAACTGTTGTTGGTGGTGGAACAGGGGTGATTTCAATCTTCCTCTTCTCATCAACGAGTGCGATAAAACTGGTTGATATTATCGATCACTTTATTAATAACTTGGGTATCGTTTCTGGGGCATTGGTTTCAATTGTGATGGTGTCTTGGTTTAAACGTATGTTGATGTCTGAAATGGAAATGCATATAAACCATATTTCAACCATTAAGCTAGGCCGGACTTGGGAATTTACCTTAACAGTGATTACTCCTGTGGTTTTATTATCAACACTTTTGTTGGCTTTAAACTCACTGATCCAAAATAGCTATGGTGGTGGTGATTATGCTAACGCGATGGTGTTATGTTTTGGCTGGGGCAGCATCGTTTTCTGTGCGCTCGGTGCTTTAGTCATGTCTAGACTCAAAGATCGATAGGGAGCATCACAATGAATACTTCAGCAATTATTATGATGATTATTTCCATAGTGTTTTTATGGGGTGGTTTATTATTGGCGATTATGCATTTAGTTAAACATCCTGAAGAAGTAGATGATTAATTCAGTCTAAGTCTTACCCTTAAATTAAAAGAGCTTCAATTTACATTGAAGCTCTTTTTTTAACTACATTTAGTCTGCTTTTTTGTGTATTAGGCAATAGTAGAAACCATCGCCGTGACCCTGTTGGGGGAGCAGTTGTCGACCTTGAGTCTGTTCAATTCCCCAATCAGCTTGGATTTTAATTTCTTCGGCATCACTATGCTCTGCAAAGAAGTTTTGCATTTGTTGCTCATTTTCAACTTTAAATATCGAGCAGGTGATATAGAGCATCACTCCGCCAACATGCAATTGTTTCCACATTTGTTGTAGGATTTGTTTTTGTAGCTCAACGGTTTGCTCTATATCTGAGGGTTGGCGTAGTAAGCGAATATCTGGATGACGACGCAATACACCAGTTGCTGTACAAGGTGCATCAAGCACGATGCAATCCAAACGTTCTGGACTTTGCCAAGTACGTGCATCAGTTGCAACAATTTCGATTGGGCTGAGATCATTTAACTGTAAACGTGTTAAATTTTCAGTGACACGTTGTAGACGTTTTTCGTCATGATCAAGCGCAATAAGTTTGGCCAATTTGAACTTTTCAAGTAAATGTGCGGTTTTTCCGCCAGGCGCAGCACAAGCATCGAGCACAGTACTGTTGATTTGTTCAGGTAAAATTTCTGCTGCTAACTGAGCATGTTCATCTTGGACAGAGAACCAACCTGCATCGAAACCTGGAAGATCAGGAATATGTACACCCTGTTCTAATACAATACCTGCGTTTGAGAGTGTACAAGCACGTGCTTGAATTTGCTCTTGTTGTAGTTTAATCAAATACGCATCGCGACCAATTTTTCGTTGGTTGATCCGAAGCGTGAGTGGAGCCACTTTTTGCAGCTGAGCAGAAAGATCTGTTAGTTGTTCTGGCCAATCTCTTTTTAAACGCTTAAACATCCAACTCGGCAGGCCATGGGCGCTATTTAATGCTGTCTGAAATTCTTCTGTTTCACGTGAAACCCGACGCAAGATCGCATTGACCACACCACTGAGGCTTTCGAAACCAAGTTGTTTAGTCGCGTTAACTGTTTCAGAAATAGCTGCATGAGCCGCTATACGAGTAGATAGCAGTTGGTAGATGCCTAAATATATACAGCTTTCAACGGTTGGGTTATTCAGTGGTTTGACCAATAACGGCAAACTAATGCTTTTCAGGGCATACCATTGGCGTAAGCAGCCGAGAAGTAACTCATGAAATAGCGCACGATCTTTCGCTGCAACCTCGTTAAGCTGATGATGTAAAAAACTTTGTAAAGATTGACCTTGTTGTACAGCAAGTAAGCTACGAACGACTTGTGCACGCAAATTAACAGTGGGCTGTTTCACTTGAACGGGGGAGTTGTATTGGCTCATGCGAAGATATGTCCTGACTGTAGTTTTTGCGATTGAAAAATTTGTTGAGCGGTAAATGCCTTAGCACCGGGCCACTGTAAGCTGGTTAAACAAATTGTTTTTTGATCACCACACATCACATGGACGCCGTGTTTATCAATGGCAATGATCTGTCCAGCGATGGCCTGATCGGCTTGTTGATCTGATACTTGGCAGTTCCAAACTTTAAGGTTTTGCTGATCATCTAGTGGGGTATAGGCAACTGGCCAAGGATTAAAAGCACGGATGTTGCGATTGATTTCAGCTGCACTTTGTTGCCAGTTAATTTTTGCTTCGGCTTTATCAAGTTTGTGGGCATAAATCGTTAAAGCTTCATCTTGTACTTCGCGATGTTCTAAATATTCTTTTAAGCTGTGTTCTGACTTTAAGACTTCAACAATGGCTTCACCGCCTTGGACAGCTAATTTATCCATCAGACTTAGGCTGGTATCACTGTCTGAAATTGGGCAAATCGTTTTATATAGCATATCGCCGGTATCTAGGCCTGCTGCCATCTGCATGATGGTGACCCCTGTTTCTTGATCACCTGTGGCAATTGCACGTTGTACTGGTGCAGCACCACGCCAACGTGGGAGAATTGAACCATGGATGTTCAAGCAACCATATTGAGGCGTATCTAATACAACTTGAGGCAAAATCAAACCATAGGCAGCAACGACCATGACATCAGCACCGAGCTCAGCCAATTGTTGTTGTGCTGCTAAACCTTCTTCGGTGGATGATTTGAAATGTAGTGGTTGGTAAACAGGTAAGTTATGTTCAAGTGCGAGTTGTTTCACTGCTGATGCATTGAGTTTTTGGCCACGACCTGCTTTGCGGTCAGGTTGTGTATAGACCGCGATGATTTCATTGTCGCTATTTAATAATGCCGATAACGCTGTTGCAGCAAAATCTGGCGTTCCCGCAAAGATAATTTTCAATGATTTAAACTCAATAAATAGTGCTAGCGTAGTATAACAAAGCTTGGTGAGCTAGAGATAACAAAGCCACACGAATGCAAGTTGCTTTCGCATAATTACAATTATATTTGGCAATAACACATTTCTTTATATACTTATAGTCCATACAAAAAACAGTATCTAAATTTAATTATGTATTTAATATTCAATAGAAAAACCATTATTTTTTTGTTGATATTTTCATTATTCGCATGTAGTGAAACATCTCATTTTGACGATATTCGTAAATCAGCAATGCAGGGTGATGCCACGTCTCAAACACTCTTAGGTGAAGCCTACGCCAATGGTCAAGGAGTTACTCAGGATTATAACAAAGCATTTGAGTGGTATAGCAAAGCTGCCGAGCAAGGAAATGTGACCGCTCAAAATAACCTTGGTGCTTTGTATGGGAATGGTGATGGGGTTATGCAAGACGATCAGAAAGCATTTGAATGGTACAGCAAAGCTGCTGAACAAGGAGTGGCTACTGCTCAAAATAATCTGGGCGCGGCTTATGCCAATGGGCAAGGAGTTACCCAGAATTATCAAAAAGCATTTGAGTGGTATAGCAAATCTGCTGAACAAGGCAATGCAGATGCTCAAAAATATCTAGGATTTCTTTATGAAGATGGTAAAGGTGTATCTCAAGACTATAAGAAAGCGTTTGAGTGGTATAGCAAATCTGCAGAGCAAGGAAATGCTGAGGCTCAAAATCGTTTAGGCATTATCTATGCCAATGGTCGAGGTGTTGCTCAAGACTATAAGAAAGCATTTGACTGGTACAGTAGGGCTGCGCAAGCAGGAAATGTTGACGCTCAATTTACTCTGGGAATCATGTATTACTTAGGTGAAGGAACAAGTGAAGATATTGAAATGGCTAAGATCTGGCTAAAAAAGGCGGCTGATCATGGACACAAGGATGCAATCGCTCTTTTTGAAGAGGTTAATTAATCGGCTTTTTTTATATAGGGTGACGGTATGTCCCTTTAGAATTGGGTTAGGTCATTAACACGGTTCTTGCTTTTACAGATATCTAATTGGGTTTAAGGCATCTAAACTTAACCAGACATAAGCAACATCATTGAATTGTCCGCTCAGAAACTTATGAAATAAATATGCTGAAGCGGACATTTTTACTTTGGAGAAAACGGACATTTCTATTTTGGACTTATAAGTTCATTTCGCATAAGAGATTTTATATTAAATAGCATCTTTATATTATTGAATAATAACAATGTTGATATAGCTAAAATGCTTATTGAAAAATATCATTTATTGTGTATTTATTGCATATGTTTCTGGGAGAAATATTATGTATATCAATAAGGTGAAAATAAATAACTACCGCAGTTTTCGTTCTTTTGAAGCACAACTTCAGAAATTAACAATTGTTGTTGGAGAGAACGATACAGGTAAGACAAACTTTTTTACTGCACTATCATTACCGCTTGGTGGAAATCAGATAGGTTTCAATCAAAAGAGGTTAAGCATTTCTGATATTAACAAAGATTCCGTTATCGATTTCTTCACGTCAATAATCACTAATGAAGCCAAAGAAAATCAGCTACAGAAGATCCCTAAAGTATCTGTAACTATAGAATTCACTGATCCCAAGGACAGTTATGAGGTTGCGTTACTAGCTAAATGGCTTGTTGCCGATGGAGATAAAGAAACTTATCAAATTAGGTATGACTTTAAGCCTAAAGATGACTTAGATTTACTTGAAGTAGTTAAGGCTACTCTTACGGGTAAAACCATCGAAGAAGTGAACTGGTTTACTCTCCCCATTGAGCTTTACGACTACCAAATTGTTTCAGTGAATAATGGAAAAACTATAAGTTTTAGTGACTTAAAAAATGTGAGTATCCATAACATCAATGCTGAACGAGATGACTTCTCTGAAAGTAGCTCAATGAAATCTAATAGCATCTTCACAAAACTGCTGATGAATACGCTTGGTGATGAAGATAAAAGTAAGATTAACACGGCTTATTCTGAATTCTTTACTGCTATTGAAGACACACAAACATTCGAAAAGGTCATTGGGACTAATTCAGAATTTGATAATTACGATGACATTATCAAAAAATTAGAATGCATCCCTAACTTACCGAATTTAAAAAATATTTTATCTAATATTACGCTAAGATACGGTAATGAATTTCTGTATCAGAAAGGTTTAGGTCAACGAAATTTAATTTATATTCTCATTCTATTTGCTTACTATAAGTCGTGTGGTAGAACATTTAATTTATGCTGTATTGAAGAGCCGGAGGCGCACCTAAGTGTTAATAATCTACGCTTAGTGAGGGATTTCATCGAGAAAAGTTCTACTAATAGCAGCTCGCTTGTACAGACTATTATTTCTACTCATAATCCGACGATCATTAATAAGTTGAATCTTTCGAATGTTTTGGCATTCACTGGTGAAAAAGCAATTAGCCTGTCAGATGCTCCACCTAAGTTAGTTGACTACCTAAGAAAAAGACCTAATTTCGATATACTAAAACTGTTATTCGCCAACAAGGTTATTTTGGTCGAAGGTACGACCGAAGAGATGTTAATTACTACATTTTTATCAAAAAAAGAAAATCTTCAAGACATAGAAATTATAGCTATTGGCCAACGCGGCTATACAAATTTCCTAGATATATGGCTTATGTTAAATAAAGATAATCCTAATAAAAAAATTGGTGTGATTCGTGACTATGATAATTCTGAACCAGCAAAAGCAAAGCATGATATTTACGATGCAGATAATGCAAATATTAGTGTCAGAACAACTAAAAATTATACTTTAGAGATTGATTTAGTTGAAACTGAAGGAAATCTAAGCCTATTAAATACATTGTTCAGAATGTCTGGTGATATAAAGTCAGTCTCAGATCATATGATTGGTGGTAAAGCGTCACGGATGTTAGATGTATGTGATGCGATGGTCGAAGAAAAAAATCCGCTAGACATTAAACTGCCAGCGCATATTGCCGAAGTTATTGAGGCTGTATCATGATTGAAATTCAAATTGCAGGGGCCGGAGCTGGGAAAACTTATGGGTTAGCAGAGACTCTAATAGGTCATATTAAAGCCTGTACAACTCATAAAAAGACATTTGCTTTGACGTATACCAATTCAGCCACAGCAAAGATCGAGCAAGAGATAATCAAGCAATATGGGTTTATCCCGCAAAACCTTTATATACAGACAGTACATAGTTTCTTACTTAATGAAATTGTGTATCCATTCTCGTCATTTACGCTTGACGATGTATACAACGATTCATCAATTATGCACGTTGGGAATTCTAAATATAAAAATAGGCTTTTCAAGACGCTAAGAGAAAAAAAAATCATTCACGCAGAAAATGTCTACAATATTTCTAAACAGATTGTTGATGAGATGATAAGTAGGCACAGTAGTAAACTCAAAAAAGCCAAGGTAAAGCGACTTCTGGCAATTCTGGAAAATTGTTTTGAAAAAATATTTATAGATGAAGTTCAGGATCTTGATGACGATGCTCTTCGATTCTTCGAAGTATTAGGAAGCAATGGAATTGATGTGTATATGATAGGTGACCCAAAACAAGCAATAAAGTATCCAAAAGCTTTTGATAATTTTGTTGATAAAGTATCTGCAAAAGAATACGTCAATATACTTGAGATCAATAACCAAACTACACGTGTACCTAGAGAGATTCTTGCTATCTCTAATAGCTTTTGCTACGAAGGACAACAGCAAGAATCACTATCCGATGTTGTTGGCGAGTTAATGTATATAGAATCTACTGATGCTAAATATGATGATTTGCTTAGTAGTTATATAAGTGCGAAGCAAATTGTTTGTATTGATAAGAAAGTAGGAAGATATTCAACCTCTTCCAAACATAAGCATTCATTTCCTCAAGAAATTGAAGAAATGATTCGTGAGTCTAAGCATAAGAAAGATAAAGTATTATTCGCCAAAGCTGCTTTTTCTGATTTCTTTAATGATGTAGAGATGTATGGAGCAAAGATAGCAATAAATAATCTTAGAACTAAGCATTTATTAACGTTTGAGAACAAGCATTATGCTCAACTATACGAACTATGCAGTGTATTTACAGAAAATAATGTTCAATTTATAGTGCAAAGTATTGATTCTGTTAAAGGATTAGATGCAAATACATGTGTAATTATAACTAGTCCTAATTTACTAAAATATTTAACTAAAAACGGTATCAAGGAAGGTGATTATTTTAATAAAGAGTGGAAAAAAGTCTATGTTGCTCTGACTCGAGCCAAGCATCGATTAGTACTTGCCTTAGACCATGACTTACTTTTAGCTTCAGATATAGAAGCGGTAAGAAGTTCCATTAGCGAACTAGGTTTTGTCTATCACCACTGATATAAATAGAATTCATCTTGAATGTAGTCTGCAGTTGAAGGATTAAATTATATAAATATGGGATGATTGTCAGTGCATTTTTCTATTATCAATATTTTCTAAGATTAACCTAATACAGGTTATGCGAAATTGTTTAGTTTTAATTAATTAAATCAATATCTTAGACCTGCATAAAAATCCCAACCAGTATCGGTTGGGGTTTTTTGTATTTTTCATTTATTCCATGCTCATTATTTAATCAAAGTTTCACAGATTTGATCACGTTTGATTAAAAATAATGCTCAAACATGTGGATTGGGGGGAGCCTCGTTTCAGTTTTTATCATGTCAAAAAGTGAATTGGGGTACGATGATTG
>NZ_BBRX01000080.1 GCF_000829675.1 Acinetobacter rudis
TTTTGGCTAACACCCGTCGCTTATATCCTCACCCTGAACGGTGAGGTTTTACGCTCCATTGGATAATAATGATTTCAACGCTTAGAATTCTACACTATTCAAAAATAGTGATCATTCTTTTCTGATATCAGAGGCAAGTCAATCATGGAACAGCATCTATCATCCATATCACAGCAATATTTACGTAAAATTGGCTTAAATAAAAGGTTTTCTCCAACATTAGACAGCCTAGAAGCCCTATTAGCATCACATATTAGAAGTATTGCATTTGGAAACCTGTATCAATATCTAGGCATACCAACGAATATAGATCCAGAAAATATTGCAACAAAAATGATAGATCAAAATAAAGGTGGATATTGTTTAGAGCATAATGTTTTAACTCAATATGTTTTAAGTGACCTTGGCTTTGATACTTTTAATCTTTTAGGCCGTGTTTACTATCAAAATATGCATACTGCCACGCCACCACGAACACACTTAATCACTATCGTCAGGATAGATGAGGAGTTGTTTCTTTTTGATCCAGGTTTCGGAGGACAAACACCGACTAGCGTAATTCCATTAAGTAAAATTGGAGAAAAGCAAGAAAGTCCACTTGGCATATTCCGTATTATTGATGTTCAGGATTCTGAAGTTCCTATTTCCGCATTAATCAGTATGAAATATATGCTACAAGCGCTCATTAAAGATGAATGGATAAATATTTATGCTTTTAATCCTGATCATTATGTGGCTAAATCTGATCTTCTACTTGCTCATTGGTATGTTTCAACTTCACCAAAATCAATATTTACACAAAATTTAATTTTTTCAATTATTCATCAAAACCAAAGAGTATCACTAAATAATAATATTCTTAAAATATATTCTAAAAATGGTGTAATTAAACAAAACTTGTTCAACATTAAGGATTACAAAGATATTTTCAGTCAATTTTTCCAAATCGTTTTAAGTCAAGAAGAGGTAGATTTATTATCTAAAAAATTAGGATTGCATTAAAAAATCTCTTTTTAAAAACTCCTTATACATTATCAAATATATTTCACACCCCCCTACTAATAGTTGTAGGGGTAATGATCCATATAACATAATCAATCGTATTTCAATTTAATTCAAGATATAACACATTATTTACTATTGTTGTTTCTTAAATACTAATTGCTGACCATTATTATCAAGAACCAAAGTCGTTTCGTCCACAGAAATTACTTTATATGTTAATGTATCAACACCTGATACTTTGTTACCGATGCTACGCGCGACTAAGCTCAAAGTGTTATCTTGATAACTCCATGATTGATACTGTAAAGTTTCCATGTTTATAGAACTAGCGCTTAGATCTTGATTTAACCTAAACCCTTGAAACTCAGTATCATTAATAGGATTTTTTTCCACCCAATTGCCATATAACTTTGAAATTTCATTTACATTAGCGCCCTCTGATGTCACTGTAGAATCATTCGATGACATACTAGCTTCCGATGTAGTGGCTGTCTCACTTTCAACGTTATTTTGCATTGTTGTACAAGCAGTAAAAATAAGACTTGAACCGATAAGAGTGCTGAGCATAATTGATTTTTTCATAATTCCATTTCTAGATCAAAAAATGCTTTATACATTAATAAGATTTTTTTAACCTCTCAACTTACATAACATAGCAGTATGTACAACTTAAATAACAATTCATTTAATAAGGTCTACTTGAAATCATTTGATAGCAATAATAATTTTCGAATTTTTTATTTAGGTTAATCATCCCACTTATAAAAATCATAATGATTTTAGATTAAATTTAGTTCTCATTTTCCATTAGAAATAGCATAAAAATACAAACTTTATGATCTAATCAAAGCTATTTATAAGCAGTCTAAATACAGCCTGCTGCTTCAATTACCAACACACCCTTAAACTCAAGTCTAATGCCACGACTAATCATTTAAAATTATGAAATTTACCTTTAATTTTGATATTGCAATTGTTCTTTCTATAATCACTAATATTTTTATTGGCGCGAATATTAATATCAAGATGGACATACCCGTTTCTTTAGCAATAACGCCTTTAGTGCTTTGTTTTTTAAATATCTAATTCTATATTTCATAGCAGATCAAATACTTTTTGTTTCCAAAATCTCTTGCTGCCTTTTCTTTCGCCTCTTTCGTTTCAAGTACTGGAGCGCTATAAGCTTCATTGATCATTTTTATAATCAGATCCTTAGTTTCTATTAAGTCTTCTGTGAGATCCATTATTTTGGTCAGTGGTACATCATTTTGCCTCATATACATGATGGCATGTCCGACATGATAATATTCATGGCATTCTGATGGCCTTTTACCTGCATGCACTTCTAGGCTAATCAGAAAAATTAAACTAATAATAAGTATTCTCAACCAGCTACCCTCTATCAATTTAGGACAGCATACCAATTATGCTGAATTACGCCCTCATTATTTTGATAATAAAATAACAGGGTGCTTAGATCAAAGCTACCTAATGGACTTTTTCATAAAAAACCCACTAAAGTGGGCACAGACTAAATAGATTTAAAACAGACTCGATGCTTACTATAATTCTTTTTAAAACATGTCCATGTTTTTGTATCTGATCTTTTGTCTACTTTATTAAGCTGATTACTCAAGAAGTACATATCTACTTCTGAAAGCTGATGTAAATTTTCATTCATCTCAAAGCTACACTTCTCAAGATTACAGATTTTAGACTGCTTTATACGATAGGTCTTATTAATAAAGCTCAATTCTAGATATTTACCATAAATATTCGTACCATAAGAAACAATGCAAGGGCTTATGCTCTTTTTCTCATGTGAATCAAAACACTGTCTGTATTGCGTTATATCTTCAACTGCATGTATTGTTAAGGAAAATGTGAGAGAGAAAAATAAAATGATTAACTTCATCTTGAACCATCTAATAAATTTGGCAATATTTAATATTAATACTGATTCAAATTTCAACTTTTCTTAACAATAATACCCACATTACATTAGCAGCCACATCACTATGCAATATCGTAGTTTTACTATTGGCGGCCATACAATCAGTGGATTTAACCCTATCTCACACATATAAGCCAAACAGTACATCACGACTATTAGCTTTCATATTACTCTATTGGATATGATTGAGTCGCAAAATCATATCCAATAGAGTAAATGTCCTTAGTACGACTAAATTGATATACGACCACCCCGAAGTCTTTATCTAAATCTTCAGCAATATCAGTCTGAATTGCACCAAGTAAATCCATCACACTCTCCTTAAAATCGAACTGATGATTTCTTGACGTACGGTGCTATCAGATCATTAATCGACTGCTCTAAACCTCTAATGATCACAGTACCATCTTAAAATTATTTTCTGATTCAACAGCATCTATTTTAACTTTTTTGTTTAGTATCAGATTCTTATTGGTAAGTACACCAATCATAATATTCTTGATAATCTCAGATATACATGATCAGGTCTTTCTGCACCATCTGTCTCACTCACCAATTGCTAAAATTGATCAGCTATGTCACCTACAGTTAATGCGGCCAAAGATGTTTCCAATATTTACCATAGTAGTTATGGATATATTGCCTTGGCTTATTGTTGGTGAGTTCAGTCGTTAAGTCTGCGTTCATTAAAATTTGTTTAAGTAAAGTGTATGTGCACGCATAGCACCTTGAGTCGCTTTACCAACTTTGCCGAACTGATCTGGATCATCTGTACTGATATTGGTATCTAGATCATGCCAATAATCCGCAAATCTTCCTCTAACAATCATCTCAGACCGCGAGTTAAAATTAAAAGAGTGATCTATGCTTATATCAACCAACCATCCATTACGTCTGACTGACCCTATAAATCCAGAACAAGACTTCACACAGCCTGTACTGCATTGTCCATAATCCCACAAACTGTATTTTACAGGTGTATTTTTAGTTGGCATAAACACGATATGACAGAACTGAAGAACAGTGGAAGTCAGTTATGGCCGATATTCAAAGTCTCTTATTAAAGTTTGTTTCCACCGAACTACCTCTAGCCCCTTCACTTATGCGTGACATTTAAAATACTCTAATTCTAACAACGCTTGATGCACTCAAAATTAATGGATATAAATGTAACCGTACTGAGTTTGCTTAGTGCAGCATTCACAATTAACTTAATTTTAAGCCATACCAGAAGGTTTTATTTAATTGCCGAAATAGCCAACAAGCAAGTTATACCAAGCTTTTTATGATGTATTTATGTTTGCTAATGCTGGAAATACTGCTCAATGCTTCAAAACCGGATACCAGGCTATGATCGAAGTTGCCGAGGTAGAATAGATATCAAGTTTAGATCAAACAACCATTGAGGAAAAAGCAGCCGAAGCTATGATTTGATGGCTGTTTTATTTTGGCTTCATTACAGCATTTAATTTTTCAATTTTAGATAAAGCTTTTAAACTTGGATTTTTCTCCAACTCCAAAGCTATAGCGTCTTCAAGATAATCTTGATGTCGGGTTACTTTTTTAAATGATCGCTGATATATCGTTTGTTTTGCGGCAGCATCAAACACCACATTCTCAATTTTAGTCATTGCATCTTTTAGATCATCAAATGAGACTTGAATATAACCATCCGTTACATCCTCAGAGGATATTTCTGTTGTGTGGTCTATAAGGCTCTTGATTGTGCACAAACCGATGTTGATACTATTCGCCAAACTTAAAAATGTTCTCCTTAAATCGTGGAATGTAAATTCAATTCCAGATATTTCCGCCACCTTTAATCTCGCCTTGCTTCGATTAGTTATATGACCATTACCCTGCTTTGCTTGAAACACATAAGGTTTTAACCCTGATCGGTCAAATCTAGCTTTTAAAAGATGCAGTAATATTGGTCCAACAGGTAAGGTCTGTGGATCACCACTTTTTGGGTCTATAGATGTTATTGTTCCATATTTCAGATCAACATCCTTCCATTCTACACACTCGGCTTCTTCTCTACGAAATCCTGTTAATAGAATAAAAAGCATAAAATCCTGATTCGTATAAGCATTATGGTTATAGTATTGCTGACCTACCCACTCAGTTGACAATACTGTATTGATCCAATTCTTGAGTTGATCTTTACAAATGTATCCGTTTCTACATCGTACCTTATTCCATAACTTTTTAGCATTTAGAGTATTAACAGGATTGAATACATCAATAATATTTCGATCTTCTAAATCAAGATAATATTCAGTTGAAAAGTTAAATAAAGCACGTAAAAAACGCATTGCAAGATTAGCCCTTGCTTTTGATCTGATGGTTAATAGTGCATGTTTGTCTTGAACCATCTTACAAGTAATGTCGATTAATCTAGTCTCTTTCCAATCTCCAAGATAATCGTTCATACACTGATTGTAATCACGTAAAGTTTTTTCACTTAATTGACGTTCAGATTTGTATGCGTGGTAGGCGTCATTAAGTGTAGGTTGACTTGTAGCTAATTCAGTTTTCTCATCTATTTTAAATTTTTTTTCTTTTTTCAAGTGGTTTGGGTTTACGCCAGTAGCCATTTGAGCAAGTAAAACTTGAGCCTTTTGCCTTGCTTGCGCTATGGTAATGTCCCCATGTTTACCAATTGTTACCCTAACAGAGGATGTACCTGATCCTAACCTCCGCTCAACTATATATACCTTGGATGATGTTACACGTAATGCAAAGCCAAGAAGCTCCGAATCCCTGTAGAATACTTGCTTATCGGGAGAAATGGGTAAAGAATCGACAAATGTCTTGGTTAGCTTTGTTTTTTGACTAGACATAATATAGAATGCGATACGTTATCGAAGCTGTACAATAACATGCAATAAACTGTAGTGCCTACAAAACGCCTACAAATATAATTATTGCAATTAAAATTTTTATTGTGTAGAATCGAACACCATTGAAAGCATTGATTTTAAATGCATTTAATTAATAGGGCCTATAGCTCAGTTGGTTAGAGCAGCGGACTCATAATTCTAAGATTTATTAAAAAATACAACAATTTCTCGCAATATATCACCATACCCCACAAACTATTCATCAATATATCAACTACTTATATGCATTATTGCAATATCACGCAATACGTGGATAGCTGATGCAATATTTCTATAGTCTACTCATGGTCTACCACGAGTAGACTCCTGTAACCCCTCTATCATCATATTAAATAATTGGTTATCTCAATACTTTAAACATACTGGATCGAACTTCACGCTCTACCAAAACATCATATTTACCCAAGTATTTTCAATGTAATTTGTATAACTCCAGCATTAATAATATCAATGAAAAATGCACCACATAATGGAATAAGAAGAAAGGCTTTGTGTGATGGTCCATATGTATTTGTTACGGCTTGAATATTAGCTATAGCTGTAGGTGTTGCTCCCATTCCAAATCCACAATGCCCTGCTGATAAAACTGCTGCATCATAATTTTTTCCCATCACTCTAAATGTTATGAAAATCGTATAAAGTGCTAGTACAAATGTTTGCACAAGCAAAATTAGCAACAACGAACCTGCTAAATCAGATAATAGCCAAAGTTGAAGCGATAGAAGTGCCATAGCAAGATATAAAGATAGAGACGCATTCCCAAAAACATCAATAGCACGATCAAAAATATCAATTTTTAATACTAATTCTAGAATATTCCGAACAATAACACCGCTTGCAAGAGCCCAAACGAAAGTTGGCAATTCAAACCAATAACCTTTACTAAGCCATGTCATAAAATTTGCCATATATATACATGTAGCAAATATTCCTAATGTTGTTACAGCATTTTTAGCAGTAATTAGTCTCGTTTTATGAGGGTATTCAAATGCAGTAATTACTGCATTAGATGAAATATCATCATTCTGATCTTTATCTTGCTTAGACTCAGTGGCTAAATTATTCCTACGTATTAAGTAATTTGCTACTGGGCCACCAATAACCCCACCAATAATTAAACCAAATGTAGCACTCGCCATTCCTAAAACAATAGCACCTTTTATTGCATATTCTTGTTCTAAAATAGCGCCCCATGCTCCTGCTGTACCATGTCCACCAGTTAAAGTTATAGAGCCTGTTACTAATCCAATAAGAGGATCAAGTCCTAAAACCTTAGCTAAACTTACACCTACAAGATTCTGTACAATCACATAACCTGAGATACAGACTAAAAATGTTAAAAGTGCGCGACCACCCTGCTTTAACTTTATTAAGCTAGCACTTAACCCAATAGATGTAAAAAACATTAACATTAATGTCTTTTGTATATCCGCATCAAATTTGAGACTTAAGTCAAAAAATTTAAATAAAATATAAGAGAAAAGTGCAGCAATTATTCCACCTGCTACAGGTTCAGGAATATTATAGTTCCTTAGAATAGGAATTTTTTGTATTAATACCCTTCCTATGAAAAGTACCAAAACTGCAATAACTAAAGTTCCAAAAGCATCTATTTCAAAATTCATTTTAATTTCTTTATTTATCAAGTTATATTTGTCGATAGACGTTGCTTAAATTTTTGCTGCATTAGATATTGCTATCAAAACTTAAGCTTATCCAATTAATATTGTGATTCATCAATAATTTATAGAATAAATAACGAATCTGTTAATCTTTTTAAATACTATTGAGCTCAGTTGTAAAAATATAACATAGTTTTTATTCACTCAAGTCTTACTATCAAATGATAAGTTAAAAAAAAATTTAAATAATAATATTTATCAACCACTTAGTTGTTTAAATATTTAAAAACATGCATGACATACTTAATTTCATAAACACGAATTTATCGTATCTTTTATTTTTTATTTCATCAACAAACATGAATTGAACTTAAAACTTAAATAGTGTAGAAATACTTGTTATTAACAAGTTGAATCTGCCCCATAGGGATTCATTATAAAATTTAACTTTATAAAACCAATAGGATAATCAATGATGAAAAAAATTCTACTTTCTCTATTAGTTGTTGCACCAATAACATCTTATGCTCAATCACAGCCTAAAAATATTGACAAAGAGGAAATTATTTACATGGATATTGCAGCAAAAACAAAAAGTTGCGATGCTGGTGTTATGCGGAAACAGTGTTTACAAGTTAAAACTTTTAACTTCAACTCTAAAGGAAAAAAAATCTATAAAAACTCAAAATGGGAATACTTTTACTCTGATATTAATGGATATTCACATATTGAAGGTAAACCAGTAACTCTTAAAGTTAAGGCAATACATCTTCCTAATGATCCACGCATTGCTGATAGATCAAATATAAACTATGAATTTATTCAAAAACTATAATTTAATAAGATTGTATTTAGACCTATGTTTGTAAATTTAAAAAGGACTCAAATTTGAGTCCTTTTTATTTTCAGATCATTTATAAGCTTGGATTGATTTTAAAATTTCTATTCTAGCAGCTTCCAACTCTCCCCAACCATTAAACTTCATCCATTTACCTTGCTCTAAATCTTTATAATGTTCAAAAAAATGTTTCATTTGATTTAATTGAAGCTCAGGAAGATCATCTATCTCTTTAATATCATTATACAAAGGTGTTAATTTGGGATGGGGAACTGCAATAATCTTTGCATCAATACCAGCTTCGTCTTCCATATACATCACACCAATGGGGCGGCTACGAATCACAGAACCTACAGCCACAGAATGTGGAGCAATTACGAATATATCTAATGGATCGCCATCTTCGCTGAGTGTTTGAGGTATATAGCCGTAATTAGAAGGATAAGACATAGCTGTCGTTAAGAAACGATCAACCAATAACTCATCATATTCTTTATTCACTTCATATTTAACAGGTTTTGAGTTAGCAGGAATTTCAATGATGCTATATAAATCATCTGGAGGATTAATGCCAGCAATTACTTTTTTAAAACTCATGTTCTTATCCTTTAATATTTCAATGTTAATGGTTGTTGATCAGTTGGTAACTGAATATTCCAAGTAAAGTAAAGATTAGAGATCCAATAACATGAATGACTATTGTTAATAAAGCATACTCAATTTTTGAAGCCTGTAACATTCCAACGACCTCAATTGAGAATGTTGAGAAAGTAGTTAGAGCACCGCAAAAGCCTGTTATAACGAATAATTTATAATTCGAATCTAAGGGGATATTTGAAAAAAATGATACAGCTAACCCTATGATAAAAGCACCTATCAAGTTAACTAATACGGTTCCAAAAGGAATATTTTCAAATAAAGTGTTAAATTTAATACTTATAGCCCAACGAATCCAAGCACCAATTACGGAACCAAGAGCAATCGATATAAGAGGGAGATACATTATTTCCCCTTATAATCATTTATAAAAGGGGGGGTATAGATAAAAAACATATAGCAGCTCCAATTTTTTATAAAAACAGAGCGCAAACCTACGCACCCTGCTTAAGAGGGAAACGTAGGCATCATCAGCCAGAATTGGCGGTTTGTTTAAGGAGGATTACCATCTCCTTTGTTAATAGAATTTTAAAACTTTTTAAGCAAAAATCAATAATTTTATATTTTATTAATTATTGATAATTGCTTTAAGTTAAAATTGGTAACTTAATGAGCCAGTAATTTGACGACCTGTACCCCAGGTATTACTTGTATTCACCTTATACTCCTCATCTAAAAGATTATTCACATTTAAACCTAGACTTAAATCTGGCCTAACTTCATATCTTCCCATTAGGCTTACTAAGGCATAGGATGGTTGGCGATTATATTCCGCCACAATACCTTTGGCTCCTGCATCGTAAATTTTACTTTGCCAGTTAACACCTCCACCTAAAGTCCATTTATTCCATTGGTATGTTGTAAATATTTTTATGTTATGTTCAGGCAAGTCTGTTTTAAGTGGTTCGCCATCTTTATTTTTTGCATCAATATAACTATATCCTGCTTGTATATTCCAATTTGGTAATAACTCACCAGCTAGACTAATATCTACTCCTTTAATTTCCGCGCCATTAGTGGTGGTATATGCTTGTTTACCATTAGGATTAATAATCGTACCATCTTTGACTGCAAAGTTATCCTGTTTCATTTGATAATATGCAGCACTAGTATTCAAACGTCCGTCAAAATAGTTAGCTTTTATACCAACCTCGAAGCTATTACCTTCTTCAGGATCTAAGTAGTTCCCCATACTGTCTTCATTACTTGATGGGTTAAATATAGAGGTATAACTTGTATATGCTGAATACCTTTCATTTATATCGTAGACCAAACCGATATACGGTGTGAAAATCCCATTCTGCTTTTGCTGATTGTTGGTGACTTTACGCTCCCATTGACTCACACGACTCCCAAGTAATAATTTTAAAGGATCTAGCAAATTCAAATCCAAGGCTAAAAAACCACCATATTGTTGCTCATCATTAATATTACGTCCCACTTCTGGCATATCTGGGCGAGCTAACTTCCCATCCCAACCATCAATCTGTACAGCGCTGAAGTAACGATTATATTTAGGATCATCAGATTTAATACGATAACCATTTAGACCTATACTTAATTGGTGTTGACGTCCTAAGAAATTAAAATTCCCATTACCATAAAGATCTAGTGAATGCACATCAGGTGAATTACGTATTCTTCCACTCGTAACAGCCATTTGACCTGCATGAAGAGTTAAATCTTTATTTACAACGTAATCACCCTTATAAGTAATACCACCGGACCCAGCGACACCGTAGACACGATCATTGTCAGCATGAGTAAAACTATAATTAGCGACCCCCTTCCAACCATTCTGGAATTGGTGCTCTAATCCAAGAAATATATTAAGTTTATCTGTATCACTGTAGGTCCATTCTGCTGCTGGATTATCATTAGGGCCGAAATGCACTTGTTGACGATTGGATTCATGAGAAACAAACGGAAAACCGTGTGGTGTGGCTTGGTCTAGACGAATTTGCTGCAAACTTAGCGCTGTACTCAATATAGTATTTTGATCAAGATCAAAATCCAGTGCCCCATAGAACAATGCATTACGTCTATCAAAACGGTCTTGCTGACTTCCACCTTGGTCATATACTCCAATAGCACGCCCACGAATAGAACCATCATCGCTTAAGGCACCACTAATATCGACTTGACTTCGATAATTATCCCATGAACCTGCTTGCAACTTAATCGAACCTGTTAGTTCTTCTGTAGGTCGTTTACGCACATAGTTTATACTTGCACTTGGCTGCCCTGAACCATTTGTCAGACCATTAGATCCTTTAATGACTTCAACACGCTCATAAATTGCAGAGTCTTCAATACCTAGCATATCTGAACCACCAAACGAAGCAGATGTAGTCGGGATTCCATCACGTTGGATATTTTGAATTGCAAATCCACGACTATAATACGTTGTATAGCCAGCGCCTAATTGCCCGTATCGTATAACATTTACACCAGGGACCTGTGTCAGAATATCATCAGTAGAATTCAGGTTTTGTTCTTCGATTTGTTGACTAGTCACAGCATATACACTTTGTGGTGTATGCCTAACATCTAGATCCAATTTGTTTGTGGCTGTAGTTTTACCAATAGTATAACCAATGTTATCACTTCGATTAGCATGTAATTCAATTGTTGGCAGAACTACAGCATCTGTATCAGCATAAAGTCCACTATTTAAACTACAAAGAGTAATGCTTGCTAGCATTCGTGTTAGTTGAGATGTTTTAAAAATCATTTTATCAAAATCAGTAGATAGCCTGTAAATAAAATGATAACAGTTATCATTATCAAAATACATTTACTTTACTCAATCAACCAACATCAATTGAGTGTCCTTCAACTATTTAAACCTGCGCTCGATATTCAGCGGCTAAATATCTAAGAACATCTGAGTTATTTTTGAAATACTTGATGATGTTTTCTTTGGGGTTAATGGACATACGACTTTTTATAAATTTAAACTCAAAAAAATGTAAAGCGACCTTTACATATAAAGCAAAATAAACTACTTTATGTAAAGTTTCCTTGACAACTATGCAATATGAAAAATTTCAGATACCTGTTAGAAATAAGTCTAAGTTTAGTACTCTATTTGATAGTACTTACATTCTCCTTAAATTATCTAAAAAAAGATAACCTTGATCACACAGTACAAATTATAATTTGTTTATTACCCGTGTTACCTTGCATATTTACTGTTATGAGCGTCATCAGGCTTATCAACCGATTAGATGAATTGCAGCGCCAAATTCAGTTAAATGCACTTGCTTTTGCCTTCACAGGAACAGCCTTAGCTACTTTTAGTTATGGTTTTTTAGAAAATATTGGCTTCCCCCACTTCCCTATATTTATGATATGGCCGATCATGGCAACTTTGTGGGGTATGGGTGTTGCGTTTGGAATTTGGCGATATAGATGAACAATATTATTTCTGAGTTAAGAGGCAAACAAGGATGGTCTCAACAGCAACTTGCTGAACTATTAAGTGTTTCCCGCCAAACTGTGAATGCTATTGAGAAAGGACGTTACGACCCAAGTCTCCCCTTGGCATTTAAGCTTTCAAAAGTTTTTAATTTATCTATTGAAGCTATTTTTCAAGATGATTCAGATTAAATTATCTACTTCAAGCCTTTGATTATATGGATATAACTCAATATCCAACTGACAGAATGCCCTGACATAAGGGCTTTCACAATAGCATCATGTTTTGTTTGACATTCATTGTATCAAACGACCATATAATTAGAGCGCTACCCTGTCCTGATTCCAATTGCTGTAGATCAGGACAAGGGATGCGTAGATTAGCTGGTATTTTTGTCGATGAGATTGTTGATTTCCTTAAATTTTAATTTTTACCTTCTCTATTGAAGTAAAGATGATTGGTTATTGAGTAAATAGCTTGGTGTGATTCATAACGTATTAAATTTCTTTCAAAACTAAAACCTGCCCTCTTCAACAACTTGACTGATGATTTATTTTTAGTTTGGGTTTCAGCTATCAATTTTTGAAGCTTAATTTCATTAAATGCATAAGATAAAACCAAACTAAGCGCTTCAGTGGCATATCCTTTACCCATAAATTCTGGAAGCAATTCATACGAAACTTCGATATCTAAACCATCATGATGATTATCTAAAGAGATTGTACCAACAAAATCGTGACTCTCAGTCACTCTTATAGCCCATACAGGTAAATCTTGTAATTTTTTAACATCCTCTAAAGCACGTAACTCAGCAACAGAGCCTGATAAAGGGCCACCCAAATATTTACGAGTTACGGGGTCGGTATAAACTCTAACCAAACTAGGTACATCAGCTAACAGTAAATCAGTCAAATAACATTTTTTCATATATTTTGATATAACCCTGTGCTCTAAAGCCCACATAATACACAAAACCCATTCACTAGACTGAGCATTCATTACTCCGGCCACCCTTCACTCAATAGCCTGACATCAACTGTGTGTCCATCAGCCGCTTCTGCCATCGTTCGATATTTAGCGATGCACTCTTTGAGTATGTCTGAGCTGGTATTGGTGTACTTAATGATGGTTTCTTTGGGAACTGTGGACATACGGCTTTTGGCTGTATCGAGTTGCTTTGACAGGCGATCAGCAGCGGACTGAGCACGAGTAGCATCAGCCATGACTTGTTTGATTTTAACATTATAGTTTTGCTCCGCTTTTAACAGTTGTTCAGACCATTGTTTTTCTTTCGATGCAGCTTCAGCTTTGGCCTTTTCAGTTAAGGCTTGAGAGACAGCTAATTCAGTTTTATGTTTAGCCTCTGCCTTAATCAGCTCACCACCCAAATGATTGGTATAAGCCAATTGCCCTAAGCAGATAAAAGAAAGGACCGCAATTGCGATCCAGTATTTGTATTTCCAGATGAGGTATAGGTTCACTTCCCACCCCACTTTTTATAAGCATTAGCCAGCTTCACATCGTATTGATTTTTTGCATATGCTGGGCCGTTATAACCACGTGCAAAGGCTTTCCAATCTTTGTTTTGCAAGGCTTTGACCAGATTATTTACTTTGATATAGCGACACATTGCATCAAGTTGTGATGCTTCATCTCGATACATGGCATTAATGAAATTCTGTAAATTTGGATAACCTAAAGACTTCCAGTGATAGCCCATCACCTGACCCAATCCCCATGAAGCAGATTCAAGTGCAGAATCTCGATGATATTGAGTTGCTGCATTTAAACGCCCATGTTGAGCAGAATATAAACCATATCCACCAGCAGCCTTATTGCATAGATCTGGTCGCTCACGCATGGCCTTTTCAGCAGCTTGCGCTTTGTTATTTGCAATTAAACGCTGACGAAAAACGTGACGTTCAAAAAGAATAACTGGCGTTTGGTCGCTATTGAAGCCACTACCCTTACATTCAACCTCAATCACGGCTCGAAGTGCTGGCACAGAGATACTCAATGATGCAGCTTGTTTTTCAATTTGTTCAGTTGTTAATTTCTTAGACACTACTTTTCTCCAGACAAAATAAAACCGCCATAAAAGGCGGCATTCAACTTTTTTAAACTATTCATCTTTGACTTTCTTTATCTCTCTCACTACCTCAACAATGGTTTTACCCTCTTGACGATTTATGAAGTTAAAAGTCCAACGTACAATTGCCCATCCTGGTAAACCACAGACGAAAAAAAAGCCCCCGAGGGCAATCATTCCCCAAATGTCTGTTACCCATTCATGTAGACCCCAACGGACAATAATGAACGATCCACCTGCAAGGCTAGAGACGACTGTACAAATCAGGCCAACCGCCCATTCCTGTGGTGAGCGTGGAAAGCGCATCATGATGACAACTGTTGCTACGGCTGCAATTGCCAAAGTTACAGCAATTGCAGCCCCATAGAATTTTAAAAAGGCAGTTAAACTGCCTGTAGAAACTGGTTCCATTGGTTTTCCCAAATTTTAGACATAAAAAAACCGCTTTCGCGGGTCATATTTTCCGGTTATTTAATTAACCATTCATTTTGTCATGCAATTCATTTTCATAATCACGCATTTCTTTGTAACGCACTGGATCATATGTACTACAAGCTTGAATCAACAAAGCACATAAAATTACTAAATTAAGTTTTTTCAACTTTAAATTCCTTCTTTGTCTCGCTATTTACTATTGATGATTTTTTAGCATCAAAATAATCACCTTGTTCAAAAAAATAAATACCATCCACATCAATATAATTGCAGGGTCTTACAGTATTTAACTCAATCATCTCTGAGCTACCACTCAATACAGAACCTATTGACATATCTTGATTAATAAAAACTCGCTTCACTATTTTTTAACCTCCATTAAAGCTATAGAAGCAGGTCCTGTCACAGTAAAACCACTTGCAACGATGTCTACTCTATATCTATGTATTCCAGCAATTGGCTGATCAACAACCATTGGAAGCTCGCAAGTATAACTATAGAAATAATAGAGATATGTGCTCTCACCACTATAATCGTTAAACTGTCCAGTATGACTAAGCCAATAATTTCTAATTAAAATATCATCTCGATACAACCTCACGCTTAGAGATGGGCCATTAGACTGAGCCACGGGCCCAGATGAAACCTCAATGCCGATATTGCATCGTACCGGACCTCCACTTGTCTCAATGATAAGATCACCTGAGTTTTCAGATGCAACACTAACAGTTACGGCATTATCTTTGATCTTAAGTGTATCAACTGATAAATCTTTAATATGACCAGACTCAACAGAAAGTTTTTTAATCTTACTGCTATCAACGGCCTCTCTCTCAATATTAGCGGATTTAACTTTAAGTGATCCAAAGCTCGCAGTAATTGCACTAAGATCGTCAACCCAAAGTTTTGATGCATCAATTCGTCCAAAATAACCATTAGACACATACAGACCAGGAGGAATAATAGTGCCATTAGGTAATGTATCCGCCTTTGTTTGTAAGGACATGAGCGGCTTAGGTTGAATACCATCAACTCCAACTGGCGCCCCAAAATGAACTGCATCGTAGTTAAAGATCATGGTGCCTGTTTTGCCATCGTTCATCGAACCATGACCAACAATATGACCATTCACATCAAACTTCATATATTGCTGAGCATAAACGCCATCAATCGATTGCTGCTGTTTCTCAATCGAGGCCCTGTTTTCACCAACAGTCGTCTGCATAGTTTCTGTGGCCTTGATCGCAGCATGTGCCGTTGTTGCTGTTGCTTCGATCTCAGACTTCAATACAGCATTGTTTTGCTGCATCTCTACAGAGACTTGATCAATGCGTTTAGCTTGAGCCATGTCGCCTTCAATACGTGCAGACTGCTCAGACCAAACACCAGCATATTTACCAGCATCACCTGCCATCTCATCAACAGCGCCAGCCATACTCGGATTGACT
>NZ_BBRX01000079.1 GCF_000829675.1 Acinetobacter rudis
AAACATTACCGAAATTTGAACTTGCCGTCATTTTTATATATTTAAGCATATTGGCAAAAGTACGACGACCTTCAAGTACCCCTTGCTCCAAAATCAATAGGCTTTTCTCTAATAAGATTAGGTCAGCTGATTCTTTCGCAATATCTACAGCACTATCTACAGATATACCAATGTCAGCACTCTTCAATGCCGCAGCGTCATTAATACCATCTCCCAAGAAACCAACCACATGACCATTTTCCTTGAGCTTCATCACGATCCGCTCTTTATGCATTGGATTCAGTTTGGCAAAGATTTGATATTTTTCGACAGCCTGTTTTAATTGCTCTTCAGACATTCGTTCAACTTGTTCACCAAGAAGCATTTGATCCGCAGCCAAACCTATTTCCGCACAGACTTTTTGTGTGACAAATTCGTTGTCACCAGTAAGAACTTTGACTGTTACGCCGTGCTGATGCAGTGCGCTAATGGCTTGACTGGCAGTTTCTTTAGGCGGATCGAGGAAAGCAAGGAAACCACACAACGTAAGATTCTGTTCATCAGCAACAGAAAATGTCGTTTGTTCTTGTTCCACATCACGATATGCCAAAGCAATCACACGTAAACCTTGGTGATTATATTGTTGACTATTGGCTTTAATCTGCTCAATTCTTTCTGGTGTTAACTCAACAACTTCATGATTAATCTCTACAAAACGGCAAGTAGAGAGCATTTCTTCAACTGCACCTTTGGTGATAATGCGTACTCGCTTACTAGGAGTTCGCACCACAACTGACATACGGCGACGATCAAAATCAAAGGGAATTTCATCAAGTTTGTGATAACGTAACTTTTCCATTTTGACATTTTGGTCAGCGTGTTCAAGTACAGCGATATCGAGCAGGTTTTTTAAACCGGTTTGATGATAACTATTAATATAGGCAAGCAATAAGACAGGTTCAGAAACATTTCCCATCACATCGATATGTTTTGATAAAAAGATCTTATCTTGCGTTAGTGTTCCGGTTTTATCAGTACACAGAACATCCATTGCTCCAAAGTTTTGAATCGCATCTAGACGTTTAACAATCACCTTTTTACGAGAAAGGAATACTGCCCCCTTGGCCAAAGTCGAAGTGACGATCATTGGCAACATTTCTGGGGTCAAGCCCACGGCTACTGATAAAGCAAACAGCAGTGCTTCTGTCCAATCCCCTTTAGTAAAACCATTAATAAACAGTACAATAGGTGCCATGACCAGCATAAAACGAATCAATAACCAACTGACTTGGTTAACGCCCATTTGAAATGAAGTACTCACGGGCTGATTATTACTTACTCGTTTTGCTAAAGCACCGAAATAGCTTTCATTACCAGTACTCAATACCACTGCTGATG
The DNA here is from genome assembly GCF_000829675.1 of Acinetobacter rudis. Lineage (GTDB taxonomy): Bacteria > Pseudomonadota > Gammaproteobacteria > Pseudomonadales > Moraxellaceae > Acinetobacter > Acinetobacter rudis. The sequence goes on from NZ_BBRX01000079.1 coordinate 1,378, forward strand.
CGCTACCAGAAACAATATTGGTTCCCATAAATACGATATTATCAAGTGCCATTGCATTTTCTTGATCTGGATCAAGTAGATCTGCAAACTTTTCAACTGGCATAGATTCACCAGTCATTGCAGCTTGAGATACAAACAAGTCCTTGGCAAAAACAATACGACAATCTGCTGGCACCATATCGCCTGCAGAAAGACGAATCACATCACCGGGCACTAAATATTTGGTTGGAATTTCAAATATTGTTCCAGGATTTTCTTTAAGATCAATCCCATAACGTTGTGCCATATCGTTAAGTTGCTGATAACTCAATCCACGGCGATACACACTAGCACTATTACTCACCATAGATTTCAGTGCTTCTGCCGCTTTATTTGACTTAGACTCCTGCCAAAAACGCAGTAAAGTCGACAATACCACCATTACACTAATAATGATTGTACCGGTCATGTCGTCCGTCATTGCTGCAACTATTGCAAGTATAGTCAACAAAATATTGAACGGATTTTTATAGCAATACCAAAGATGATGCCACCAAGAGAGTGGCTTCTCTTGATTCAATTCATTGAGGCCATAGCGTTCCCGACGTTGTGCAGCTTCGTTTTCTGTTAAACCATCTCGATGCGTGGTATAGGCTGAATACACATCTGCCTGAGAATGTTTAGCCGCTTTTTTTAACTGTGCAGACAGTTGTTGGCCCACCTGTTGGGCATAACTTGATTGGTGTAATTCTTTGAAAGATGCTGATCTTAAAAAATATTGACTCAAATGATATTTTTTTAAAAATCTGCTAAATAATTGCTGCCAGAGGTGACGAATCATGCTGACGCTCCATCTTTAGACAATTATGATTTAGAGTTTAAAGTTCACTCAAAACTCCACCACAATGTATCAATATGATTTTAGTTAAAATGTTATTTAGTGGAATGCTCACAGATTGTATGACTAAATCCAATCCATTTAAACTCAGTCATGCTAAATATTCATGACAAATAAATACTTAGCATGACCAACTGCTGACTTTATTTATTCTTACTCCGAGCAGTAACCCAACTTAAACCGAGACCTGCCCACGACTGATCACTTGAATTGAGGGAATGGCCATATGAGGCAAATAATGAGACTTGATCAGGAATCACGTGATAATGGTAGACCACTTGGCTACGTGTTTTTTCTGCTTCAGTTTTAAAAAACTCTAAACTCACTCCATGTACATCTGCAAATGAATAGGTTGATGCCACTGCCCAAGTCATATCATTGTTATGATCTTGTCGATCAACACCCAGATTGGCATCAATTTGCAAATGATCATTGTGATAATAAGACACAGGAATATTCAGTTGAACTTGATCTTTTTCGTTTTGTTGTTTTGGCTGCCACGTCAAGCTCGCAGCCAATGCGACGGGAATACGTTCAGCTTGAAATAAAGTTTTCTTTGCTTGAAGCGCATAACGCTGCTCACCATCATCCCAAGATAAGGGTAAGCCTATTTCAATATTGGCAATATTACATGCGGGGGTTAAATTTACCTGTGAAATTTGACTATCACTGATTTTTTGATCTAATTCGATCTGACAATGTCCGGGGTCAACTATGCCTGCATCATCAGTTTGCAACAGTGGCGCTGCGTGTAGCGCTTGTCCAAATAAAACAACGAAAAGTAAAGTCGCATAAAACGACACAGTAAGATAAAGGTAATGCATCCTCAGTTCCTCATCGCTGAGGCGGAGCCGACCTAGTGAGTAGACGAACCACGACTATCCATTAACCATGACAGACAGTATGATTTTTTGTACAACTATGGGTAAGATTTTTTAGATTTAAGCCATCTCATTGCAAGATGGCTTCCTCGTAAAGAAAGACAGCTTGCTCAGTCAGATTGGTAAATCGGTGTGTTTAAACCACCCAAAACTCGAACAACTTCCCACGAGGGTCTCCGCTTTCTAAAAGTGCCGCCATTATATAGAGCTAAACCTAAATTACAAATGACAATCCTGATAAATTAACAAAAACCTTTCTAAAACCATTGTAATTATAGTTTTCTTTTATATAAGTCCTTAAAGTCACAACTTGTTTTGCATTGATCACAATTACAGTTAGGCGTTGTTTTAGTTTAAAAAATTTCGATTTGAGTGCAGCATCATGTTAAGCGAGCAAAAAACCGCCTGACTTTTTAGCATTTATTCTGCATAATATATAACTAAAGATGATAAGGGCTATTTCATGACGACTCCGAAGTTAAATCTATTGACTTACTTACCGGCTTGGTCATGGTTAAAACACTATAATAAACAAAGCTTTAAATCAGATCTTCTTTCAGCGTTCATTGTTATCGCAATGCTGGTTCCACAAGGTATGGCCTATGCTATTGTTGCTGGCTTACCTCCAATCACTGGGCTATATGCCAGTGTATTACCCATGATGATTTATGCCTTGATTGGCGGCAGTCCAACTCTTTCTATTGGTCCTGTGGCGCTAATTTCGATGATGACCTTCGCCACACTCAACCCCTTATTCGAACTAGGTTCCAGTGCTTATATTGAGGCTGCTTGTTTATTGGCTATCTTGGTTGGATTAATTTCATTATTACTTGGTATTTTTAAATTTGGTTTCTTAATTCGCTTAATCAGTCATCCTGTTATTAAAAGTTTTATTATTGCTTCAGCAGTCTTAATTGCACTCAGCCAAGTTAAACTGTTATTACATATCCCACTTAAAATAGATAATCTTCCTAATTTTTTTTATAGTTTCTGGCAATATAAAGAGCAGATACATTGGCCGAGTTTAATCTTTGGTATTTGTGCAATCTTGTTTTTACTCTTCGTGCCTAAGCTGCTACAAAGTAGTTTAATCTCTCGACGTTTTAATTCAAATTGGATTAATCTATTTATTAAAACCACTCCACTCTGGTTAATCATTGTTGCAATCTTCGCCATTCAAAAATTAGGCCTCATTGATCTAGGTATAGCTACAGTAGGTGCAATTCCATCTGGTTTTCCTCCACTTGGCCTGCCTATTTGGAACCTTGATTTAGTTGTTCAATTATTGCCGGGTGCAGCCATGATCGCGATGGTCAGCTTTGTTGAATCAATTTCTATTGCGCAAGCAACAGCGCTACAAAATCGTCGTGAACTAAATAGTAATCAAGAACTTATCGCATTAGGTCTTGCAAATATTAGTGCAGGTGTGAGTGCTTCATTCCCTGTAACAGGTAGCCTCTCACGCACAGTGGTCAATGCAGATGCAGGTGCAAAATCCCCCATTTCAGGCTTTTTATCCTCTGTGTTTATTGTATTGGTCAGTTTATATTTTACTGGCTTATTCTATTATTTACCTCTGGTCGTTTTAGCCGCAACCATTATGGTTTCAATTTGGAAATTGGTTGATTTTAAACCCTTTATTGAAACTTGGCATTATTCTAAAGCTGATGGTATTGCTATGTGGATAACATTTTTTGCTGTCCTCTTTATTGATATATCAGCAGGATTAATTATAGGTGTAGTCACCACCTTTATTTTGTTATTATGGCGTATTAGTCGACCGCATATAGCCGTGATTGGTCAAATTGAAGGTACTGAGCATTTTCGAAACATTCATCGTCACGATGCAATTACTTTGGCTAAAATTATTTCAATTCGTATTGATGAGAGTTTAAGTTTCTTAAATATAAATAGTTTAAAAGAATTTATTATTCAAGAAGTGAGTAATAATTCATCTTTACAACATGTTATTCTAAATTGTTCAAGTGTAAGCAGTATTGACCTTAGTGCAGTAGAAACACTTGAAGATATAAATATTGACCTAGGAAAACTGGGTATTCAGCTACATCTATCGGAAGTTAAAGGTCCAGTGATGGACAAATTACAACACGCAGTATTGTTGCAACAATTACGTGGAAAAGTTTTCTTGACACATTATCAAGCAGTTGCGTATTTAAAACAGCAAATGCAGCAACAAGAACTGTCGAAATCGCACCATTATTAATGGTTTCTTGAAAGCAAGATTTCGATGAAATTAGCATAACTAATAAATTAGATCATGCTAAAAAAAGGGTTTGGGTATAGAATACTTTCCTTTTTTGCCCAAATAGATTTTTATAAGGCTTAATTTATGTTTTCAGCTTTGACTCGACTTAGTCTCGTTTCTCGCATCTTGATCGCCATCATTCTTGGGGCATTGGTTGCTTTTGCATACCCTCAGGCAGCGACATATGTCAGCTTATTGGGTGACTTATTTATTAAGGCATTAAAATCTGTCGCACCAATTTTGGTATTTGTCTTGGTATTGGCATCTATTGCAAACTTCAATGTCAGTCATGGCGCCAAAAACTTAAAACCAATTATGAGTTTGTACGTGATTGGTATGTTACTTGCTGCCTTTAGTGCTGTCTTTGCCAGCATCATGTTCCCAAGTACTCTTGTATTGGCTATTGATCCTGCCACACATTTACAAGCACCTGAACATGTCGCAGATATCATGAAAAATCTTTTGCTCAGCTTCATTAGTAACCCAGTTACTGCGTTAAGCGAAGCAAACTTTATTGGTATTTTGGCTTGGGCGGTTGGTCTAGGAATAGCCCTTCGTCATAGCAGTGAATCAACCAAACTTGTCATTAATGATATTTCAGATGCCGTTAATCATATTATTAGAGTTGTAATTCAATTTGCACCTATTGGTATTTTTGGTTTAGTGGTAGTGACCTTTGCTGACTCTGGTCTTGAAACACTTAAAAACTATATTCAGCTGATTGCTGTTTTAGTGGGCACTATGTTATTTGTCGCACTGATTATCAACCCTATTTTGGTTGCGATTGTCATGCGTCAAAATCCATATCCATTGGTACTCACCTGCTTAAAAGAAAGTGGTATAACCGCATTCTTTACCCGTAGTTCAGCAGCAAATATCCCCGTGAATATTGAACTTGCGAAACGTTTAGGGGTAAATGAAACGATTTCTGCAGTGTCAATTCCACTTGGTGCCGCGATTAATATGGCAGGTGCTGCTGTAACCATTACTATCTTAACTTTGGCTGCTGTAAATACCCTAGATATGCAGGTTAGTTTAACAACGATGCTGATCTTATCCGTTCTTGCTGTAATCACTGCTTGTGGTTCATCAGGCGTTGCGGGTGGCTCATTATTATTAATACCTGTAGCTTGTAGTTTATTTGCTATTCCAACTGATATTGCTATGCAAGTGGTTGCCATTGGTATGGTTATTAGTGTAATTCAAGACTCAGCAGAAACTGCACTGAACTCCTCTACCGACGTATTATTTACTGCGGCTGTAGAGCTTGCTAAAAAGTAGTATAATATTGATTGAATTGGTTTTTTAGCAAAGACTATGCCTCTACAACATTTACCACGCTGGATTTTAATCACAACATTTTTGCTCGCGATGAATGCAGGAATGGTAAATGTGCTGGGGCTGTTTAGCCTACTTCACCAATCGATCTCACATATGACAGGTAATGCCAGTTTAATGGCGATGGCCTTTATCCAACACGATTACCATCATATGTTTTACCTGTTTTGGGTATTATTATTTTATGTGCTTGGTTCAAGTTATAGCGGTTTTATTTTAGGAAATAGCCAATTTCGACTCAATCAACGATATGGCTTACCGATGAGTCTGGTTGCGATCTTTATTGCCTTGTGTTGGATTTTTCTCCCCTATTATCCACGTTATGCCTTGTTATGGGCTTCTGCTGCAATGGGCATGCAAAATGCCATGATTAGCCACTATAAAGGTACGATCATTCGAACCACCCACCTCTCAGGTGTATTAACTGACTTAGGTCTAGCACTTGGATATATTTTTAAGGGTTTAGAAGTTGAGCGCAAACGCATACTCCTACACCTGATGATATTTTTTGGTTTTTTAACGGGTGGGCTTATTGCAGCCATCAGCTACCCACTCTATGATTTACATGCCTTTTTACTGCCAACTACGCTAAGTTTAGTGTTGGCCTGTGTATATTGGCTGATCTGGTTGCGATTTAAAAATTAACATTATTGAAGTTGAGTCACGAATATGGTTAAGAATGCTTTGCAAGCACAGTTGCTAAAAGCAGGTTTAGTAGACAATAAGAAAGCGAAAAAGCTTTCTAAACAAGCGCAACATGAGCAGCGTACGGGTGAAAATAAGGATGCGGAATTACGAGCAAAAATCGAGCAAGATAAACAACTTAAACTCAGTAAAGATCAGTCCTTAGATCAAGAAAAACAACGTCAACTGAACGAAAAAGCTTTACAAGCAGCTATCGTGCAAATGATTAAACAACACAAAATCAATGAAACTGATGGTGATTCTGTTTATCAGTTTATTGATGATGGTAAAATCAAGAAACTCTATATCAATCAACAGATTTACAATGCCCTTGTCACAGGTAGTCTAGTTATTGCTAAAGACCAAGCACAGTATGCATTTTTACCTAAGGCATTGGCTGAACGTATTAATGAAAAAATGCAGGGCTTTATTGTAGTCAATAACGCTGATGCAACTAATGACCAAGTGACAGATGAAGAAGATCCATACGCAGCTTATGTTATCCCTGACGATCTAATGTGGTAAATCTCTAGATCCTTTAAAAAAAAAGATTTTTATCAGTTAAACAGGCCGCTATTTTATAGCGGTTTTTTTCGTTTAGCTTAACTACTCGATGAAACCATTTTTCCTCAGCAGGGATAAATTCCGTTTCTTGGTTTTGATAATATTGTTTTCTGCTTCTACAGAGAGTGGAATTGAATGATATTCATAATACCTTCTGCTTTGCTGCTCAACAATTTCAGCAAAATTTTGACCATTATACTCAACCGCATTTAACTGAATATTCGTGGGAAATTCTGGGAAAAATTCCGTCATATCCTTTTTACTTTCTATGCCGATATAATTATATAAATACCATCTTCCCTTGTTCTGATTATGGCGCAAGTAAAGACTGTCATAACGCATTTGATAAGGGATATCCATTAAGACATATTCTGCCTTAGACTCCATTACACAAACTTCACCTAAAGCTGAGGTATAACTTCCTTTAGTACGGATATCATTTATTTTAAAGTTCTTAATTTTATTGGTTTTAAAATATTCATTTATCGACATTTGATAGCTTTTAGCTTGATTCTGATCAATCCAATGACCCAAATAATAGCGTTTAGCATTATGTGCTGTCTTAAACAACATGGTGTAATCATGCTGATCTAAATAATGCTGATTCACGAGATTATTTGCAGTTTTTGCTAATGCAATCCGTTGATACTCAATATTTTTAAACGTCACACTATAATTATGACAATCCAAATTTCCAGCAAAACTATAAGATGAAAACAGTCCGATTAAACCCAACATAACAATATGTTTCATTAAACAACTCTCTTGAATAGCATAATTTACCTTTTTAACTAGAAAAATGGATAGATCAGATTGTGGGCCTGCATATGCAAGCCTTCACAATGGATTGAAACTACTCAATAAAACCATTAGCCTTTAATGCATCTAAATAGTCTTGTTTAGATTTTTTCAAGTTGGCTTCTTGTTCCTCATTTATCGCTAGATGATAAAACTCATAATAATGACGAATATTAAAATCCGAAGATTCAGCATAGTTCATACCATTATAACTTGCTGGGCTAAGTTTAATTTCTGCTGGAAAATCTGGGAAAAACTCTGCCATATCTTTTTGCTTTTCAATCCCCAAGTAAATAAAAACACGCCAAGATTTGGTTTTAGGATGGCGTACCATTATTGCGTCATAATGACTTTCAAAATTGACATCTAAAAAACTATACTGCCCTTTGATGGGCATAACACAAATATCACCATATTGAGATTGGTAACTGCCTTTTGGTGCTAAAACCTGTATTTTAAAATTATTAATAATACCCTGACGCTGAAAGTCATAGGTGATCTTACTCATTTCCAAGGCATCTTTTTCGCTATTCCAAGCCCCGCCACGGTACAGTTGCCCTGGATGTTTGTCTTTAAATAAATAACTATAATCGGTTTGTTGACCAAACTTTCTATATTGCTCATAACCTGCACTTTTGGCTAGAGCATAATTCTGATAGGCCTGATTTTTAAAAAGATTGCTGTATTTTGTACAATCTAAGCTTTCGCTAAAACCTTGCTGAGAAATCAGCAATGTTGTACTTAATAGGAAAACCTTGTTCATAGATCCATTCTGACTCAGTTCGTATTTATAATGTATTGTATCTGAATTAATTTAAGTTTCGATTATCTCTACATAAATCCATCGACTGTCTATACGCAAAATCACGTATATGGTGTTAACACTTTACAATCAATAATAAAAAATGCTCAAATTAAACTGACCATGCATTAATCACTACGCCATCGATTACCTCACCTAATGCAAAAAACCTCTGCAAAGAACCAAGCGCCGCAACGTATTACTCCGACTAGACGCCAATATAATGCTTGGGTTGCCAACGAAAGTATTGAAGACTTTTCCTTGCGCTATACCCCTGCAAGTATCCGCAAATGGTCACCTTGGCTAGTGAGTAATACTTCTGTTTCTACTGCTAGCTTCTTAGCAATGGAAGCATTTGGTGCCACTATATTATGGCAATATGGTTTTAATAATGCTTTCTTTGCAGCTTTAGTGGTATGTCTCATTATCTCTTTAGCCAGTTGGGCGATTAATTACTACGCTGCTCGCTACAATATTGATATCGACTTACTCTCACGTGGTGCAGGTTTTGGTTATATTGGTTCTACGATAACGTCTTTAGTTTACGCAAGTTTCACTTTTATTTTTTTAGCCTTTGAAGCAGCAATTATGGCAATGGCACTTCAATTGGCATTGAATATCCCTCTTAGCTTAGGCTATTTAATCTCTGCCTTGGTTATTTTGCCATTGGTCATTAAAGGCATTAGTTTTATCAATAAACTACAAATGTTAACTCAACCCTTTTGGCTTGTTTTACTGATCTTACCGTGGTTTTTTGTTTTGCAGCGCCAACCCGATTTATTTCAGCAGATGTTTGGTTTTAGTGGCATAAGTTCAAGTTCATCTGAATTCAATCAGATTTACTTTGGTGCTGCAGCAAGTTTTCTTTTCGCCCTTATTACCCAAGTTGGTGAACAGGCGGACTATTTACGCTTTCTTCCAAGAGAACAACAATCTAAAAAAAGTTGGTATTGGGCTATTTTTCTAGGTGGCCCGTTATGGAGTATTCTGGGTTTTATTAAAATGCTGATGGGCATGCTGTTACTGGTACTGGCCTTACAACACTTTGTACCGACTGCACATTTAACGGATCCAACCTATTTATATTGGATTGCCTATCAGCAAATGATACCTGATGCAGGCTTAGCACTAATCTTAATGTTAGTTTTTGTCTGTCTCGCACAGATTAAAATCAATGTGAGTAATGCCTATGCTGGATCTTTGGCTTGGTCTAATTTTTTCGCCCGTTTAACGCACAGCCATCCTGGTCGTCTGGTTTGGTTAATTTTCAACATTGTTATCGCCATTATCTTAATGGAGATGCAAGTCATCCATATCGTAGAGAAAATATTAGGCCTATATAGCAACATTGCACTGGCATGGATTGGTGCACTAGTTGCTGACCTTGTCATTTGTAAACCATTAGGTCTTAGTCCTAAAGGGATCGAATTTAGGCGTGCTTATTTATACGATATTAACCCTGTGGGTGTGGGAGCATTAATTATTGCATCGCTGATTTCGATCAGCTGTTATATCGGATTATTGGGTCTCTATGCTAAAGCTTTAGCAGGTTTTATTGCTTTAGCCAGCGCAATGATTTCTGTATGTGTGATCGCCTATATCACCAAGGGTAAATACTATTTGGCACGTCAACCGGTACAATTGATTGAGACAACCCATGTTGCGCAGTGCGGTATTTGTCAACATGATTATGAACTGCCAGACTTAGCAAGCTGCCCTGCCTATCAAGTCAATATTTGTTCATTATGCTGCTCTCTAGAAGCACGCTGTCACGACCTCTGCAAACCTCATGGACGTTGGTCCTATCAACTCAAACAAAGTTTAACTTATATTTTACCGCGCTTTTTAATTCAGCGCGTTCATACTCAATTGGGTCTCTATCTCTTATTAAACCTCAGTCTTAATCTATTGCTGGCTTTATGCCTGTCTATGATTTATTTTCAAGAAAAATATTTGTTATTACAACAAGGTGAAACTCAAGCTATTGCTTATTTGGCTCAGAGTTTTTTTCGTATTTACATTATGCTTTCAATTTTAATGGCTGTGGCCACTTGGTGGATCTTATTGAATTTTGAAAGTCGTCAAAAAGCCGAACAAGAAAGCCAACAACAAACTGAGTTGCTCATTACAGAAATCGATGCTCACTATGCAACTCATCAAGATCTATTAAAAGCACGCAATCAAGCAGAACAAGCCAACCAAGCGAAGAATGCTTATCTCATGAATATCAGTCACGAACTACGCACGCCATTAAATAGTATTGTGGGATATAGCAAACTCATGCAACAGCAAGAGCAGCATTTAACTCAACAAGGTGAAAGTGCACTTCACGTAATTCAACGCAGCGGACATTATTTGAATTCACTGGTTGATGATCTGCTTGATTTTAATAATATTGAATCAGGAAAAATCTATCTAAATATGACAGATATTGATTTTCCTGTATTTATGCAACAGCTTATTGCACTGTTTCAACCGCAGTTTTTAGAAAAAAATATTTTATTTATAAAAAACTTCACCACACCACTGCCACATTTTATTAAAAGTGATGAGAAACGTTTAGAGCAAATTTTCATTAATTTACTGGGTAATGCTTTAAAATTTACCCACCAAGGTGCTGTTCATTTACACCTTCGTTACAGCCAGCAAAGTCTATATATTACGGTTGAAGATAGTGGCTGTGGCATAAGCCCTGAAGATTTGGAGCATATTTTCAAGCCTTTTGAACGTGGTCGTAACGTTGCACAGCTTGGTTTTAAAGGCATCGGACTGGGTTTATCCATCGTTAAAATGCTAGTTACTGCCTTAGACGGTGAAATAGAGGTAAAAAGTAAGGTAAATCAGGGTACAAAATTTCAAGTTAAATTTTATATGCCAGAACAACAATGGGTACAACCTATCTTGGCTCAGCCTAAACCGACTGAATTACATGCGTTACAGCAACGTCGAATTTTGGTGGTTGATAATGAGGCTGTAGATCGTCAATTTATATGTGATTTTTTACAACCCTTTGGTGTGCTAGTACAACAGGCAGCTTCTGGAATTGAGTGTCTACATCAAGTTGCCAGTTTCCAACCCGAACTGATCTTAATGGATTGGCATATGCCGCTACTAGATGGCTTTGCTACAACTGAACTGCTACGCAAAAATCTATATAGTCATATACCTGTGATAATGATTTCGGCAGCGCCTGCCCACCCCCAAATCTCCAAGGCTGATCTTATTCAGGACTTTCTGGTTAAGCCTATGGATTTACAAAAATTGCTCGACACTATTCTTCACCATTTACATGTTTCAACGATCCAGCACGATATACACACGGCGTCTTCATTCGTGCAAAATCGAACGATTGCAAAGATACAGCAAAGCAATCATCAAAATAGGCTACAGACAACTGATGCAGATACCAAAGATTTAACCGCTCAACTGCAACTGTTGTTAGTTCTGTTACAGCAAGGTGATATTAAGACCTTACAACAGCAACTTAGCCATTGCCAAAGCATGTTCCCAGAGCAGCAACAACGCTGGCAACAAGCCATGCATCATGTTTCTAACTTTGAACTACAGCGTTTAAAACAGCTTTTACAAGATTGATTTATAGGACTTAATCGAAAGGATGCATGACTGATGCCTATACATGAAAATACGATGAATCCCCTGATGCCTAGTTCAGCAACGATTTTGGTGGTTGATGATGTACCTGAAAATTTGGGTTTATTGTATAAGCAATTAGATCAAGCAGGTTTTCAAGTCTTGTTGGCAACCGAAGGGCAACAAGCGATTGAAATTGCTCAATCAGCACAACCTGACTTGATTTTACTTGATGTGAATATGCCACTGTTAAATGGTTTTGAGTGTTGTCAGCAACTTAAAGCTCATCCACTGACTGAATATATTCCTGTTATTTTTATGACAGGTTGGACTGAAACTGAATTTATTTTAAAAGGTTTTCAAGTTGGTTGTGTTGACTATGTCACTAAACCCCTCAATCTTGATGAGGTTCTTGCTCGAGTCACAACCCATTTAGCCCATGCAAAACGATTTAAACAACAGCAACACGCTATTGATGCCAGTCAACTTAGTGTGATGGCTGTAGATCAAGACGCTCAACTACTCTGGCAAACAGCAAGCTGCCAACAATGTCTAAGTGCATATCAACTGAGTGCTTTAAAGGCTTTCATTGCTCAGTGGTTACAGCATCTTAGTCAGGTAGAGCAAGAGAATGCGGCATATAAGATCCGTTATCAAACCCAACCCGCTGACTTACAACTGCGCTTGCTGAGTTCCACACCAACTACCCATATCGCGCAAACACATTTAATTGAGATCAAGATCGCCTCAGGCATTCGCGATGCAACGCAAACACAGCACTATTGTCCCATGTTAACAGCCCGTGAAGCAGAGGTTTTATATTGGGTGTCTTTGGGGAAAACCAGTAAAGACATTGGACAAATATTAAATTTAAGCCCAAGAACAGTGAATAAACATCTGGAAAATATTTTTAATAAGCTTGGGGTAGAAACACGAACTGCAGCAGTTTCATATTTGCTAGGGCAATACCAACAACGGCGTTGATATTACCCAGTGATTGATTTAACTTTGTGAATCACGAGGCTTCAGATAAAAACCATTGTCGCGATATTGAACTTCAATGTGACTTGCAGCTGGATATAACAGAAGATGATTCGCCAGTTCAGGTTCAAGTAGGGTTCGAATTTTACGTCCAACCCCTCGAGCACCATACCGAATATCATAACCTTGCGCCAAGGCATGTATTGCTGACTCGGTTAAATAAAGCTGTCGTCCTTGCTTATGTAAACGTTGATTCAGTTTGTCTAATTCAATTTGAATCAACCCTGGAATAAAATCAGTTTCAACACGATTAAAATGTAAAATCCGATCCAGTCGATTAATAAACTCAGGGTCAAACTTATTTTGCAGCGCCTTGTCTGTTAGAGCATGCTCATCGAAATTAAATTGATGCGCCAAGCTCCGCATAAACTTTGGCAGTTTAAGTAACTGATTTAAACGCTGTTGGCTCTGTTTAGCACCGACATTACTTGTCATGAAAATCATACAGTTACAGAAATCTAGTGATTTAGTGCCTGCCGTTAATTTTAACTTTCCAGTTTCAATCACATTCAGCAAAGCACGAATTACTTCAGTACTGGCTTTCTCGATTTCATCAAATAATACGATACCTGGTTTGGAAAAACTTCCTTGTATAGCTTCAGCATCAAATAAGGTATTGCCCTCTTTGCTGCCCACATATCCAGGAGGTGCACCTGTTAATGCCGCAGCATAATGCTCTTGTGCCAAAGTATTCATATCAATACGACAAAATGCATCTGCTCGACCATAAACTGCCTCACTCACCAATCTCACTGTTTCTGTTTTGCCAACACCTGTTGGGCCTAACATCAGTGTTACCGCCAATGGACGATCTGGTGGATTAAAATCAGCCTTGACCACACGTAACATTTTCTCAATTTCGTTGAGTGCAGCATCTTGACCGGCGATCTTTTGCCTTAGCAATTGCATGACTTGATCTGGTTCAAATTTAAAACGAGATGTTCTCGCAATTTGCAATTGGCTATGCTGTTGGTATTGTTGCTGCTCTATTAGCGCTTGGTTTTCTTGTAGACGAGCACTCGCAAACGTCATAACCTTACTCCCAATCCTTGGTGAATCTAAAAATTAAGCCTCTTTTTCAATACCTTCATGTGGTAGGTTACCGACTGGACATTCTGCAACACCAATAGTTTCGCGTGTAAATTTCTCTACATTCTGCTGGGTTTTTTCTGCATCTAATACCCAGTTACGGTAAAACTCAAATGGACAGTCCGCAACGCCTTTATCTCCATCACCATTTTGATGAACTGCGGTATAACCACGATGCAATAATTTAAACAAGTGGTTTTGTGATTGATCATGCTTTCTTGCATCACGAATTTCACTCACAGACAGCTGTGCATATTGCAGACCATTCACTTCAGTACCACACTGTCCCAAAGTCCTGCCATCAAAACCGACTATTGCTGAGTTACCAAAGAAGCTATAGACCCCATCAAAACCAGTACCATTGGCTACAGCAACATAGACATTATTGGCCCATGCCATCGCCTTAGACATCATGATCTGTTGCTCTGAAGATGGATACATATACCCTTGGCAGCGCACAACTAATTCAGCACCTTTCATTGCACAATCGCGCCAAATTTCAGGATAGTTACCATCATCACAAACAATCAATGAAATTTTCAGACCTTTAGGGCCCTCTGTGACATATGTACTGTCCCCAGGACACCAAGCTTCAACAGGACACCAAGGTAATATTTTTCGGTATTTTTGTACAATTTCACCATGATTATTAATCAAAATCAGAGTGTTATACGGGACTTTTTGCGGATGTTGTTCATGTCTCTCACCAGTGATCGAAAAGATGCCCCAAACGTTAGCTTCTATACACGCTTTTGCAAAAATTGCGGTCTCATCGCCAGGTACTGTTGTTGCGGTATCCATCATTTCATCATGATCATAAAGAATACCCATTGTGCTATATTCTGGGAAAACGATGAGATCCAGACCAGGCAATCCTTGTTTAACACCTTTGATCATTTTCGCTATATTATGACAGTTATCCAAAACCTCAGCCTTATTATGTAAGCGAGGGATTTTATAATTAATAACAGCTACGCCTACTGTATTTGGACTACTTGAAATATCACCATGTCGCATCGTATTTACTCCTTAAAATAGGATGAACTTCCTCATTCATCCTCTTCATTGTGTAATTCAAGCGACAAGCTCACAATACGTCAGATTACGCATATACTGCTGCCCTTTTAT
>NZ_BBRX01000078.1 GCF_000829675.1 Acinetobacter rudis
CAAATAAATTTGTTTGAAAGATTGATTAGCAATTTTTTTAGCTTGCGCTCTTTGTTGTATCTTTTTTTCTTTTTTGGCTTTCTCACGTGCTATTTCACGTTCAAAATGTTGTCGTTCATGATCTTCAAACTGATCTAAGAAATCACGCTTTTCTCTTTCATCCATCTTTTGAGAGAATTTTTCCATAAAGTCATCAGGACTATCTGCTTCAAAATCAAAGAAATCCGCCTCCAAGTTATGTTGATCACTTAGTAATGCTTTTAAATGTTCAAGCTCTACTTGCATGGAATCCTGATTATCCGATTCTTCATCAATCTCTGTTGTGTGGGACTGTTGAAAATGTGCGTTGCTGCGATCAAAAATATCTTGTTCAAAGTGATGACCAAGCTCACTAAGCAAATCAATTAAAAATTTGGTTTGTGTGGCTGTGATTTCTTGTGAATGTAGTAACTCAAAAGCAAGCTGCTCGACTTTTTCATCGAGCCTAGCCGACTGTGCTTTAGTCATTTTCTGCTTTTTATGCTTAACTAAATATTCGATTTTCTGAAATGAAATTTGACGTAACTTTTCATAGGTCGGCACAATTTCCTGCATTGCACGATTGTTAATCTGTTTTTGTGCCTCTTGCCACTGTACTAATCGTACTTTTTCTTGTTCAACTTTCTGACTCAAACGTTGAAACTTCTTCTGTTGAGCTGAAATTTTGCTTTCAATTTCCTTGGTACTGACTTGCAACTTCATTTTGAATCCTGACCAAGCAATAAAATGCTTATTTTGCCATATCTGATCTAGAAAAAAGCCAACCCTATGATTAAACTTTCATCGATTTTAATCTAGCGTTAAGTTATACCCACCAACCAAAACAAGAACACCATCAAAAGGTCTAAAAATAGCCATTTATCAAATTTAGAACTGAAAGGTAAGTTATGATTTAAACACAGATAAATCAGATTGCTTAAGTGATAGTTGTGGAAAAGCAAAGCCTTTACAACTCAAACTCGTACGCCACGCTACTGTTAACATACAACCGCTCAGTTGATAATGCTGGTATGCAAAAGTCCCAAGCATGTCATCTTGGTATATCCCGCCCATATGCTCCACGTGGATCTTTGTATTTAAGTTTTTCAAAGACATACGAATACCTAACCCTGATGCCTTTAAGATCGCCTCTTTAGTCGTCCAGATTTTAAGCCAAAGTATAGGGTCCTGCTCGTTGGCCTGCCATAGTGCATATTCATCGTCATGAAAAGCATGACGCGCCAAAGCATCGAAACGCACGACTCGATCTAAGTCTTCTACGTCAACACCTACATCTTTATGCCGCCATGAACTCGCCAAAACATAGTGCTTATGACTATGCGATTGATTAAAGGCAAAAGTCTCATGGTCTTTTAAATAGGGTTTACCCCAATCTGTTTTAGCAAAATCTTGCTCAGCCAATGGCTGTTGTAATTTATCGCTAAGTAGTTGAAGTTTAATTTGATGAATCAGTTGTTTACGCTCAAGCACCTGTTGTTGACGTGAGATCAACGTAGTCTTTGTAGACTGATGTTCAACTAAACTGACTACATCTATCTCTAGACTTGTTCTAGGCTTATTCAATTCCCTCTCCCATCTAACGATGCCCTATTTGAAAAAAAACCTAACACAAGGTTAGGTTTTTAATCAAAGAATAGATTTAAATACGTCAACTTAACGTTTAAATTTCTTCTCTGCTTTCTTAAATTTCTGTACGTAGCGACGACGACGTGCAGCTGTACGCTCATCTAATTGAGACTTACGTCCTTCAAATGGGTTTTCAGCTGTTTTAAAGTCGATTCGTACGGGTGTACCTTCAAGCTTATAGACTTTACGGAATACATTTTCTAAGTAACGGCGATAGTCTGCTGGTGTTTTATCAACTTTATTACCATGTACCACAATTGTTGGTGGATTTTGTCCACCCATATGCGCATAACGCATTTTAATACGACGGCCTTGAACCATCGGTGGTTGATGCGCTTCAGTAGCATCATTTAAAATTTGCGTCAGTTTTGCAGGTGATACTTTAAGGTTAGATGACTCATACGCACGATGAATCGAAGGATAAAGATCACCTACTCCCGTACCATGTAACGCAGAGATTAAGTGAATTTTCGCCCAAGGAATAAAGTCAAAGCGGCGATCAACATCAAGCTTACATTGCTTACGATCATACTCGCTCATGTTATCCCATTTGTTAATGGCGATCACCATGGCACGACCAGCTTCAAGCGCATAGCCGATCAAATGCAAGTCTTGCTCTACAATCCCTTCACGCGCATCAACAACGATCACAACCACATGTGCATCACGCATCGCTTGTAAGGTTTTTACGATCGAGAACTTCTCGATCATTTCATCAACCTTACCTTTACGTCGTACACCCGCAGTATCAATCAAAGTATATTTTCGTTCATTACGTTCAAACGGAATATAGACTGAGTCACGTGTAGTACCCGGCATGTCAAAAACTACAACACGCTCTTCACCTAACAAACGGTTTACCAAAGTCGATTTACCAACGTTTGGACGCCCAATCACGGCTAAACGTAAACCTGTTTCTTGATCATGTAATGCAGCATCTTCGTCTTCAGGAATATCAGCAAGAACATCCTCAAGCATTTGAGCAACACCACGACCATGACTTGCTGCAACTTGGATGGGCTCACCCAAACCAAGTTTGTAAAACTCAACAATCGCAGCCTCAGCATGTACACCATCAACTTTGTTGGCAATCAAATAAACTTTCTTGCCAAGTGTACGGATTTCACGTGCAATTTGTTCGTCGGACGCCAATAACCCTGCACGAGCATCAACCACAAACATAATAATGTCTGCTTCGTTGATCGCAGTTTTTGATTGCTCCGCCATGTAGGCATCAATACCAGCTTCACTTTCACCGATACCGCCGGTATCCACCACAATAAATGATTTATTTTGGAAAGTCGCATCGCCATATTTACGGTCGCGAGTCAAACCAGCGAAGTCGGCAACAAGTGCATCACGACTCTTCGTAATTTGATTAAATAATGTTGATTTGCCTACGTTGGGACGACCAATGAGCGCAATAACGGGTTTCATAAATTAACCTTTATCAAGCGTGCTTGAATTTCAAAAGCAGAAAAATAACAAGATGATGCAAAATCTAATCTGTGCTCACAATCACTGCAATCACAATCAGGTCTTTCACGACCCAAGCACATGATGTCGTCACAATCGTTCTGTCGTTTCAACAATAGATATCTATAAACGAAAATACGGGGATTGAATATTTTTTATTCAAACTCCCCGATCATATTCTTTGCATCCAGTCTCAGATGTCTAGTGTAACATAAGCCTTGCTTAAAATTAACGATTTTGCCAAATGCTCATTGCACCTTTACGCGTACTTACGAGCAGTTGATTATCTACTACACGCAGCACACGGACATCACCGCTTGTGCTTGAACGTCCTAGCAATTGACCATTATTTACATCGAGTAAATGTAATACACCATCAAAATCACCCACAACAACCTGATTACCTAACACAACAGGGTTACTCAGTTGACGATTTAACAGTTGTTCATTGGTCCAAACTTGCTCACCACTAAACAAATCAAAAGCTAAAACTTTACCATCTATTGTAGAAACGAAGACTTTGCCATCGTGTACCGCAGGACTTGCTACACTGCTCGCATCCTCACTCCACATGATCTGTTGAGTCGCCAAGTTCATGACAGTCACTTGACCTTGGAAGCTTGTTGAAACCATGAACTGTCCAACGATCACAGGATCAGCAGCAATATCAACTAAACGCTGTACATCCGAACGGCCTTCACTCACCGCAACACGCTGTTGCATACGAGGTACACCTGTTAGGCTGTCAATCGCATAGATATAACCATTGGCTGTACCAATCGCGACTGTACGCGCATCAATCGCAACAGGTGCTGACTGTGCACGTAGGCTCAGCTGAGCATGCGGTAACTTATAGGTCCATGCCTGTTGCCCTGTATTAACATCAAATGCAAAAACAGTACTGTCATTGGCGATGATAATTGCACGACCATTATGAATAAATGCAGGGCTAAGCAAAGCACCAGAAGCTTGGGCTTGCCATTTTTCTTCACCTGTACTTTGATCCAAAGCAAAAACTTGGCCTTTGCTATTTCCAACAATCACCACACCATCAGCAGCTTCTACACCAGAGGTGATACCGTGTTTAGTCACACGTTTTTCCCAAAGGCGTTGTTTGCCCTTATAGGCACTTACCACACCCTTAGGATCAGGAAGGAAATACACTCCCTGATCAACATCCATCTGTAAACGCAATGGATCTTGGCTACTAGTAGAAGATACGCTTTGGCTAAACACAGGTGCTAAACTGATTGATTGTGCCAACTTAGGTAGCGGATTCGGTTTAATTTTCTCTTCTTTAACCTTGTTACTTGAACAGCCAAATAACGCAGCTGAAAAAATTGCTAAGGCAAAAGGAATGACAATTTTTTTATCCATCAAGACTCATCCACTTGTGGCTGTATAATCGG
The DNA here is from genome assembly GCF_000829675.1 of Acinetobacter rudis. GTDB lineage: Bacteria > Pseudomonadota > Gammaproteobacteria > Pseudomonadales > Moraxellaceae > Acinetobacter > Acinetobacter rudis. Next base: position 4,551 of record NZ_BBRX01000078.1, read on the forward strand.
GAGTTCTACATCAGGGTTATCGACCAAAACCCCAACGCTTTGCAATTTAATTTGCAAAAGCTGACGTTCTTGTTTGGTTTCTAACAGAGTATTCCATGCACTTTGATAGTATTTTTTAGCACTTTCTGTATTGTTTTTGGCAACATAGATATCACCACGTGCTTCATCTACAGTTGCTTTAAAAGCTGGTAAGCTTACTTTATCTAAAGTTTTCAAAGCTTCATCGTATTTTTTCTGTGCTGACTGAGCATCAGCCAACCCAATACGAACAACAGCCATCAGTCCTTCATCTTTAAGTGTAGAACTTTCCACTTTATTTAATTCACGCTCAGCAGCAGCATAATCACCTTTGTCATAAGCCAACTGAGCCATAACCAACTGTGACTGTAATGCTTGTACTGAGTTTGGATCTTCTTTAACAATGCTATCGGCTTTTGCAGCTAATGCAGAAAAGGCTTTTTTATCCTCTCCTACACCTGGTGCTTCATCCATCAATTGTTGAACCTTGGCAGTTTGCATCTGCCCCTTAGCAGCATTGTTTTTGCTCCAATACTGCCAACCGAACAAAGCAATCAGCGCAATTAAAATGCCACTCACCAATTTAGAGCCATACTTTTGAAAAAATGACTTCAAACTGTTGAGTTGTTCTTCTTCTGTCATTGCGCTCATATGATCTAAACCCTTATGTTTCTGATTCTCAAATTATTGTGTAGCAAACTTTTCAATAAAAAATGGCACAATATCAGCAACTGCAACATGATGCTGATCAGCTGTCGCCAATGTTTTTACCAGTAGTTGCTGTGTTTCCCATTCTCTTTCACCCAAAATCAAGGCATAGACTGCACCTGATTGGTCAGCTTTTTTCATTTGGCTTTTCATTGAACCAAACGAACCGACTTTAATACGCAGTGCGCTTGCAGCCGTCTCTAATTGATCACGGATTGATTCAGCCAATAATAACGCTTGACCTTGCATTTTTTGTTCTGCAACCAAGAATACTTCGCACTCACGTACTGGTTCATCATTTTCAACCAATTCAAGGAGAAGTAACAAACGCTCAATTCCCATAGCAAAACCAACTGCAGGGACTGACTGGTCTGGTTTACCTTTAAGCTGTCCAACTAAACCATCATAACGCCCACCAGCACAAACTGTACCTTGTGAACCCAAATGTGTTGTTGTCCATTCAAAGACGGTTTTGTTGTAATAATCTAAACCGCGCACCAATTTTTGATTGATAACAAACTCAATGCCTGCATCGGTCAAATACTGCTGCAATTGAGCGAAATGCGCCATCGTTTCTTCTTGCATAAAATCATGCAGTTTCGGAGCATTCTCTAAAATTTTCTGTGTATTAGCATCTTTAGAGTCTAAAATTCGTAGCGGATTGGTGGTTAAACGACGCTTTGAATCTTCATCCAACTGATCTTGATGTGTATTTAAAAACTCAACTAAGGCAGTACGATAAGCATTACGCTCATCAATCTCACCCAGAGTATTGAGTTCTAAGCGTACTTTGTCAGACACACCCATGCGTTTCCAAAGACGCGCTGTTAACAAGATCAGTTCTGCATCCATATCAGGTGTCGCAACACCAAAGGTCTCTACACCAAATTGATGGAACTGACGATAGCGACCTTTTTGTGGTTTTTCATAACGGAACATTGGACCGTTATACCAAACTCGTGGTGTCGCACCGCGCAGTAAATTATGTTCGAGCATTGCACGTACACAACCTGCTGTTCCTTCAGGGCGTAGAGTTAATGATTCTGGTGGATTACCTTTATCTAAAAAGGTGTACATTTCTTTTTCAACGATATCCGTTGCATCACCAATAGAACGCTTAAATAGATGCGTTTGTTCAACAATCGGCAAACGAATTTGTTGGTAGCCATAAGCATCCATTAAAGATGCTAAATGCTGTTCTAGGCGTCTCCAAGCGGCTGTTTGCGTTGGGAGAATATCATTAAAACCTTTGATTGCGACAATTGAACTCATGATGAACTACGAATGATCTCTTTAGATTTAGCTTCTTCAAGCACTTTAACACGTTGACGTACCATGGTTTCGATCTCATCAACGAGTTGCTTGGTGTCAATTAAATGGCTTTTTTCGCCATTATGATACACCAACGAACGAGGGCTAGCACCCACCACCCCAATATCTGCTTCTTTGGCTTCACCAGGCCCATTGACCTTGCAACCAATCACAGATACATCCATTGGTGTACGTATATCTTCTAAACGTTCTTCAAGTTGTTGCATCACTTGAATCACGTTAAATTCTTGCCGCGAACAACTTGGGCAAGCAATAAAGTTAATCCCATTTGAGCGTAAACTCAATGATTTCAAAATATCAAAACCAATTTTAACTTCATCTTCAGGTTCAGCGGCCAAAGAAATACGCATGGTATCTCCAATTCCTTCCATCAGTAGACCACCTAAAGCAATCGCTGACTTCACTGTACCTGTACGATAAATTCCTGCCTCAGTTACACCTAAATGTAGTGGATTATCCACTTGCTGAGACAGAAGACGATAAGCATCCATAGTTAAAAATACATTTGATGCTTTTACTGATATTTTAAATTCATGGAAATTGAGGCGATCCAAAATATCAATATGACGTAACGCAGACTCAAGCAAGGCTTGTCCTGTAGGTTCACCATATTTTGTTTGCAGATCTTTTTCTAATGAACCGGCATTTACACCAATACGCATTGAAATATCGTGATATTTTGCAGCGGCAACCACTTCACGAATTTTCGCCTCAGAACCAATATTGCCGGGGTTAATGCGCAAGCAATCAACACCTAATTCAGCAACTTTTAACGCAATTTTATAGTCAAAGTGAATATCCGCAACCAATGGCACTGTCACACGTTTACGGATTTCACCAAATGCCTCTGCAGCCTGCATTGTGGGCACTGAAACACGCATGATATCTGCGCCAGCATCAGCACAACGCTCAATTTGCGCAACAGTAGCATCAACATCACATGTCTCTGTATTGGTCATGCTTTGGATACTGATTGGCGCATCACCGCCTACATAAACAGAACCCACCCGTATTTTACGGGTTGGGCGACGTTTAATCGGATTCTCGATCATGTTCCTACTCGACTTCAACTAATTAGCGAGATAAACGGAAGTCTGCTTTCCCATTTACCGTATATGACGACAATGAAATTTGTTCATCATTTAAGCTCAAAGTCACTGCTGTCGCATCATCCAAACGAATTTGGAATGGTGAGTTACCATTGAGACTGAGCTTATCTGCCTGACGTCCTGTTGCTAAAACTTTGCCTGTTCCATCGACAATGTGTACTGAGGTTGGGCGATTAAAGTTCAGTACCAACTGATCACCACTCGTTGCAGGTGTAGTCGTTGCTGAATCTTGTGTCACTACTTGCATGGTATTTTGTTGTTCTGTCGCATTTACATCAACTTTCTTCTTCGCTGACCATTTTTGAACAGCAACAACCACTGCCCAGATGAGCACAAGTGCGACAATCGCAATCAAAATACGCTTTAACCATTTACGGTTACGGTCGCTGTTTGATCCAGGAAGTTTACCCATAATTTTTATAGGGGAATCATCTAATGCCTTATTCGGCAATAGCCCTGTATCATTTTGATAAATCTCATCAAAACGTTGAATAATAGCCGTTGCATCAACGCCTAAATACTTGGCGTAACTACGATAATAGCCTTTGATAAAGGTTGCTTCTGGCAAGTTAGTATATTGATCTTGCTCCAAAGCTTCTAAGCTTTTTTCTGAGATTTTTAAATCTACGGAAACATCCTCAAGATTTTTAGATTGAGAAATTCGAACTTGACGCAAGTACTCGCCAGGACGTTGTATATTTCCTAAAGCATTAGGTGCTACGTTTGAACCAGTAGGTTGCTGTGAATTAGGATTTACTTCCATACGGCCTCAGTGCTGTGCTGCAATTGTAAATAGTGTTGATATTCTTGACTTTTAGGATACAAACTCTGCAATTGAGTCAACTGAGCTTGCATACCTACTAGATCTCCATTCGCCCGCGCAATACGAGCACCCAGCCAGAGCACACGTGCACTTGCCGGAGTTTGACCCTGCATACGAAGATAATGTCCATAGCTTTGGTCTGCAGCACTGAATTTCCGCTGCAAATAATAAATTTCGCTTAACTCTAACACCGAAGTGAGAGAATCGCGATGCACAGAAAGCGCTTGTTGAAAACTTTTTTCTGCTTCATCTATGTTGCCTAAGCTTAAATAAACTTGACCTAAGTTTTCAAGTGCCCGATAACGCTGATCGTAACCTAGTGTAGCACCAGCAATTTTTAATTGTTTAATTGCTTCATCATTACGCTGCATTTGATGCAAATAACTTGCGTAATTATTGCGCACCTGTGCATTTTTGGGCTCTGCTTTCAGTGCACGCTTAAAAAAGTGGTCTGCTTGTTGAAGACTATTTGGGCTGGCTTCTTGTTGTAATAATATGCCCATCATCATATTGGCCCCAGCATCTTTAGCATTGTAATGCAAAGCCTGATCTAGCGTGCGTTTTGCAGCATCTAGATCACCACTTCGAATATATTCCGCTGCCAATTGGGTTCTCACTTTCACTGCCCGTTCTGGGTCTTGTTGCACTAAAGTGTTGGAAGTTGAATTTTGACAACCCTGTATCCAGCCAACCACCAAGCAGAATAAGCTGATCGTAATGGTGTTTCGATACAAAATGGTCAAAGTAAACTCCCTAGCTATCTGGATCGCCAGTGACTCGAACGATCATATTTTTTTCTTCTACTTTTTTCTTCCACTGCGCCGCACGACGTGTACGGTCTGCCACCTGTCCAACCAACTGTCCACAAGCAGCATCAATATCATCACCACGTGTTTGACGAATCGTACACACAAATCCGGCATCAGACAAAGTTTTTTGGAATGCCATGATGCGATTTCGACTAGAGCGACCATAAGGTGCATGTGGGAACGGATTAAATGGGATGAGGTTAATCTTGCTCGGTAAATTTTTTAATAACTTCAGCATTTGCTGTGCATGTTCAGGTTGATCATTCACCCCATCCAACATGACATATTCAATAGTAACGTGCTTACGTGCGCTTTCGTTGCCATCTTTTGTAATATAACGTTGACATGCTGCGATTAATTCTTTGAGCGGATATTTTTTATTAATCGGCACTAACTCATTGCGCAGCTCATCATTTGGTGCGTGTAATGAGATCGCTAAAGCGACATCGATATCTTTAGCCAATTGATCGATCTTAGGTACTACACCTGATGTAGATAATGTGACACGGCGTTTAGACATGCCATAAGCAAAGTCATCGAGCATGATCTGCATTGAGCTTAGCACAGCATCATAATTCAACAGCGGTTCGCCCATACCCATCATCACCACATTGGTGACTGTACGCTCACGTTCTGCAACTGCAACTTCTTCCATATATGAGTAGTTTGCCACCCAGAGCTGGCCAATAATTTCATCAGGACTCAAGTCACGCTGAAAACCTTGTTTACCTGTTGAACAGAATGAACAGTCCAAAGCACAGCCAACTTGTGAAGAAATACAGAGCGTTTTACGTGCACCGGTCTTGTCATCAGCAGGAATAAGTACAGTTTCAACTAAAGAACCTGCGCCATCGCCAACCCGAAATACCCATTTACGTGTACCGTCTTTTGAGTAGTTACGATGTACGACTTCAGGAACACGAATCTCACAAATTTGTTCCAGTTTCGCGCGTAATTTACCTGAAATATTAGACATTTCAGCAAAATCAGTCACAAAGAATTGATGAATCCACTTCATCACTTGACCAGCACGGAACTTTTTCTCTCCAAGCTCAACAAAAAACTGTTCGAGTTCGCTGCGTGACATGCCCATCAAATTGATTTTGGTCGGTGTTTCAGATGCAACGCTTGGTGATGGTGACTTTTGCTCATCGAGTTGCGCGGATGACGTAACCATTTCAGCATTCATGGGGATTACCTAAACTCTTTCGATTTGGGAGAAGACAAGAAAATAACAGCGTAGTTTTTTGCAGAGAAGAAAAAACCAAATAAGGAGTATACCACTTATTTGGTTTTTCTTAGGCTCGATTAACGAGTGCGTGGGCAAACTTCAGTTTGAGCGAAGAAGTAGTTTACTTCACGGTCAGCAGAAGCAACTGAGTCAGAACCATGCGCAGCGTTTTCGTCGATGCTTACAGCGAAGTCAGCACGGATCGTACCAGGAGCAGCTTCTTTAGGGTTAGTTGCACCCAAGATATCGCGGTGAGCAAGAACTGCGTTTTCACCTTCAAGAACTGAAACAACAACAGGACCAGAAGTCATGAAAGCAACGAGGTCAGCAAAGAAACCACGTTCTTTGTGTTCAGCATAGAAACCTTCAGCTTCAGCTTTAGACAAATGCTTCATTTTAGTTGCTACAATTTTAAGACCCGCTTTTTCAAAACGAGCAAAAATATCACCAATGTGGTTTTTTGCTACAGCATCAGGTTTTACGATAGACAAAGTACGTTCGATAGCCATTTTTGGCTCCTTGCATTTTAACGTCAAAATTTGGCGCATTATACAGAATTAATGCATGATGATCAGTGTTGAATGGAGAAAAAATTGAGTTTTTTACCAAAAATTAACGAACTTCATCAATCCAAGCCATTTGGATTGCTTCAAGCAAACCTTCTGATGATTTTTCAGGATCATCTTCAAAATCAGCTAGCGCACAGACCCATGCATGTAGGTCAGTAAAACGTACCCATTGTGGATCAACATCGCTATGTGCTTCGCTTAACTCAATTGCGATATCAATACTATCGCTCCAACGTAGTCCCATAATGCACCTTTTCAATTGCTAAACTTTTAAGCGCACCCACTTTAGCAAATTCGGTAGTAAACATCACCTTGTATCTGTGCTTTTAAAATGCTCAAAGCTCAAGTGCCAACAGTGAAGCAGCCAATAAAATCCCACCACCTACCGCAGCACCAATCAAAGCTCCAACGATCACATCTGAAGGATAATGCAGCCCTAACACCATTCTAGATAATGCAACAACAATGGTAAAAGGCACCATTACAACCAACAGGTAAGGTACAGCCATGCCCAGCACAATAGTGGCCATCACTGCATGTAAAGTGTGACCTGAAGGAAAGCTAAAGTGATCCAAAGGTCGTTCGCCTAAGATAATCACCTGATGCACTTGATAAGGTCTTGGCCGTGTGGTCTTTTGCTTCAATACTTTATAAATGATGCTTCCCACAGAACCACCCAACAACATAAAGCCAATTTTAGGGCCGTATTGTAGCCCTTTAGTTGCCCATACACTTAACAGCATGATGGACCAAAATCCACCATCCCCCAAGCGGCTTATCGTTTTAAAAAAGCGTGCAATGGGTTGTCTATTCGAAAGATTATTTAGATAAATACAACCTTTGAGGTCCAAATCGAGTATCTTGGTTTTCGCTTCTTTGATCATCGTATTTCTCCGCTAACATTATTATTGTTTTGCTGCTGTCTACTGATTTCTCAATGTCTTCGTCAACTCATTTTGCTGTCTGAACCACTTCATAAAGTGCTTGTTCAAACTGCTGTACAGGGAATTGCCAACCGGCTTGACGTGTTGCTTCAAGCGCATGTCTTCCCATTCGTTGTAAAACCAAACGCTCAGGTAAAGCGTAAAGTATTTGTTTGAAGCCACTCTCGTTGCCTTTAGCAACAAGCCAACCACTCAAATAATTTACAACATACTGCTGTGCGCACGCATAATCAAAAGCAACAACGGGTAAACCACTTGCCATCGCCTCCAATACCACATTACCAAATGTTTCAACTTGACTTGCAAACACAAATACATCGGCACTGGCATAGACACTGGTCAATGCTTGCCCACTCAATGCACCTGTAAAAATGACACTCTCAGCACCAAGCATCTGCGTTAAATGCCGATGATCTGGGCCATCGCCCACGATCACTAAACTTACATTTTTACCCTGCTGTCGCATCTGTTGGTAAGATTCAATAATCATGCCGATTTGTTTTTCTGGCGAAAGCCGCCCCACATACAACATAACCACTGTATCTGTAGCGACGCCCCAAGATTCACGTATTTTTTCAGAGCGATGTTGCGGAGAAAAGCGTTGTATATCTACACCGCGACCAACCACGCATAATTTACAGTCCACACCGAAAGAACGTAATGCATTCGCAGTTTCTGCATTGGGCACACAAGTTAATTGTGTACTGTTATGAAACCAACGTAAATAACGTTGAATAGGTTTTAGCAAGAAAGCTAAATCGAAAAAACGACTCATATCTTGAAAGGGTGAATGGAAGCCACTCGATACGGGTAAGTTAAGCTGTTTAGCGCTTTGTAAAGCACTTAACCCCAAAGGCCCTTCTGTCACGATATGTACAATATCTGAGGAGAACTCCTGAATTGCTTGACGAACTTTAAGGAATTGCGGCCAACCAAATTGTAAGCTGGTATATTTTGGAATTGCCTGAGCCTTAACCATACAACTTTTATTGGGTACAAACTCTTGGCAATCCTGTGTTTGTTCAGGACGAATTAATAATATTTTATGACCCAGTTTTTGTAGTCCTTTGCATAGTTGTAGTAAGGACAGCGCCACCCCATTGATTTCAGGTGGCCAAGTCTCAGTCACAATAGCAATACGTAAACGTGGGCGAACTAACTCTTCTAAAATATTTTTATTAGCAGTACGTTGATTATTATGGCTTTGCTCAAAAAACGCTTTAAAATTGTCACGAAAATTAGGTGACCAATCATAATCTAAATCTGCATAGGGACGTGTCATTCGCTTACCCTTTAAGCAAGTTTTAACATTAGATTAGTCTAATATTCTTTCACTTTAATGCGATTTGCATGACAGTTTGCTTAAATGCCAGTGGCTAAGTTTTGAATCTTCTTCAACCCAATTTGCTCAAGTTTTTTGAGTACCTCAGCAACTGCGATCATAGCAAAACTTGAAGTCACAACGACTGCTGAACCATAGCCCCCACAGCGTAGTCCAGCACTAGGGCACACATCGGCACTCGAGAATGGATTGTCGATTGAGTAAATACATAAAATACCAAATTTTTCTTTGGGTTTTTTACAAATCCCTTTACTGCGCAATTGACTACGCAACTTGGCTAACATCGGATCTTGCTCAGTTTTAGATAAGTCTGCAACGCGTATCTTAAGAGGATCAAGCTTACCGCCAGCACCACCAGAGACAATAAGCGGAATTTTATGAAAACGGCAATGCAGCATTAAGGCCAATTTAGCTTTGACATCATCAATGCAATCCAAAATCAAGTCAGGTGAGCCAACCAAGATCTCTTTGACATTCTCCGCACTCAAATAATCATCAATTAAATTAATCTGTATGCGTGGATTAATCTGACGACAACGCTCTGCCATCACTGCGATCTTTTCATGACCCAGCGTAGAACTCAGCGCTGGTAATTGTCGGTTAATGTTTGATGCTGCAACCACATCCATATCAACCAAGGTCAATTGTCCCACGCCACTACGTGCCAATGCTTCAATAGCCCAAGAGCCCACACCGCCAATACCAATCACCATCACATGACTATTTGCATATTGATCAAAGGTTTGTTCACCATAAATTTTGGCTACACCTGCAAAACGGCGCTCGTACTCATCGTCTGGGGCTAACTGACTCATCACTTCTCTTAGATAAAATTACTCAGGCGCATTCTAACAAAAAGCTTTAACAATAAGCAGCGTTAAAACCTTAGCCGCAAATAGATTTTTAAATTAATAACTTTCAAATCCTTACAGTTCATTTGCTAAAAATTATTTGATATATACTTGACCACTCAAGCATATATCAAACATAATGCACTTATCTACTCAAGGAGAATAACAATGAGTAATCTTAATTTTTTATTTATGCATGTACATTTGGGCAGTTTGATCAGTAAGAAATTTGATTTGCGCCTGAGTACACATGGGATTAACTTTACTGAATTTATGCTGATGTACCAGCTCAATACTGCACAAAATCAAACACTCAGTCGTATAGCGCTAGCCGAAAAAGTGGCTTTATCTGCATCTGGTGTAACACGTGTATTACAACCAATGGAAAAAATAGGTCTGACTGAGCGCACCAGCAATCCACGTGATGCTCGCCAAAGCTTGGTCAGTCTGAGTAAAACTGGACAAAGTATTTTACAAGATGCTTTGATCACGGTTGAAGAAACTGCTGATGATATTCAATCGCTATTAAATCCAGAGGAAATTGCCACATTATTGCAGTTATTACAAAAGCTCAAACTTTAGTGTTCTCAGCTAATCTGGCAGTATTACCCCCAATCAAAGCAATAAGCCCAATTGGGGGGGATCGGGTTAAGGTATTTTTGTAACTGCTTATTCAGTCTTTTGCGTAAGACCTTTAATACCACGTAAGGTAAAGACCAATCCAACCATGAGAGTTAAGCCAACAAAAAACATATAAAGCATATGGTTACCTGTATCTTTTTGATTGGCCTGACTTATTGCTGTCGCTAATTCTTGAGCTGAACCTGCACCCGAATTTTGAGCCTTAGTCATTGCTACAAAACCCACATCTGTTTTACAACGATCGATCAAGGCTGCTGCCTGTTCACCATACTGATTTTGCACAGCACTTTCACAGCTTGCTTGATCTTCAGCACTGATACTTGGAGTAGAGGTTTTCCAATATAAGCCCCCACTCACCAACAACAAGATCAATCCAATCAGCAAAGCAATTTTAGGATTTAAATTTTTCATTTTATAAAGTCATGTATTGAAAACTCTAAAAACTAGCACATTGTTCTTAAAGATCAAATATCAGCCAGTAGATTTATTCACTCGGAGCTTTTGTAAGTGTTTTAATGAGTTTAAATTGCTTATTCTTAAACTCATAAAATCTCACTTTAACAGCAGTCACCTTGAAGTCTTCATCCTGCACTTCTTCTTCAGTCACCAACAATCGACTATTCGGCTTAACAAAAACCACATCCTCTTGGTTTTCTTCACCACCAAAACCGACTGACAAAAGTTGGCCTGTTTTTTTGCTGACAAAACTATAGCTACGGCACATTGCACCACAGCCCCAAAAGCCAACAACATATTCACCAGCAAACTCAACAGGTTGCTTTAAGGCTTCGCCTAAACGTGTACGGAACATTCTTGCAGCAGGATCACTAAGATCAAGCTTTGCAGTTGGCCCCTTATACACAGCGATTGGATAATCAACAGCTTTCGGTACAACATCTTGTTTAGCCTGTACACGATCAAAACAAAATATAGTTAATAAAAACAATAATATATAACGCATCATCTCAGATTCCTTTCATATTGAGAGCGAGTTTATCTCTTAGTCCTGACCGAGTAAGTTATAGAATTTAAAAATATTTTGATAAATATCCCGAACCACAGCCTGCTTATTTAAATTATAAGCCTGCACAGTATCTACACCATCTAGAGCACGTTGCTTCACTGCTGCATAACGTTGACGATCGTCTGTATGAGTTATTAACCAATCACGAAATAACAAATGTCGTATATGTTCAGGACAGTTTGGAGCAAAAACATGCAAATTGACTCGTGGCCGATCGAGACGGAGCATCCGATGTTGATACCAACTTGGTTCACGAATGGTCAGACGATAACCCAACTGAGTCAGTCTTGGCACATAACTCGCCTCATCTTGAGGATCAGCAACAATCATGTCGATATCAATGACAGGCTTAGCAGCAAGATCAGGTACAGCAGTTGAGCCCACATGCGTCATACTCAATACTTGATTAGCTAAAGCCGTGACCACTTGAGCCCGTATCTGTTCATACCACAGTGGCCAAATAGGGTCATAAGCACTGAGCGCAATTGATTCAAGCTGAGGCTGACCTTCAACCCATGGATTTTCATTTGGATCACCAGCTGCAAACTCAGTAATCTGCTGTGGATCAATCAGTGAACAAATCTCGATTAAATTCAAGTGTATTCCATTATGTTCATCAACTTTGTGCTCTTTATACTCGTTTTTTGAGCACCCCAAAATAGTCTCTTACAGCACCTAAGTAAAATGAATGGTCTTTAAATCATGCAATATGACTTAAAGACCATAGTTTTTACCTCAGATAAGTCCAAAATCAATGAGTTACTTCAACTTAGTCAAACTGAAGAGCAAGAATGCTTAACTTGACTTGGCTAACATATTACGTAGAACATAATGCAAAATGCCGCCAGCCTTAAAGTACTCAACTTCGTTGGCAG
>NZ_BBRX01000077.1 GCF_000829675.1 Acinetobacter rudis
CAACCGCTACAACTTTGTCACCATCTTCTAAACCTGGGTTGGGTACAGTCCACGCACCATTCTCATCCGCTGTAACAGTAACCGTCTTACCATCAGGGAAAGTGACTGTCACTTTACTCTCAGGTTCTGCCGTACCTGTGATTGGATCTTTGCCATTGACTGGATCAATAATTGGCGCTGGTGGTGCAATTGCATCAACAATTACAACAACTGGAGGTGAGGTATTTCCATCCTTATCCTTCGCAACGACAACAACTTCATCGCCATCTTCCAAACCTGGGTTCGGTGCAGTCCATGTACCATCCTTATCCACTGTAACGGTTTCTGTTTTCCCATCTGGGAACGTTACGATAATCTCAGTATCAGGGTCACCTCGACCAGTAATAGGATCTTTACCATTAATTGGATCAACTTCTGGCTTATCTAACACACGTGTAATTTTGTCAGAACCATCGTCACCACTACTGCTTCCAGCCCAAATTAGGATCCCTGCTACAGTCAAAGGAACAGCAAGCCATCCCCATAAGCTATACGCACCGTCGTGGTATAAAAGTGGTTCAATGGTGTCTATATAACCAAATGTAATGTTATCTAGCATTGCCCCATTGGCATCAGTAAATTGAGCCCAAAGCAATTTATTATCATCATCATTTAAAACTAGACTATTTTCAGTTTCATAGCCCACACCCGTAAAGAAGTTTTCAATAACAATCTTTTCACCGTTTTTAAGAGTGATAACTGCATTTTTACCGTCTTTAACAATTTGTTGGACATCATCCATATTGGCTTTTATCACAACAACAGACGCTTCTGTAAGCGCAGCCTTTTGGCCATTTAACTCTTGTAAAACCTTATGACTCGCTTTAGAAACGATTTTCATCTCTGACATTTTATTGTCCTCTATGGTTAATATCTTCTAGAAACCAAAAAATTTTTATTTATAAATAAAAAATCACAAGTTAAATAGATTAACTCATTGAGAAACATACACGACTTTATAAAAAGTAAAAGAAATAATAACAAACCATTTGAGTACAATTAAAAAACAAATAATAAATATTCTAAAAAACATAAAGTTATAATAAAAACCACCCAAACAAATAAACAACAGAGTGAACTAAAGTAATCACCATTAAAAAATAAGATTAATCAGTAAATGAAAAATGCAAAGACATATCTAATTATGTACTATAAAACAAATACTTAAATACATAGTGTTATAATTTACACTCAAAAAAATTGTTATATTTCATAATGATAGTTCTAAAAAATTCATTATGAAAAAATATATTTTGAGTTAATAAAAAACTTATCTATAAATAAACACATAAAGTTTGATTCGGGCATTTACTCTTATTTTAAATCAAACAGTTAAAACAAAACTGTCTTTGCTAAATTTATTTCTTGTATAACAACAAATAAATAAATTATGCCAAATAAAATATTACTTAAATACCATTTTTAGAATCAAATTAAATAAAGCATCGATGTTTCAAAATTTTATTCATATAGAAATATGTAAAAAATGCCTAAAAATATTTTAAAGCCCCAGTTAATTTATCTAGCTATACCACTACTTTTATCAATAAATGTAGTTTATGCAGCGGATCAAAAAGATGTTTCATCTCATTTAAAAGATAAACTCACCAGTGTCTTTCAACCTAAATCCGAACAAGATTTTAAAACGATTGAATTACAGCAATTGAGTAAATTTAAATTTACGCCAATGGATCAATCAAAAACTGCACCGTCTACAACGCAGATCAGTGCCTTGAATTTTTTTAAAGCCATTCAGCAGGTATTACAACGTAATCCACAAGTCTCACAAAATTTGGCTGTACTTGCTGCACAAAATTCAAATATTGAAATTGCAAAATCACAATACTATCCGCAACTTTCAAGTGGGATGGGTACTGGTGACTTTGGTAGTTCAGACCGTGGGCGACAGATCTTAAGTCTCAATGCATCACAATTACTCTACGACTTTGGCAAAGTTAAAAGTAGCGTTGATGCCCAAAAGGAAAGGTTAAAGCTAGAGCAAGCGAATGTTCTGATTCGAATCGAAGATATTGCCTATCAAACCAGTGTCACCATAATTAACATCGAGCGTTATCGTGTCGGTCTACGTATTGCTGAACAGCAAGTTCAAGGCATAGAGAAAATTTTATCTATTGCACGCTTACGCGCACGCGCTGGAATTAGCAGTCAAGCAGACCCCGTACAAGCTGAGTCATTCTTACAATCAGCACGATCAAACCTGATTATGCAGCAATCTATGTTGCAACAATTTCAACAACGTTTAAGTATTTTAATTGGTTTTGATATATCTGCAAAACACTGGAATATTCCTGAACAATTGGTCGTTGCATCTGAACTATATAGCGATCCTGCTTTAAATAGCATTCCCAAAATGGTTGCAGCACAGATTGAAGTAGAGATGGCCAAAGTCGATAAGAAACAAATTGAACTTAGCCGTTATCCAACTTTTGTACTCAAAGGTACTGTTTCTCAGGCAATCAATGGTGTTAATCCTGGCAACCAAAAAGACAATGGCCTAGATAGTTCAATCATGGTTGAGGCGCGAAGTGACTTCTATCAGGGTGGAGCAACTGGGGCCCGTAGCCGCTCTGCTAGCTATGCTGAACAAGCATCGAGGTCAAAAGTAAATGCCGTATATTTGGACATACTCGATCAAGTTCGTACGACAAGAGAAACGATAGAAAATAAGCAAAAACAAATGATGGTGCTTAATGATCGACAAAATACCACCATCAAAACCAAAGAACTCTATCAAGAACAATACAAATTAGGCACTCGCACAGTATTGGACTTACTCAATGCCGAAATGGCGATCCATAGTGCCAACTCAGAATTAGAAAATGCTCGCTATGACATCTATAGCAGTCTCGCACAGTTTATTTCAGCGACGGGTCGTACTCGCCAAGCCTATGACTTAAATAATATTTCAATACAAGGATTCGAGGTGCAACCATGAATCAACCCTTAAATTACCAACCTTGGTTGCAAGCTGTTTTAACAATTGCAAAACATTACCGCATAGAACCTTCTGAAGAACGGATCCGACTACAACTCGACTGGAATCAACACCAACATATTGATGAAGCACTACAAATTATGTGCCGTCAGATTGGATTGAATTATAAAAAAGACAAATTTAGTCGCGATATTTTACATCCGTGGCGCCTCCCTATCTTGGTTGAGTTTAACAACCATCAAGTAGGGATCATCGATAAAATGGATGGCTCAAATAACTTAAGTATTCAGTTTAGTGGTGAACATGGCCTATCTCAAAGCTTCTCTATCGATGACGTCACGCCCTTAATCGAACATGTTTATATTTTGAGACCTGAGCACTCAATTCCTGATGTGCGGATTGATGAATATATCAAGCCTTATCAGGCCAGTTGGTTCTGGTCTATCGTATTGCAGGATTGGAAACGTTATATCGATATTATGTTTTCTTCCTTAATCACCAACGTCTTAGCTCTAGCAACGATCGTATTTTCAATGCAAGTCTACGACAGAGTAGTGCCTTCTCAGTCGATTCCGACGCTTTGGGTTCTGTTCGGCGGAGTTATGCTGGCCTCTGTATTTGAGTTTATACTGCGTGTTTCACGAATCTATTTGTCAGATATCATTGGCAAACGTGCGGATTTAAAAATCTCAGATCGAGTTTTTGGACATGCCTTACGCATCAAAAACAATGAACGCTCCAAATCTACTGGTACATTTATATCTCAAATCCGCGAGTTAGATGGGGTCAGAGAATTAGTCACCTCAACCACCATTACAGCGATCGCAGATCTCCCCTTCTTTTTCCTATTTCTAGCAATTTTTTGGTTAATTGGTGGCAACCTATTTTGGGTGATGTTGTTAATCGTCCCTCTGATGATCATTCCCTGCCTGCTCGTACAAAAACCACTTTCTAAACTTGCTCAAGAGGGCATGCGTGAATCCGCCATTCGAAATGCAACCTTGGTCGAATCGGTTCAAGGCATTGAGGATATTAAATTATTACGAGCAGAATCACGCTTTCAAAACCAGTGGAATCATATGAATGACGTGTCTGCAGAGATCAGTCTGCAACAGCGTAAAATTATTGGTGTACTCACTGCATGGATTCAAAAAATACAGGGATTAGCTTTTGTATTTGTGGTGCTCGTTGGCTCATTTGATGTTATGAAAGGCGATATGACTACAGGTGCTTTGGTGGCCTGTTCAATCTTATCGTCACGTATGCTTGCACCAATCACCCAGCTCACCGGTGTACTCATGCGCTTACAACAAGCCAAGGTCGCCAAAAAAAGTTTAGATGAGCTCATGCAGCGTAATGTAGATCAACCCGATCGTGCACACCTGATTCATCGTCCAGCACTCCATGGCCATTATCAACTACGTAAAGTATTGTTCCAATACACTCAGGATGATCCACATCCTAGTCTTTCACTTACAGAACTCAATATTCAAGCAGGTGAAAAAGTTGCCATTCTTGGACGTAACGGCGCTGGAAAATCGACCTTACTCCAAATACTTTCAGGTATGCAGACACCACTCAATGGAACCATTCAATTAGATGGCGTAGATTTAACTTTGCTTGATCCAGCTGATGTCCGCCGCGACATGAACTTACTCAATCAAAATGCACATCTCTTTTTTGGTTCTATCCGAGAAAACTTAAGTCTAGGTGCCCCCCTGATCAGTGATGAAGACATTATAAAAACCTTAAAACTTACTGGTGCTCTGCAGTTTGTCCAAGAGAAAAAAGAAGGGCTTGATCATGTGATCTTAGAAGGTGGTGTCGGTTTTTCAGGTGGACAACGCCAAAGCTTATTAATGGCGCGATTACTCCTACGTCAACCCAATATCTTATTACTCGATGAACCAACAGCAGCACTCGATGAAATGTCTGAAAAAATACTGATTGATCATCTCAAACAATGGCTCGGTCACCGTACGCTTGTCGTTGCTACACATCGTCGTCCTGTCTTGCAATTAGTTGATCGTATTATTGTGATTAATAACGGAAAAATCGTGATGGATGGCCCTCGTGATCAAATCCTTAATCAATCAGCTCCAGCTCAAACTGCTCAAATATAATCAGGAATTCAATCATGAGTGAAACAACATCAGTTTCCAGCAACTCCAAGACGACTTTTCAAGATCCACCTTTACCTCGGGCCAGTATTGTCATTTGGATTATCGTGCTTGGGCTTAGCGCCTTATTATTATGGGCTTGGTTTTTTAAACTCGAAGAAGTATCAACGGGTACAGGAAAGGTTATTCCTTCATCCAAAGAACAAACTATTCAATCTCTTGAAGGTGGCATCTTAACTAAACTCAATGTTAAAGAAGGAGATATCGTTGCAAAAGATCAAGTGTTAGCTCAACTTGATCCCACACGCTTGCAATCAGTCGTCGGAGAATCCCAGTCTTTACTCACCTCAGCACAGGCAACTGCTGCACGTTTAACAGCTGAAGTGAATGGAACGCCTTTAAACTTTCCTGAAGCTGTACGTAAAGAGCCTGCTTTAGTGCATGCAGAAACAGCCCTCTACCAATCACGTCGTGCCAATCTTGATGAAACATTATTAGGCTTATCTCAAGCACTAGCTCTAGTGAATGAAGAGCTTGTTATGACTGAACCGCTAGTTTCTAAAGGTGCAGCCAGTGAGGTTGAGGTATTACGTTTAAAGCGTCAAGCCAATGAACTTAAAAATAAGATGACCGATATCCGTACTCAATACTATGTCAAAGCACGAGAAGAATTGTCCAAAGCCAACACTGACATTGAGACGCAACGACAAATTGTATTGGGTCGTAGTGATACCTTAAGCCGAACCGTATTTAAAGCACCCGTACGCGGAGTAGTGAAAGAAATCACCGTAACCACTTTGGGCGGTGTCATCCCACAAAATGGTAAACTCATGACCATTGTTCCGCTAGATGAACAGCTGCTTATCGAGGCAAGAATCTCACCACGTGATATTGCTTTTATTCATCCTGGTCAAGAGGCTTTAGTCAAAGTCACCGCTTATGATTATTCGATCTATGGTGGGCTAGATGGCAAAGTGACCATTATCTCTCCAGATACATTAAGAGATGAGGTCAAACAAGATCAGTTTTATTATCGCGTCTATATTCGAACCAATACTGACAAACTTTATAACAAAGCTGGAGCAAGTTTTAGCATTACACCTGGGATGGTAGCGACAGTTGATATCCGTACGGGTCAAAAAACAATTATGGATTACCTGCTCAAACCATTCAATAAAGCACGCGAAGCATTACGTGAAAGATAACTTTAAATTATAATTTAATCCCCCGCAAATGTCGGGGATTTTTATTGCTTAAGCAATCCATCAATTTGTTTATTAATATGATTTTTCTCTAAAAAATTCCAATAATCTGCTGTGATATTAAACATCTGGTGCTATAGTAAAGCAATTGTCATCTAAGTATTAAGCAAGCTGCTGTATTTTTCGATCAAGGTTGATTGGGATAACAACAATGATGCACAGCAAAAAGAACTTGCTTGAGTAGCTATATAAGGTATGACTTAAATTTATACATCGCTACACACTCATATTGATTATTTGTATTTATCACAACCAACAATTTTAATTTCATCGGATCACATATGAAGTATAAACTGATCGGTTTAATCTCAGCACTGACCTTTAGCCCACTGAATTATGCACAAAACCAGAGCAGCAGTAGCTGGGAGGGCCCTGTCAAGGTCAACCTTAACCTATATGCCTTTGCCTCTGATGCCAATGGGGAGATTCAAAAAGGTAATATCCACTATGATGTCGATCAACCCTTTAAGGATAGTCTGGATTATTTAGATGAAACTTATATGGCACATTTTGATATCAGTAAAGGCCGCTGGGGCATGTTCTATGATACCCAAATGGCCAAACTCAGTACTGAACAAAGCGTGGCACATATTCCTGTCGCAGCATATGTTAAGCAAAAACGACAAAGTTTAGGTGCGTATTATCAAGCCTATGTTTCTGAAAGAAATCCAAATAATAATTATCCACGTTTTATTGTAGAACCCATGATCGGTGTACATCGCACTGAACTTAAATCTGAACTGAGTGCCTTTCATCATACCAGTCAAGTCAACGCCGATTGGGATGAGGTGTTTTGGGGCAGTCGTTTTAAATACAACTTTGACTCACCGTGGAACCTTGCTTCGGAGTTGAGCTTTGGGGTCGAAGATACACGCTCAGCCCAAATGTATGTCGGTTATCGTCAAGAGATTTTTAAACGTCCAATCAATTTTAGATTGGGTTATCGTTATTTTGAGCAAGATCACCATAGTGGTGATTTTAAATGGCATATCACACAACATGGCCCAGTTATTGGTGTCAACCTTCCACTCTTTTAAAATAAGTGAATACTATGAAAAAAATTATTTGCCAAAGTTTAATTGCATCAAGTTTTTTACTCACCAGCATTGCTGATGCCTGCACTCGTGCAGTCTTCATCGGAAAAAATGAAGTGATGACTGCGCGAAGTATGGACTGGAAAAGCGATGTGGGTACAAATATTTGGATTTTACCAAGTAAAGTGGTCCGTCACGGCGTTGCAGGTCCAAACTCGATTAAATGGACATCAAAATACGGTAGTGTTATTGCCAGTGGCTATGATATTTCAAGCACCGATGGTGTCAACGAGAAAGGGCTTTCAGCAAACTTACTCTGGTTAGTTGAATCACAATATCCAAATACTGAAAAAAGCAAAAAACCAACCTTAAGTATTTCTCTATGGGCACAGTATGTACTTGATAACTTTGCCACAGTAAATGAAGCTGTCGCTGCACTCGAAAAAGAACCATTCATTGTGGTGACCGATATGGTCCCTGGAGAAAAACGTCTCACCACTTTACATCTCTCTATCTCAGATAGCAGTGGTGATAGCGCAATCGTCGAATATATCAATGGCAAGCAAGTGATTCATCATAATAAAGAATATCAAGTTATGACCAACTCACCGACCTTTGATAAACAGTTAGCTTTAGATGACTATTGGCAGTTAATCGGTGGTACAACGATGTTACCAGGCACCAACCGTGCAGCAGATCGTTTTGCCCGTGCATCTTTTTATATCAATGCGATTCCTAAAGATGCTTCGCCAGAACATTCATTGGCCAGTGTATTTAGTGTGATTCGTAACGTATCTGTACCTTATGGTCTAAACACTGAAGAACAGCCTAATATCTCATCAACACGTTGGAGAACGGTAGTCGATCATAAACGTGTTCGTTACTATTTTGAATCTGCAGTATCACCAAACGTATTTTGGGTTGACCTTAAAGATATTAACTTTAATGATGGTAAAACACGTAAGTTAGACTTAGGTGCAGACCAGGCAAAAATCTATGCAGGCAAAGCAAACGCTGCGTTTGTCGAGTCAAAACCATTTACTTTCTTGGGTATTGAGTAATAATTATCAGATATTACTTGCAGGTTTGAGATCAATCGTATGAAAAAACTCGCTTTACTTTTAGGTAGTGCACTCATGCTGGGCGCTTGTGCTCATCAGCAAACAGCACCAACAGCACAAAATGCCACCAAAGGTATTTTGCTCTGTGAATTAGGTGAACTCTGTCCAGTGATTAAAGTCAATTGGAATGCTGAAGATAAAAGCCAAGTTCAACTACATATTTATCTCGATAATCCTGCAAGCTATTACGACATCAAAGCAGTGGTATTTAATAACGGCCAAATTTCGTATGCTTATAAGCCAAGCTCAACCAATCAAGAGTTTACACGCGGCTTTTATCGCTCTGGGGTCACCATTGATACACCGCCGAATTTGATGGCCAAACTCAAAGGTACGCCTGCAGCGAGTATGAATATCATCACTAATAAAGGTGAAATTAAACGTTATATCTATAAAGATGGTAAAGCATCCTCAGCCTATGCACAGTTTGTTCAGGCTTATACCGACTAAACTCCATGAAAACAAAAAAGACGCATTTTAAAATGCGTCTTTTTTATTGCTTGATTTTTTGTTTAACGTTTTACAACAATCGAATCAATACCGCTATTCTGCAAAGTTTTTTGAGCAATAACTGCAGCACTTTGTGACTCATATGGTCCAGATATTACACGATACCAGACTTTGCCATTGTCCGTAGTTTTAATCACATCTGCCGATAAACCATTGAGTAAAATCTCAGCACGACGTGCATCAGCACTATCTGGATCTGCATAACTACGCACTTGTAAAATGTACGATGGTTTCACTTCGGCAAGTACTGCTGTTGGCTCTTCAGTTAATGGCTCCTCACTCACTGCAGGTTGTGGTGGTTGAGGGGCTTCTACAATCGTTGGACGTGCATTCAAAGGCGTTTCAGGAACTGCCTGTTGCGGAATAGGAGTAACCTGTTGCTGGGGTAACAAGTCATAGAAACGATAGTCTTTGTTGGTCTCTTCTTTATAGTGCTCTGAGCGCACTTCATTACTATTGGCAGGCACAGGTGCCCATGGCTTCCATAGCATTACAGCAACTGCTGCTGCAATCACCAATAAAATTGCCACCAACATACCCAACCACTTGGGAACCAAGGACGGTTTGGGCTTATTGCTGCGCTCTGTTACACCACGTTGTGTTTTACCGAACACGGACTACCCTCTCTTATTCTCGTTACATTTCTGTCGGTGCAGATACGCCCAACAGTGTTAGACCATTTTTTAAAACTTGCTGTACATTCATAGATAAGAGTAAACGCGCTTGAGATAACTCAATATTTTGCTCATCTAGGAACTTAACACCATCCAACGCATACCAACCATGGAACAATGCTGCTAACTCTTTTAAGTAGTTACCCACTTGATGAGGTTCATGCGCATTGGCTGCACGAGTAATAATTTCAGGATAAGCTGCAAGTTTAGCCAAAATTTCAACTTCAGCCTCTAACTGTAACTGAACTGCAAGCGGGCGTGCAGCAATTGCATCAAATGTAATACCAATTTTATCTGCTTTTTGCAAAATACGCTGAATACGGGCATGTGCGTATTGAATATAATACACCGCATTATCTTTACTTTGCGAAACGGCTAGATCTAAATCAAAATCAATGTGTTGTTCTGACTTACGCATCACATAATAGAAGCGCGCAGCGTCATTACCCACTTCTTTACGTAAATCACGTAATGTCACGTACTGGCCTGAACGAGATGACATCTGCACCATCTCACCACCACGCCATAAACTCACAAACTGTACTAACAATACAGTAAGTTTCGATGAGTCATAGCCCATTGCATCAATTGCAGCTTTAACACGTGCAATATAACCATGGTGATCAGATCCCCAAACATCGATCAAATCAGTAAAACCACGTTGTAATTTATTCAGATGGTAAGCAATATCAGAAGCAAAATAAGTAGTTTGACCGTTGCGACGTTTCACTACGCGGTCTTTTTCATCGCCAAACTCTGTTGATTTGAACCAGATATTGCCATCTTTTTCGTAGAGATAACCACGTTGATCTAATGTCTGTAGTGCTTCATCGATTTTATCTGTCAATGTTGCTTCACTAAACCACTGATTAAATGTTACGCCAAACTCACCTAAGTCTTGTTTGATATCTTGCAAAATGGCATGTAAAGCTGCTTGATGGAAGACGCGATAATCTGCACCAATCAACTGTTGTGCATTAAAGATCAAACCATCGATATGCTTTTCTTTATCACCAGAAAGCACGATTTTATTGCCATCTGCATCTAGTTCTGCGGCATATTCAACATCTGCAGGTACATCTTTATATATGTCTGCTGTACTTTGTACATAAGCATCACCATCTTGGTCGATAATGCCTTGCGCAATCTCTTTAACGTAATCGCCTTGATATGCATTTTTTGGAAAAACGAGCTCTTGTCCTAAAATTTGCAAATAACGTAAATAAGTAGAGGTCGCTAAGATATCCATTTGACGGCCAGCATCGTTAACGTAATATTCACGTTCAACACTCGCACCAGTTGCCTCAAGTAAATTGGCAACTGTCATACCATAAGCCGCACCACGACCATGGCCTACATGTAGGCTAGACGTTGGATTGGCAGAAACAAATTCAACTTGTACTTTTTTCTTCGCATTGGCTGTAGTAAAACCAAATTTTTCTTGTTGTTGTTGGATTTGATCCAGAACAGCAAAGCGTTGATCTGCATTTAAAAAGAAGTTAATAAACCCAGGACCAGCAATTTCAGCTTTACTGATTTCACTGACTTCTGGTAAGTGTGCCAGAAATTGTTCAGCTAGCTCACGGGGTTTCATTGCTGCTGCTTTTGATGCAATCATGGCAATGTTCGAAGCAAAATCGCCGTGACTTCGATCCTTGGTTCGCGTCAAACTACTGGTGTTTTTCCAATCTGCTGGAAGGACCCCTGCTGACTGTAGAGCTTGAGTTGCGTGATCGAGTGCTGCTTGTATGGCCGTATTCATAATCTATCGAAAATGTAAGTCGTAGAAAAACAGCAAATATAGCAAATTTCGCCCGCTTTAGGGGAGGAGATTTCAACATTAAAGTGTATGTTCTGTTTAAAACAAGCCTATTCGGCTTAAACAAATGATCTATTTTTTAATCACTCGTAGCAGTTAAGCTGCTGAAAACAGTTGAACTTATCATTACTTTGATATAGCACTCACACCATTATCACGCAAATAAATACCCTTTTGTCATAAAATAGGCTTAAGCTTAAGAGCATCTGCCCTGTAATGCGAATTGCGTCCATATTTTTGAGCATCGCAAAGTCAACGCCTGAGATTGGAAATGACCACTGAAAACTTAAAAAACAAACACCCGCTATATACTCCTTATGCTGGCTATACCTTGTTAGAGCTACCTTTGCTGAATAAAGGCTCTGCATTTTGTGAACAAGAACGTAACGATTTCAATTTACATGGATTGATTCCACAGGTCATTGAAACGATCGAAGAGCAACATCAACGCTCATATCAACAGTACATTTCTTTTAACGAAGACATCAATAAGCATATTTATTTACGAAATATTCAAGACACAAATGAAACGCTGTTCTATCACCTGATCAGCAAACACCTTTCTGAAATGATGCCAATCATTTATACCCCAACCGTCGGTGAAGCCTGTCAGCGCTTCTCGGATATCTATCGTCGTCACCGTGGCGTATTTATTTCTTATCCAGATCGCAACCGTATCGATGACATTTTGCAAAACGTCAACCGTAAAAGTGTCAAAGTCATTGTAATTACTGATGGCGAACGTATTTTAGGTCTAGGTGACCTTGGCATTGGGGGGATGGGTATCCCGATTGGTAAATTGTCACTTTATACTGCGTGTGGTGGCATTAGCCCAGCTTATACCCTCCCGATCACCATTGATGTTGGTACCAATAATCAACAACTTCTCAACGACCCTATCTATATGGGTTGGAGACAACCACGTGTAGTCGGTGAAGACTATGATAACTTTGTTGAAGAAATCTTCCGTGCAATCAAACGTCGCTGGCCTGATGCATTAATTCAATTTGAAGATTTTGCGCAAAACAATGCCATGCCTTTACTTGAAAAATACCGTGATCAATATTGCTGCTTCAATGATGATATCCAAGGTACAGCAGCTGTTGTGGTGGGTAGTCTCATTGCAGCAAGTCGAGCGGCTGGAAAGCAACTCAAAGATCAAACTATTGCTTTCTTAGGTGCCGGCTCCGCGGGCTGTGGTATTGCAGAACAAATCATTGCTCAAATGGTTGAAGATGGGCTAAGTGATGCAGAAGCACGTAGTCGAGTATATATGGTTGATCGTTTTGGGTTAATCACCGAAAATATGCCAACTCTCCGTAGCTTCCAACGTGCTCTAGCTCAAAAAGCGGATCAAGTTGCAACTTGGGGGAATGCAGATGGACTGATTTCCTTGCTCGATGTAGTGCAATCGGCGAAACCCAGTATTTTGATTGGCGTTTCTGGACAAGCTGGTTTATTCAATGAGCAAGTCATTAAGAGTCTACATGCAAACTGTGCCAATCCCATCGTACTTCCACTGAGTAACCCAACATCACATGTAGAAGCATTACCAGCGGATATCATTCGTTGGACGGATGGTCAGGCATTGATTGCAACGGGCAGCCCGTTCTCACCAGTCAATTATCAAGGCAAAATCCATAATATCTCACAGTGTAATAATGCCTATATTTTCCCAGGAATTGGCTTAGGTGTCATTTCAGTACATGCAACTCGTGTTACCAACCGCATGATGATTGCCTCAAGTGCAGCGCTTGCTGATTGCTCACCAAAACTACATGATCCTGAAGCAGATCTACTACCAAATTTGGATGAGCTACAAAGCGTATCGAAAAAAATTGCATTCCGCGTTGCTAAAGCAGCAATTGAGGATGGGGTTGCGCCTGCAATGAGTGATGAAGAACTCACAGTACGAATAAACGCCAACTTCTGGCAACCTGAGTATCGTCACTATAAGCGCGTTTCATTCTAAGTTTCTTGCCCCAAACTACGCACTAGAGCGGCATCGCTGTAGTGCGTGATTTATGCTATAACTGGCACTTTGATACCTTTGACCAAATTACTAGACTCATGACCACAACACTTACTTGTTTTAAAGCCTACGATATTCGTGGAAAATTAGGTACCGAACTCAATGAAGATATTGCCTACAAGATTGGCCGTGCCTATGGACAAATTTATCGACCTCAACGTGTCGTTATTGGTTGTGATATACGTTTAAGTAGTGAAGCTCTGAAACAAGCAACGATTCGTGGTCTCAATGATGCAGGTGTTGATGTTTTAGATCTGGGGATGACAGGGACTGAAGAAGTTTACTTCGGCGCATTCCATCTCGATGTGCAAGGTGGTATTGAAATTACTGCTAGCCATAATCCAATGGACTATAACGGCATGAAGTTGGTTCGAGAAAATTCCCGTCCAATCAGTGCAGATACAGGACTTAAAGATATTCAGGCACTTGCAGAATGTGCTGACTTTAAAGCCGTAGAGCACAAAGGCCATTGCCAAAAGTACAATATTTTACCTGAATTTATCGAACACCTCATTGGTTATATCGACCCTGCTAAAATTCGTCCGCTTAAATTGGTCATGAATGCTGGCAACGGTGCAGCAGGCCATGTCATTGATGCATTAGAACAGAAATTCCAGCAACTTAATATTCCTGTTGAATTCATCAAAATTCACAACGAAGCAGATGGAACTTTCCCACACGGGATTCCCAACCCAATTTTACCTGAAAATCGTGAGAGTACTCGTCAAGCGGTACTCATCCACAAAGCAGATATGGGTATTGCTTGGGATGGTGACTTTGATCGTTGTTTCTTGTTTGATGAAAAAGGGCAATTTATTGAAGGATATTACATCGTTGGATTACTAGCTCAAGCCTTTTTACTCAAACAAAAAGGTGAAAAAATTGTGCATGATCCACGTTTAGTTTGGAACACTTTAGATATTCTTGAACAATACCAAGGTACAGCAGTACAGTCTAAATCAGGCCATGCCTTCATTAAAGATGTGATGCGTGAACATAATGCGGTTTATGGTGGAGAGATGAGTGCACACCATTATTTCCGCGACTTTGCGTATTGTGACAGTGGTATGATTCCATGGTTATTGGCCATCGTTGTGCTCTCTGAAACCAAACAGTCACTGTCTAGCCTCGTAGAAGAAATGATTGCCAAATTTCCGTGTAGTGGCGAGATCAACTTTAAAGTACAGGATACGGCTGTCACAATTCAAAAAATCTTTGATTATTATCAAGCGCAAAAGCCAGAGATTGATCGCACAGACGGTGTAAGCTTAGATTTTGGAGCTTGGCGCTTTAATGTTCGTGCCTCAAATACTGAGCCTTTATTACGCTTAAATATTGAAAGCCGACGTGACCGCCACCCCCAAGCGATGCAGCACTATATCGATGAACTCACGGCAATTATTCAATCTTAAACGCCATCAAACTAAGTTAAAAAATAAACCAGCATCATGCTGGTTTATTTAAATGGACAAGCTGACCTGGTGCAAAACAACTACCTATTTTTAGGTTGAATATTATTTTCTTTAATAATGCGAACAATAGAATACAAAACGGAACGCTTAACCTGCGCATTTTTATAAGAACCTTGGTGATCAAAACCTTTCATTTGAAAAACTTGCTTAACACCAGATTGCTTCAATGGCGCTCGGCCAGATTGCCACGGCACCGTACCATCACCAGCAGTATCTTTTTCAGATATTTTAAATGTCGCAAATTGACCACTCACCAATTTGATATATCTCAGTCCATTATTTTCCTTAATATTATCTCTAATCTCTGCAGATGCACCCATTCCCACATAACTTGCCTCCTTTAAAATTTTACTATTATAGGCATCTATTTCTTTTGCATTTATTCTTGGTAGTTTTAAAACTTGAGTTTCTGTGAGTCCTGTTATTTTTCTATCCAGTTGCCATGACAAAGTCCCAAAACTGGCATATTGAGTATCATGCCCATAATTTATATAAGTACAAGGATGATATTTATTCGTAATTTTTTTATGAAACTCTTCCACCTTTTCAATGGTTTTGAAATATATATCCTTAGGGCGTTTACCAGAATTCCTTTTAGATGTGATATCAGCTGGATCAATTAATTCAGCTTTAACCATTTCCCACCAAACCCCATCTGCCTTATATATTTCTTCATAGGGATTGTGTTTGGGCAGAGCAACAACATGTTGTTGCTCATGACCATTGATAACGCCGGTACCTCTTAAAAATAGCCAAGGTTTACCACCATTATAGGCTTTGCTTGGTAGCAGCTCTAAACCACCTGGTGCATTTGCTAAAACTGCTGTTACATGTTCAGTATTTTTACCCAATACATAGGCTGCGGCTCCTGCATCTCCGGAACCTGTTACTATCCGTCGATAGGCAGCTGCTGCCCCTTCTGCTGGCATCACCCCATGGACCACACCTGCAATATCATGACGTAGTTGGACCAATCTGCGTGTTAACAAGCCCCCCATAGAGTGTGTCACCACTATAAATTGATGAAAGCTTCCAGCATACTGCTTTTTGATCTTATCTAATTTTTGGCTTACCAACGCGGCTCCTTCTTCACTCGATTGCAGCCAGTTATAGCCCATTGCATAAACAGGGAAATGAAAGTTTTTAAGATGTTCTATTTCTTGTTGGTTAATACCGATAAATGGCTGTTGAGCACCCCACTTTGGCATCTCTGCTTGATTCAATAAACTTTTCCACTCCCGAACCACCTCTTGATCCTTAAATTGCTGAATCACAGCATATGATCCCCACGCACCCCCCGCGTAGATTTTTTGTTCTTCTAAGTCAACACGATTAAGAGCTAATTGCAAATAGGTCAACATGTCACCATAGCTATCCCAATGGACTGTACCCCAATAACGTTCTCTCAGTATTTTTTCAGTTAGTCTCAGCCGATAATCAACTTGTATATCTCCACTCATATCGACTTGAGTATTTAAGGGATCAAGTTCAGTTTGTAATACAGCAGGACTTTTTTGCATTTGTGAGTAAACTGTACCAATCTTGCCACTACCATTCCCAATTTTCCAAACCGATTTTCTTAAGTGTGTGTTGTAGATATTTGACCCCATAATGCCTGGGACAAATATAATCGGAATGGTATCTGGTCTAGGGACTTCAACATATGTCCCCCGCTTATTACTTATTGGACTGGTTGATGATTTTTCCTGTGCAATAATGTTGGCCACTTTATTTTTCCTTTTTATTGTTTGCTGATATTTGTAAGCTATTGAGAATAAAGTCATTCAATTTAATAACCTCTTTCTGGCTCACTGCAGAACTTAATGAGTCATGTTGATTAACCATGTCTGCACTATCAAAACTAAATTGTATAAATGGATCATTATAGTTTTCTAAGTTACCCAAATACTGCCATTCTTCAACTTCAAAACCACGCTCAAAGTAACCCCGTCTGGTCACATGATTGAGTATCTCTATACCATTTAAGCCATTCACAGTTTTTTTATGTTCTCTCAGATGATCAATTTTCATCAACATACTCGCAAACGCTGGCCATTCATCCTGTCTCTTTTTTATTAACTCATCTAAGGGTTGATCTGACTCCAAACGTACCCGATGCTCTATATCTG
This sequence comes from Acinetobacter rudis, assembly GCF_000829675.1. Taxonomy (GTDB): domain Bacteria; phylum Pseudomonadota; class Gammaproteobacteria; order Pseudomonadales; family Moraxellaceae; genus Acinetobacter; species Acinetobacter rudis. The sequence goes on from NZ_BBRX01000077.1 coordinate 17,169, forward strand.
CACGAACTCGTGGGTAACTGGGAAAAGTAAAGTGCAAATATCCACCGGTAAACGGAATATTTTGACGCATATCATCAACAATAAAGTACTCTCTCCAACAAAGACCCGCCTGCGTTTCCCCTTGAGATGATCTGATTTTTATACTCTTCAAGGTCTGCTGCATATC
>NZ_BBRX01000076.1 GCF_000829675.1 Acinetobacter rudis
TATTGTGGAATATTGCTCATCTCTCTGGCCTTAAGCAGCCTACTGATCTGCCTCACACTACTTGGTCAATCACAATCAACACTATCGATTGCTTTTGCAGTATTCAGCACAGTCTTATTCAGTGGCGCTTATATCTATTATGCCAAACGACACACCTCACCTGTCGTTGAACTCAAGCTACTCAAAAACATTAAACTCAAAGTTTCTATTTGGGTCTATCTCGCAGTGCCGGGTGTCTTTACCGGAGTAAATATTCTTAGCATTTTTTTACTGCACGACGTCTTGCATTTAACAGCCGCACAAACCGGTAGTTTTATGTTGCTCTATGCATTCATGGCACTCGTCGCCATGCTTTTGGTACGTCGCTACTATCAGCAATTTACAGCAAAAAAGTTATTTTACGCTGCTGTAATTATTCATAGTCTAGGAATTTTATCTTTGGCTTGGGTTGAGAGCACACAATCTGTTGTATGGGTCAGCGTGGCCTATTTGGCCATGGGGTTCGGTGGAGGTTTGGCAGCCAACACTGCGCAAAGCACCGCACTATTAGATTTCCCAGAACAGCTTTTACCTCAAGCCAGTGTCATTTGGAATATCAATCGCCAGATCAGTTTTAGCTTAGGCAGTGCGGTATTGCTTATGCTGTTTTACCTACTCCAACAAAAATTACCACAGCTACAACTACTTCAGCTTTACCACCTTATTTTTATCATTGCAGCTCTCATCGGCAGTTTACCTATTTTTATACTTTACCAACTCAAGGATTAACTTATGTCAGTTACTCAAGCGATTCAACATGTGCAAACTTTAATTCAAGATATTCAGTCACTGTTTAGTCAACCCGCACAGCCTGAAAAGCTTTCGCGCTTTATGGATCACTTCTCACCACAGTTTGAAATGATTGGTATCACTGGCGCACGGCTTAACTTAAATCAAGTTGAGGACTTGTTTAAGCGCAATATGGGGGCCTTTCCAGACATCGTTATTGAAGTCGATGATATTACTGTAATCATGCAAACAGCTGATTTTGTCATCTTACGTTATCAGGAAACCCAACAGAAATCAGGACAATGTCATCGCCGTATCGCAACAGTATGTATTGAGTTCCATGTGGAACAATGTCGCTGGCGCTATCTACATGAAACAACCATCAGCTAAGTACAATAAAAATGCCAGCTCACGACGAACTGGCATTTTTATGTTGAACAATGGGTTAGCCTAATTTAATAAGCACATGCCCAATCGCAAATACACCTTACCATCCTAAAGCTTGTTGCTGCTTTTGAATCAATTCATTAATACCCTTCTCAGCCAATTCCAACATGGTATTGCACTGTTCACGCGTAAACGGTTTATCTTCAGCAGTTCCCTGAATTTCAATAAACTCGCCTGATTGAGTCATCACCACGTTCAAGTCAGTTTGACAGTTTGAATCTTCTTCGTAGCACAAGTCTAAAAGTGCTTCGTCTTGATACATGCCCACAGAAACTGCTGCAACTAGACCTTTAAGTGGATCATGTTTGATTTTTTTCTGTGCCAATAAATAATTCATCGCATCAATTAATGCAACTGCAGCACCTGTAATTGCTGCTGTACGTGTACCACCATCAGCTTGAATCACATCACAGTCAATACTGATCGTGTTTTCACCCAATTTTTTCAAATCCACCATGGCACGTAGACTACGACCAATTAAACGTTGAATTTCTTGTGTACGTCCACTTTGTTTACCACGTGCAGCTTCACGATCACTACGTGTATGCGTTGAACGTGGCAACATACCATACTCTGCTGTTACCCAGCCTTGCCCCTGACCTTTTAAAAAACGTGGAACTGAATTATCGACGCTGGCAGTACACAATACTTTTGTATGACCAAACTCGACCAGAACAGAACCTTCTGCATAGCGTGTATAGTTACGTGTGATTTTAATTTCACGAAGTTGATCTAATGCACGTTGGTCTATACGCATAACTCATCCTTATTCAGGCTTAATTTAATTGCGTAATAGTATAACAGATGTGTTTTAAAGGGTGAGCTGAATCCACAGATCAATAAACATTAATTTAACCGATCAATTTAGCCACGTAATATTGGCTTGATAATTAATTATTTGTTAAAAACTTTTGATAGACTCAAACTAATTTATCTTTGCCTGAAACATTCATGTCAATTCGTGATGAACGTAAACAACAAAGTCGGCAAGCATTATTAGATGCTGCACTACGCTTGAGTGTATCTGGTCGATCATTTTCAGCGGTTAGTCTGCGTGAAATCACTCGTGAAGTTGGTTTAGTCCCTGCGGCTTTTTATCGACATTTCCAAAATACTGAACAGCTCGCTGAAGAGCTTGTCGATCAAGTCGCATTACACTTTAAAAGTCTACAACATCAGTTCCATCAGATCTATTTTCGTGATCCGAAAAGTAGCATCTTACACGGCTTAGATTATTTTTTATTGGCAGTTGAGCAACACCCTGAAATCTGGATGTTCATTATTGCAGAACGTTGGGGCGGATCAGACAAACTGCGTCAAGCTATTGCCAGAGAAATTGACTTTTTGATCCACGACTTTAGTCAAGCTTTGATACGCTTAGATCATCTGCGCCAATATACTTGCCCCGACCCTGAGGAATGCTATCAATTGGCCAGTGTTTTAATCAACCTATCTTTTACTTGGGCAATGACTTGGATCACTGTAAATCAACATCATTGCACGGCGAGCCAACAGCAGGAAAAAACCTTATTGCATGAGCAAATAGTGAAACAGATTAAACTGATTTTTCGTGGCCGTTCACAAGCAACTCCAGTTGTAACTGCATGATCTAAATGTAGATTAAAAAACCCGCCGTAGCGGGTTTAAATATGAGGGCATGGATTTAGCTATCGCTTATTTTGCTTTACGCTCTTGTTCTACCAAATAACTAATCACTTGTGGAACTTTCTCAGCATCACCTTGTACAACGTACTTGCCATTGACCACAACTGCTGGCACGCCAGTCAATTGGTATTGTTGTGCTAATTTATTTGACTCAGCGATTTTTGCAGTCACTGCAAATGAATTAAATAAGCTATTAAATTTTGCTTCTGGCACACCAAATTTGGTAAAGAATTTTGCCTGCGACTGTTGATCGTAAATCTGCTGACCTTGCTGATGAATCGCATTAAACATTGGAATATGTGTACGCTTACGAATGCCTAGGGCTTCAGCAACATAGTAACCACGCGCACTTTGTTCCCAAGTTTTGTTCATTGCAGCAGGTGTGCGGACAAAATGTACATCTTTAGGTAATGCTTTTAACCAAACTTGCATCGGCTTTTCTAAACTATAGCAATGACCACAGCCATAGAAGAAAAATTCACGTACTTCAATTTTTCCCGGAACTTCACTTTTTCCTGGATTAGTTAAAACAGTGTAGTCCTTGCCGGCAACAAAGTTTGCAGCCATAGTTTGCATAGATAGCGCGGTTAGGGCGATTGTTATTCCACTTAATATATACTTCTTCATTGACTTAGTTTTCCTCAAGGTCATAGGCACTAGCATATGCACTAACTATAAAACAAATATAGGAAAATCGTTTTTATTCTGTGAACTTTTTTACATGATTGATCGCTTTTTTTTGAATAATCGCTACACTAACATGGCTTAAAGATGTTTTTAATGACAAATAAATGATTACGAGGTGAGTGCTATGACGCAACTTAATGTCGATCCACAAGAAATTGCGAAATTTGAAGCACTAGCTGCGCTATGGTGGGATCAACATTCAGAGTTCCGACCACTTCACCAAATTAACCCACTGCGTCTGAACTGGGTCGATGAGCATTCGGGTGGTTTAAACGGTAAAAAAATTCTTGATGTTGGCTGTGGTGGCGGTATTTTGGCTGAGAGTATGGCACGTCGTGGCGCACAAGTACTTGGTATCGATATGGGCGAAGCACCTCTCAATGTTGCACGCCTTCATGCAGAACAAGAAAATGTTGACAATATCGAATATCGTCAAGTGCCTGTAGAACAACTCGCTGAAGAACAAGCTGGGCAATACGACATTGTGACATGCATGGAAATGCTTGAGCATGTACCCGATCCAGCATCGATTATTCAAGCATGTCAAAAATTGGTAAAGCCGGGTGGCCACGTATTTTTCTCGACCATTAACCGCAATCCTAAAGCATATTTATTCGCGATCATTGGTGCTGAATATGTTTTACGTCTGTTAAAAAAAGGCACTCATGATTATCACAAGTTTATTAAACCCTCTGAACTTGCACATGATATTCGTCAAGCAGGTCTTGAACTTAAAGATATGACTGGCTTGCACTATAACCCACTCACCAAACATTACTGGCTCGCAGCAAATGTTGATGTGAACTACATGGTTTATACGGTGAAAAAGGACGCATAATGAAAGCAGTACTGTTTGACTTAGATGGCACACTCATTGATACCGCTGCAGATTTTATTCGCATCATTCAAGATATGTGCCGTGAGGAAGGTCGTGAAATTGTTTCAGCTGAATTGATTCGTACACAAGTGTCAGAAGGTGCGCGTGCGATGGTTCAATTGGTCTATCCTGAACTCGACAGTACTGATCCCATTTTTTTAGCACACAGACAGCGTTTCTTAGATACATATGGCGAAAACATTGCTGTAGACACAGACTTGTTCCAACATATGCCTGCTCTATTGGCTCAACTTGAGGCTCACAATATCCCTTGGGGAATCGTGACAAACAAACCTCGCGGCTTGTCTGAGTCACTATTACAAGCACTCAATCTAACTGAACGCTGCGCTGTCTTAGTCTGTCCTGAAGATGTGCGTCATACTAAACCAGACCCAGAACCCATGTATCTTGCTGCACAGCAACTGAGTTTAGATGCAACTGAAATCATCTATGTGGGCGACCATCCTCGTGATATCGACGCTGGACGCAATGCACAAATGTATAGCATTTTAGCAGCATATGGCTATCTGCCATTGGCACATAAAGATGATTTGGCAGCATGGCAAGCAGACTGTATTATTCATAGCGTGCCAGAATTACAACAGCAGTTACAATCCCTGCTAAAATTGAACTAAATTAATAAAGTGTGATCCATCACAACAACATTTTTTCGGAGCTTTTATGACATTTTCACAATATCAACCGCGCCCGGATTTACTTAAAGATAAAATCATTTTAATTACAGGTGCGGGTGACGGTATTGGCCGTGCTGCTGCAATCAGCTATGCTTTACATGGCGCCACAGTCGTCCTACATGGTCGTACGCTGAACAAGCTTGAAGTTATCTATGACGAGATTGAGGGGCTTGGAGCACCTCAACCCGCGATTTTGCCTCTACAGCTTTCGACTGCAACTTCACATGATTATGAACTATTACTCAATACATTAGAAAAGCAATTCGGACGTCTCGATGGCATCTTACACAACGCAGGTATATTAGGCGAACGCACAGAACTTGCTCATTATCCTGCTGAAGTTTGGGATGATGTGATGGCCGTCAATCTTCGTGCACCTTTTGTTTTAACACAAGCTTTACTGCCTTTATTACAAAAATCTGAGCATGCTTCCGTGATCTTTACCAGTTCAGGTGTTGGCCGTGAGGTCCGTGCGCAATGGGGTGCTTATTCGATTTCTAAAATTGCAATTGAAGCAACCAGTAAGTTATTTGCAACAGAACATGTCCATCCAAATATTCGCTTTAACTGCATCAATCCAGGTGGAACACGTACTGCAATGCGTGCAAAAGCCTACCCTGACGAAGACCCAAAAACATTGCAAACCCCAGAGCAGATCATGCCAGCCTACTTATATCTAATGGGTGAAGATAGCTTATCTTTAAATGGCGCAAGCATTGATGCTCAAGGCTAAAGTAAAGTTTGCCCAAAACTAAATTTGGGCAAACTCTCTTTGTCTTATATCGACAACAATATGAAATTAAAATCAAAAATCATAATCTCTATTGTATAGATATGACGCCAAGCCATGCTTGCTCATTTGGAAAAAATCAAACATCAAATGCATGTTGTAAACATATTTTTTCTACAGCAACATGCCTTTTTTATAGAGTCTTCACAGTTTCTCTGCATTTACGCAGTACAGTATGAGCGTGAAAAACTTAGTTTTTAACGCAGGAGGATCATCATGAATAAGCTACTGGTAGTATCTGCGGTTATATTAAATTTGCTGTTGGTCAACCAAATATCCTATGCAGATCCAGGTCACGGCCATAAAAGAGAATATCGTGATCGAGAAGCTCGCAGCAATTTTCAGGGTAATGAAGATGATGACAACCTGCAAGAGAAACGTCGTCTGCGTGAAGAACGCGGCCTAAGACGCCTGCAACAACATCAATGGCAACCAGGTTATGTTATGCCTCAACACTATCGTGGTAATGGTTATAAAGTTGATTATCGTGAGCAAAACTTACCCAAGCCTGCACAAAACCAACAATGGTATAAAATTAACAACGACTATATTTTGATTGACTCTGATAGTAACAACATCATCAAAATACAAGGGTTATAGTGAGTGAGCAGTCGTGGCCAATGCCTGCTCAACTCTGACCAAAACACCACATTCAAATAGCGTTTAGCTCTCCACATATGCTTCACGCTATTCACAATCAGTAAAATGTTCACCCATTTTAAATCTGCAATACAGCATTAGTCTAAGCAACTAGATTCAAGACCAACGCTTATTGGAGTTAAAATGAATAAATTCTTCACTAGCCTACTCTTCATAGGTTGTACACTCACCACAACAGTGACCATAGCTGGATCACAGCATAACCAGCATCATTACAATCAGCAGCACCATCATACGCAAGTGCAACGCTGGCAGTCTGGACAATACTTTCCACAGCATAAAAACTATGTCGCAATAGACCATCATAGAGTTCGTCACTTGCCACAACCTGGTCGCTATCAACGTTGGTATCGAATCAATCAACAATATGTGCTCGTCAATACCCGTGATCACCGAATTGTACGTGTTCATCATTGAATGAGTTAAAGCCGATGTTTTATTTTCCTGCCCCATGCAGCACAAATCTGCTGTGTTTGGGGCAACTTTAACTATGCATCCATGCAATTTGCTGTGTTTTCCACCATCTAAGCGATAAGTTTGCAGTTTTGTTCAGTATAATCAATCCATACAGGCTTTCAGTTGATCACCTCATGCAAATGGATCCACATACTCCTAATCATAAAATGACCCAACAACATGTGCATTGGTTCCGTAATTCGGCACCTTATATCAATGCACATCGCAATAAAACTTTTGTGATCATGTTTGCTGGTGAAGCTGTACAACATGAAAATTTTCAACATATTATTCACGATATTGCCTTATTGCATTCTTTAGGGATCCGTCTTGTTCTGGTTCACGGCGCCCGCCCACAAATTAGTCAACAATTAAAAACTGCAGGAATTGAAACTCCTATACACCTCAATCGTCGAATTACCACACGCCAGTCGATTCCGAGTGTGATGCATGCAGTTGGATCAATTCGTTTAGAAATAGAAGCCTTACTCTCTATGGGTCTGGCAAACTCTCCAATGTATGGGGCGCGTATAGATGTCGTATCTGGTAATTTTGTCACTGCAAAACCTTATGGCATTCGAGGTGGCATAGATTTCCAATTGTCAGGAGAAGTCCGTTCGATCGATATCGAGGCCATCACCAGCCATTTAAATCATCATAATATCGTTTCAATGAGCCCAATTGGCTACTCAACGACTGGAGAAGTTTTTAACTTGTTGGCCGAAGAAGTTGCGACAAAAGCAGCCGTTGAGCTCAAAGCTGATAAGCTGATTTTTCTAGGAAATCAACAAGGCTTACTTGATGAGTTTGGCCAATTACTGCGTGAACTTTCACCACACCAACTCGATCAACATATTGTAAAATATCAAGACTCCAATCCAGATTTTTCACTTTATCTAAATAATGCAAAAACCGCGAGTTTAAATGGCGTACACCGTGTACACCTTATTTCCTATAGTTATGATGGTGCACTGATTGAAGAGTTATTTACTCGTGATGGATTTGGCACCATGATCACAGAGGCGCATTATGAAGAAGTTCGCATGGCCAATATTCATGATGTTGGTGGTCTGATTAACCTGCTACGCCCACTCGAACAAGAAGGTATTTTGGTTTATCGTTCGCGTGAATTACTTGAAAATGAAATCGGTCAATTTGCTGTAATTGAACGTGATGGCATGATTCTAGCCTGTGCAGCGCTATATCCAATCCCATCCGATCCAGGTCAAATTCACTCAGCTGAAATCGCCTGTATCGCTGTGCATCCACAATATCGAAAATCTAATAGAGGCACTCAGATTCTGCACTTCCTTGAAGCCAAAGCACGACAACAAGGTATTGAACAAGTCTTTGTACTGACAACTCGTACCTCGCATTGGTTTATTGAACATGATTTCCATCCAGTCAGTGTCGATGAGCTACCATCTGCGCGACAAGAACTTTATAACTTTCAACGCAACTCATTGGTCTTTAAGAAATCCTTAACTTAAGCACACAGATCAATTCAGCAAAATGTATTAGAAAAAATATGATTTGTTTCACGTGGAGTTCAATATTTGCTCCACAATTTTTGCTTTCATTTGAACATGTAGGACGACATTTGATTGAGCACTTACTGTCAAAATTTAGATGATAAGCCGCACCATCATATGTACAATAATCAGGTACTATGACAACGCACAAAAAATACAAGTTTTGTTGTTTTTCATGACAAAACCACCAATGATGTGTTTATAACCAAACAATTATGCTTTTAAGTGAACTAAAAATAATATAAAGAATTATCTGTGCAAAAACATATGAATATTCTCAAAAACATGCACTAGATACTATTTACTTGTATTGTATAAATTATTTTAGTAGTGAACCTTATAATAAATAAAAAAATGGAATAATGTAGCATAAATTACAGATGAAAAATTTCTGCATATCAACATTTATCTTACTTACATCACAGAACCCCTAAAATACAGACAGAAATTATACAATATAAAAAAATCATTCCCTCTTTATGCATAAAGGAATATACATTTAATTAATTTTACTTCACAATTGACTTAAAAGTCGGTTACATGCTTATCAACAAATTAAGCATTTTACCGTACAATTTAGCCACCAATTTTCAATGAAATGAGCTGAAATGGAACAGAAAAAAAGCACCCAAAAACGGCAACAGCTACTTGCTGCTGCGCTTGATGTATTTTCGCTATATGGATTTAATGGAGCAAGTCTGGACGAGATTGCACAATTAGCAGAAATGCATAAATCTAATATTTTCTACTACTATGAAAATAAAGAAGCGCTCTACATCGAAGTACTGACTAGTGTTATGCAAAAATGGTTAATTCCATTGCATGAGCTAAAGGCAGAGCTCGAACCTGCTGAAGCAATCTCTCTCTATCTAATGCAAAAAATCGAAGTTTCACGCACTCAGCCCAAAGCTTCAAAACTCTATGCATTAGAAATTATCCAAGGTGCCCCACATATTCACGCAATATTAAAAGGCCCATTGAAAAAGCTCTTTAAACGCAAAGCCAAAGTCATCTTCAACTGGCAAGAACAGGGCAAGATATCCGCACAAATAGATCCAGAGCTATTGTTAATCAATCTTTGGGGCATAACGCAAAACTATGCAGACTTTAGTACGCAAATTGAGTTTCTTGTAGGTAAAACTCTACGCAATCGTAATCTGTATCAACGTAGTATTGAGCATACGGTTCATCTTATCTTATACGGAATGGTGCCACGTACATGACCCAAGATTTAGAGATATAAGTAAATTTTGGCACACGGCCATAGCAATCACTATGGTCGCCTAAAACGACTTCATACGAGCCATGTCCTACCAATAACAATAAACTCGATTTATGATTTAATATCCTGATAAAACGACAATAATTTCTTTGCACCCAATAACAAATTATCTTCCCACTCAAGATGCGCCTGTTGATTTGCACCATCACTAATATATTTGACTGAAATCAAATTTACTCCGAGTTTTTTACAAACCTTGGCAATTGCATAGCCTTCCATGTCAACCAAATTACAAGCAAGAGGTGCAGCGGCAGTAGCAAAGTTATCCCCTGTTCCACAGGTCCCTTTTCGTAACTGTGAAAAATTAGGCTGTAAATCAATATGACAAGGATAATGCTCATCCATAGGAGTAACCCCAATCTCAAAGCCTAAAGCAGAGACATCCATATCTCTTTGCACAAAACGAGTCACTTCAACCAACTCATGCGCATCAAAAAAATGACTACCTGCTGTGCCCAGATTAAGTAATGTATGACACCCTGTTTGCATAATGACTTGATAAGCTTTAAAGGCGGCGTTGACCTTACCAATGCCGCTATAATGCACATCGATCTGCTGTTGTTCAAAAAGTCCTTGTGATTCACTTGGCAAAGCCATCATTAATGCCATCTGCTGTGTATTGAGCATGGTATTTAACATCTCACTATGATTGAGGGTGCTTATCATACGAGATTTGGCCCAAAAAACATTGGGCCATGTAGAAGATTAATTTGCTGTCCAAACTCAAGGTTGTCTAACGAAATGAGCCTGTTGCTCTAAGTAACTTTTTAAACATGGTGAGAAAAATAAATCTCCACGATAAATTCCCACACTTGTTTTCCCAATGACGATACACCAAAGTGTACACAGCAACGCGGCTAAACCTAAGCCAATACTATGTATGGCATGTAGTTCTGTTTGTGCGGCCAACTGAAGTACGGCCAAAGTAAATACCCCCAATGGGAAGGTCAATGCCCACCACCCTAGGTTAAAAGCAAGCTGCTTGGCATGACTTAGGCTTGTTAAAATTGCAATGGCAAACCACCACACTCCAAAACCAAGGAGTATCACACTGGTTAACCACCCTGCATATTTTAAAAACATACCCAATGTATGTAGCTGAAAATGCTCCATCATTGGCTGCCCTGCTGCTCCTAATACCAACAAAGCCAATGCCCCTGTACCAATCGGACCTAAAGCCAACCAACTGCTCATCGCCAGCTCTCGACTTGGCAACTGATGCAACGCCAAACGCAACATTAAAATACTCAGTACAGCAAATGCAGGAAGTACTGACATTCCCCAAAGCACATAACTCGCGATCAAAATACCTAAGCTTTCTGCATTATTGGGTAAATGTTGTATCAGTAAGCCACCAGATGTTGCTGCAACTTCACATGCCACGATGGGTAATAACCACATGGCAGTCATGTTATGCAAATGATGCTCCTGACGACTGAACATACAAAAAGGCACGACAATCCCAATCGTCACTGCTAAGAATATATCGACATACCACAAGCTATGCGCAATTTGGATTGCGATATCACCATATAAATCTATGCCGTATTTTAAAAATCCATTCAATAATGTTGCTAGAGCCATAGGGATCGCACCCAAAAATAAAGCCATACTAGGGTGTGAAAAAATCTGCTGAGCTTCTTTAGGGTAAATTATCCAGCGTAATGCATAAAGCACACTAAAAATGCTGAAGAAGACAATATTAATTTGCCATAATGTTTGTGCAAGCCAGAGTAATTCTGTTGATCCTGACGCAAACTCTGGCAAAATCAATGAAACCACACCTGTTCCCATAACCATGGTGAACCAATTGGGCGTAAATTGACGGATTAATTCACGTGGTTGTTGTAAATGGTAAAATGGTTTTTTCATTGATGCCTTCCTTTAACAATCTATTTGCTAAATTGATGCTTAGATTATATGTAATTCTTATAATGTAAAAAATTGATTTATACACATAACTTTCATAAGTTAAATTGATATAATTAAATTCACAGGTTTTTTTTGAGTAAAAACACAACAACAAGACGAAATTATGAGATTATGGCAGAATACCCCTTTTTGAATGTTAAGCTGATTTTGAAATCATGAAGCTGTTGCGCTTAAATGCTTTATCACCAAATCTAAAATTACCAGCTACTGCGGTAACTATAGGCAATTTTGATGGCGTCCATCTTGGACATCAAGCCATGATTTCGCAGCTTAAAAGTATTGCGGAGCCACTTCATCTTAAGACCTTGGTGATTGTCTTTGAACCACAACCACTTGAGTTTTTTAAAGGTGCAGAAGCCCCTCCGCGCATTAGTTCACTCAGAGAAAAAGTTGAACATCTGACTGAGCTTGGTGTCGACTATATAGCTATTGCCAAGTTTAATAATGATTTCCGTAGTCTAAGCGCACATGCCTTTGCAGAGCTCTTAAAACATCAACTCAATGCACAGAATCTTGTGCTGGGTGATGATTTTCATTTTGGTAAAGACCGTCAAGGCAATAGTCAATTTTTAAAAGATTATGGGTTTCAAGTTACCAATCTACCTACGATTAAACATTTAGGTGAAAGGGTCAGTTCCACCCGTATTCGACAAGTCTTACAATCCGGTGATTTAGCCTTGGCAGCACAGCTCCTAGGTCGCCCTTATAGTATGGTTGGTCGAGTACAATATGGTGATCAAATTGGCCGTACACTCAACTTCCCAACCATTAACGTGGCAGTTAACCGACATAAACCTTGTCTTAAAGGTATTTATGCCGTGGAAGTGATCTGTGAAACTCAATCACTCAGTGATAAAGTCAAAGCAGATCAACCCAGTAAACCTGGGATTGCAGGCTACCAAGCAGATGCCTTATTCGGTGCGGCAAATGTAGGGACTCGTCCTGCGATTAAACAAGAGCAACCAGAATGGCGATTAGAAGTTCATTTTCCCGAAGTTTCTGCTAATCTGTATGGCTTGTTAATGCGGGTAAAATTCCTCCACCATTTGCATGGTGAACGTAATTATCCGTCTCTCGAAGCGCTTCAAGAAGGTATTGACGATGATGTCGTAAAATTGCTCGAATTTAGACGCAATACATCAGAGTCACCTTTTTAATTTAAAATTTACTGTAAAACAACGTGTCAGCACAGCGGCTGATGAAAACTTGGATGACATCTTGCATGAGCGATAAGCAAACTTCTGAAAATGTAGTGGATTATAAAGCCACCCTGAACCTCCCAGGTACTGAATTTGCGATGAAAGCAAATCTCGCAGTACGTGAAGAGAAATGGATTGAACAGTGGTATGCCGACAACATTTATCAGCAGATTCGTAACTCGCGAATTGGTAAGAAAAAATATGTCTTACATGATGGCCCTCCATATGCAAACGGCACACTGCACTTAGGCCATGTTGTTAACAAAGTACTTAAAGATATTATTGTTAAAAGCAAAACCTTAGAGGGCTTTGACGCACCTTATGTACCTGGTTGGGACTGTCACGGTTTACCAATCGAACTTAAAGTTGAAGAAAAAGTCGGAAAAGTTGGTGTAAATATTGATGCTTCAAGTTTCCGTAAAGCTTGTCGTGAATATGCCTACACACAAATCGACATCCAGAAAAAAGACTTTATACGTATGGGTGTAGTTGGGGATTGGGATAACCCGTACCTCACGATGAATTTTAAACAAGAAGCAGATATTGTCCGTACCTTAGGTGAAATCCAAAAAGCAGGACATATTCAGCCAGGTCTAAAGCCAGTGAACTGGTGTATGGATTGTGGTTCTGCACTTGCAGAAGCAGAAGTAGAATACGAAGATAAAAAATCAGATGCTATTGATGTTGGCTTTGGCGTAGTTGACCTCAAAGATCTCTCTGCACGTCTTGGTGTTGAAGTAACTACAGCAACAGATGTGGTCATTTGGACAACAACACCGTGGACACTTGCAGCAAACCAAGCCGTCAGTTTCCATGCTGAACTCGAATATCAATTGGTGCAAGTTCAAGCTGAACATGGTGTACATAACCTCATTTTAGCGAAAGATTTAGTTGCATCAGCCTGTGAACGTTACAAATTAGAATCGTTCACTGTCTTGGCAGAATTTGCAGGTCAAGTACTGGAAAATCTGAGTCTACAACACCCATTAATTGCTGAACGCCAAGTTCCGGCAATTTTAGGTGAGCATGTCACTGCGACAAGTGGTACAGGGGCTGTACATACTGCACCTGGCCATGGTGTAGACGACTATAAAGTTGGTTTACAGTACCAACTTGCTGTTGATAATCCAGTGGGTGGTAATGGTGTTTACTTAGCAACATCACCACTATTTGCTGGCGTGCATATCTATAAAGCCAATCCTCAAGTGATTGAAGCATTAGGTGCAGTTAATAAACTATGGGCACACCAAGTAATCGTACATAGTTACCCGCACTGCTGGCGCCACAAAACACCTATTATCTTCCGTGCTACTCCACAGTGGTTCATCAGCATGGATGCACAAAACTTAAGACAGCAGGCATTAAATGCTATCGAGAATGACATTCAATTTGTCCCTGACTGGGGTAAAAATCGAATTGAATCAATGATTGATGGTCGTCCAGACTGGTGTATTTCACGTCAAAGAACTTGGGGCGTACCTATCCCATTCTTTGTACATAAAGATAGCAATGAGCTACACCCTCGTACCTCAGAACTCCTTGAAGAAGTTGCTAAACTCATTGAGGTTGAAGGTATCGATGCTTGGTTTAACCGCGAAGCGAAAGACTTCCTTGGTGATGATGCAGAGCACTATAACTGTGTGCGTGACACCCTTGATGTCTGGTTTGACTCAGGAACAACACACTATGGCGTATTAAGACAGCGTCCTGAACTACAAGAACCGGCTGATCTTTATCTTGAAGGTTCAGATCAACACCGTGGTTGGTTCCAGTCTTCATTGCTCACATCAGTCGCAATCAACGGGAAAGCACCCTATAAAGCGCTTCTAACGCATGGCTTTACTGTAGATGATAAAGGCAGAAAACTGTCAAAATCATTGGGGAACTTTATCCCACTTGATGACATCATCAAACAATTAGGTGCTGATGGTCTACGTCTATATGTGGCTTCAAGTGACTATCGTTACGAGATCGCAGCAAGTAAAGAAATCTTTAGCCGTGTAAGCGATAGTTACCGTCGTATTCGTAACACACTACGTTTCTTACTGGCTAACCTAAATGGTTTTAAACCAAGCACTGATGCACTCAAAGTTGACGAATTAATCGCCATTGATCAGTACATCTTACAACGTGCAAGTGAAGTTCAAAAAACTATTCAAGCTGCATATGCTGATATGAACTTCCACCAAGTATGTAGCACGTTAACGGGCTTCTGTATCAATGATTTAGGTGGTTTCTATCTTGACATCATTAAAGACCGTCAATACACCAGTAAAGCAGATTCACAAGCACGTCACTCAGCACAGACTGCGTTGTATCACATAGTCCAAGCTTTTGTTCGTTGGATGAGCCCTATCTTAAGCTTTACTGCACAAGAAGCGTGGCCATTAATTCCAGAGCAAAACGAAGCATATGTCTTTACTGCCCATTGGTATGATATTCCTGTTGCATCGCAAGAAAACCTGCTTTCAGAAGCAGATTGGCAAACCCTTATTCAAGTAAAATCAGCAATCAACAAACAAATTGAAGCAGCACGTAATGCCAAATTAATTGGCAGTAACCTATCTGCCAAAGTTGAGTTATGGGCGAGTGCAGATTTACAGAAAGTACTTAATCAATTGGGCGATGAACTTCGCTTCGTACTCATTACCTCTACTGCTGTCGTTTATGATGCTGCAGACGAAGGTGAAGCTACAGATCTCGAAGGTTTACGAGTTCGAGTATCGGCTGCCGAAGGTGAGAAATGTGTACGTTGCTGGCACGTCCTTCCTGACGTCAACAGCCATGCTACACACCCTGGTCTATGTGGACGTTGTATTATAAACGTCACTGGCAGTGGCGAAGTGAGAAAATATGCCTAACCCTCAAAATAAAAAGGGCTTATTTCAATTTTATCCACGTAACATTATGTGGCTTGGACTTTCAGTCCTTGCCATTATTTTGGATCAGTGGACTAAATCGATTGCCAGCACCCATTTAATTTATGCTCAATCTGTAGATGTTTTACCATTTTTAAATTGGACACTACTGCATAACTATGGTGCTGCTTTTAGTATGCTTTCCGATGCGGGTGGCTGGCAACGATACTTCTTTACCTCTTTAGCTGCAGGTGTTTCTGTCGTTTTTGTTTTTTGGCTGATGCGCATGCCAAAAAATACTTTGGTATTACCTGCTGCTATCGCCTTAATTTTAGGTGGAGCAATTGGTAACTTAATCGACCGAGTAACATTAGGGTATGTAGTTGATTTTATTCATGTATATTATCAACAAAATAACTTTCCAGCATTTAACCTTGCAGATAGTGCGATTACCCTCGGTACCATTTTATTGTTAGTTGATACTTTCTTTTTAGAAAAGAAACGTATTCAAAAAGCGGAAAAAAATCATGACTGATATTGTCTACCCCAATGAAGAAATACGCATCAGCGATGGTGCTCAAGTCGACTTACACTTCTCTGTCGCGATCGAAAATGGTGTAGAAATTGATAATACCCGTGGTCGAGAAAATCCAGTAAACCTTGTTATTGGTGATGGTAGTCTGTTACCTGGCTTTGAAAAAGCTTTATTTGGTTTACGCGCAGGCGACCGTCGTACTGTAAGTCTTCCTCCAGAAGATGCTTTTGGACCATGGAACCCAGAGAATATTCAACGTTTTGATACAGTTAAATTCGAACAAACACCTATTGTTGGTCATATGATCGAATTTGAAGACAAAGCCAAGACCAGCTTGTTTGGTGTGGTCAAATCAGTAAATGAAGATATTACTGAAGTTGACTTTAACCATCCGCTTGCTGGTAAGAATATTACTTTTGAAGTAGAGATCTACAAAGTTACACCAGCTGGCCAGCAAGGTATTAAACTGATGTAAGTTTTGCACATCATATTAAGCTCCTTCGGGAGCTTTTTTATTAAAAAACAATTAATTCAGAAGATAAAGCATTCGATAAAGCCTCTTTAAAATCAAATTACCACTCTTCGTACGTTATTTCGTACAACATGAAGGGTCTATAACCGCTAGTTCATCTTAGATATATTCAGTATTCTTTAACCATCAGGAGACAGGAAGTTTCCAGACAAAAATAATAATAAAAGTAGCAATACACGGATGCAAAAGGCGTAAACAGGACGTTTACTTAAACGATCAAATACTCGAAGGCTCCATCAGGATGATGGGGTCTTTTTTATCGCCCCACCGAGTCTCTAGCTATTCGGATAATCCCTCACATCATCTCTCCCCAGAGGCATCGGTATCTATACATCTTTGTGAGAATACCTAGGATACTCATGTCAGTTAAGCTTGTTATTATGCAAAGTATTCTACGTTACACCCTGACTCACGAGATCACTTTGGCTACACAACATTCCTT
>NZ_BBRX01000075.1 GCF_000829675.1 Acinetobacter rudis
TCCTGATTCCACAAGGTCGGGCACCCCCTCTCTTTATCTAAATCAACGTTCAGCGGTCAATTCGACCCACAGTCTTAATATTGATATTTAAAGAGAGAATTTCATGGCTCAGCCTAAATTTTACTTACAGCCTTTAGCGGCTGCGATTTGTGTTGCCTATTCATCAACTGCAATAGCACAACAACACCAAGCACATAATGAACGCGTTACTTTAGCGCCTATTGTACTCACTGCTCAAAAAGCCAATGATGCCAATGGATTGATTGTTCATGCTGATCCTAAACAAGCAATCCAACCGATTCCTGCTGTAGATGGTTCATCATACTTACAGAGCATTCCAGGCTTTAACCAAGTCAAAGGGGGTGGTGCAAATGGTGACGTGACCTTCCGTGGCATGTTTGGTTCACGCATTAAAATTGTGACTGATGGCAACGAAAGTCTAGGTGCATGCCCTAGCCGTATGGATACCCAAGCATCATATATCTCACCTGAAAGTTACGACAGTATTACCGTGGTTAAAGGCCCTCAAACCGTACAGTATGCACATACAGGTTCTGCTGCAACGGTGAGTTTTGATCGTGGGCCAGAACAGCTTACAACAGAGAAACCCTATCGTGGACAAGCTAGTGTACTTTGGGGTTCTTATGGCCGCTTTGATCAAAATATAGAAACGGCAATCGGTGATGAAAAGAAATATGCACGATTAAATGCTAACCGCTCAGTTGCCAATGACTATAAAGATGGTAATGGCGATAAAGTTCACTCGAACTGGGAAAAATGGAGTGCTGACCTTGCACTGGGCTGGACACCAGATGAAGATACTTGGCTAGAACTCAAAGGCGGTAAGGCAGATGCTGAAGTTGCCTATGCTGGTCGAGGTATGGATGGCTCTCAATTTAAGCGTGATAGTCTGGGTCTGAAGTTTGAAAAGAAAAATCTCAATGATGTAATTAAACAAGTCGATGCCCAAGTTGACTATAGTTATAACGACCACATTATGGATAACTTTAGTCTACGTACACCGCCGATGATGACAATGGGACCTGGTTCTATGTCTCACATGATGCCGAATCCAATGGAAATGCAAGTGACTCGCCGCTCCCTCAATGCCCGCGCGACGATGACCACAGAGTGGGATAAACTGAGTCTAATCACAGGTGTCGATTCACAGCTGAATAAACATGGTAAAAATATGATCATGTTTGCAATGCCAAGCATGAATACACCATCTTATATGGACATGAAGTTTCAGTCTTATGGAGCTTTTGGTGAATTGACTTACCAATTTAATGATGCAAATAAGTTGGTTACAGGGGCACGTATTGATCATAGTAAAATTGAACAATATGGCAAGCAATCTAACCTTATCGACACACGCAAAGAAACGCTACCAAGTGCTTTTGTTCGCTTAGAAAATACAGCATCTGAACATGGCCTCAAAAGCTATGTCGGTGTTGGATATGTAGAACGTGTACCTGATTATTGGGAACTTTTTAGTACAACCTATGCTTTTTCAGGCAATACACTCAATAACCTGAAAAATGAAAAAACCCTACAAATGGATTTAGGTACCCAATTTGAACATGGTGCTTTTAGCAGCTGGGCATCTGCCTATGTTGGTTTAGTGAATGACTATATTTTAATGCGTTACGTACCGATTCCTGATCCTAAAGATAGTAGCAAGACCGTTATTCAAACCCAAAGTCGCAATGTTGATGCCACTATTGCGGGTGCAGAAGCTGGGATGGGCTATCAATTTACAGATCAAATTCAGGCAGATGTTAGTGCCATGTATGCTTGGGGTAAAAACACCACAGATAGCACCGCCTTACCGCAAATTGCACCTTTAGAAGGTCGTTTTAACTTACGTTATGTTGAAGACAAATATAATGTCGGTCTACTCTGGCGTGTTGTTGCTAAACAAGACCGTATTAGTAAAAATGAAGGCACCATTATTGGCTACGACTTTGGCGAAAGCAAAGCCTTTAACACCCTCTCTTTAAATGCAACTTATAATTTAACCAAAGATGTCGATCTCTCTGTAGGTGTCGACAACTTACTCGATAAAAATTATACCGAGCACTTAAACAAACAAGGCAATAGTGGTTTTGATTATGCAGCTTTTGAACAGTTTAATAATATTGGCCGTAATTATTGGGCACGTATGAGTATGAAGTTCTAAGCATTCTTAATGAGCAAAAAAATAACCGAGCATTAAAATGCTCGGTTATTTTTTATCATGATTAGCGTGTAGATATTCTTTTCAATTACAGTTTAAACATCAGTCAAAGGCTTATTGACCACAGCACGACGTGTTTTCTTTTGTGCCAAAGCAATACCTAAGATAATGATTACACCACCAATCGTGTGGTAAACCGTCCAAGCTTCTTTTAACCAGAAGTATGCAATAATTGCTGTAAATACAGGCATTAAGTTCATAAAGATACTGGTGCGGTTTGGCCCAATATACTGAACAGCCATCATCCACAATAACGGTGCAATCAAAGATGGGAATAAACCTGCATAAAGCACACTTAAACCATTTTGCGAATCAATTGGATCTAAACCTAACCAAATAATAAACGGTATGTGGTAAATCAAAGCAAATGCAATCTGTATATAAACACTGATCATCAATGGGACTTTTAATTGCCATTTTTTTAAAAACACACCATAGAAGGCATAGAAAAATACAGCAACAATCATAATCACATCACCCAAATGACCACCTAACCCAAGTAGACTAGAGAAATCCCCTTGTGCCATAACATAGAGTAAGCCAAAGAGTGACAACATACTGCCGATCACTGCAAATCGATTTGGAATTTCTTTTAACAACAGCATTGAAACGAAGATGGTAAATACAGGAATAAATGCGTTGATAATTCCCATATTTGTTGCTGTAGTCTCATGTGAAGCAAAATAAGAAAGACCTTGATAAAGCACCATACCGAAGGCGCTGAGTACTGCAAGTTGAGTGAAGTTTTCACGAACAATGTTGCGTTGCTGCCAAACTTTAATCAACATAAAAGGTGTAAGGACAATAAAAGCCACTAACCAACGATAGAAACTAATGCTAATTGGTGAAATATAATCAACCACATAGCGAGTGACTGCGATATTCATTGACCAAATAAGAACGGCAAGCATCGGTAATGCAAATGCCCACCAGTGTTGCTGTATTTTTTGTTGCATAGCTTTTCTCGATATTGGGAGAATGTGTATTGTCGGCTAAGTCCGATTATAGGTAAATAGAGCATTTCAGACATTAATACCGTAGCTTGGACATTCAGAAATGTGAGTGAGTACACATTTGATGCTTAAAATAACTCCCAACTTTTTATTGCATATGCAGCAACTTGGTTAAGTTGTTCACGACCAACACCATCTCGTGCTTGAAAAGTCATGCCTTGCAATACGGTAGTATAAAAATCGGTTATCTCTTGGATAGACGCATTTTCGGATATTTCGCCTGCCTGCTGACCCTGTAACAAACGCTGATAAATCTTCTCTTTGACAGTCATGCGTTTTTGTTTTATTTCTTCTTGTAAATCAGAATGTTGCTCCGAACAATTCATCGTAGAAACCAACAGCATACAGCCAGTAGGCTTATTTTCTTGAACCAAGCGTTTCACGTTTTCATAGAGAAATAACTCAATAGCAACTTTAGCAGTTTTAGCATCACTAAAAATTCGATCAATCACGCAAGCTTCATTTGCAAGATAATACTCAAGACAACGCTGGAATAACTGTTGTTTATCACCAAAGCTGCGATACAAGCTAGGCGCAGTCAAATTTAATGCCTTGGTTAAATCACTAATCGAAGTTGCCTCATAACCATACTGCCAAAATAACAGCATTGCTTTATGCAGAACCTCTTGTTCGTCAAAACACTGAGGCCTGCCACGTTTAGCCTTTAGCGCTATGTTCGGTACCTCCGAATCGTCATGCATGTCTTTTTCTCTCATATGAAATACTTATTATTTTATAACAATCATTACTAAATTAATTGACAGTTACAGCAAAATCAAATATTTTTCATTTTTATAACGATCGTTATCTTAATAAACCACCGTAATCAAGGCTGTCCTATGAGCATAATTGACCCCAGTGAACCCCGCCCCAATAACGCGAATGCATCTTTTAATAACAATGCCGATGATCAAGGCAGTTGGCTCGCGTTAATCACCATCTCTCTCACTGCTTTCATATTAGTATGTTGTGAGTTTTTACCTATTGGTGTACTCAATCAAATTGCAACCGAGCTGCATATTACAACAGGTCAAGCGGGTCTAGCCATTACGCTCCCGGGCATTATGGGTGCCATTGCTGCCCCCCTGTTACCTATTTTTATTAAAAAACTCGATAGACGTATTTTCCTCATGGCACTTACAGGTGTGATGGTGTTTGCCAATATAATTACTGTTTTTTCTAGTAGTTATGAAGTGTTTTTATTGAGCCGCTTCATTCTTGGCATTTCTATTGGCGGTTTTTGGGCAACAGCAATTGCGTTAAGTGGTCGTTTGGCACCAGCAAATTTAGATATCGCTAAAGCAACAGCGGTGATTATTGCAGGCGTAACCTTTGCAACTGTTTTTGGTGTTCCAATTGGGACTTGGGTGGGTGAATTATGGGGATGGCGTAGTGGTTTTACCATGAGCTTGATCGTGGCTATACCCTTGCTGGCCTTACAGTATTTTTCCTTACCACGACTTAAACCTCAATCAGCAATCAAGCTTCGTGATCTTCCAGAATTATTTAAAGATGCTAAGGCACGCCAAGGGCTCAGTATTATCTTTTTAATTGGCTTAGCTCATTTTTCTGCTTTTAGCTATTTAGGTGCATTTTTCAAACAAGTTGCAGGATTCAATGCAGCAACCATCAGTAGTTTATTTTTAAGCTATGGTATCGCCAGTATTTTCGGCAATGCATTTGCAGGATTTAGTGCTGCAATTAATGTTCGCTATACCTTTGTTATTTTAGCGGTATGTTTCGCTATAGTCTTTTATAGCTTCCCAATTTATGCAATTGATCAGTCGAATGCTTATGTTTTAACGGCATTATGGGGCTTTGCTTTTGGTGCATTCCCAACAACTGCCAATATCTGGATGTTTACTCATGCAGCCCAAGCTGTTGAAAAAGGTATGCCTCTTTATATTGGTATATTTCAAATGATGATTGCATCAGGTTCACTCTTGGGTGGTTTTATTGTTGATCACTTTAACATTAATATTTTATTGCTCAGCCTATTAAGCTTAATCGTTTTGGCTTTAATTTCGATTTTTACTTGGTCACGCGGACTCAACAATCCTAAAACTTGTTGTAGTATAGAAAAATAATTTCAACAGCCCTCTCCTAGCTTATGTCACAAAATCTGAGTACATTCATTGAAATTGATGAATTTCATTACCAAAAAGATGAAATCGTTACGGCACATGCTGGGATTTGGGGAGACTTTAATTTTAGTCTCAATGGCTTACTTGAATATCTGATCGAAGAAAAGCGCTTCCTCTCTCCGCCCAATTATGGGATATGGATTCCGCCACAAACAACTCATTGTTCTACGGCGTTGGCAGATCACTCGACCCATTATATTTGTATAAGAATTCACCCTACACTCTGTCACTTATTACCAAATTCATGCAGTACTTTAAGCATCTTGCCATTTTTCAGGCAAACCGTATCAGAGTTATTACGACTTAAACAGCAGCCTCAACAAAATACAGATTATCATCAGCATCTATTGCAGGTCTTGTTTGATCAACTTCAATTTGCTCCAGCACACCAACAATACTTACCTCAAAGTGATCACCCACAGCTACTGCCGATCCTGCAAGCCTTATCTGACCCTGAAAAATTCACAAAAAGTTTGCAACAAATTTTGACTGAATTTCCACTGAGTGAGCGCCATATTCTGCGGCTGAGCCAACAACAATTACAGCTCTCATTATCAGAATGGCGAAATCGTGTAAAAATCGTTTTTTCTATTCATCAATTACAGCAAGGCGTTGCTATTAAGCGCATTGCCTATCAGCTTGGTTTTCAGCACAGTTCAAGCTTTATCGACTTCTTTAAAAGACGTACTGGCCAGACGCCAGCGCAACTCCGTGAATCGCAGCAAACTGTATCACTAAATTCCAATTAAACATTAAAAACTACCCAAAAGTATGAAAAACAAATATTATGGGACTGCTCTTTAATTAAAGAACACTTGTATGCAAATATTATTTCTGAATTAAACAGTTAATTTTTCCATGCAAATGTTCTGATTCAATAATGTTCGAAGGAATACACGATGAAAAAAATATTAATCGCAACGCTTTGTGCTACAGCACTTACTCTTACGGCATGTGATAAAAAAGCAACTGATACAGCTGCAGCAACTCCAGCTGTTCAACTCAGCAGCAACAATACTGCAGATATCAAAGCTGACTTTGCTGCAATTGAAACACTTGGTGCAGCTAAAGCAAAAGAAGCTTTAGAATTCCAAAACAAAATTATGCAATCTGCACAAACTGGTGGTGTAGAAGCTGTTAAAGAAACTATGGCAAGCATGGAAAAATTCACCGAAGGCTTTAACAAAGACTTAGATGCTTTAACAATTAAAAGTACTGAAGTTGACTCTATTCGTCAAAAAATGAAAGCATCGAATGACACAAGTTTAGAAATGATCAAAATGACAACTTCTGGCCAACCTGATCAAAACAAAATCATGGAGCTTCAAAAGAAAGCAACAACAATCCAACAAGAGTTAATCACTGAAACTCAAGCATTAAAAGCTAAACTCGGTTCTTAATTTCGAGCACACTACAGCGTGGTTTTTTAACGACGCTGTAGTATAATTCAAGACCACTATTCATCTAACAATTTATATAAATATTAGTCACATGCATAAACATCTTAGATTTATACTTTGCCTAGTGAGTGCTTTAATGCTCAGCGCATGTGATGATGCAAATCCTCCTTCTCCAAATTCTGAAATTGTGGTCAAAACCACCCCGCTAAGTCAAAATAATATTGCTGACCTTAGCTGCGCTACAAAGCCTGCAAGCACTCCGCGCTATAGATGATGAAGAAACTCAAGCCACTGCAAATCAACTGAGTCATCCAGAAACTTCTAAACGCTTATTCGATCAAAAGCGTCAATCGTTCCAGCACTATGAACATGAGCTCAATGAACTTGACCTCAAAAGTGTTGAAGCTCATCGTTTTCGTACTCAGTTGAAGAGCTTTAATCAACTTACTCTTGAATATCAAAAAGTTGAACAACAAAATAATCTAGATCAAAGCAGCCAAAAAAGCCTACAACAAAAGCTAAAAGAGGCTCAAAGCGAACTTGAAAATACTTATAGAGCTATGGAGAAAAGTATTTCTGCTGCGGGTGCTTGAACTTAAATTAAGCGTAAATTTTGTCATATTTGGCATACAAAAATCGTGTGATTATTCTTGTAGTTCGGCAATATTCAGGTTACAACATTAGTCAATTTAACCTTTTAAGTAGACAAATATGCAATCTATCTATGACATTCCTGTCAATACGATTTCAGGTGAACAAATTAATTTAAACCAGTATCAGGGACAGGTATTACTTTTAGTCAATGTGGCATCAAAATGTGGACTTACACCACAATATGAAGGCTTAGAAAAACTCTATCAAGAGAAGAAAGATCAAGGTCTACAAATTTTAGGCTTTCCAGCCAATAACTTTTTAGAACAAGAGCCTGGTACAAATGAGGAAATTCAACAATTTTGCTCTCTAAGCTATGATGTTCACTTTCCATTATTCGCGAAAATTTCTGTAGCGGGTGAAGACAAACACCCACTCTATGAAACATTAATTAAAGCTATTCCTGAACGTATTGGTGAAGGCCCTTGGTGGAAAGATCTTGTTGAGTACGGCCTAACACCTAATCCTGTTCCTGAAGTTCTATGGAATTTTGAGAAATTCTTGGTCAATAAAAATGGGCAAGTGGTTGCACGTTTTGCACCAGATATCACCGCAGATGATCCAAGCCTGCTAGAAGCAATTCGTGATGAACTCGCTAAATAAAAAATTAAATTTAGCCGACCATTGTTATCCCTAGAGAAAACAATGGTCACAAAATTAGTTCATAGATTAGATAACTGTTATAACTTTGCAATTTTTGTATTTTTATCCATACTTCGGCTCTATAGTGGGGAAGTCTAGAGATTAAAGATACTGTTTATGAAGCACCTTGTTCACCCTCGCCAACTTTCATTATTGCTCTTTGTATTTACATTGGGTCTTGCTGGTTGTAGCCCATCATCTGATGAGTCTACTGCAAAAGATACTCAAAACTCGGCTGATAACGCAGAAAATTCAGAGATTAAAAGTGGCAACATGCTATATATCGTTCGCGATGTTGCTGAGTTAAAAAGCAATACCAGTAGTTACTTTGACAAGATTAAACAAGATCAAGAAAACTTACAGCAAGCTTTACAAGATAATAATCCAACTGTAGTTGCCAAGAATATTACTGCGCTTAAGCAGCAGTTTACTAAAATGAATCAAGATCTAGCTAACTTAGAATTAAAAAGTAAAGAAGTCCATCAAGTTCGTCAGCAAATGATCAGCGCCAACAACCAACTGCTCAAGTCATCGATATTTAATGGTGAAATGGATCTCAGTGAAGAAAATTTAGATCAGTTGCAGCAGCAGATAAATAGTCTGCAGAATAATATCTTAGAACTCGGTGCACTTTTAATTCCAAAAAATAAATCTTCAGATTCTTAAAGCTTGTAACACCATCTAGATCACGCTTAAATCAGAATGTAGCATAAAAAAAAGCCACCTAACGGTGGCTTTTCCAATCTCGAACTGCGTCTTATTGAGCGCGGTTTTTGATTTTGCGGATGGTTTCCAACTGAGCAGCAGTTTCTGCAAGAGCAGCCAAAGCAGCAGCAGAGTCCAAATCGCTTTTTTGATTCGCAAGCAATTGTTCAGCATTTTTACGTGCTTCAATAATTGCAACTTCATCTAGGTTTTCGGCACGAGTTGCAGTATCTGCAAGTACCGTAACCACATGCGGTTGAACTTCTAGAACACCACCAGATACATAGATTAATTCTTCTGTACCATTTTCAAGCAGAACGCGAATTGCGCCCGGCTTAAGCAAAGTCACAAGTGGAGCATGACCAGGCATAATACCTAATTCACCACCTGCGCCTTTTGCGATAAGCATTGTCACAGTGCCTGAGTACAAAGACTCTTTAACACTTACAACATCACATTGCATAGTCGACATGAGATGATCTCCTTAAATTAGAGTTTCTCAGCTTTAGCAATTACTTCGTCAATACCACCAACCATATAGAACGCTTGTTCTGGGATGTGATCGTATTCACCAGCTAGAAGACCTTTAAAGCCACGAATTGTTTCTTTAAGTGGTACAAGTTTACCAGGAGCACCAGTAAACACTTCAGCTACGTGGAACGGTTGAGAGAAGAAACGCTGGATCTTACGTGCACGGTATACAGTAAGTTTGTCTTCTTCAGCTAACTCGTCCATACCCAAGATTGCGATGATGTCTTTAAGCTCTTTATAACGTTGCAATACGTTCTGTACAGAACGTGCAATTTCATAATGCTCAGCACCAACAACAAGTGGATCTAACTGACGTGAAGTTGAGTCAAGTGGATCGATCGCTGGATAGATACCAGAAGATGCGATGTCACGGCTCAATACTACAGTTGCATCTAAGTGAGCAAATGTAGTCGCAGGTGATGGATCCGTTAAGTCATCGGCAGGTACATATACCGCTTGGATAGATGTAATCGAACCAGACTTAGTAGACGTAATACGTTCTTGAAGAACACCCATCTCTTCTGCAAGCGTTGGTTGGTAACCTACCGCAGATGGCATACGACCTAGAAGAGCAGATACTTCAGTACCCGCCAATGTGTAACGGTAAATGTTGTCAACGAACAACAATACGTCACGGCCTTTACCGTTTTCGTCTTTCTCGTCACGGAAATATTCAGCCATAGTCAAACCAGTTAACGCTACGCGTAAACGGTTACCTGGTGGCTCGTTCATCTGACCGTAAACCATTGCTACTTTGTCAAGAACGTTAGAATCTTTCATTTCGTGATAGAAGTCGTTACCTTCACGAGTACGCTCACCAACACCAGCAAACACAGATAAACCTGAGTGAGCTTTCGCGATGTTGTTGATCAATTCCATCATGTTTACAGTTTTACCAACACCGGCACCACCGAATAAACCAACTTTACCACCTTTAGCAAACGGGCAAAGTAAGTCAATGACTTTAATACCAGTTTCTAAAAGGTCAGTAGAAGCAGCTTGTTCAGCATAAGAAGGTGCTTGACGGTGAATCGGTAAACGCGCTTCAGTTGCAACAGGACCAGCTTCGTCGATTGGGCGACCAAGAACGTCCATGATACGACCTAAACATGCTGTACCTACAGGTACAGAAATAGGTGCACCAGTATTCGTTACGTTTAGACCACGTTTAAGACCTTCTGTAGATCCCATTGCGATGGTACGAACTACGCCATCACCAAGTTGTTGCTGAACTTCTAAAGTAGTTTCAGTACCGTCAACTTGGAGAGCGTCATAGATCTTAGGAACGCTGTTGCGTTCAAACTCGACGTCGATAACCGCGCCGATGATCTGAATGATACGACCGCTACTCATTGCTGTCTCCTCAATTCAAAATAATGTTAAACGGCAGCGGCACCGCCAACGATCTCAGAAATCTCCTGAGTAATCGCGGCTTGACGCAGCTTGTTATAAATGAGTTGTAGGTTCTTGATAAGATCACCTGCGTTATCAGTTGCAGCTTTCATTGCAACCATACGAGCAGACTGCTCACATGCGATGTTCTCAATCACACCTTGATAAACCATAGACTCAATGTATCGAACCAATAAGCCATTTAAAAGCTCTTCAGCTTCTGGCTCATATAGATAATCCCAACCATATTGACGGTTAAGATCCTCGCCCGTATCAGCCGCAGCTAAAGGAACAAGTTGCTCGATTTTTTGGTTTTGAGTCATGGCATTAACAAAGCCGTTTGACACAAGATAAATACGATCTAATTCGCCTTTATCAAATGCGTCTAACATCACCTGTACAGAACCAGTTAACTGTTCAAGACTTGGTGCATCACCAATATTGGTCGCTGCTCCAAGTACTTTACCGCCGTAGTTTTTAAAAAACGAAACCGCTTTTTGACCAATCAAAGTAAATTGAACTTCAATTGACTGCTCTTGTTGCTGTTGTACGTGCTTAACCACTTTTTTGAACAGGTTAATGTTCAAACCACCAGCAAGACCACGATCTGAAGAAACAATGATATAGCCAACGCGTTTTACAGGGCGTTCAACCATATAACGATGTTTATATTCAGGATTCGCTTGAACCAAATGAGCAATTACACGGTGCATATTTTCGGCATACGGACGGCCCTGAGCCATGCGCTCTTGCGCACGACGCATCTTAGAAGCTGCTACCATTTGCATCGCTCGAGTAATCTTTTGCGTGCTCTTGATACTAGCTACTTTGGCGCGAATTTCTTTTAAGTTTGCCATACGCTTAACCTAGTATTCGAAAGCCCTTTCGAGCTTCCGAAGGTTGATCCGTGAACCAAACCAT
Organism: Acinetobacter rudis; assembly: GCF_000829675.1. Lineage (GTDB taxonomy): Bacteria > Pseudomonadota > Gammaproteobacteria > Pseudomonadales > Moraxellaceae > Acinetobacter > Acinetobacter rudis. The sequence goes on from NZ_BBRX01000075.1 coordinate 11,639, forward strand.
AACTAACTACATAAGTTGAAATTAGTAAGTTTGAGTCGCTTTAAAGCTTTCAATACCTGCTTTAATTGCAGCTTCGATGTCTTTGTTATAATCACCAGTTTCATCGATTTGTTGCATTAACGCTGCTTTTTCTGAACGGAAGTAAGAGATCAACGCAGCATCAAAGTCTACGATTTTCTTCACTTCTACGTCAGCCATATAGCCTTCGTTAGATGCATAAATTGAAACAGCTTGGTCAGCAATTGAATATGGAGCATATTGTTTTTGCTTCATTAATTCAGTTACACGTTGACCATGTTCAAGTTGCTTACGAGTTGCTTCATCAAGGTCAGAAGCGAACTGAGCAAATGCTGCCAATTCACGGTATTGCGCCAAAGCAGTACGGATACCACCAGACAATTTTTTGATGATCTTCGTTTGAGCAGAACCACCAACACGCGATACAGAGATACCCGCGTTCACAGCAGGACGAATACCTGCGTTGAATAATGATGTTTCTAAGAAGATCTGACCATCAGTAATCGAAATTACGTTCGTTGGTACGAATGCAGATACGTCACCCGCTTGAGTTTCAATAATCGGTAATGCAGTTAATGAACCAGTTTGGCCTTTAACTTCACCTTTAGTGAATTGCTCAACATAGTCAGCAGATACGCGAGAAGCACGCTCAAGTAGACGTGAATGAAGATAGAATACGTCACCTGGATAAGCTTCACGACCTGGTGGACGACGAAGAAGTAATGAGATTTGACGATAAGCAACTGCTTGCTTAGACAAGTCATCATAAATAATCAACGCATCTTCACCGCGGTCACGGAAGTACTCGCCCATTGTACAACCAGCATATGGTGCAAGATACTGCATTGCTGCAGGATCTGCAGCAGCAGCTGCAACAACAGTTGTGTACGCCATAGCGCCAGTTTCTTCAAGCTTACGTACAACGTTTGCAATTGTTGATTGTTTTTGACCAATTGCAACGTATACGCATTTAATGCCTGATTGTTTTTGAGCAATGATCGCATCGATCGCCATTGCAGTTTTACCTGTTTGACGGTCACCAATGATCAACTCACGTTGGCCACGGCCAACAGGAATCATTGTATCTACTGATTTATAACCAGTTTGTACAGGTTGGTCTACAGATTGACGCCAAATTACACCAGGTGCTACTTTTTCAACAGCATCTGTAAGTTTTGCATCAATTGGACCTTTGCCATCAATTGGGTTACCCAAAGCATCTACAACACGACCTAAAAGTTCAGGACCAACCGGAACTTCTAATACACGGCCTGTGCAACGTGCTTTTTGACCTTCTTGAAGGCTTAAGTAGTTACCTAAAACGACGGCACCGACTGAATCCTGTTCTAGGTTCAGTACCATACCAAATAAGCCGCCGTCGAATTCGATCATTTCACCGTACATTGCGTCCGCAAGGCCGTGAATACGCACGATACCATCAGATACCATAACAATGGTACCTTCAGTTTTCGCGGTCGCGCTGGTGTCCAGATCGCCGATACGCTGTTTAATGAGCGCACTGATCTCGGATGGATTCAGTTGTTGCATTGCGCTATACCTCAATCTTTTATAAGTTCAGTCTTCATTCAAGCCAATTAAGCAAGAAGACGTGTCCGCATTTTTTCAAGCTTGTTAAGCGCAGAATCATCTATCACTTGGTCGCCTGCACGAATAACAACACCAGCAATTAATGCTGGGTTTACTGTGACGCTTACGTTTACAACACTGTTGAAGCGTTTTGCCAACGCTGCACTCAATGTTTCAACTTGCTCAGCAGAAAGTTCCATTGCTGATTCAATAACAACGTCAGTTGTATTGTTATCTTGCAGTTTAAGCTGTTCGTATTCAGTAAAAATTTCAGGCATTAAAGCTAGACGATCATTTTCAGCAAGTAAAACTAAAAAGTTTGATACTGCATCATTTAGATCATCACCTAAAAGTTTTGCAAAAACACTGACCTGCTCAGCAGGTGTCAGCTCAGGGCGACTAAGATAAGCGGAAAATGCTTCGTCTTGCACCGCAGCACTGAGCACTTGTAACGCATTCGACCAATTGTCAGTTGCACCTTGCTCAGAAGCGAAAGCAAATGCTGCTTTGGCATACGGGCGTGCCAACGTCAAGAGTTCAGCCATATTTCGCCTCTCTTAAAGTTTAGCAGCCAGCTGATTCAGCATGGCATTATGAGCTTCTGCGTCAACTTGTTGGTTCAGAATTTTCTCTGCACCAGCAACTGCAAGAGCAGCAACTTGTTGACGTAATTCTTCACGAGCAGTATTGATTTCTTGATCAACTGACTCTTTCGCTTGTTGACGAATACGCTCACCTTCAGCAGATGCTTGAGTACGCGCTTCTTCAATCAATTGAGCCGCACGACGGTTCGCTTGTTCGATCAATTGACCTGCTTGTGCTTTAGCTGCATCAATTTCTTGCTTAACTTGTGCTTGCGCATCAGCAAGATCAGCTTTCGCTTTTTCTGCAGCGTTTAAGCCATCAGCGATACGACGCTGACGCTCACTAATCGCATTGATTAGTGGTGGCCATACAAACTTCATGCAGAATGCGACAAAGATCGCAAATGCAATTGCTTGGCCAATCAATGTGAGGTTGATATTCATTGCAAATTCCTCAATGGTTTAATTTAGGAATTAAGCTGATTAACCTACAAATGGATTTGCGAAGATGAAGAACAAACCAATACCAACGCCGATCATAGGTACAGCATCTAGAAGACCCGCGATTAAGAACATACGAGTTTGAAGTTGTGGAGCCAATTCAGGTTGACGAGCAACAGCTTCTAGGAAACGACCACCTAAAAGACCAAAACCAATTGCAGTACCTAGAGCACCAAAAGCGATTAAGATAGCAGCTGCAATTGCAACAAGACCAAGACCTAGTTCCATGATAATTCCTCAGAGGTTAGGTATATACCAATTTAAAATTTAAAAAATTTATACCTAACCATCATGTGATAGTTAGGCAATCCCATTAATGTTTTTCGCTTGCCATGCTTAAATAAACAATAGTAAGCATCATAAAAATAAAGGCTTGCAGGGTGATAATCAAAATATGGAAAATCGCCCAAGGCACAGACAATGTCCATTGGATCCACAACGGTAAAAGGGCGATCAAGATAAAGATCAACTCACCCGCATACATATTACCGAATAGTCGGAGCGCCAATGAAATTGGACGTGCAAGAAAAGTAACAAGTTCCAATAGCAAGTTGAACGGAATCAACAAAGCTTTAAGAACAGGATTCTTAGGGTTGAATGGATTAAGCGCCAATTCACCAACGAAACCGCTAATACCTTTTTCACGAATACTGTAGAAAAGGATAAGAGCGAATACAGAAAGAGACATCCCCAAAGTGACGTTCGGATCTGTAGTTGGTACGATTTTGAAATACACACTATGTGGATCCATACCAAACACACTACTACCAATAACAGTAGCAAGATGTGGGACGAAATCTACAGGGAGCAAATCCATCAAGTTCATGAGGAAAATCCACACGAAAATGGTGAGTGCTAGTGGTGCAATCAATCGTGATTTACCGTGAAAAGTATCACGTACGCTTGAATCTACAAACTCGATAATCATTTCGATTGCTGACTGGAATTTAGTAGGAACGCCAGCATTTGCTGCTTTCGCTACAGTCCAGAATAACAAACAGAAAATCAAACCTAGGCCTATAGACCAACCCATTGAATCCAAGTGAATCGCAGTGAACCCCATCTCTTGAGCTTCTTTCGCAGTTTCAGCCAACTTCCATGTACCATCCGGCATCTTGCCGTAAGTCATGTTGGTCAAGTGATGCTTGATATACTCAGTTGATGTAAGGGCATGTTCTTCAGCAGCCATAAATCACACCTGGTCAATGTCAAATACAAAACTGGAGTTAGTTGATGTCAGTTCATGCATGATATCTCACCAACTCCAAAAAAAACTTTTCAATTTCTGCCTGCTTTACGCTCGTTTCTGTTGTTTGGATATGCAATACGGCGCAATCCAAGACATGCTTTGTACGAGTATAAAACCACCGAATAACGCTACAGCAGACAACGGTTTGACGTTGCTTAAAATCAAAATAAATCCCACGACCACAATAGCAAACTTTCCGATCAATCCTCGATACATGTTCGATAGGATTTGACGCGATGCCTGTGCCCCCGCACTGCGGAAGGACTGCCAAGAAAAATAGCAACTTGCTAGCCAGCATACAAAAGCACCTAAAGCAGCACTTAAAGCGGCGTTTGCATCTTTGACAATCCAAGCAATGAATGCGGCAATCGGGATCATGAATGCTTGTAAAAAGACCAAAGCTTTCGCCAATCGTCGGTCTATCAAGCGATTAGGTCGGCTCATTTTTTATCTACTCACAGCATCGCTGCTTGACAAGTTTTGCTGATGATCGTTTTAATCGTGGGCATTATAGAGTTAGCCCCCTAAACATGCAATCTTTTCCCGACCTTAGTCGAGTTTTTTTAGCCAGTAAAGCTTTAAGCTAGCATGATAATTTCAAATAAAAATTTTCGTTATTTCTGCATCTTATTAACACAACCAATAACTTTCTTCGATAAATCCTGCCAAGCAGTCAGAAAACTTTGATATTGGGTTAAGTTTTCATCTACTGATTGAAACACTGTGCTGCCCAATTTTTGGTATTGATTTGCACTCACGCTTGCCTCAGCCAACAAACACATTGTTTTATAGTTTTTGTTGTCATTCAGATACTTAACTTGGCTTAGTGTTGGAGCAACATGCGGATCATCTGTGAGAGCACCAGCAAATTTCAGGTTCAAAGGACGTTCTAAATACTGGTAAGCATCGTGATAAGCCCAATAAGGTTTAGCGTTTGCAGAAGCATTTACTTTTTGCGACATTTGAGTTAGCTCTTTAGCAAACTGACGAGCATTTGCCCAATACGCCTGTTTATTTTTTGGATATTGTTGTGAACGTAAGGCTGCGATAAAAAAGCCGATACGCACAGCATTGTTTGGATCAAGCCAGACATGTGTGTCGATTGTGTCGTGTAATGCAACACCACGCGTATTACGCAGCGGTAAGGTCTGAATAATGCCGGAGTCCAATAGAGCAATCGCTTTTTTATTTTGATTGAACACTCGTTCTAAAGGCGCTTCGTGTGCTTTACCTAACCAAATAATTAACTCTGCATCTTGGATTGCTTTACGATTTGCTGGTGTTAACTGCACATCATGCCCTGTTTGTTTATCCAGCAACAACTTTGGCTCTTCAATGCCTTGTGTTACATGCTTTGCAATTAAATAAATCGGATGCGTTGAGACCAATAGAGTTCCCTGTGCCCAAATTGGAGCACTGAACAAGATACTCAAAAGCATTACAGCAAAGCGTGACATAATTAAAACACCAAGACATTTTTCATGTTATATTATAACAGAAGTAAAAAAACACCTATGCCCATTACATCATTTATTGCATTATTGTGGGCTTGATCATTGATTTTAAATTAATTATTTTTTGAGTTTTGAGGTTCTTTATGAGTCATTGTTTACATGGTAACCATGAAACACTGCATGGCGTACATGATCATCAGGATACACCAAGCCGCTTGGCTGAAGCTGAGCAGCTATGTGCTGCTGTTGGTGCAAAACTCACCCCTTTACGCAAAGAAGTACTTGAACTGATTTTAAATGCAGCTGCACCTGTTGGTGCATATGACCTTCTGGCCCGCTTAAAAAGTAATACAGAACGCCCTGCTGCACCGCCAACAGTTTACCGAACACTTGATTTTTTACTTGAAAAAGGCCTAATTCACCGCCTTACCTCAATCAATGCCTATATCCCCTGTTGTCATCCTCGTGAAGGGCATCAGGCAGCATTTCTGATTTGTACCCAATGCCAAACTGTCAAAGAAGGTTCATCTCCAGGATTAACCCAACAACTCGCGCTACTCGCTCAATCTGATCAATTCAGCACACACCTCAGTATTATTGAAATCTCTGGAATTTGTCAGCAATGCAG